>JBEPUW010000003.1:0-174660 GCA_041691315.1 Caulobacteraceae bacterium | reverse complement strand
TCGAGGTCACCTTCGACATCGACGCCAACGGCATCGTCAACGTCTCGGCCAAGGACAAGGCGACCAACAAGGAGCAGTCGATCCGCATCCAGGCGACCGGCGGCCTTTCCGAAGCCGACATCCAGGCCATGGTCCAGGAAGCCGAGTCGCATAAGGCCGACGATGAGAAGCGCAAGGCCGCGGTCGAGGCGCGCAACCAGGCCGACGCGGCGGTGCACTCCACCGAAAAGGCCATGGCCGAGCACAGCGACAAGGTCAGCCCCGAAGACAAGACCGCCATCGAGACGGCGATCGCCGACGTGAAGGCGGCCCTGGAGGGTGATGACGCCGAGGCGATCTCGGCCAAGACCCAGACCCTGCTGCAGGCGTCGATGAAGCTGGGCGAGGCCATGTACAAGGCCCAGGCCGGCGGCGAAACCGAGGGCGAGGGCGAGGGCCCCAAGGCCGACGACGGGGTTGTCGACGCCGAGTTCGAGGAAGTCGACGACGAGCAAAAGTCGGCGTGACGATCGATCGCGGGGGGCGCGTCTTGTCCGTTGACCAAGAAGCGCTCATTGCGAAGTCCGTCCCGATGGCCCACATCCAAGCGGGGCCATCGGGGCGGAACGATCGATGCGACAGTTGGTAAGGGTCGAACGTTTTGACGCAGCGTGATTATTACGAGGTGCTCGGCGTGGAGCGCGGCTGCGGCGACGGCGATCTGAAGATCGCCTACCGCAAGCTGGCCATGGAGCACCACCCCGACCGCAACGGCGGCTGCGAAGAGGCGTCCGGGCGGTTCAAGGAAATCAACGAAGCCTATTCGGTGCTCTGCGACGCGCAAAAACGCGCGGCCTACGATCGCTTCGGCCATGCCGGGGTGAGCGGCGCGGGCGGCGGCGGCTTCAACGACGTGCATGACATCTTCAACGAGGTGTTCGGCCAGGCCTTCGGCGACATGTTCGGCGCCGGACGCGGCCGCCAGAACAGCGGCCCGGCGCGCGGCCAGGACCTGCGCTACGATCTGGAGATCACCCTGGAGCAGGCCTATGCCGGGGCCGAGGTCGAGATCTCGATTCCCGCCGCCATGACCTGCGAGACCTGCAAAGGCTCCGGCGCCAAGCCCGGCACCAGCCCGACCGCATGCGGAACCTGCGGCGGCGCCGGCCGGGTGCGCGCCACTCAGGGCTTCTTCTCCATCGAGCGCGCCTGCCCGCGCTGCGGCGGCACCGGCCGGCTGGTGCTGGATCCTTGCCGCGACTGCCACGGCCACGGCCAGCTCAGGCGCGAACGCACGCTCTCGGTGCGCATCCCCTCGGGCGTCGACGACGGCGCCCGCATCCGTCTCTCCGGCGAGGGCGATTCCGGCGCCCGCGGCGGCCCGCGCGGCGACCTCTACATCTTCCTGTCGGTCAGGCCGCACGAACTGTTCGAGCGCGACGGGCTAGACCTGTTGTGCAGTGTGCCGGTGCCGATGTTCACCGCCGTGCTCGGCGGCGAGATCGACGCACCCTGCCTGCTCGGCGGCGAGAACTGCGACGGCAATTGCAAGATTAAGGTCAAGGTGCCGGAGGGCGCCCAGACCGGCTCCATCGTGCGCCTGAAGGGCCGCGGCATGCCGTCCCTGCGCTCGCGCGACCGCGGCGACCTGATGGTCGAACTGATGGTCGAGACCCCGACCAAGCTCACCGCGCGTCAGAAGGAGCTGGTGCGCGAACTGGCCGGCATCTGCGGCGAGCAACAGCACCCCCGCACGCGCGGCTTCTTCACCAAGGCCAAGCACTTCTGGGACGGCGTCACCGGCGCCGACAGCGACACCAAGACGGCCTGAGGCTTCTGCCTCAATAAAATCCGTCATGGCCCGGCTTGTCCGGGCCACCCATGATCGCAAAGTGATGTGAGTTCGCAGAGGCTTGGCGGCCACGCTCCTGGCAATCACCAAGGCATGCGCTCATGGATCCCCGCATTCCGCTTCGCTACAGCGGGGGATGAGGGTGGGGGTGGGGCAGGCGTCTACGCGGCCAGCCAGCCCTTCAGGTCGGGCCAGCGATAAAGCACCGAGGCCACCACCGCGCCGCCGACATATTCGTTGCCGACGTCCTCGCGCCGGCCGCCCAGCCGCTCGTAAAAGGCGCGCGCCTTCAGATTGTCGCGCAGCACCCAGACCACCAGCGAGGTGGCGCCGCGCGCCGCCATCACCCGCGCGGCGGCGACGAACAGGTCGCGGCCCAGACCGCGGCCTTGCGCCTGCTTGAGCACATAGAGGGTGGTGATCTCGGCCTCGACGCCGGTGCGCGAGCGCCTGGACCGTTCGGCCGAGACGTAGCCGACCAGGCCCTTGTGCCCCTCCGCGGCCAGGGTGGCCTCGCGGGTCGAGAGCAGCCGCTGGCGCCAGCGATGCTCGTGCAGCGCGCTCGACATCCGCTCCAGATAGAGGCTGGGCAGGATGCCGGCATAGGTCTCGCGCCAGGCGTCGACATGCACGCGCGCCAGGGCGGCGGCGTCCGAGGGGCCGGCCGGAGCGATGGCGTAGGTGAGTTCGCCTTGCATTGCGGCATAGAGGTTGCCCCGTCCACCGGCTGCGTCAAGAGCTTCGCGGGCGCTTGACCGGCGAGTGTGGCCGAACGACCATCCGTCCATGCCGGCGGCGCTCTACATGGACGCGGTGATCACCCCCAACCGCTCGTTGCCGCTCAAGGGATTCTACTGGCTGATCGGCGCCTTGGTCGTCTTCAACACAATCACCGCGGCCTTCTTCCTGGCCATCGGGGCCATCCCGGTTCCGGTCTTTCTGGGCCTGGACGTCCTGGGCGTGCTGATCGCCTTTCGCGCCTCCTACGTCAGCGGCCGGCTGGCCGAGCGGGTGCAAGTCTCGGCCGAGGAGGTGCGCGTCGCCTATGAGGCGGCGGGCCGCTCGCGCACCGTCTGGCGCTCACCGACCGCCTTTACCGCCGTCGCCGTCGAGTTCGCCGGCGAGCACGACACGCGCGTGCGCTTGCGCCTCTCGGGGCGACGCCTCACCGTCGCTCGCGCCCTCAGTCCGAAGGAGCGCGGCGACTTCGCCGCGGCCCTCGAGCGCGCCATCCAGGCGGCGCGGGCGGAGCGGTACTGATGTGGCCCAGCAACCTCCAGCCGCAAGGCGCTCGATCCTTGTCGGCGAAAGCGCGGTCTGGCTAAAATACGCCCGGTCCAACGACCCCGGGGACGCGACATGGACATCAAGGATCTTGTCGACATCGCCATCGACGAAGACCCGAAGACGCCGTGCCTGTGGGTGCCGTCCGCGTCCTGGGAGGCGTTCTGCGCCGCGATCGGGCGAACGCCGAACGTCATCGGCGCGGTGATCTATCGCAACAAGACCATCCGCGACGGCGGCCCGTACTCCGACATCACCACCCGCCAGCCGTGACGTCCTAAAGGATGAACCGCGACAGGTCGGCGTTCTGCGACAGCGCCTCGACCCGCTCGCGCACATAGGCGCCGTCGATGACCAGGGTCTCGCCGCAGCGATCGCCGGCGGTGAAGCTGATCTCCTCGACCACCTTTTCCAGCACGGTCTGCAGGCGGCGCGCGCCGATGTTCTCCACCGCTCCGTTCACGGCCACGGCGGCGTCGGCCAGGGCGTCGATGGCGTCGGCGGTGAAGGTCAATGTCACGCCCTCGGTGGCCATCAGGGCCTGGTTCTGCCGTATGAGATTGGCCTCCGGCTCAGTCAGGATGCGGCGGAAATCGTCGCGGGTGAGTGGCTTCAGCTCGACCCGGATCGGCAACCGGCCCTGCAACTCGGGCAGCAGGTCCGAGGGCTTGGCGACATGAAAGGCGCCCGAGGCGATGAAGAGGACGTGGTCGCTCTTCACCGGCCCGTACTTGGTGGAAACCGTCGTGCCCTCGATCAGCGGTAAGAGGTCGCGCTGGACGCCTTCGCGGGAGATGTCGGCGCCGACGCGATCGGAGCGCGAGGCCACCTTGTCCAGCTCGTCGATGAAGACGATGCCGCTGGTCTCGGCCAGCTCAAGCGCTTCCTGGGTCAGGGCCTCCTGGTCGAGCAGCTTGTCGCTCTCCTCGGCGATCAGCGGCGCATAGGCGCCGGAGACCGTGGTCTTGTGGGTTTTGGTGCGGCCGCCGAAGGCCTTGGACATCATGTCCGACAGGTTCAGCACCCCCATCGACGCGCCGGGCTGGCCGGGAATGTCGAACCCCTGCAGCGGCGAGCCGGAATCGGCCAGGGTGAGTTCCACCTCCTTGTCGTCCAACTCGCTGGCGCGGAGCTTCTTGCGGAAGCTGTCGCGCGTCGCCGGACCGGAGCCCGGCCCGACCAGGGCGTCGAGGATGCGCTCCTCGGCGGCGGCCTCGGCGCGGGCGCGCACGGCGCCGCGGCGCTTTTCGCGGACCATGCTCAGCGCCTGCTCGACCAGGTCGCGCATGATCTGGTCGACGTCGCGGCCGACATAGCCGACCTCGGTGAACTTGGTCGCCTCGACCTTCAGGAAGGGCGCCTGCGCCAGCCGCGCCAGCCGCCGGGCGATCTCGGTCTTGCCGACCCCGGTGGGGCCGATCATCAGGATGTTCTTCGGCGTGATCTCGTCGCGTATCTCGTCGGGCGCGTGCTGGCGGCGCCAGCGGTTGCGCAGGGCCACGGCCACGGCGCGCTTGGCCTCGACATGGCCGACGATGAAGCGGTCGAGTTCGGAGACGATCTCGCGGGGCGAAAAATCCGTCATGAAAGCCTTCAGGCGCTCAGGGTTTCGACCACCAGAGCGGTGTTGGTGTAGACGCAGATCTCGGCGGCGATGGCCATGGCGCGCCGGGCGATCTCTTCCGCCGGCAGGTCGAAACCCATCAGCGCCCGAGCCGCGGCCAAGGCGAACTGGCCGCCCGAGCCGATGGCCGCCGCGCCATGTTCCGGCTCCAGCACGTCGCCGGCGCCGGTGACCGTATAGAGATTGGCCTTGTCGGCGACGATCAGCATGGCTTCCAGCCGGCGCAGGCCGCGATCGGTGCGCCAGTCCTTGGCCAGATCGACGCAGGCGCGCGACAGCTGCTCCGGATACTGCTCCAGCTTGGCCTCCAACCGCTCGATCAGGGTGAAGGCGTCGGCGGTGGCGCCCGCGAAGCCGGCGATCACCCGGCCGTCGGCCAGGGTGCGCACCTTGCGCGCATTGCCCTTGACCACAGTCTGGCCCTGGGTGACCTGGCCGTCGCCGGCGATGACGGTCTGGCCGCCCTTGCGCACCGCCAGGATGGTTGTCCCATGCCAGTCCGGAAAAGTGTTATCGGTCATGGGGCGCATGTGGCGGGCGCGAGACCCCGGGTCAAGGTGGATGAGCTTCAGCGACGAGGAGGTTGACCGCTATGCCCGCCACCTGGTGCTGCGCGAGATCGGCGGTGCGGGCCAGCAGGCGCTGAAGGCCGCCAGCGTGCTGATCGTCGGCGCTGGCGGCCTCGGCGCGCCGGCCGCCCTCTATCTGGCCGCGGCCGGCGTCGGCCGCATCGGCCTGGCCGATCCCGATATCGTCGCCTTGTCCAACCTGCAGCGGCAGATCCTCTACGACAGCGCCGACATCGGCCGGCCCAAGGTCGAAGCCGCGGCCGAACGGCTAAGCGGGCTGAACGCCCATGTCGCGCTCGAGCCCCTCACGGTCAGGCTGGGCCCAGACAACGCAGCGGCGCTGGTGCGCCCCTACGACCTGGTGCTCGACGGCACGGACGACTTCGCCACCCGGTTCGCGATCAATGACGCCTGCCTGGGCGAGGGCAAGCCGCTGGTTTCCGGGGCCATCGGCCGCTGGACCGGCCAGATCGGGGTGTTCTCGGGCCAGCCCTGCTATCGCTGCCTGGTGCCTGACATCCCGCCGGAAGCCGAGACCTGCGTGACGGTCGGCGTCATCGGCGCCCTGGCCGGCGTCATCGGCGCCATGATGGCGCTGGAAGCGATCAAACTGATCACCCGCGCAGGCGACAGCCTGGCCGGGCGTCTCTTGATCTACGACGCGCTTTCCGCCGAGACCCGCACCGTGCGCGTCGGCGCCGATCCCGCCTGCCCCGCCTGCGGTTAGGCCTCAGTCGGCGCGCATCGCCGAACGCATCACCGCCTCGACCATCTGGTCGTGGGTCATCGGCTCGTACATGAACGGCTTGAAGCGGCCGGCCTGATCGAGAGCCAGGAAGCCGTGCGAGGTCGAGACCATGATCAGGGCGCGCACCTTCACCTCGGCTTCGTCGGCCTCCGGGAAGGCGGCCTCGATGGCGCGCCAGACGAGGCGATAGGAGCGGTCGGCGGGCGGGATCAGCACCGCCGGCGGCGGGTTGCGATTGAGCAGGTCGCTCTGGAACATCAGCCGGTAGAGGCCGGGCCGGCGGGCGGCGAAGCCGAAAAAGGCCTGGGAGGCGGCATAGAGGACGGCCTCGCCGCCGCCAGGCATCGCCAAGGCGGCCTCGTATTCGGCGTTCAGATCCTCGAACCCGCGCGCGGCCACCGCGGCCAACAGGGCGTCCCGATCCTCAAAATGCCTGTAGGGTGCGGCACGCGACACCCCGAGCGACTGGGCGAGGTCGCGCAGCGAAACGGCTTCCGCCCCGCCTTGGTCGACCAGTTTCAGCGCCGCCTCGACCAAGGCGTTGGCGAGATCGCCGTGGTGGTAGCGCGACTTGGCCATGCCTGATGTTGTCATGGCTCACATCCGCGCGCAATGCGCCGCACCGTCTGCGATCAGCCCCGATGGGCCGGCGCAATCGCCGGGCTTAGCGGCGGGGTCAGGAAGAGCATGAAGGAGCGCGGCGCGCGCGCGTAGCCCCAGAAGCTGTGGCTGATTGTGAGCGGCGCCCGCAGCGTCTGAGGCGTCGAGTACCGAGCGGCGGCGGCGAGGCAGGCCGCATCGTCCGTCTCGCACACCGCCAGCAGGCCGTCCCTGGCCAGCCTCTCCGGCGTCACCCAGGGCGCCTGGCCATAGTCGAAGTGGATGAAGCTGTGCGGCCGGTCGCCACTGTAAAAGGCGACGGCGCCCGGATAGAGCGCCTCGCCCGCCACATAGACCAGGCGCCGGCCGGTGACATGTTGCCAGACCTGGGTGGCGTCGCGCGCCAGCTCCATCTGCGGCAGGGCCACCCGGGGATCCTTCGACAGCCGGATCATGCCGTAGGCGACCAGCGGCGAGGCGATCAGGGCGGCGAGCGACAGGCCGACGGCCAGCTGGATGCTGCGCCGCGCCAGCCGCCTGTCGTCGCGCACCCCGATCAGCCCGATCAGCGACAGCGGCGCCAGGCTGAAGACGCCGATGGTCATGTTGGACGAGATCTTCAGATGCAGCACCAGCCCGAACAGCGCCGTGAACAGCAGCGGCGACCAGGCGAGAGCGAGCAGGACGCGAAAGCGCGGCTCGGCCAGCCGCGCTTGGCTGGCGGCGAACCACGCGCGCGGGCCGGTGCGGCTGACCGCCAGTATTAGGCCGATGACCCCGACCTGGTAGCCGATGCAGGCGAGTATGGTGTTGAGCGCATAGCGCGCCGGGGCGATCCAGTCGGTCTTGGAGATGGCGTGGGTGGCGCTGAGGCTGGTGGCGTAATGCACCGAGCGGAAGTCGTTCTGGAACAGCCACCAGACGTGCGGCGAAAACAGCACCAGGCCAACGGCCAGCGAAACATAGGGCGCCCATGAGGTGAAGTAGCGCCGCCGCTCCGGGTGCAGCAGGGCGGCCAGCAGGCAGCTCATCGCCAGCACGATGGCGTAGTATTTCGACAGCATGGCCGCGGCCATCAGCACGCCGAACCAGATGGCGTCGCTCAATTTCCGCTCGTCGATCGAGCGCACGAAGACGTGCAAGGCCCAGGGCCAGAGCGAGAGGAAGATCGAGTTGGCGTTATATTTGAGGCTGAGGAACGTATAGAACGGCGTCAGCAGCAAGAGCGCCGAGGCCGCGATGCGGCGGTTGCCCGAGGTGAAGTCGCCGGTCAGCCACCAGGCGCCGAGCAAGCCGATTCCGGCATTCAGTATGGCCAAGAGGTCGAACGACCAGGTGGTGCGCGGCTCGGCCCAGAACCAGGCGCCAGCGATCCAGGCCCAGAACGGCGGATGCTGGTTATAGCCCAGCTGGAATTCACGGCCCCAGACATAGGCCTCGGTCATGTCCTGATGGACGGCGACCGGCAGATCGGAAATCCCGGCATAGGTCGACCAGACGACCACGAAGGCCGCGAAGCAGCCGGCCAGCAGCCACGGGTCGGCTTGCCCTGCAAACCGGTAGCGCATTCGGGCCTTGTGCAGATAGTCGGGCAAGGAAACGCGGGCGGCGGATCGGCCTCGGGCTTCTGGGGGGATGTGCAAGACGGCGCTACAGCATCGAGGGGATGACGCGGTCCGGCGGCTTGTGGCCGTCGAGGAAGGTGCGGATGTTGATCATCACCTTTTCGCCCATCTCGATGCGAGCCTCGACCGTGGCCGAGCTCATGTGCGGCAAAAGCACCACGTTGCGGAGCTTGAGCAGGCGCGGATTGATGGTCGGTTCGTGTTCGAAGACGTCCAGCCCGGCGCCGCCCAGTTCGCCCGCCTGCAGCATATTGGCCATGGCGGCCTCGTCGATCACCTCGCCGCGCGCGGTATTGACGACGATGGCGTGCCGCTGGAGCAGCTTCAGCCGCCGGGCCGACAAGAGGTGATAGGTGGCCGGCGTGTGCGGGCAGTTGAGCGAGATGATGTCCATGTGGGCCAGCATCTGGTCGAGGCTGTCCCAAAAGGTCGCGCCCAGCTCCTCCTCGATCAGTCGGCCGGCGGGTTTGCGGTTGTGGTAATTTATCGTCAGCCCGAACGCCTTGGCGCGGCGGGCCAGGGCCTGGCCGATCCGGCCCATGCCGATGATGCCGAGGCTGGCGCCGCGCAGCCGTTTGCCCAGCATCCAGGTCGGCGACCAGCCGGCGAACTCCCCCGCCTGGGCGATGTTGGCGCCCTCCACCAGCCGGCGCGCCACGGCCATGATCAGGGCCATGGTCATGTCGGCGGTGTCTTCGGTCAGTACGCCCGGCGTATTGGTCACCGCGATGCCGCGGGCATGGGCGGCCTCGACGTCGATATGGTCAACGCCGGCGCCGAAATTGGCGATGATCCGCAAGCGCGGGCCGGCGGCGGCGATCAGCGCCTTGTCGATCTGGTCGGTGATGGTGGGGACCAGCACATCGGCATCGGCGACCGCCGCGGCCAGGGCGGCGGCATCCATCGGCCGGTCGTCGTCGTTCAGGACGACGTCGAACAGCTCGCGCATCCGCGCCTCGACCGGCTCGGGCAGCTTGCGCGTGACGACGACTTTCGGCTTGCGGTCGGTCATGGTTGCGGTTCGAAATGGGGCTTAGGCTGGCGGGCGCGTGCGGCGCTTGCGTGCGCACGCTTCGGGCGGCTTGTAGCAAACGGGTCCAGCGGGGCCAAGGCGTGGAGGGGTGGCGGTTGGCGAAGCGATCGAGGCTGGGCGGCGGCTGGGCGATCGGCGCCCTGGCGGGGATCATAGTCGTGCTGCAGACGGGCCAGGGTCGCGCCGCCGACGAGGATCGCCCGACGCCCTCGGGCCTGCCGGTGCCGCGCTACGTCTCGCTGAAGTTCGACAAGGTGAACGCCCGTTCGGGGCCGGGCGACGAGCACCGGCTGCTCTGGGTCTATCACGTGCGCGGCCTGCCGGTGCAGGTGGTGGCCGAGTCCAACGAATGGCGGCGCATCTGCGATCCGGACGGCTCGCTTTCCTGGGTGCACGAGCGCACCACCGACGGCCATCGCACCGTGATGCGCACGCAAGCCGGGCCCGCGCCGATCCTGCAGCGGCCGCGCAAGGATGCGCCCGTCGCCGCCTATCTGGCCTCGCGCGCGCTGGCGGCGGTCGACCACTGCGCCAAGGGCTGGTGCAAGGTGCATGTGGGCGCGGCGTCCGGCTGGATCGACGCCGCCACGGTCTGGGGCGCAACCGAGGCGCCGCAATGTCGTTGAGACCGACAAGCCCGGCGTGCTAACCCTGGCGAACAGCTTACGGCGGCGTTGGCCGCGTCTGGCGAGTAGCGCATGACGGCCTGGACCACGAAGTCGCAGTTCGAGAAGGAAGACCTGCTCGCCTGCGCTCGCGGCGACATGTTCGGGCCTGGCAACGCCCAACTTCCCAACCCGCCGATGCTGATGTTCGACCGCATCACCGAAATCACCGGCCAGGGCGGCCTGCACGGCAAGGGCTACGTGGTCGCGGAGCTCGATATCGACCCCGACCTGTGGTTCTTCCAATGCCACTTCCTGGGCGATCCGGTCATGCCGGGCTGCCTCGGGCTCGACGCCATGTGGCAGCTGGTCGGCTTCTTCCTGGCCTGGTCGGGCGGGCCCGGACGCGGGCGCGCGCTTGGCGTCGGCGAGGTGAAGTTCTCCGGCCAGGTGGCGCCGAAGATCAAGCGCGTCACCTACAGGATCGATCTGAAGCGCGTTATTATCCGTAAACTGGTGATGGGCGTCGGCGATGGCGTGATGGAGGCCGACGGCCAGCCCATCTACGGGGCCCGCGACCTTCGCGTCGGCCTGTTCGACGCCAAGGACCTGAACTGACCGGGGAAGATGATGCGCCGGGTTGTCATCACGGGATTGGGGATCGTCTCCCCGATCGGAAACACCGCCGAGGCGGTCACCGCCTCGTTGCGCGAGGCGCGCTCTGGCATCGTCGCGGCGCCGGAATATGCCGAGCTCGGCTTCCGCTCCCAGGTGCACGCGCCCTCGGTGATCGACTGGGAGGCGCTGATCGACCGCCGCGCCGCCCGCTTCCTGGCCCCCGGCACCGCTTACGCCCATCTGGCGCTGGAACAGGCGATCGCCGATTCCGGCCTTGAGGAGGCCGAGGTCTCCAACGAGCGCACCGGCCTGATCGTTGGCTCCGGCGGAACCTCGACCCGGGCCATCGTCGAGGCGGCCAACATCACCCGCGAAAAAGGCCCCAAGCGCATCGGCCCGTTCGCGGTGCCCAAGGCGATGAGCTCCGGCCCCTCTGGCGTGCTCTCGACCTGGTTTCGCATCAAGGGGATCAACTATTCGATCTCCTCGGCCTGCGCGACCTCGACCCATTGCATCGGCGCCGCCGCCGAGCAGATCCAGTTCGGCAAACAGGACATCGTGTTCGCCGGCGGCTGCGAGGAGCTGGACTGGACGCTGTCCGACCTGTTCGACGCCATGGGCGCCATGTCCAGCCGCTATAACGACCGCCCGGCCGTGGCCAGCCGCGCCTATGACGCGGGCCGCGACGGCTTCGTCATCGCCGGCGGCGCCGGTGTTGTGGTGGTGGAAGAGTTCGAGCACGCCAAGGCCAGGGGCGCGAAAATCTATGCCGAGATCACCGGCTACGCCGCCAATTCCGACGGCTACGACATGGTCGCGCCGTCGGGTGAGGGCGCGGTGCGCTGCATGCGCATGGCCGTGGCGGCGGCCGGCGGGCGGCGGATCGACTATCTGAACCCGCACGGCACCTCGACCGAGGTCGGCGACGTGCGCGAGATGGAGGCGGTGCGCGAGGTGTTCGGCGGCGATATTCCGCTGATCTCCTCGACCAAGTCGCTCACCGGCCACAGTCTCGGCGCGGCCGGCGCCCAGGAGGCGATCTATTGCCTCTTGATGATGCAGGCCGGCTTCGCCTGCGAGAGCGCCCACATCGAGACCATCGACCCGGCCTTTGCCGACCTGCCGATCCTGCGCGAACGCAAGGAGATGGCGCTGGAGACGGTGATGTCGAACGGCTTCGGCTTCGGCGGCACCAACGGCGCCCTGGTGATGAGCCGCGTCGACGGCTGACGGCCGGCCTGCTAGGCAGGCTAAAACACAAATCCAAATGGGAGGCTGATCTTGGCCGACGAATTCGACCTGCCCAAGGGCGACCTGATGAAGGGCAAGAAGGGCCTGATCATGGGCCTGGCCGACAGCCACTCGATCGCCTACGGCATCGCCGCCCAGATGGCCGCCCAGGGCGCCGAGCTGGCGATCACCTACATGGAGTCGAACGAGCGGCGCGCCAAGCCGCTGGCGGAAAGCGTCGGCGGCCTGCCCATCGCCTGCGACGTCAGCGACGACGCCTCGATGGACTCCGCCTTCGCGCAGATCGAAAAGTCGATGGGGAGGCTCGATTTCCTGGTCCATGCCATCGCCATGGCCAATCGCGAACAGCTGATGGGCTCGTTCGTGGAGAACACCACCCGCGACGGCTTCCACTTCGCGCTCGACATCTCGGTCTACAGCTTCGTCGATGCCACCCGGCGGGCGGCCAAGCTGATGCCCAACGGCGGCTCGATCATCACGCTCACCTATCTCGGCGCCGAGCGTCCGATGCTCAACTACAACATGATGGGCGTGGCCAAGGCGGCGCTGGAATCGGCCGTGCGCTATGCGGCGCGCGACCTGGGACCGCAGAAGATCCGCGTCAACGCCATCTCCGCCGGCGCGATCCGCACCCTGTCGCTGGCCGGCATCTCCGGCGGCCGCTCGATGCATGCCAAGAGCGCCGCGCTGAGCGCGCTGAAGGAACACACGGCCGTCGAGAGCGTCGCCGGCACCGCGCTGTGGCTGGCCTCCGACCTGGGCCGGTCGGCCACCGGCGAGATCGTCCACGTCGACGCCGGCATCCACATGATGGGCCCCCCCGAAGAGCTGCTCTGACGCCCTAAAGCCGCGCCAGCACCGCGTCGGCCATTTCGGTGGTCGACATCGACCCACCGATGTCCCGGGTGCGGGCGCCGCCGTCGAGCGCGGCCTTGACCGCGCCACCCAGCCGATCGGCCAGGTCCGGGCGGCCGAGCGACCAGCGCAGGGCCATTTCGAACGAAAGGATGGTCGACAGCGGATTGGCCCAGCCGCGCCCGGCGATGTCGGGCGCGGAGCCGTGGATGGGCTCGAACAGGCCGGGCTTGCCGGGCGCGCCAAGCGAGGCCGAGGGCAGCATGCCCAGGGAGCCGGTCAGCTGGGCCGCCTCGTCGGAGAGGATGTCGCCGAACAGGTTGTCGGTGACGATGACGTCGAACTGGCGCGGGTCCCTGACCAGCTGCATGGCGGTGTTGTCGGCCAGCATGTGCTCCAGCGTCACGTCGGCATAGTCGCGCGCATGCAGTTCGGTGACCACCTCGCGCCAGAGCAGGCCGGTCTCCATGACGTTGGACTTCTCCGCCGAGGTCACCTTGTTTCGCCGCCCGCGGGCGAGTTCGAAAGCCACCCGCGCGACCCGCTCGATCTCATGGGTGGTGTAGACCTGGGTGTCGACGCCACGCCGACCGCCGTCGGGCATGGCCTCGATGCCGCGCGGCTGGCCGAAATAGACGCCGCCGGTGAGCTCGCGGACGATCATCACATCGACGCCCTCGATCACCTCGCGCTTCAGGGTCGAGGCGTCGGCGAGGGATTCGAAACAGATGGCGGGGCGCAGGTTGGCGAAGACCTCCATGCCGGCCCTGAGCGCCAGCAGGCCGGCTTCAGGTCGCAGGTGGCGCTGCGTACTGCCATCCCACTTCGGCCCGCCGATCGGGCCCTTGAGCACAGCGTCCGATGCCTTGGCCAGGGCCAGGGTCTCATCGGTCAGCGGCATTCCGTGCAGATCATAACTCGCCCCGCCGAACGGCCGTTCTTCGATCACCAGGTCGTTGGTCAGCCGCTCGGCGACCCGCCGGACTTGCGCCGTGACTTCCGGACCAATGCCGTCGCCGGGCAGGAGAAGCAGATTGCTCATGAATATTCCTTGGTCTAAAGCGCGCGTTCGGCGGCGATCTCATAGGCCTTGAGGTCGCGGTCGGTAACCCCGAACCCGGGCCAGGCCGCGCGCCAGGCGGCCATATGGGCGGTCTTGAAATGGGCGTCCAGCGCCGCCTGGTCGCGCCAGACTTCGAAGACATGGATCAGGCCGGGCTCGGCCACGTCTTCGGCGTAGCCATAGGCCGCGCAGCCGTCCTCGGCGCGACTGGCGGTCATCATGGCCAGCATGTGCGGGCGCAAGCCGTCGAGGTTCTCCGCCGGCACGCGCACCGTGCCGGCGACGATCAGGCTCACGCGTGCTTCTCCAGCCACGGGCGCGACAGTTTCCGGCGCTGTTCGAATTCGCCGATGTGCTCGCGGTGCTGCAGGGTCTCGCCGACGGCGTCCAGCCCCTTGAGCAGCTTTTCCTTGCGGCCGGGATCGATGTCGAAATGGAAGGCCACGCCGGACGGCGCGATCACGGTCTGCGCCTCCAGGTCGACGGAAAAGACGTGGTTGCCGCCCTTGGCCTCGGCGCTCAGCCGGCGCACCTGGTCGTCGGGCAGCACCACCGGCAAGAGGCCGTTCTGGAAGCAGTTCTCATAGAAGATGTCGGCGAAGGACGGTGCGATCACGCAGGTGATGCCGAAGTCGAGCAGCGCCCAGGGCGCATGCTCGCGGCTGGAGCCGCAGCCGAAATTCTCGCCGGCGATCAGCACGTTTGCGCCCTGGAACGCGGTGCTGTTCAGCACGAAGTCGTCTTTCAGACCGCCTTGTTCGTCGAAGCGCAAATCGTAGAAAAGGCCCTTGCCGAGACCCTCGCGCTCGACGGTCTTGAGGAACTGTTTGGGGATGATCTGGTCGGTGTCGATGTTGGCGATCGGCATCGGGGCGGCGCGGCCGTCCAGGCGGGTGAAGGCGCGCATCAGTTTTCTCCGGCGCCGGTGGCGCTGATGACCAGGTTGGGGCCGCCGACCGCGTCGCGGATGGTGAAGACGCTGGTGCCGGGTTTGCGGCCCTTGCGCAGTTCCGACACGTCCAGCCCCGCCGCCGCCATGCGCGCGCGGGCCTGTTCGGGGTCGGGCGCGCGCCAGGCGAAACCGCCCAGCCGGTCGGGCTCGTCGCTCACCGGCGCATTCAGGGCCGCGCCGACCTCGACCACAGCGTCGCCGCAGCGGAAGAACAGCAGCCGCGAGCCCCAGTCGGGGTTCGAGCGGTCGAGCCGCAGGTCCAGGCCAAGCTTGGCGCCATAGAGGGCGATGGCCGCCTCGGCGTTGGCGGTGCGCACCACCACGTGGTCGAGTGCCGCGATGGCGGCGGTTTCATCGGTGACCGGCGGCGAGACCGGCCAGCGCGCTACCGACGCCTCGCGCTCGACCAGGAAGAGCTGCAAGCCGCGCGTGGTCACGGCGTCGGTCATGGCGAACGTCAACACGCGCTCTCGTCCGGATTCGTCGACCGAGTGCATTTCTTCGGGCGCCCGAACCGCGACGCCGCGGCGCTCCAGCGTGCGGCGGGCCTCGTCGAAGGCCGGGGTGGAGAAGCCGATGGCCGAAGGGCCCTCGTCGCCGTCTTCCAGCCAGGAGCGGATGTTGTCGCCGGTCGTCCCGGCGCCGTCGGCCGCGATCACCTCCAGCGCGACGTTCGACAGCTGAAACCAGGCGTGACGGGCGCCGTCGTGACGGCCGATCCAACTGGGCGCGCGGCCGAGCATGGCCGTGTAGCCGGCGACCGCCGCCTCGAGATCGCGGACGATGATCGGCGCGTGGTCGAAGCCGCTGATCATGCCGGGGCCAGTTCGCGGACATCGACGATGTGGCCGGCGATCGCCGCCGCCGCCGCCATGGCCGGACTCATCAGGTGGGTGCGACCGCCGCGGCCCTGGCGGCCTTCGAAATTGCGGTTGGAGGTCGAGGCGCAGCGCTCGCCCGGCTGCAGCTTGTCGGGGTTCATGGCCAGGCACATGGAGCATCCCGGTTCGCGCCAGTCGAAACCGGCGGCGCGAAAGACCTCGTCCAGCCCTTCGGACTCGGCCTGGTCCTTCACCAGGCCGGAGCCCGGCACCACCATGGCGACGACGCCGTCGGCCACCGTGCGACCCCTGGCCACGGCCGCGGCAGCGCGCAGGTCCTCGATGCGGCTATTGGTGCAGGAGCCGATGAAGACCCGGTCGATGCGGGCGTCTGCGATCGCCTGGCCGGGTTCGAGGCCCATATAGTCCAGGGCATGGCGCACCTGCTCGGCCTTCTCGCCCTCGAAGTCGGCGGGATCGGGCACGCGACCGTCGATCTCGACCACGTCTTCCGGGCTGGTGCCCCAGGTCACGGTGGGCTTCAGCGCCGCGACATCGATCCGCTCCTCACGGTCGAAAGGGGCGTCCGGGTCAGAACGGATCTGCTTCCAGTGGTCCAGCGCCATGGCCCAGCCGCCGCCCCTGGGCGTCCCCGGGCGACCGGCGAGATAAGCGAAGGTTGTGTCGTCAGGCGCGATCAGCCCGGCCCGCGCCCCGCCCTCGATGGTCAGGTTGCACAGGGTCATGCGCCCTTCCATCGAAAGCGCCCGGATCGCCGGCCCGGCATATTCGATGACATAGCCGGTGCCGCCGGCCGCCCCGATGCGGCCGATCATGGCCAGGGCGTAGTCCTTAGCGCCGACGCCCGGACCCGGCTCGCCATCGAACCAGACCCGCATGTTCTTCGACTTGCGCTGGCGCAGCGTCTGGGTGGCCAGCACGTGCTCGACCTCGCTGGTGCCGATGCCGTGGGCCAAGGCCCCGAAAGCGCCGTGGGTCGAGGTGTGGCTGTCGCCGCAGACGATCACCATCCCGGGCTGGGTGCGGCCCTGTTCGGGGCCGACGACGTGGACGATGCCGTTGCGCACGTCGCCCATGGGAAAGAACTCGATGCCCGCCTCGGCGACGTTGCGGCCGAGCGTCTGCAACTGCAGGCGCGCCTCGTCGTCGGCGACGGCGTCGACGCCAAGCGCCTGGCCCTCGGTCGGCACATTGTGGTCGGCGACCGCGAGCGTCAGGTCCGGCCGGCGCACGGGCCGATGCGCGGCGCGCAGGCCCGCAAATGCCTGCGGGCTGGTGACTTCGTGGATCAGGTGCAGGTCGACATAGAGGATGGTCTCGCCGTTCGGGTCTTCGGCGACCACATGAGCGTTCCAGATCTTGTCGTAGAGGGTTTGGCCGGACATGGCCGGCATGTAGTGCGGCGCCCCCGGCCAAGTCCAGGGGCGCGGCGATCATATCGGCGTTCGATCAGGCGCGTGCGCCGAGCATCGAATGCATCTCCTCATGCTCGGGCAGGCAGCCCATGTCGTCGAGCGTGGCGCGGATCGCCGCATCCAGTGCGGCGTGCGGCTCCGTCCCCAAGAACGCGACCAGCTTGGCGTTGTCGAGGCCGATCGGCTTATCTTGCAGGTAGCGCATCTCGATCAGCTCGCGGAAGGTCTCCACGAACGGCGACAGGCCATAGACCATCGCCCACGGGAAGGGCCGGACCGGCAGCTTTGGCGCTCCGGTCACCCGGCGGATCGAGGCGGCCAGCTCGTCGGCCCGCTCCAGCCAATGACCGCCGAAGTGGAAGACGTCGAAATCGGCCAGATCGGCCTCGCGATCCAGGAGCCGCGCCGTGGTCTCGCCCAGGTCGGGCAGATAGGCGAAGGCGTGGCCGACATCGCCGCGGCCGACGGCATAGACTGAGCGGAGGCGTCCATGGCTGCGGGTGGTCTGCCAACTTAGGGCGCTGTTGGGCGCGGCCGGGCCGAAATAGTCGCCGGCGCGGACGATCAGCACACGCGCGCCTCGGCCGCCGGCGATGCGCAGCATGGTCTCCATCTCCACCCGTATCTTGCCCTTGCGGGTGATCGGCGCCTGCGGCGCGTCCTCGGCGATGTGCGCGCCGGAATCGGGGGGGAAGTTGTAGACATTGCCCGGAAAGACGATCCGCGCGCCGTTGTGCTCGGCGGCCGCGATGGTCGCGCGCAGCATCGGGATCGCCAGGCCGCGCCAGTTGCGATAGCCGGGCGGGTTGGCGCCGTGAACGATGACCGAGGCGCCTTCAGCGGCGGCCATCACGTCGGCGGGGTTCATGGCGTCGCCCTCGATCCATTCGATCGGGGTGCGCGGGCCAGCCTTTTGCGCGGCGGCCTGCGGGTTGCGGGCAAGGGCCCGGATCGTCCAGCCGCGCTTCAGCAGCGCCTGGGCGGTATGGCCGCCGAACGAGCCGGTAATACCGATCACCAGCGCGGTCTTGGTGGACGTTTGGGGTTGGGTCATGGACCTGCTCCGTTGATGAGCGACCATGCGGCCCAAGCGGCCTATGCGGAATTGCCTGAATGTGTGGATTGGTTATACATTTACGTATGGCCGTTCCGGACTGGGATCTCTATCGCGCCTTTCTTGCGGTTCTCGACTTCGGCAGCCTGTCCGGCGCGGCGCGCGCGCTCGGCCTGACCCAGCCGACGGTGGGGCGGCAGATCGAGGCGCTGGAGGCCGGGCTGGGCGCCGTTCTCTTCACCCGCTCGCCCGGCGGTCTGCGCGCCACCGAGGCCGCCCTGGCGCTGCAGCCCCATGCCCAGGCCATGGCCAGCGCCGCCGAAGCCCTGCTGCGCACCGCCTCCGGCGAGGCCGACCAGGCGCGCGGCGTGGTCCGGGTGACCGCAAGCCATATCTGCGGCGCCGAGGTGCTGCCGCCGATCCTGACCCGCTTCCACGAGGCGCACCCCGAGGTGATCATCGAACTCGATCTCTCCGACCGCCAGGAAGACCTTCTGCGCCGCGACGCCGACATCGCCGTGCGCATGGCCCGGCCGACGCAGAGCGCGCTGACCGCCCGGCGGGTGGGCTCTATCCCCGTCGGCCTCTTCGCCCATCGCCGCTACCTGGAGCGCCACGGCGCGCCAAAGCGACTCGAACCCGGCCTGGCCGGCATCGGCTTCGACCGCAATGTCGAGATACTGGCCGCGCTGAGGGACCTGCAATTGCCGCTGACCCGCGAGCATTTCGCCTTCCGCTCCGACAACGACCTGGCCCAGTTGGCGGCGCTCAGGGCCGGCTTCGGCATCGGCGGCTGCCAGTACGGCATCGCCCGGCGCGATCCCGACCTCGTGCCGGTCCTGACCGACGCCTTCCGCTTCGACATGGAGGTCTGGGTCGCCATGCACGAGGACCTGAAGTCCAGCCTGCGCATGCGCCTGATGTTCGACGCCCTGGTCGAGGGGATGACGGAGTATGTCGCGGAGTCGCGGCCTTAAACCCAACTTCACCGTCATGGCCCGGCTTGTCCGGGCCATCCATGATCTCGAGCCAACGAAAGCTCTCCTGGGCGGTTGAGCCGCTCATGATCACCGTCGAACGTCGGTGTTCATGGGTCGCCCGAACAAGTCGGGCGATGACGGTTGGGAGCTGGCGCGCGGCTTAGGTCGATTGCGTTGCGTCGGGCAGGCCCAGGATGCGCTTGGAGATGATGTTGTTCTGGATCTCGGCCGAGCCGCCGTAGATCGACATCGCCTTGCCGGAGAGCCAGCCGCGGACGGTCTGCAGCTCGTCGGTGGTGAACGCCTCGCCCTCCCAGCCGAGCCCCTGGTGGCCCATGATCTCCAGGGTCAGCTCCGAGCGGGTCTGGGCGACGTTGGTGGCGGAGTTCTTCAGCACCGACGCCGCATTGCCCGGATTGGCATTGCCGCGCGCCTCGGCCGTCGCCCGCGCGATGGTCAGGCTGTGGGCCTTGGAGTCCATCAGATGGCGCGCCACGCGGGTGCGCAGGTCGGAATCAGCGATGCGGCCGGCCTCGTCGGCCCCGACATAAGTCTTGGCCATGTCCTGCAGCGGGGTCGAGCGACCACCGCCCATGCCGCCGCCCGCGCCGGTCTGGCTGGCGCGTTCGTGCTGCAGCAGCCGCTTGCCGACGCTCCAGCCCTTGTTGATGTCGCTCAGCATGTCGTCCTTGGCCGCGCGCGCATCGGTGAAGAAGGTCTCGCAGAACGGCGAGGCGCCGGCCATCAGCTTGATCGGGCGAGTCTCGATGCCCGGCTGGTGCATGTCGATCAAAAGGAAGCTGATGCCCTCATGCTTCTTCGAAGTGTCGGTGCGCACCAGCGCCCCGCACCAGTCGGCGTATTGGGCGCCGGAGGTCCAGATCTTCGAGCCATTGATGCGCCAATGGTCGCCGGCGTCCTCGCACTTGGTGGTCAGCGAGGCCAGGTCCGAGCCGGCGCCGGGTTCGGAATAGCCGACGCACCAGCGCACCTCGCCCTTCACGATCGGCGGGATGTGGCGCTTCTTCTGCTCAGGGGTGCCGTAGTCGAGGATGGTCGGGCCGATCATGGTGATGCCCATGCCGATGCTGTGGATCGGATTGAAGGCCCCGACCTTGTCCATTTCCTGTTGCAGCACCCGCGCCTGGAGCACCGAAAGGCCGCCGCCGCCGTATTCCGTCGGCCAGGTCGGGGTGGTCCAGCCCTTATCGGCGAGCCGATTGCGCCAGGTCGCCATGTCGCCGGCGACCGTGCCGCCTTCCATCAGGGCCATCGCCTCGCCGGCCTTGCCCCTCAACGCGGCCGGGAAGTTCGCCGCCAGCCAGGCCTGAGCCTCGCCGCGAAAGGTTTCCAGTTCAACGTCGGCGCCAAAGTCAGCCATCTCACCGCTCCCGATCATTCGGATCCGGGATCGCCGGGCCGAATTTGCCGCCACACTAGCGCCCACGCGCGGCGTCGCAAGCCCGCGTTCAGATGACGTTGCGGAAGCAATCGATAGGGAAACCGGGGCTTTCCACCCCGGCGCCCGGCCGTTGTGTCTAGTCTTCGGCGGCCTGTTCGTCGGCTTCGCCGCGGCCGAGCGAGCCCATGGCGCGTTCGGCGATGCGGGCGGATTTGCCGCGACGGTCGCGCAGATAATAGAGCTTGGCGCGGCGGACCGCGCCGCGGCGCTTGACCTCGATCGACTCGATCATCGGCGACAGCACCGGGAAGACCCGCTCGACGCCCTCGCCGAAGGAGATCTTGCGCACGGTGAAGCTCTCCTGCAGCCCGTGGCCGGCGCGGCCGATGCAGACGCCTTCATAGGCCTGCACGCGCTCGCGCTCGCCTTCCTTGATGCGGACGTTCACCCGTACGGTGTCGCCGGGCTGGAAGGCCGGGACCTTGCGCAGGGTCAGCAGGCGGTCGGCCTCGGCCTTCTCGAGCTCTTGGATCGTGTTCATCGCGAAATCTCCTGGGCTTAATCGCCCTTTGCCTGTTGTTTGGCGAGATGCGCCGCCCAAAGGTCCGGCCGCCGCTCCCGCGTCGTCTCTTCGCGAAGGGCTTTGCGCCAATCGGCCACCCGATTGTGGTGGCCGGAGAGCAGCACCTCCGGAATCTCCCGGCCTTCGAAGCTACGTGGCCGCGTAAACTGCGGATGCTCCAAAAGCCCGTCTTCAAAACTCTCCTGCGCCAAACTTTCCGGCTGCCCCAGAACCCCGGGCGCCAGCCGAACGCAGGCCTCGATCACCACCATCGCCGCGGCCTCGCCACCGGCGAGCACCGCATCGCCGACGGCGATTTCCTCAAACCCGCGCGCCTCGATAACGCGCTGATCCACCCCTTCGAATCGGCCGCAGAGCAGGATAAGACCCGCGCCCTTCGACCAGTCCGATACCCGCGCCTGGGTCAGGGGCCTGCCCCGGGCGCTCATATACAAAAGCGGCCGCCCATCACGCTCAACGCTGTCCAGCGCAGCCGCGACGACGTCCGCTCGCATCACCTGCCCCGGTCCGCCACCCGCGGGGGTGTCGTCGAGGAAGCCGCGCTTATCTAAGGAAAAGTCGCGAATGTCCACCGTTTCAAGCCGCCACAGCCCCCGCTCGCGCCAGGCCGAGCCGATCAGCGACACGCCGAGCGGGCCCGGAAAGGCCTCGGGAAACATGGTGAGCACAGTAGCGGTGAAGGGCATGGTCCGGTGAGTTTGGCGGCGGAAGGCCGGGACCCTAGCCGATCTTGCGGCTATCCGCGCGCGGCAGCGTCTTTTTGCAGCGCACAAAAGCGGCTAAACCACCGGCATGGAAAACCCTGAAAACGACAGCCAGATCGAGGCCGAGGTCGAGAACCTCGTCGAGACCCTGGCGCTCGAACCGATCGAGGTGAACCTCTTTCGCGGCATGACCTCGGGCCGCGACGGGCCGCGCATCTTCGGCGGCCACGTCATCGCCCAGGCGCTGATGGCGGCCTACGAGACGGTCGAGGACCGCATCTGCCACTCGCTGCACTGCTATTTCATCCGGCCGGGCGATCCGTCGATCCCGATCCTTTACGAGGTCGACCGCTCGCGCGACGGCTCAAGTTTCACCACCCGGCGGGTGACGGCCATCCAGCACGGCCACCAGATCTTCAACCTGGCCGCCTCCTTCCAGGTGGCCGAGGACGGCTTCGAGCACCAGTCGGCGATGCCGCAGGTTCCACAGCCCGAGCAACTGCCCGACGCCTTCGAGCAGTACCGGACCATGCTGGACAAGATGCCGGCCGAGGCCCAGCGCATGATGGGACGCCCGCGCCCGATCGAGCAGCGGCCGGTCAATCCGCGCGCGCCGGACGAAACCGCGCCGCCGATCAGCAATATCTGGATGCGCGCCCGCGCCGAGATCGGGCCGGACCAGCACCTGCATCAGGCCATCCTGGCCTACGCCTCGGACATGGGCCTTCTGGAGACCTCCATGCGCCCGCACGGGGTGATCTGGCAGACGAGCGGCCTGCAGGTGGCCAGCCTCGACCACGCCATCTGGTTTCACCGTCCGTGCGACTTCAACAGCTGGCACCTCTACGCCCAGGAAAGCCCGAGCGCCTCGGGCGCGCGCGGCTTCGTGCGCGGCCAGGTGTTCAGCGAGAGCGGCATCCTGGTCGCCTCGATCGCCCAGGAAGGGCTGATCCGGCGGCGGAAACCGGCCTAGATCACGATGATTTTGGATTGAATCAATCCAAAATCATAAACGTGATCGATTCCCAAGAGTTAGAGCGGGTTGCGGGCGGAAAACCGCTTCGCACTTTTCCTCAACCCGCTCTAGGCGGGTTCGTCGCCGGCGATCTCGGTCGGCGGATCGATGGCGATCCAGCCTTCGGCCACGCGCACCTCGGGAACCGCCTCGCGGGTGAAGGGCAGCCAGAAGGTCGGGCCGCCAGCCGCCGGCGCGATCTCGACCAGGTCGCCGGCGCCGAAATTCTCCACCGTCTTGACCTTGCCGACCACCACGCCGGCCAGGTCGCGGGCCTCCAGCCCGATCAGGTCGGCGAGATAGAACTCGTCCTCCTCCGGCGCGGCCAAATCCTCCCGTGCGATATAGAGTCGCAGCCCGCGGATCGCCTCGGCCTGGTCGCGGGTCTCGACCTCGCGGGCGCGGGCGACGATGCCGCCCTTGGCGGCGCGGCCTGCAGTCAGGGTCAGGGCCGCGGCGCCGTCCTCGCCCTTCAGCTCGCGATAGGTCAGCAGCGACAGCGGGTCGGCCGAGAACGTCGTGATCCTGAGTTCGCCGCGCACACCGAATGGCCCGGCGACCCGGCCGATCAGGATCAGGCGCGGCGAACTCACCGCCGCACCCGGCCCTCTCCCCGCGAGGCGGGGCGAGGGTTCCGAGCGGGCAAGTGACGGCACACGACGATCCGAGCTACTCGGCTGCCGGCTCTTCGGTCTCGGCGACCGTGTCTTCGGCCGCTTCGGCCGCTTCGGCCGCGGATTCGGTTGCATCTTCGGCAGCGGCCGCCTCAGCCGGGGCGGCTTCGGCGACGACCTCTTCCGCAGGCGCGGCTTCGGCGGCAGGGGCTTCGGCTTCCGGCTCGGCGACCGTCGCTTCAGCGGCTTCCGCGACCGTGTCGTCAGCAGCCTCGGCGGCGGTTTCTACGGCCTCTTCGACGCCGGCTTCTTCTTCAACGACCGGCGCTTCCGGCGCCGGAGCATTGGCGGCGGCTTCACGGGCTTCGGCGCGTTCGCTGCGTTCGGCGACGCGTTCCTCGGCCTTCTTGCCGGGCTTGGCCTTGTTGGGATTGTTGCCGTGCTCCCACTTGGCCAGACCTTCGGCGGCCAGGAAGCGGGCGACGCGGTCGGTGGGCTGGGCGCCCTTGCCGATCCAGTCCTGCAGGCGCTCGACCTTCAGGCTGACCCGCTGCGGATCGTCCTTCTTCAAGAGCGGATTATAGGTCCCCACCTTTTCGATGAAGCGCCCGTCGCGCGGTGAATGGCTGTCGGCCACGACGATGGAATAATAGGGCCGCTTCTTGGCGCCGCCGCGGGCGAGCCGGATCTTGATCATAGTCGTCCTTTCGGGAAGTCGTTCTGTTTCAAGGTTTTTTGAAGGGGAAGCCACCCAGGCCGGGCAGGGTCCCAGGGGTGTTCGATTGATCGCTGCCGAGGCCCGGCAGGCCGCCGGGAACGCCGACCTTGCCGCCGCCCATGGCGCGCAGCCTGGCCATGTCGCCCCCGCCCATGCCGCCGAGCGCGCCGGCCATGCGGGCGAAACCCTTGCCGCCGTCGCGGCTCATCGACTTGACCACGTCCGACATCTGCCGGTGCTGTTTGAGGAGGCGATTGATCTCCTGCACCTCGACCCCGGCGCCGACGGCGACGCGGCGCTTGCGTGAGGCGTTGAGTAGGTCGGGCTTGCGCCGCTCGGTCTTGGTCATCGAGCCGATGATGGCTTCCTGGCGGCGGATCATGCGGTCGTCGATATTGGCCTCGGCGATCTGCTTCTTGATCTTCTGGACCCCGGGCAGCATGCCCATCAGGCCCTCCATGCCGCCCATCTTGCGCATCTGGCCGAGCTGTTCGGCGAGGTCGTTCAGGTCGAACTGGCCCTTGGCCAGCTTCCTGGCCATCCGCTCGGCCTGGGCCTGGTCGACCTCGGCGGTGGCCTTTTCCACCAGGGCCACGACATCGCCCTGGCCGAGGATGCGGCCGGCGACGCGGCGGGCGTCGAACACGTCCAGCGCATCGATCTTCTCACCTGAGCCGAGGAACTTGATCGGCAGGCCGGTGACCGCGCGCATGGAGAGCGCCGCGCCGCCGCGCCCGTCGCCGTCGACGCGGGTCAACACCAGGCCGGTCAGCGGCAGCCGCTCGTGGAAGGCCTTGGCCGTGCGCACGGCGTCCTGGCCGGTGAGGCTGTCGGCCACCAGCAGTGTCTCGGTCGGCTGGGCGATGCGCGCGATCTCCGCGGCCTCGCTCATCATCGCCTCGTCGAGGGTGGTGCGGCCAGCGGTGTCGAGGATCAGGACGTCGTAGCCGGCCAGCCGGGCGGCGGAGAGGGCGCGGCGCGCGATATCGGCGGCGCTCTGGCCGGCGACGATGGGCAGCGTCTCGACCTCGGCGCGGACGCCCAGCTGGGCCAACTGCTCCATGGCGGCGGGGCGCCGCGTGTCGAGCGAGGCCATCAGCACCCGCTTGCGCTCGGTCTTGCTCAGGCGCAGACCGAGCTTGGCAGCCAGCGTGGTCTTGCCGGAACCCTGCAGGCCGGCGATCAGGATCACCACCGGCGGGGTGGCTGCCAGGTTCAGCGGCACGGGCTCATCGCCGCCGAGGGTCTCGACCAGGCCGTCATAGATGATCTTGACCACCTGGTCGGCGGGACGCACCGAGCGGATCACCGCCTCACCGGTCGCGCGCTCGCGCGCCTTGGCGATGAAGTCGCGGGCCACGGGCAGGGCGACGTCGGCCTCGAGCAGGGCGACGCGCACCTCGCGCAGGGCCTCGTCGACATCCTTTTCCGACAGCAGGCCACGGCCGCTCAGGCGGTCGAAGACCCCGGTCAGCCGATCACTTAGAGCCTCGAACATTCGTCCTTCGCCTGTTCACCGTCGCAAACGCAATTCACCCCCGTGGACGATCACGTCGACGGGGGGCCTCGCCGCCCTCGTCCTACCGAGATAGGGGTCGTGGCGGTGGAGGGCGCTTTTGGTTTGCGCCGGAAGTCGGGCTGTATGCCCAGAAGGCGGCCTCGGGTCAAGGACGGGCCGTCGCCGCGGGTCTCGATCGACGATGTAGGCTATCATCCAAATTCGGGCGCCCACCCCTCGCGCCACGGCCGAAGGAGTTTGTATTGGAACGGCGGCTTTTGCAGATCTTAGTGGCGATCGGCGGCGTCGTGCCGGTGGCCGGCGGCCTGGCCGGGGTGTTCTGGGGGCCGGCCGCCCTTGGCGAGCCGGCGCACGGCGCGTTCGACAGCCAGTTCCGCTATCTGTCGGGCCTGCTGGCCGCCATCGGCGTCGCCTATTGGAGCACCATTCCGGAGATCGAGACCGAGGGCGCCAAGTTCGCCCTGCTGACCCTCATCGTGGTTGCCGGCGGCTTCTCGCGCGCGCTGGGCATGCTGATCGCCGGCCCCCCAGGCGCGGTCATGAGCGCGGCCCTGATCATGGAGCTGGTCGTCACACCGCTGCTCTATCTGTGGCAGGCGCGCGTGCAGCGGCTTGCGACCATGCCGCCCGTGGACGCCGCCCCGGCTCACGGCTAAAGCCGGGCCATGGCGATTGGGGTTTTTGATTCCGGCATCGGAGGCCTGAGCGTCCACCACGCCCTGGTCGACCGCCTGCGCGGCGCCGACTTCGTCTTCCTCGCCGACCAGGCCAACATGCCCTATGGCGGGCGCAGCGGCGAAGAGATCGTCGCCCTGACCCGCGCCGGCTGCGAGCGGCTGTTCGCCGAGGGCTGCGACCTGGTCATCCTGGCCTGCAACACCGCCGCGGCCATCGCGCTCAGGCGCCTGCAACAGACCTGGCTGCCCGGCCATCGCCGCGAGCTGGGCCGGCCGGTCAATGTGCTCGGCCTGATCGTGCCGACCATCGAGGCGGCCACCGGCCTGCCTTGGACCCAGGAGCAGGCCCCGCGCTACGACATCGAAAAGGCGGAAAAGCTCGACATCCTGGGCGTTTTCTCGACCCCTGCGACGGCCGGCAGCCGGGTCTATGAGATCGAGATCGATAAGCGCAAGCCCGACGTCGCGGTCTTTTCCGAAGGCTGCCCGGAGTTGGCCCGGATGATCGAGGCCGGCGCGCCCGAGGCCGAACTCGCCGCCGTCGTCGCCGGCCACGTCAAGGCGCTCTCCTTACGCATCGGCCGCCCGCCGGATCGCGCGGTCTTGGGCTGCACCCACTACGAAATCATCGCCGACCTCTTCCGCGCCGCCCTGCCCGCGGCCACGCCGCTGATCCATCAGCCGGGCGCGACGGCCGACGCCATCGAACGCTATCTCGCGCGGCACAAGGAGTACGACCCGGGATGCTCAGGCCTGCGGCGGTTCTTGACCACCGGTCAGCCCGGTCAGCAGAATGGCCTGGTCGAGGCATTCTGGGGCGGACCCCTGCATTTCGAGGCCGCCTGAAACTGAGCTTGAATGGGGGTAACGGGCCATGCGGACAGCGATCGCGATCGTGCTGGGCCTCGGCCTGGCTTCACCCACCGCGGCGGCGGTGGTCGATTCCCGGCCCGGCGGCTTCGAGGTGCGCGAGCAGGCGCAGGTCGCCGCCACGCCGGCCCAGGTGTATGCCGCGATCGGCCAGATCGGCGAGTGGTGGAGCAGCGAACACACCTATTCCGAGGACGCCAGGAACCTCAGTCTGGACCTGAAGGCCGGGGGCTGTTTCTGCGAACGGCTGAAGGATGGCGGCAGCGTTAAACACCTCGGCGTCATCTATGTGCAGCCAAACAGGCTCGTACGCCTGGAGGGCGCGCTGGGGCCGCTGGCGGCGACCGGAGGAACCGGCCACCTGACCTTCTCCCTGACCGCCAAGGACGTGGGAACCCAGGTGGTCCTCACCTACGATTTTGGCGGCTACGCCAAGGGTGGCATGGGCGATTTCGCGGCTCCGGTCGATGAGGTGCTGGGCGCTCAACTCGATCGGTTGAAGCGCTATGTCGAAACCGGTCGTCCGGACGGCCGTTAAACCCGGATGAAGTTCAGGAAGATCGGCGCGGTGTCGCCAAGCGCCTTCCGCTCATAGCGCGTGGTGACGTGGTCGGCGGGCGGCGCGCGCCAGTCCGCCGGGCCGTGGGCCGTCCACGTCCAGTCCGGCGACGCCGCCATCCGCTCCAGCGTCCAGGCGGCGTAGTCGCGCCAGTCGGTGGCGAAGCCCAGCCGCGACCCCGGAAGCGACGCCCGCGCCAGGTCGCCGATGAAGTCCGGCTGCATCAGCCGGCGCTTGTGGTGGCGCGTCTTCGGCCAGGGATCGGGGAAAAGGATGAAGGCCCGATCGAGGCTCGCGTCCGGCAGCCGCCCGACGATGTCGCGCGCGTCGCCCTGGACGATTCGCACATTGGTCAGCCCCGCTTCATCGATATGGCGCAGCGCGCTGGCCACCCCGTTCAGGAACGGCTCGACCCCGATCATCAGCACGTCGGGCCGGCGCCCCGCCTGGGCCGCAAGGTGTTCGCCGCCGCCGAAGCCGATCTCGAGCCAGACCTCGACCGCCTCTGGCATCAACGCGCTCGGGTCGAACGGGCCGTCCGGAACGCCCAGCCTGGGCAGCAACTCATCGATCAGGACCGCCTGACGCGGCTTCAGCGTGCGGGTCTTGATGCGCCCGTAGGTGCGTAGCGGCGGCCGGTCCATGCGACCCGCCTTGCCGCATTTAGGCTGGGCTGGGTAGCCCTAGGCTTCGGCGAGCTCTTCTGCGACGACTGGCCCGGCCTCGCCTTCCTCGACCAGGGAGCGGACCAGTTCCACCAGCCGGCGGCGCACCCGGCGCTGCGGCAGCCGCGGGAACAGGTTGGCCAGGTCGACGCCCTCCTGGCTCATCAAGAAGCTGCGCGCGAACGGCGAGGCCTCGGTCTCCTCCTCGCCCTCGACCGGCTCGGCGGTCGGGTCGGTCAGGCCCTCGAAGAACCAGGCGATGGAGACGCGCAGAGCGCGCGCGATCTCATAGAGCTTGGAGGCGCTGATCCGGTTGGCCCCGCGCTCGTATTTCTGCACCTGCTGGAAGGTCAGGCCGAGGGCCTCGGCGAGCTTCTCCTGGCTGATCTTCAGCGCCTTGCGCCGAAGCCGGACCTGCAGGCCGACATGGATGTCTATGGGGTTCGGTAACCGGGCGGGATCCGACTGTACTGACATTAAAACTCTACTCTCTTCGACAACGATGCAGCCAATCCCCCGACGCGCTAGGGTTTGCGATAGGATTTGGCCGCTGTCACCCTCTTTCCGCGTGTTGGGCGCGTTGAATGAGCCCCAATCCGGCGCAGGCGGCCGAGAGCAGCATCATCAAGGCGAAGATGGCCTCGCCGAAACGGTCGAACAGGGTCGGCGGCAGGGCCGCGGGCAGGCGCGCATCGATGACGCCGGCCTGCCCCTGGGCCAACCGCATGCCCGGCTGGACGCGTCCATAAGCATCGATCACCGCCGAAACGCCGGTCGGCGTTGCGCGCACGATCGGCAAACCCTCCTCTATGGCGCGATAGCTGGCGAGGTTGAGGTGCTGCACCGGCCCATAGGTCGAGCCGAACCAGGCGTCGTCCGAGACATTGACGATCCACGACGCACGGCGCCCCGAGGCGATTGCGCCCTGGCGCGTGAAGCCGGGGTAGAGCGCCTCGTAGCAGATCAGCGGTTGCACCAGGGGCGCCGCGCCCAGAGACATGGGCCGCGGCGGCGGCCCTGGGCTGAAACCCTGGCCGACATGCACGACCTGCTGCACATGCAGGGGCGCCAGATAGCGTCCCAAGGGCAAAAACTCGCCGAAGGGCACAAGCCGATACTTGTCGTAGAGGGCCAGCGGCTTCAGGCCTGTCGCGTCCCGTTGCAGCGCGAGCAGGCTGTTGAAATAGACCAGGCCGTCCGGGGCAAAGGCGCCCGGCGGCGCGGTCGCGGTGCGGTAGCCGCCGGTCAGCAGGATCTGGCCAGGCTGCAGCGCGGCGGTGATGGCGTCCCGCGTCCAGCTTCCCGGCGCCAGATAATCCGAAAAAGCGCCGGGGATGGCGCGCTCTGGCCAGACGATGATGTCCGGGCGCCGCGCGGCGGGTTGCGAGGTCAGATCGAGGTGGGCGCGAACCGTATCGGCATAGGCGGAGGCGGTGTAGCTCGCGACCTCGGGCAGATCGGCCTGCACAATGCGCACGACAGGCGCGTCCGCGGCCGGCGCCGGCAGCGGGCGGGCAAGCCGCCTCGTCCCGTAGCCATAGAGCCCGGCCAGCACCAGCGCCGCGATCAGGCAGGCCGCGACGCCTCGGCGGCGGCGTTGGCGGTCGAAAACAAGCGCCGGCGTCGCGGCGATCGCCACGGTGATCCAGCTCAGCCCGTAGGCTCCGATCAGGCAGGCGGCCTGCGACACCGCCCCCCCCGCCGGCCAGCTTTCCCCTTCAAGGTCCCAGGGAAAGCCGGTGAGCATGTTGCCGCGCAGCCATTCGAAGGCCATGACCGCGCCGGCGAAGACCACCACACGGACGACGCCTCTGGGGGCGATCGCGCGATAGGTGAGCGCCGCCGCGGCCCAGAACAGGGCGAACCCCGAAGCGATCAGCGCCACGGCGATCGGCGCCATCCAGCCCTGGTCCACCGCATCGACCTCGAAGGCCTGGGCGATCCACCAGGTCGCGATCAGGAAGAAGGCCACGCCGGCCAGCCAGCCGCGCCAAAATGCGCTTCGCAACGGGCGCACCGGATCGGCCTGGTCGGAAAGGTGCATGAACAGCCCAAGGCCAAGGAGGCCGGGCAGAAACCCGAACGGGGGAAAGGCCAGGGCGACGCCGCCGCCGGCGACGAGAGCCAGAAGGTCTGAGCCCCGCTGCGGTGAAAGGGCCCAACGGCGCACGCCGCTGGGGGACCGCTCATTCGCCATCGGGTATTGGCGCCGGCGCCTCGGCGTCCGCCGCGACCAGCGGTGGATGCGGGCGCACGCGCACGCGCTTGACCCGGCGCGGGTCGGCGTCGGTGATCTCGAAATCGAAGCCGTCGGGATGGGCGATCACCTCGCCGCGCTGCGGCACCCGGCCGGCCAGGGCGCTGACCAGGCCCGCGACGGTGTCGATGTCCTCTTCGAGGTCCGCCGGGACCAGCGACCGCTGCATGGCCGCCTCCAGGTCCTCCAGCGGCGCCCGGCCATCGGCCTCGATCAGGTCTCCCGGCCGCGCGATCACCTTGGCGCGCACCGCCTCGTCGTGCTCGTCGTCGATCTCGCCGACCACGGCCTCGATCAGGTCTTCCAGCGTCACCAGCCCGTCGGTGCCACCGAACTCGTCGATGATCAGCGCCATGTGGATGCGGCTGGCCTGCATCTTCACCATCAGGTCGCCGGCGCGCATCGAGCCCGGCGCATAGAGCACTTCGCGCCTCAGCCGACGCAGCACCGTCTCGTCCGGCGCCGGGCGGATCGCCTCGTCGACCAGCATCTTGAACACGTCCTTGACGTGCACCTGGCCGACCGGATCGTCGAGATTGCCGCGATAGATCGGCATGCGGGTGTGCTCGGCCTCGAGGAAGCGCGCCAGCAGTTCGTTGAACGGGCAGGCGATCTCGACCGCGACGATGTCGGCGCGCGGGGTCATGACGTCCTCGACGCTGAGCATCTTGAAGGCCTGGGCCTGGTCGACCAGGTCGAGCGAGCCATCGCTCCGCGCGGTGTGGGCGGCGCCGGCCCCGGCATGGGGCGGCGTCTTGCCGCGGCGCCAGCGGCGAAATAAGGCGCGAAGGCCGTGGCTGCGCTTGGCTCGCGGGGGGTTTGGGTTCGACGGGTCAGACATGATCGGCCTCGGCGCCGAGTTCGGCGGCGTAAGGATCGGGTACGCCCAGGCCTGCCAGGATTCGCCGCTCAAGGCCCTCCATCACCACCGCCTCGGCTTCGTCCTGATGATCGTAGCCGAACAGGTGCAGCACGCCGTGGACGGTCAGGTGCTGCAGATGATGCGCCAGCGGCTTGGCCTGGGCGGTGGCCTCGGCGGCGCAGACGCCATAGGCCAGGGCGACGTCGCCGGCCTGCCCTGCCGAGCCCGGCGCGGCCGGGAAGGACAGCACATTGGTCGGCCGGTCCTGCTGGCGAAAGCGCGCGTTCAGCGCCTGGATCGCCGCGTCGTCGGCCAGCAGAATGGCGACGTCGCCGGGGTCCGGGTCGTTCGTGTGCGGCAGGGCCGCCTCGGCCGCGGCCGCGGCCAGGGCGGCGGCTTCCGGCAGGGCCACGGTCCAGGCCACATCGGCGATGGCGACCTCGATCATCGTCCGGCCCTGGCGGCGTCGGCGTCGTAGGCGCGCACGATGCGCTCGACCAGCGGGTGGCGCACCACATCGCCGGCGGTGAAGCGCGCCACCGCGACGCCCTCGACGCCTTCGAGCAGGCCGATGGCGTGCACCAGCCCAGAGTCGCCGCGATTGACCAGGTCGACCTGGGTCGGGTCACCGGTGACCGCCATGCGCGCGCCCTCGCCCAGCCGGGTCAGCACCATCTTCATCTGCAGCCGGGTGGCGTTCTGCGCCTCGTCGACGATGACGAAGGCGTGGTTCAGGGTCCGGCCGCGCATGAAGGCGATGGGCGCCACTTCGATCTCGCCCTTGTCGCGGCGGCGTTTCAGCGGCTCGGCGCCCAGAATGTCGCTCAGGGCCTCCCATACCGGGGCCATATAGGGATCGACCTTCTCGTTCATGTCGCCGGGCAGGAAGCCCAGCCGCTCACCGGCCTCGACCGCCGGCCGCGCGATCACCAGCCGGTCGACCTCGCCGCGCAACAACAGACCGGCCCCGTGGGCCACCGCCAGAAAGGTCTTACCGGTGCCCGCTGGACCGGCGGCGAAGACCAGGTCGTTGCGGGTCAGGAGGTCGAGATAGGCGGCCTGGGCGGCGGTCTTCGGCGCCACCGCGCCGCGGCGGCCGATCGGGATGCTGCTCAGCCCCGCCGGCGCCGCGCCGCTGCGCGCCGCGGTGGCCGCCGCTCGGACATCGCCCTCGGAGACCGCCACGCCCTTGTCGGCGCGCTCGGCGATCGCCTTGACCGCCCGCTTGGCCGCCGCCCGCGCCTTGGGGTCGCCGGCCAGCGACACACCGCCGCCAGGGGTCTCGACCAGCACGTGGAAGGCGTCCTCGAGCAGGGCGGCATGGCGGCTGTTCGGGCCGGAGACCGCGCGCAGACCGGCGTCGGACAGCGGCACGAATTCGCGGGTCTCGGGGCTCAAGCGGGCTCCAGCACGGGCGTGTGCGCCAGCGCCCCGGCCAGGCTGTTGCGCTCGGCGCGGCTGATGGCGACGGCTGCGATCCGGCCGATCAGCGATTGCGGGGCGGTGACGTGCACCCCTTGCAAATAGGGGCTGCGGCCGATGATCTGGCCGGGATGGCGGCCGGGCTTCTCGAACAGCACCGGCAGGGTGCGTCCGATGCAGGCTGTGTTGAACGCGGCCTGCTGGGCGGCCAGCAAGGCCTGCAACCGTTGCAGCCGGTCGTCCTTCTCGGCCTCGGCGACCTGGCCCGGCATGGCCGCGCCGGGGGTGCCCGGGCGCCTGGAATACTTGAACGAGAAGGCGCTGGCGTAACGGGCCTCGGCCACCACCGCCAGCGTCGCCTGGAAGTCCGCCTCGGTCTCGCCCGGAAAGCCGACGATGAAGTCGCCGGACAGGGCCAGATCGGGCCGCGCCGCGCGGACGCGCTCGACCAGGCGCAGGTACGCCTCGGCGGTGTGGCTCCGGTTCATGGCCTTCAACACCCGGTCCGACCCGGCCTGCACCGGCAGGTGCAGATAGGGCATCAGCGCCTCGACCTCGGCGTGGGCGGCGATCAGGTCGTCGTCCATGTCGCGGGGATGGCTGGTGGTGTAGCGGATGCGCTCCAGGCCCCCGATCCCGGCCAGGGTCCGGATCAGCGGCGCCAGCCCGCCGGCATAGGCGTTGACGTTCTGGCCCAGCAGGGTGATCTCGCGCACGCCCTTGGCCGCCAGCCGCTCGGCCTCGGCGACGATCGCCGCGACCGGCCGGGAATATTCCGCGCCGCGCGTATAGGGTACGACGCAGAAGCTGCAGAACTTGTCGCAGCCCTCCTGCACGGTCAAAAACGCGCTGACGCCGCTCACCAGCCGTTCGTCCGGCAACGCGTCGAACTTCTCTTCCGTGGCGAAATCCGCCGCCAACCGCTCGCCGCTGGCCCGATGCGTGCGCGCGATCAGCTCCGGCAACCGGTGATAGGACTGCGGCCCGATCACCAGGTCGACCGCCGGTTGGCGCGCCATGATCTCCGCGCCCTCGGCCTGGGCGACGCAGCCGGCGACCGCGATGAGCATCGCGCCGCCTTCCCGCGCCCGGGCCGCCTTCAGCGGTTTCAGCCGGCCAAGCTCGGAATAGACCTTCTCGGCCGCCTTCTCGCGGATGTGGCAGGTGTTGAGCACCACCAGGTCCGCGCCCTCCGGCGTTTCGGTCGCGGCATAGCCCAGCGGGCGCAACAGATCGGCCATCCGCTCGCTGTCATAGACGTTCATCTGACAGCCGTAGGTCTTGATGTAGAGGCGCTTTTGCGGGGCCACGGTCATGCCCGGTTTATGAGCGCGGGGCGGGCGTCGCGCAAGGCGAGGGGGAGTGGGCGCGCCATGCCGGGCCGCTGGACTGTTCAGTTTTCGCTCTCGTCCAGTGGCACCCCGTAGAGCTCCAGCCGGTGGTCGACCAGCCGATAACCCAAGCGCCGGGCGATGGCCGCCTGCAGCGCCTCGATCTCGTCGTCCATGAATTCGACCACCTGGCCGGTCTTCATGTCGATCAGGTGATCGTGGTGGGTGTCGGGCGCCTCTTCATAGCGCGAGCGACCGCCCTGGAAGTCGTGGCGGGCGATGATGCCGGCCTCTTCGAACAGGCGCACCGTGCGATAGACCGTGGCGATCGAGATGTGCGGGTCGGCCTCATGGGCGCGCCGGTACAGTTCCTCAACGTCCGGGTGGTCGTGGGCGAGCGACAGCACGCGCGCGACGACCCGGCGCTGGTCGGTCATGCGCATGCCCTTCTCGATGCAGAGCTTTTCGATCCGGTCCAAGCCTTCGCCCCGTTACTGGCGACGCAAGGATAGGCTCAACCAGGCGGCCTGTTAAGCTCGCGCCGCAAGACCAGCGCATCGACCGCGCCGGCGCCGCGGCGATAATAGGCAGGCCGCTGCCCCACGGGCGTAAATCCCGCCGCCCGATAGAGGGCGAGGGCGGCCTGATTGTCGCTGGCGACCTCGAGGAAGAGGCTGCGCGCGCCGGCCTGCGCGGCGACCAATGCCACCGCCTCGACCAGGGCCCGGCCGACGCCGGAGCGTCGCTGGATCGGATCGACCGCCAGGGTCAGCACCTCCGCCTCGTCGGCGACCGTGCGGGCCAGGATGAAGCCGGCCATGGCCCCGGGTTGCGGATCGCGGACCACCAGGCCGAAACCGCCCGGGCCCTCAAGCACCGCGCCGATCTCGACGGTGTCCCAGGCTTCGGCGAAGCTGGCCGCATGCACGGCGGCCATGCTGGCTGCGTCCGCGGTGGTGGCGGCGTCCAGCCTCACGATGCGGCCAGGCGGGCGTCGGGAGCGCGCAGATAGAGCGGCCGCGGCGGCGGAAACGGCGGCTGGGCGCGCGACGCCAGCAGCGCCACGACGGCGGGATCGGGCGCGGCGCGCTCGATCGTCGTCGCTTGCGGCAGGACGCCGGCCAGCAAGCCGGCGCCTGGACCAACCAGGGTCGCTGGGCGGCCGCTCCAGAGCTCGGCCAGCCGCCCGGCGGCGGTTTCGACCGGCAGCACATCCGGCGCCATCAGCGCGCGGTCGCCCTCGAAGGCCTGCAGATAGACCTGGTCGCGCCGCGCATCGATCACCGCGGCGACGAATCCGTCCCCGGCGTCATGCGCCAGCACCTCCAGCACGCCGATGCCGACCACCGGGCGATCGAGCGCGACGCCAAGGCCCTTGGCGAAGGCCAGGCCGACGCGCAGGCCGGTGAACGAGCCAGGGCCGGTGGTCACGCCAATGCGGTCGAGGGCGGAGAAGGCCGTCCCCGCCTGCGCCATCGTCGCCTGCGCCATCACCGCCAACCGCTCCTGATGGCCGCGCCGCATGGGCTCGGATGCGGCGGCCAAGACGCGCCCATCGGTCCAAACAGCGACCGAGCAGGCGTCGAGGCAGGTGTCGAGGGCGAGCAGGATCACGCCGGCGGCGTCCAGACGACCGCCTTCACGTATCCCACCTTGCGCAGCAGCGAGTCCGGTGGAATCTCCTCGGAGTCCCAGCCGGGCACGGCGAACTGATAGGTGACGGCGCCCTCGCCCGGGCGGGCGCAGAAGACGGTGTTGCGGTCGCGCTGGGCGCCGAGGTCGCATTCGCTCAGGTCGAAATGAGCGTCGCGCCACTTCAGGCCGATCCGCTCGCCTTGCGGGCCTTGCACCGGCCCGCCCAGCGCCCGCACCGCGCCGATCATCGGGTCGGTGGTGCCAGGGGCGTTGCCGGTCCCGTCGTCGATCTCCAGCATTTCCACGCCGCCTTGGGTCACGGTAATCACCGCCATGGTCTCGTCGTCGGCGACACGCACCGTGCCTTCGGCGACCTGAGCCAGCGGGAACAACTCCTGGATGCGCGGCGCTTCGAAATAGGTCATCCGCCGGATCGGCCCGACGCCCCAGACGCCGATGGGCAACGGGCCGGCGCGATAGGGCGCAGGCTTGGGCGCGGTCACCGGCTTCAACGGCGACGGCGAGCAGGCCTGGAGCAGGACCGCTGCTAACAAGAGGACCGTGGACGGACGGATCATCCCTGGTGGGTAGACGATCCGGCGGGCCGCTTCAAACCGAAGGCTCGGCGCCGAGGGGAGCGGCTAAAGCGTCTGCTCGACCCGCGTCACTTCGGGCACATAGTGTTTGAGCATGTTCTCGACCCCGGAGCGCAGGGTGGCCGCCGAAGACGGGCAGCCGGAACAGGCGCCGCGCATGTTGAGGAAGACCACGCCGGTGGCGGCCTCGAAGCGGTTGAAGGTGATGTCGCCGCCATCCTGGGCCACCGCCGGGCGGATGCGGGTGTCGAGCAGGTCCTTGATCTCGGCCACCACCTGGGCGGCGTCGCCCTCATAGACCGTGCTGTCATGCCCCTCGTCCTCGGCGTCGAGCAGCAGCGGCTGGCCGGAGGTGAAGTGGTCCATGATCGCCGCCAGGATCGGCGCCTTCAGCTGCGGCCATTCGCGGCCGCCGCCCGAGCGCATGACGGTGATGAAGTCGGAGCCAAAGAAGACCCGGGTCACGTCGCCCAGGGCGAAGATCGCGGCCGCCAGCGGCGAGGACTCCGCTTCGCCTGCATCGCGGAACTCGCGCGCGCCCTCGTCGAGCACCTCGCGGCCGGGCAGGAACTTGAGAACGTCGGGATTGGGGGTGGTTTCGGTCTGGATGAACATGATCGTCTCTCGAACGCGTCGCCTTCAGATGGCCTTTGCTGGGCTGCGGCGCAAGCGTCTCAGCGCCTCATGCCGGCCATGGGCGGCGCCGGAAGGGCCGGAATCCGGGCGCGAATCTGGAAGCTCGCCCGCACCGTCCCGGCGCGCTGGAAGACCAGGGTGAGGTCCTGTTCGCCGCCCTCGGCCAGCCGCCCCTTCAGGTGCGTCAGCATCAGGTGCAGGCCGCCGGGGTGGAAAACCACCTGGCCGTGAGGCGGGATGGTCACCGGCGCGGCCGACTTCATCGTCGACATGCCGGCCATATTTTCGGTCTCGTGGATATCGACGCTGGCCGCGCAGGCGCAGCGGGCCGCGATTAGCCTGTCCGGCGCATTGCCGGCGTTGGCGATGACCATATAGGCGGCGCTGTTCGGGGCGCCGCCGAACGACGTGCGCAGCATCCGGCTGGAGACAGTGATGTCGCCCTTCTTGACCGGATGCGGGTCTGCAGCGGCGCCGCCGACGGCCAGCAGCGTCGCCGCGAACAGCGAAATCAGAGCAACACAGTGTCTTGCGGCCATCGACGGCCTCCTAAGGCTTCGGGGCCCAGAAACCCACGAGGCGTTTGGTCTCGGCGATCACCGGCTCGGCCAGCACGCTGGCCTTTTCGGCGCCGGCCGCCAGGATGCGGTCGATCTCGGCCGGATCGGCGGCGTATTTGCTCATCTCGGCCGCCATCGGCGACAGGGTCTGGATCAACAGTTCGGCCAAGGCCGGCTTGAACGACTGGCCGAAGCCCTGGCCGCCGTACTCGCTCAGCACCTCGGCCTCGCTGCGACCTGACAGCGCCGCATAGAGGCCGACCAGATTTTCAGCCTCCGGCCGGTCCTTGAGCCCTTCGACGCTTTCCGGCAGCGGCGCGGGATCGGTGCGCGCCTTGCGGATCTTGGTCGCGATGGTATCGGCGTCGTCGGTCAGGTTGATCCGCGAGAGATCGGAGGGATCGGACTTGGACATCTTCACCCGGCCGTCGCGCAGCGACATGACCCGCGCGCCCGGTCCTTCGATCAACGGCTCCGGAAGCGGGAAACAGCCCGGCGCGTCGAAGTCGTGATTGAACTTCTGGGCGATGTCGCGGGTCAGCTCCAGATGCTGCTTCTGGTCCTCGCCCACCGGCACGTGGGTGGCCTTGTAGACCAGGATGTCGGCGGCCTGCAGCACCGGATAGGTGTAGAGGCCGACGCTGGCGCCTTCCTTGTGCTTGCCCGACTTCTCCTTGAACTGGGTCATGCGATCGAGCCAGCCGATCCTGGCGACGCACTGCAGAATCCAGGCAAGCTCGGCATGGGCGGCGACCGCTGACTGCGGGAAGATCACCGCTTTTTTCGGGTCCACGCCCGCGGCCAGATAGGCGGCGGCGATCTCGCGGGTCTGGGCGGTGAGCTGGTCGGGCGCCTGCCAGGCGGTGATGGCGTGCAGGTCGACGACGCAGAACAGGCACTCCATGCGGTTTTGCAGATCGACGAACTTCTTAAGCGCGCCGAGATAGTTGCCGAGATGCAGCGCCCCTGAGGGCTGCACGCCGGAGAGCACGCGGTCGGGGCCTGAATGGGCGGGAGGCGGGAGGTCGGTCATGGGACGACTTGGGTTTCGAGGCGATGGGTTCGGCGCGCACGAACGCGCCAGCGAACGGTAACTAGGCCGGTCCGCCGCGCCATCGCCGAATTTGCGCTGTCGTCAATCGCATGGCCGGCCATTAGCCCCAATGACCCGCCTAGGGCAAGGGCGTCGGGATGTCGGCGGGCTCGATCCGCGCCGGGCGCCGCAGCGCCGCGCGCAGCTCGGCAATGGTGATCCCGCCGGCCGCGAACAGCAGCAGCGGATAGGCCGCGCCGGCGAAGACCAGCACCAGCAGGATGACGATCTCCTTGGCGTGAATGGGGCCGAGGCTGAGGCCGCCAAGCAGGCCCTGCAGCTGCGGGCGATAATGGCCGGCGGCGGCCAGCAGCAGGCCCAACGCCACGCTTGCGGCCAGGATGCGGAACAGCTTCGAGCGTGCGCGGGCGCCGACCGCATAGTGGCCGCGCCGGGCCAGGGTGAAGCTCATCATGATCACGTTCAGCCAGGACGCCAGGCTGGTGGCCGCTGCGATCCCCGGTACGCCGATCAGGTGAAACAAGGTGATCCCCGCCACCACGGTGACCGCCACCGAAATCAGGGCGTAGCGCATCGGCGTCGCCGTATCCTGGCGGGCGAAGAAGGCGCGGTTGGTGATCTGCGCCAGGACGAAGGCCGGCACGCCCCAGCCATATTGCTGCAGGGCTAGCGCGGTGGCGTGGGCGTCGAGGCTCTTGAAGGCGCCGCGGGTATAGAGGGCGTCGATCATGAAGAAGGGGATCGTGACCAGCGCCGCCGCGGCGGGCAGGGTCAGGGCCATCGAGAAGGTGATCGCTTCGTCCATGGCGCTGCGCGAGCCTGCCTCGTCGCCGCCATGCACGGCGCGCGACAGCCGGGGCAGCAGGGCCACGCCGATGGCGACCCCGACCAGGCTCTGCGGCAGCTGGTAGAGCCGGTCGCAGACCGCCAGCCACGAGCGCGCGCCGTTGATCGGCGAGACCAGGATCTGCGACACGAAGACGTTGATCTGGCTGGCGCTGGCGGCGATGGCGCCGGGGACAGCAAGGCCGATCAGCTGCTTGATCTGCGGCGTCAACCGGGGCCAGCGCCAGTCCACATGCGCGCCCGACCGGCGCACCCCGTACCAGAGCAGAGCAGCCTGCGAGACGCCGGCGGCCAGCACGCCCCAGGAGGCGGCGATCGCCGCCGGCTGCGGCGCATGGGCCGGGATCACCGTCACCAGGGTCCAGATGTTGAGCAGCACCGGCGCGACCGCCGACAGGATGAAGCGGTTGCGCGCCTGCAGCACCCCCGACAGGTGGGCGTAGATCGCCATGCAGGGCAGGTAGGGCATGGTGATCATGGTCAGCATCACCGTCAGGTGGAACTTGGCCGGATTGGCCGCGAACCCCGGCGCGAAAGCCATGATCACCCAGGGCATGGCCAGTTCGGCGGCGACGGTGATGGCCAGGGTCGCCGCCGCCAGTGTCGCCATGGCGTCGGCGGCCAGGGTGTCGGCGACGTCCTCGCCCTCGTGCTCAAGCGACTTGGCGTAGGTCGGCACGAAGGCCGAGGCGAAGGCGCCCTCGGCGAAGATGCGGCGAAACAGGTTTGGGAAGGCGAACGCGGTGTTGAAGGCGTCGGCCGCGAAGGTGGCGCTCGCGCCCATATAGTAGCTGACCGCCAGATCGCGGACGAAGCCCATCACCTTGCTGATCAGGGTGAAGGCCGAGAAGATGATCGACGAGCGGATCATGCCCGCCCGCGCGCTTCTCACGGGAGGCGCGGCCGGAACGGCGGCGGCGGGATCGACGGTCACGAGGCGGCGGTACGCTGGGTCGCTGGGGCGGTCAAGCGGGCGAGCCGGCGCTAACGTGCGACGCTGGCGCGCGCCTTCTCCAGCCTCGGCCGACCTTGGGTCGGCTCGGTCGGCTCCTCGTCCAGCACCTGGCTGAGGGCGGTCTTGAGCGCGTTGATCGGACGCGCGGCGGTGAACTTGCCGCCCTCCGGGCCATGGCAATAGAAGGCGTCGACGGCGCGTTCTCCGTAGTTGTCGATGTGGGCCGACTGGATGGAGAGGCCGGCCTCGGCCAGGGTGCGGGCGATGGCGCCCAGCAGACCCGGCCGGTCGCGGCCCGAGACCTCGATGACCGTCGCCTCGTCGGAAGCCTCGTTGTCGATGATCACCGAGGGGGTGATGGTGAAGGCCGCGGCGCGTCCGGGATCGCCGACCCGGTGCGGCTTGCTCTCATCGGTTTCGCCACGCGCGGCCGCTTCCAGGGCCGCCATCAGCCGCTCCAGCGCGCGCGGGCTGTCGCTGCCCAACGGCTCGCCACGGATGTCCTGGACGAAGAACAGGTCGAGCACCTCGGCCTTCGACGAGGTGAAGGCGCGCGCGCCCACCACATTGGCCCCGAAATCGGCGATGGCCACCGCCAGGTCGGCGAACAGGCCGCGGCGGTCGTGGGCGGCGACGATGACCTCGGCGGCGTTGCTTTCCAACTTGATCGAGGCCGAGGCCGCCGCGCCGCCCTGGGCGCCCGCCCGCCGGGCCAGCGCCGCGTGGGCGAGGTATTCGTCGGCCGAGAAGGCGGTGAAATAGGCGTTCTCCATCGCCCCGGCCCAGGCTTCCGCCTCGGGCTCGGCGGTGATCAACACCGTGCGCGCCTCATCGGCCGCCGCGTGCAGGTGGCGGCTGAAGGTGGCCGCCGCGTCGGCCGTGCGACCGCCGCGGAACACCGCCTCGGTGGCGCCGAACAGCTCGCGCATCAACTGGCCCTTCCAGCCGTTCCAGACCCCCGGCCCGACGGCGCGGATATCGGCGACGGTGAGCAGCAACAAGAGCCGCATCCGCTCTGGCGTCTCGACGATCTGGGCGAAGGCCGCCACCGTGCGCGGGTCGGCGACGTCGCGCTTCTGCGCATAGTCGCTCATCACCAGATGGTGCTCGACCAGCCAGGCGACCAGCTCGACCCGCTCCCGCTCAAGCCCCAGCCGCTCGCAGGCCGCCCTGGCCGCGCGCGCCCCAGCCTTTTCCTGGCCGCCGACCCCGCCCTTGCCGGTGTCGTGCAGCAGCATGGCCAGGAACAAGACCTCCTTGTCCTCGATCAGCGGCCACATGGCGACCGACAGGGGGTGATCCTTGATCAGGGCGCCGTTGGCGATGTCGGCGATGATCCCGACCGCCCGCAGCGTGTGCTCGTCGACAGTGTAGGAGTGGTACATATTGAACTGCATCTGGGCGACGATGTGCCCAAACTCGGGGAGAAACCGGCCGAGCACGCCGCTCTCGTTCATCATGGTCAGGGTGCGATAGGTGCTGCGGCCCCGCGCCAGCACGTCGAGGAAGACCTTGGCCGCCTCCGGATCACGTCTGAGCTTCGAGGTGATCAGCGGCAGCGAGCGGGTGGCGGCGGTGAAGGCGTCCGGGTGCAGGTCGAGGTCGCGGCGGTCGGCGATGGCGAACAGCCTGAGCAGATTGACCGGGTCGTGCTCGAAGGTGTCCTGGCTCGCGATAGTCAGCCGGCCGCTCTCGATCAGGAAGCCGGGCTCGTCCAGCGGCTTCGGCCCGGCGCCTTTGCGGCGCGGCAGGAAGCGCGACAGGCCCTTGGGCGCGGTCTTCTCGGCGTCGGCCTCCAGCTTGGCGCAGAATTCCCGGGTCAGCACCCCGACCTCGCGGGCGATCAGGAAATAGCGGCGCATGAAGCGCTCGACCGCCGGGGTGTTGTCGCCGCCCTTGCGCGGACGGTCCTCGTAACCCATCCGCTTGGCGATCTGCGGCTGCAGGTCGAAGCTCAGCCGCTCTTCCGGCCGGCCGGTGGCGAAATGCAGATGGCCGCGCACCGCCCACAGGAAGTCGAAGGCGCGGATAAAGGCGCGCACCTCGCGCCGATTGAACATCTCCAGGCTGAGCGCGTGGTCGGGGCTGTCCAGCGGATGCAGGTACTGGGCGATCCAGAACAGGGTGTTGAGGTCGCGAAGCCCGCCCTTGCCGTCCTTGACGTTCGGCTCGACCAGGTAGCGGCTGGCGCCGATCCGCGAATGGCGCTCGTCGCGCTCCTTCAGCTTGGCGGCGACGAAATCGGGGCCGGTGCCTTTCAGCACCTCCTCGCGGAAACGGCGCTTCAGCGTCTGGGCCAGCACCTCGTCGCCCGTTAGCTGCCGGGCCTCGAGGATGGAGGTGCGGATGGTGTGGTCTTCGCGGGAAAGCCTGAGGCACTCCTCGATAGTGCGCGAGGCGTGGCCGACCTTGAAGCCCAGATCCCACAGCGCATAGAGCATGAACTCGATGACGCTCTCGGCGTGGGCGGTCTGCTTGTAAGGTCGCAGGAACAGCAGATCGATGTCGGAGAAGGGCGCCAACGTGCCGCGGCCGTAGCCGCCGACCGCCATCAGGGCCAGCCGCTCGCCCTCGGTGGGGTTGCGGGCGCGGAAGACGTGGACGGTGGTGAAGTCATAGAGCGCCGAGATCACCTCGTCGGTGACGCCGGAGAGCAGCCGGGCGGTCTCGATGCCGCCGCCGCCGGCCTCCAGCCGTTCCTTGGCGATCATCCGGCCGCGGAACAGCGCGGCCTTCAGGATCTCCAGCGCCCGACGACGTTGTTCGGCCTCGTCGCCGATGGCGTCCAGCGCCGCCGCCGACAACTGGGCGCGAAGCCGGAAGCCGTCGACGACATATTCGATGCGGGTGGGGCGAAGGCGCGGCGGCATGGGCTCTGGTCTATATAGCAACGGCGGGCGGAGAGTCCGCCGCTCGTCACGAAGGCTTTATCGTAACGCGCGGCGCGGCCGTTTAGCCGATCAGGCCTTTGAGGCGATAGAGGGCGTCCATCGCCTCGCGCGGGCTCATGCCGTCGAGATCGAGGTCGGCCAGGGCGCGGTCGACCGCGCTGGGCTCGGCAAGGAACAAATGCGCCGGCTCGGCCGCGGCGGCGAACAGCGGCAGGTCGTCGAGCCTGGCCGGCGAGGCCTGTTCGCGCTCCAGCCGGTCGAGCACCTGGCGGGCGCGGGCCACCACCGTCGGCGGCACCCCGGCCAGTTTGGCGACCTGGACGCCATAGGAGCGGTCGGCCGGGCCGGGCCTCGCCTCATGCAGGAAGACCAGGTCGCCGTTGAATTCCTTGGCTCGCATCGAAAGGTTGGCGACGTGCGCCATCCGCCCCTCCAGCTGCGCCAGCTCGTGATAGTGGGTGGCGAAGAGGGCGCGGCTCTGGTTGGCGTCATGCAACGCCTCGGCGCAGGCCCAGGCGATGGCCAGGCCGTCATAGGTTGCGGTGCCGCGGCCGATCTCGTCCAGGATCACCAGCGAACGCGGCGTCGCCTGGGTCAGGATGGCTGCCGTCTCGACCATCTCGGCCATGAAAGTGGAGCGGCCGCGGGACAGGTCGTCGGCGGCGCCGACACGGCTGAACAAGCGGTCGACCACGCCCAGCTTAAGCCGTTTGGCCGGCACGAAGGAGCCGGCCTGGGCGAGCACGGCCAGGAGCGCGTTCTGGCGCAGGAAGGTCGACTTGCCGGCCATGTTCGGCCCCGTGACCAAGATCAGGCGCGCGGCGTTCACGCCGGCGCCGTCCAGCGCGCAGTCGTTGGGCGTGAAGGCCTGGCCCTCGCGGCGCACCGCCGCCTCGACCACCGGATGCCGCGCCGCCTCGGCGATGAAGTCGAGCGAACGGTCGACTTCGGGGCGCACGGCATCGGCCTCTTCCGCCCATTCGGCCAGGGCGGCGGCGACGTCGAGCCGCGCCAGCGCCTCGGCGGCAGCCTGGATCGGGGCGGAGAGCCCGCGCGCCCGCTCGCGCCAGATCTCGAACGTCTCGATCTCGATGGCCAGGGCGCGTTCGGCGGCCTGGGCGATGCGGGCGTCGAGCTCGGCCAGTTCGACGGTGGTGAAGCGGACCTGGTTGGCCAGGGTCTGGCGATGGATGAAGGCGGCGTTCAGCGGCGGCTGCAACAACGCCTCGGCCTTGGCCGCGCCCAGCTCGACGAAATAGCCGAGCACGGCGTTGTGGCGCACGCGCAAGGCCAGCCCGGTCTCCATCTGCAGCCGCGCCTCCAGGGCCGCGACCACCCGGCGGCTGTCGTCACGCAGGCCGCGCACCTCATCCAGCTCCGGCCGCGCCCCGGCGGCGACGAACCCGCCGTCGCGGGCCTGGGCCGGCAGGCCCGGCCCGAGGCCGGCCTCAAGGGTTTCGATGAAGTCGGCCAGCGCCACGTCGGGCGACAGCGCGCGCGCCGCCTCGGCGACTTCGCTCGGCGGGGCGTCGATCGGTCCGGACTGCGCCGCGACCAGGCCGGCGAGCGCCTCGGCGGTGCGCAGGCTGTCGCGCAGGCAGCCCAGGTCGCGTGGGCCGCCGCGGCCCAGCGCCAGCCGCGCCAAGGCCCTGGCGATATCGCCGGCGCCCTTCAGCCTCGCGCGCAGGTCGCGGCGGAGATCGCGGCGGCCGAGCAGCCAATCCACCGCGTCCAGTCGCGCGGCGATGGCTTCGGGGTCCAGCAGCGGCCGGCCTAGCCGGGCCGCCAGCAGCCGCGCGCCACCGGAGCTTACGGTGCGATCGAGGGCGGCCAGCAGCGAGCCTTCGCGACCGCCGGACTGGCTGCGCTCGATCTCCAGGCTGATCCGCGTCGCGGGATCGATGGCCATGGCGTCGGCGTCGCCGGCCCGGCGCGGCGCGCGCAAGGCCGGCGGCCGGCCGGCCTGGGTCACCTCCAGATGCGCCGCGATCAGCCCCAGCGCCGAGACCTCGGCGCCGGTCAGGGCCCCGAACCCGTCGAGGGTATCGACGCCGTAGAGCCGCTTGACGCGCGCCTCAGCGGCCGACGGCTCGGCCAGGGCCTGGGCGACCGGCTGCACCAGGCCGCTCTGCGACTTCAGCGCCACCGACAGCTCGGCGTCGGCGAACAGGCGGTCAGGCACCAGGATTTCCGAGGGCGCCAGCGCCGCAAGCACCGCCGCTAGGCCGTCACGGCTGGTCGAGATCACCTCGACCTCGCCGGTGGAGAGCTCGACGCTGGCCACCGCCGCCTGGCCGGCGCGAACCGCGACGGCGGCGAGCCGATTGGCCCCGCGCGCGTCGAGCAGCCCGTCCTCGGTCAGGGTGCCGGGCGTCACCACCCGCACTACGTCGCGGCGGACGATAGACTTGCCGCCGCGTTTGCGCGCCTCGGCCGGGTCTTCCATCTGCTCGCAGACGGCGACCTTGAAGCCGGCGCGGATCAGCTTGGCCAGATAGGCCTCGGCCGCATGCACCGGCACCCCGCACATCGGGATGGGCGCGCCCTGATGCGTGCCGCGCGCGGTCAGCGCGATGCCGAGCGCCGTTGCGGCCTTTTCGGCATCGTCGAAAAACATTTCGTAGAAGTCGCCCATGCGGAAGAAGACCAGCGCGTCGGGCTGGCGCGCCTTGGCCTCGAAGAACTGCGCCATGACGGGGCTCGGATCGGCGGCGAGAGGATTGGCGGGCGCGTTCATCGCGCGCGACGCTATAGCGCGCCGCTCAAGCTTTGAAGCCCGAGACAAGCTTGGCGGCGCGGGAAAGCCGCGCGATGGTGCGGGCGATGGCCAAACCCACCACATTGAAGCTTCGCCGGCGGCGCCTGTCGCCGGCCGAAAAGACCCGCATCCAGACGATTTTCGAGCGTTTCGCGGCGGCGACTCCTAATCCGCGCACCGAACTGCGCTTCAAGACGCCCTTCACCCTGCTGGTCGCGGTGGTGCTGTCGGCCCAGGCCACCGACAAGTCGGTGAACAAGGCGACCGACACGCTCTACGCCATCGCCGATACGCCGCAAAAGATCATCGCGCTCGGCGAAAGCGGCCTGATTCCCTTCATCGCCGCCATCGGCCTCTTTCGGACCAAGGCCAGGAACGTCGTGCGGCTCAGCCAGATCCTGGTCGAGCAGTACGGCGGCGAGGTCCCGCTGAACCGCGAAGCCCTGCAGGCCCTGCCCGGGGTCGGCCGCAAGACCGCCAGCGTGGTGCTGAACGAACTGGACATCGAGCCGGCCATCGCCGTCGACACCCACGTCTTCCGCGTCGCCCACCGTTTGAAGCTGAGTAAGGGCAAGACGCCGGACCTGGTCGAGCAGGACCTGATTGCGATCACGCCCGAACCCTATCTCACCCGCGCCCACCACTGGCTGATCCTGCACGGCCGCTACACTTGCGTGGCGCGCCGGCCCAAGTGCGAGGCCTGCCTGATCGCCGACCTCTGCCCGTCCCGGGAGCTGTTCATCTAGGCCCGCGCCGTCCGCGTTGCCGTCGCGTCCGCAATCCCTATAGTGCGCGCGCCTTTCACCAGAGCCCATCTCCCCACCATGAACACGGTTTACGACGTCGCCGCGATCGGCAACGCCATCGTCGATGTGATCGCCCAGTCGAGCGACGCCTTCCTGGCCGACGAGGGTCTGGTCAAGGGCTCGATGATGCTGATCGACGACGCGCGGGCGTCCGAGCTCTACGCCCGCATGGGCAGGCCGGTGGAGGCCTCGGGCGGCTCGGCCGGCAACACCGTCGCCGGCATCGCCAGCCTGGGCGGTCGCAGCGTCCATATCGGCAAGGTCGGCGATGACCCCTTGGGCGGGGTGTACGCTTCGGACATGCAGGCGATCGGCGCGCGCTTCGCCGGCGGCGTTCTGAAAGACGGAACGCCGACCGGCCGCAGCCTGATCAACGTGACGCCCGATGGCGAGCGGACCATGTGCACGGCGCTGGGCGCGGCGGCCCTGCTCGATCCGGACGATGTCGACCCGGCGGTGATCGAGGGCTCGTCGATCGTCTTCCTGGAAGGCTATCTGTTCGATCCGCCGCCGGCCCGGCGGGCCTTCGCCAAGGCGGCGGGTCTGGCGCGCGCTTCAAGCCGGCTGGTGGCGCTGACCCTGTCCGACGCCTTCGTGGTCGACCGCCATCGCGCTGGCCTGGTCGCCTTCACCGAGGCCGAGGTCGACGTGCTGTTCGCCAATGCCGACGAGATCACCTCGCTGTTCGAAACCGATGACTTCGACGCGGCGGTCGCCGCCATCCGCGGCCGCTGCAGCATCGCGGCGATCACCCGCGGCGATAAGGGCTCGGTGGTGGTCACGCGCGACCAGATTCACCAGATCGAAGCGGTTGCGGTGGAGAAAGTCGTGGACACCACCGGCGCGGGCGACCAATACGCGGCCGGCTTTCTCTTCGGTCTCGCCCAGGGCCTTTCCTTGCCGCACGCTGGGCGGCTCGGCTCGCTTTGTGCATCCGAGGTGATTTCGCACTATGGACCAAGGCCGCAGGTCTCGCTGAAAGACCTGGCGGCCAAGGCCGGACTTTGAAGGAGCCTGCCGATATGGCCGCCAACCGCACGGCCGAGGTGACGCGTGAGACCAAGGAAACCCAGATTCGAGTGAGCCTCGATCTGGACGGGACCGGTCTTGCCGAAATTTCCACCGGCATCGGCTTTTTCGACCACATGCTGGAGAGCTTCGCCCGTCACGGCGGCATCGACATGAAGGTCGAGACCAAGGGCGACCTGCACATCGACATGCACCATACGGTGGAAGACACCGGCATCGTCATCGGCCAGGCGGTGGCCAAGGCGCTGGACGGGTTCAAGGGCGTGCGCCGCTTCGGCGCGGCCTATATCCCCATGGACGAGACCCTGACCCGTTGCGCGCTGGATCTGTCCAACCGGCCCTATCTGGTCTGGAAGGTCAACTTCGTGCGGCCCAAGGTCGGCGCCATGGACACCGAGTTGTTCAAGGAATTCCACCACGCCTTCGCCATGAATGCCGGCGCCTGCGTGCACCTGGAAACCCTTTACGGCGAGAACAGCCACCACATCGCCGAGAGCGGCTTCAAGGCGCTCGCCCGGGCGCTGCGCCAGGCCTGCGAGCTGGACCCGAAGACCGGCGGCCACGCTCCCTCCACCAAGGGCGTGCTCTGAGGCTTCCATGCAGAGCATCGCCCTGATCGACTACGGGTCGGGCAATCTACGCTCGGCCGAGAAGGCGCTGTTGAAAGCCGGCAGCGCCCTCGACGGCGCGCGCGACATCGTCGTCACCGCCGATCCGGACGTGATCGCCGCGGCGGATGCAGTCGTGCTCCCCGGCGTCGGCGCCTTCGCCGCCTGCATGGGGCTGGTCCAGGCCAAGCCCGGGCTGACCGAAGCCCTCGACGCGGCGGTGCGGACACGCGGCGTCCCCTTCCTGGGCATCTGCGTCGGCATGCAGCTGCTGGCCTCGCGCGGGCTGGAGTTCGGCGAGACCCCAGGCCTGGACTGGATCGCCGGCGACGTGCGCCGCATCGCGCCGCAGGGCCGGGGCTTCAAGGTGCCGCATATGGGCTGGAACGGCCTTGAGACCATGGCCGACCATCCGCTGTTCGCCGACCTGCCGCCCCAGGTTCCAATGTATTTCACCCACTCCTTCGCTTTCTATCCGGGCGGCAATGCGGATGTCGTGGCTGAGGTGGATCATGGCGGCCGCTTTCCCGCCGCGGTGGCGCGCGGCAATGTCGCCGGCGTGCAATTTCACCCGGAGAAATCTCAGGCCGCCGGTTTGCGGCTTCTGGCCAATTTCCTGGAGTGGCGGCCATGATCCTCTATCCGGCCATCGACCTGAAGGACGGCCAGTGCGTGCGTGTGGTGCATGGCGATTTCGCCACCGCGACGGTGTTCAACGAGCATCCGGCCGAGCAGGCCAAGGCCTGGGTCAAGGCCGGGTTCGAATGGTTGCACGTGGTCGACCTGAACGGCTCGGCCGAGGGCCGGGCGGTCAATGACGAGGCGGTCGAGGCCATCCTGCAGGCGGTCTCGGTCCCGGTGCAACTGGGCGGCGGCATCCGCAGCCTGGCCAATATCGAAGCCTGGATCGAGGCGGGAGTCAGCCGCGTCATCCTGGGCACCGTCGCCGTGCGCGATCCGGAACTGGTCAAGACCGCCGCGCGGGAATGGCCGGAGCAGGTCGCGGTCAGCGTCGACGTGCGCCAGGGCAAGGTCGCCGTGCAAGGCTGGCTGTCGGATTCCGGCCTGGATGCTCTGACCGTCGCCCGCCGCTTCGAAGACGCCGGGGTCTCGGCCCTGATCGTCACCGACATCGACCGCGACGGAGCCCTGCAGGGCTTCAATGTCGAGGTGTTCGGGGCCATCGCCGACGCCGTCTCGATTCCGGTGATCGCCGCCGGCGGTCTGGCCGGGGTGAAGGACATCGAGAACCTGAGGGCCCGCAAGGGCACCCCGATCGCCGGCGCGGTGCTCGGCCGCGCCCTCTATGCCGGCACGATCGAGCCGAAAGAGGCGCTGAAGGCGTCGGTGGCCTGATGCTGAAAGTGCGCGTTATTCCGTGCTTGGACGTCAAGGACGGCCGCGTCGTGAAGGGCGTGCAGTTCCTGTCGCTGCGCGATGCCGGCGATCCGGTGGAACAGGCGAGCGCCTATGACGCCGCCGGCGCCGACGAGCTGATGTTCCTGGACATCACCGCCAGCCATGAGGGCCGCGGCGCCATTCTCGACGTCGTCGCCCGCACCGCCGACGTCTGCTTCATGCCGGTGGGGGTCGGCGGCGGCATCCGCAGCGTCGAGGATGCCCGCGCTTTGCTGCGCGCCGGGGCCGATAAGGTCTCGATCAACACCGCCGCGGTCGAGGACCCGGACCTGATCTCCAGAGCCGCCGACGCCTTCGGCTCGCAATGCATCGTCTGCGCCATCGATGCGCGGCATGGGCCGAGACGCTCGGCGACGCCCGGCCGCAACGATGGCTGGGAGGTCTTCACCTATGGCGGGCGCAAGGCCACCGGCCTGGACGTGGTCGACTATGCCGTCCGCGCCGTCGAGCGCGGCGCCGGCGAGATTCTGCTCACCTCGATGGACCAGGACGGGGCCAAGACCGGCTATGACACCGCCCTCTTGAAGGCCGTCTCCTCAGCCGTCGGCGTGCCGGTGATCGCCTCGGGCGGCGCCGGCAAGGCCGCCGACCTGGTCGCCGCCGTGCGCGAGGGCGGCGCCGACGCGGTGCTGGCCGCCTCCATCTTCCACTTCGGCGAGATCAGCATCGGCGAGGCCAAGGCCGCCATGGCCAAGGCCGGCCTGCCGGTCAGGATGACCTGAAATGAGCCGTTTTTCCGACATCCTCGCTCGCCTGGACGCCGTGATCGCGTCCCGCAAAGGCGCCGATCCCGCCTCGTCCTACACCGCCAAACTGCTGGCCGGCGGCCCACCACTGGCCGCCAAGAAGTTCGGCGAAGAGGCGGTCGAGGCCGTGCTCGCCGCCGCCCAGGGCGACAAGGACGCGCTGGCCGCCGAAAGCGCCGACGTCATCTACCACTGGCTGGTGCTGCTGGCCGCGTCCGGCGTCAGCCTCGATGAGGTGGCTACCAAGCTGGAAGCCCGCGAGGGAACCTCCGGCCTGGATGAAAAGGCCTCGCGCGGTTCCTAGCGGCCGCTCCGGGTTATTTTTATTCCGCTCATCCCCGCGAAAGCGGGGACCCAGGTTTTTTATCCTAGAGCGCGGTGATTCCAGCAAAAACGCCTGGGTCCCCGCTTTCGCGGGGATGAGCGGGGGGTCGGTTGGCTCGCGCCCCGAAAACCCAAGCCCGCGCACGCGCTTGCGCGGCGCAACTTGCCCGCGCTAACTCCCGGCATGAGCCCTCCCATCATCGCGCCCTCGATCCTGTCGGCGGATTTCGCCAAGCTGGGCGAGGAGGCGCGCGCCATCGAGGCGGCCGGCGCCGACTGGCTGCACTTCGACGTGATGGACGGCCATTTCGTACCCAACCTGACCATCGGCCCGATGGTGCTCAAGGCGATCCGCCCGCACGTCTCCATCCCCATCGACGTGCATCTGATGATCGCCCCGGTGGACCCCTATCTGGAAGCCTTCGCCGGGGCTGGCGCCGATCGCATCAGCCTCCACCCGGAGGCCGGGCCGCATCTGGATCGCTCGATAAAGACCATCCACAAGCTGGGCGCCAAGGCCGGTGTGGTGCTCAACCCCTCCACCTCGCCGGAAGCCATCGAGTGGATCCTGGACGAGGTCGACCTGGTCCTGATCATGACCATCAATCCGGGCTTCGGCGGCCAGAGCTTCATCGCCTCGCAGCTGCGCAAGATCGAGGCGGTGCGCGAGATGATCGATTCCAGTGGCCGCGACATTGTGCTCGAGGTCGACGGCGGGGTGACGCCGGAGACCGGCGCGCTGTGCGTCGCCGCCGGGGCCACGGCCCTGGTCGCCGGCACCGCCGTCTTCAAGGACGGCCCGGCCGGCTACGCCGCCAATATCCGCGCCCTGAAGGGCGTCTGAGCCGCACCAGGGCATGGCCGCCGCCTCGTCTCCCGCGCGCGCCGGCCCCATGCTGGAGGCGGCCGCCGCGGCCTTCCGCAACCAGCTGGCGCGGGAATGGCGCGGCTCGCCGCCGCACCTGAGCGGGCTGGAGCGCCCCAGGGCCGAGGGCTGGGCCGCCGGCCCGCGCGACGCCCGCCCGGTCGATCCGATCATGGCCGGCGCCATCCTCGGCGGCGTCTTCCCGCTGGCCGGCGAGACCCTGGCGGTTCCGGCCGGCGCCGATCCCTGGAGCCAGGCGAGCCCCGGCCGCGCCTTTGCGCTCGCCCTGCACCGCTTCGCCTGGCTGCCATCGTTGATCAGCGTCGGCGAGGCCGGCCAGCGCGAGGCGCTACGCCTCACCCTGGCCTGGGACCGCGTGTTCGGCCGCTGGAACCGGTTTTCCTGGGGGCCCGACGCCATCGAGCGGCGGGTGTTCAACCTGGCCTGCGCCGGCCGCACCCTGACCGCCGGCGCCTCCCAGGCGGAGCGATTGGCCTTGAGCCACAGCCTGGCGCGCCAGGCGAGGCTGCTGCTGCAGTTGGCGAGGACCCCCGGCCGCACCGCCGAGCAGCTCACCGTCGCTGCGGTCGCGGGCGCGGCCCTGGCCGGCGCCGCCGGCGAGCGCCTGTCGAAAGAAGGCCTGCCCAGGCTCGCCGTGGCGCTGGATGAGGCCATCCGCCCCGACGGCGTCCACGCCAGCCGCTCACCCCAGGCCAGCCTGGACCTGTTGTTCGATCTCCTCGCGCTGGAGGATGGCCTTAGCCAGCGCGGCGCGCCTCCGCCAGACGCAGTGTTACGCGCCATCGACCGGCTGACCGCCGCGATCCGCGCGCTGACCCTGTCCGACGGGCGGCTGACCGCCCTGCAAGGCGGCGAAACCTGCACCAGCGCCTATGTCGCCGCCGCCCTGGCGCATGGCCCCGAGACCGAGCTGCAGGCCCCGCCGCCGCCCGACGAGACCGCGCGCGGCGCCTATGAGCGGCTGACCGCGCCCGGACTGCAGGTCATGGTCGATGCGGGCGCCCCGGCGGACGGCGCCTGGAGCCTCGCCGCCTGCGGCCAACCCATGGCCGTCGAGGTGGTCTGCGGCCGCGATCGGCTGATCACCTCCAGCGCCTGGAGCCCCGGCGCGCTGGCCCCGCAGGCCCTGCGCATGGCCGCCGGCGCCTCGACCGTGACCATCGGCCTCGGCCATGTCGGCGCGCCGCTGGGCGGCTTCGCCGGCCGCTCGCTCGGCGCCCGCCTGGTCGGCGGCGTCCGCGCGGTGAGCTCCAGCCGGCGCGAGAACGAGGCCGGGGTCTGGGTCGACATGGCCCACGACGGCTGGGCCAGACAGGGCGGCCTCACTCACGAGCGGCGGCTCTTCCTCGACAAGACCGCCCACGAACTGCGCGGCGAGGACCGCTTCGTGCCGACGGGCGCGCCAAGGCCCGCCTCCCTGCCCGTCGCCATCTATTTTCACCTGCACCCGGACGTCACCGCCCTGCTCGCCCGCGACCAGCGCAGCGTCCTGCTGCGCGGCCCGTCGGAAATCGGCTGGTGGCTGCGCAATGACGCCGGCGAGGTCTCCATCGAGTCCTCCGTCCACCTGGAGGACGGCCGCCCCCGCCGCGCCGAAATGGTCGTCCTCCGCGCCCGCCTACGCGCCGACCGCGGCGGCCGGGTGCGGTGGAAGCTGGCCTTGGCGGAGCCGTCGTTGGATGCGCCGCCGTCGACGGAAGCCGACGCGACCTAAAGACCGAGCACCAGCCTGGCCATGATGTTGCGCTGGATCTCGTTGGAGCCGCCGTAGATGGAACCGGCGCGGTTGTTGAGGTAGCGGGCCATGGCGGTGAGGCTGTGGTCGGGGCCGATGGCGGCGATGTTCGAGCCGGCTTCGCGCGCGGCGGGCTGGTGCACGGCGGCGTAGTGGGCGGCGACCTCGATGGCCAGTTCGTCGATGCGCTGCATGGCTTCCGTGCCTTGGGTCTTCAGCATCGATGAGGCGGGGCCGGGGTTATTGCCGGACGCCAGCGCGCTCATCACCCGATGCTCGGTCATCTCGATGGCGGTGACGGTGATCTCCTCGGCGGCGAGGCGGGCGCGGAAGGCGGCGTCGGCGATCAGCGGGGTTCCGGCATCCGAGGGTTCGGCCGCGGCCATGGCGCGCAGCCGCCTCAGCGAGACCTGCAGGCCGGCCGCCGAGCCGCCGCCGCGCTCGAACTCGAGCAGGTACTTGGCCACCGTCCAGCCGGCGTTTTCCTCGCCAAGCCGGTTGGCCTTGGGCACGCGGACATTGTCGAAGAAGACCTGGTTGACCTCGTGCTCGCCGGCCAGGGTGATGATCGGCTTCACGCTCAGGCCGGGCGTAGTCATGTCGAGCAGCAGGAATGTGATGCCGCCCTGCGGCTTGCCGTCGAAGCGGGTGCGGGCCAGCAGGAACATGCGGTTGGCGTGGTGGGCGTGGGTGGTCCAGATCTTCGAGCCGTTCAGCACATAGTCGTCGCCGTCCGCCTCGGCGCGCAGCTGCAGCGAGGCCAGGTCGGAGCCGGCGCCAGGTTCTGAATAGCCCTGGCACCAGTAGTCCTCGCCGGAGAGGATGCGCGGCAGGTAGAGCGTCTTCTGCTCCGCCGTGCCGTAGTGCATCAGGCAGGGGCCGACCATGCGCAGCTCCATAGGCGCCAGGCCGGGCGCGCCGGCGCGGGCGAGCTCGCTGGCGAAGATATAGCGCTGCATGTCGTCAAAGCCGGCGCCGCCGTGTTCGCGCGGCCAGCTGGGCGCCACCCAGCCCTTGGCGTGCAAAATGCGCTGCCAGGGCAGGCTGTGGCGCGGTTCGATGAAGACGCTGGTGACGGCGCGGCCGGCGGCGCGCAGCTCCGGCGTCAGCCTGGAGTCGAGAAAGGCGCGCACCTCATCGCGGAAGGCCAGGTCGGCGGGCTTAAGACTCAGATCCATCAGCGGACCTCGATCTGGAAGGCCAGGGCGTAGTCGCCCGGGCCGATGCGGTAGCGCTCCAGGGTGGCGGGGCCGCAGCTGCCGGTGCCGAGGCCGCGCTGGGCGACATCGAGATTGACCCGGACCTCCTGGCGCGGCGCCAGGTCGGTGGTGTGGGTCGCCGCAAACAGGTCCTCGGGCGCGAAACGGCTGGCCGAGCCCTCGCAGAGCCCCGAGGGGGTGAAGCGGATCGCGGCGTCGGCCGAGGCGAGTTCGATCCAGCGCAGATCGGTCTTGGCGCCGTGCTCCTGGGGCATGGCGTAGGCGACGTACTGGTCCGTCACCGTCCCGCCGAACCGTCCGATGCGGCCGGCGCGCTTGCGGTCGGCATAGGTCTCCAGCGGCCCACGTCCGAGCCATTCGAGCGCCTCGAAGTCGTCCGGCAAGGTCAGGGTGACGCCGAGGCGCGGCAGATCGTTCAGCGCGGGATCGACGCTGAAGGCGCAGTCGACGGCGACGCGACCGTCCGGGCTGGCGCGATAGGTGTGGCGGAAGGCGATCGCGCCGGCTGAGGCGGCGCACGAGCCGACCTGGTCGAGTTGGACCAGGACGCCCTCGTTGGTTTCCGACGCCTCGATCCTGGCGGGACCGATGGAGAGCTGGTCGAAACCGGCGGCCAGCCATTCGCCCAGCGTATTGCCGCGCCGCTTCGGCATGCCCTTGATGCCGTCATTGTCGGTGGCGGCGCGCCAGATCTGCAGGCGTGGGCCGGCGGCGATCAGCGGTCGCCCGCGCCAGCTCATGGTCTCGAGTCCGGCTTCCCGGGAGAAGGCCAGCGCGAAGCCCTCGCCGTTGACGGTGACCCGGCCGTCGGTCTGGCTGAACGTCAGCGGCGCGGCTCTGACCGGCGCGGGCGGCTTGGCGGCGGCCGTAGGCAGCGCCACCAGCAGCTGCACCCAGGCGACCTCGTGGCCGGCCGGGGCGTAGCGCGCGGCTTCGGTGAGCGAGAATCGGAGCGTCAGGAAGGCCTCCTGACCGGGCCTGACGGTCGGGCGCGGCAAATGCAGCGAGATGGCCTCGGTCTGGCCCGGCGCGGTCGCCAGCGGCGGCAGGCGGCCCTCGGCGACCACGTCCCCATCGACCTCCAGTGTCCAGTGGCCGGTAAGGTCGGCCAGGGTGGCGAAATCGCGCTTGTTGCTGACCTCCAGCCGACCCGCCTCGGCGTCGAGCCAGCGGGCGGCGATCGGCTGGACCAGGGTCTTGAATTCGTAGAGGCCCGGGTGGGGCGCCCGGTCGGCGCCGACGATGCCGTCGCAGCAGAAGTTCAGGTCGTTGGGCGTATCGCCGAAGTCGCCGCCATAGGCGAAATAGGGCCGCCCGTCGTCCGTATGTTTGAGAATGCCGTGGTCGCACCACTCCCAGATGAAGCCGCCCTGCAGGCCGCGGTGCGCCTCGAACGCGTCCCAATAGTCGCCGAGGCTGCCGTTGGAATTGCCCATCGCGTGGGAGTATTCGCAGAGGATCATCGGGCGCCGGTCGGCCGGGTCGTCGGCCTCGGCCCAGCGCACCAGGGCGTCGATCGGTGGATACATGGGGCAGATCAGGTCTGTCGCCCGCTTGCCAGAGCGGCTGGTCGGGTCGGTCAGCAGGCCGCGCGGGATAGGGGTGTAGCTCTCGTCCCAGGCCCAGCTCGCGCCTTCGTAGTGCAGCGGCCGCGAGGGATCCAGGCCGCGGATCACGCCGGCCATAGCGTCGTGATTGGGGCCATAGCCGCTCTCGTTGCCCAGCGACCAGGCGATGACGCAGGCGTGGTTCTTGTCGCGCTCGACCATGCGCAGGCCGCGCTCTACGAACTGGGCGGCGTAGCGCGGGTCGCGGCAGCGATCGTGCAGGAAGGCGTGGCTCTCCAGATTGGCCTCGTCGATCACATAGAGGCCGTATTCGTCGCAGAGCTCGTACCAGGCCTCGGCGTTGGGATAGTGCGAGGCGCGCACGGCGTTGACGTTGAATTGTTTCATCAGCCGGACGTCGGCCAGCATGTCGTCGCGGGTGATCGCCTTGCCGCGCACCGGGTGGTGCTCGTGGCGGTTCATGCCGGCGATCATCACCGGCCGGCCGTTGATCAGCAGTTCGCGATCGCCGATCTCGACCCGGCGGAAGCCGACCTTGGCCGAGGTCGCCTCGACCTCGCGGCCGTCCGGCGCGATCAGGCTGACCACCAGGGTGTAGAGGTTGGGCGCCTCCGACGACCAGAGCTTGGGTGCGATCACCTCGGCGGACTGGGTGACCTGCGAAAGCGGGCCGCGATAGGGGTTGTGGGTGCGGTTGTCGGCGCGCACCCGGTCGACCAGCGGCTCGGCCAGCACGGAAGCGCCGGCGGCGGCGTAGAGCCGGGTCTCGACCGTCCAGCCGTTTTCCGGCCGCCAGGCGAAGCCGAGCTTGGTGGTGACGGTCAGGCGGCCGTCGCGGAACTCGGCGTCCGGCGCGGCCAGGGCGAAGACGTCGGCGATGAAGGTCTGGCCGGTGGCGTAGAGGAAGACGTCGCGGAAGAGACCGCCCATCCACCACTGGTCCTGGTCCTCGATGAAGGAGGCGTCCGACCACTTCACGACTGCGCAGGCGAGGAGGTTTTCTCCGGCTGCGAGATAGGGTGTCAGGTCGAATTCCTGCGGCAGGCGCGAATCCTTGCCCATGCCGATCGCCGCGCCGTTCAGCCAGACATAGAGCACGCTCTCGGCGCCGCCGATGTGCAGCACAACGCGACGGCCGTCCCAACCCTCGGGCAGCGCAAACGACGTCCGATAGAGGCCGGTCGGATTGTCGTCCGGCACGTTGGGCGGGGCGCAGTCGAACGGCATCTGGACGTTGGTGTAATGTGGCCGATCATAGCCGTGCATGGTCCAGTTTGACGGGACCGGCAGCCCAGCCCAGTCCGTGTCATCGAAACCCGGCGCGGCGAAGTCCGCCGGAATGGCTTCGGGACGATCGATCAGCGTGAAGCGCCAGTCGCCGTTCAGCGACAGCACCAGGGGCGAGGCTTGCCCAGCCAAGGCGCTCTCGGCGTCGGGATAGGGGATCAGGCTGGCGCGGGCCGGCATCCGGCCGAGCTGGACGGTCTCCGGATTTGCCCAGGTGCGGGTCGAGCCCTGCGTCAGAAGTTCCATGGCCGCCTCCCCGCTCCCTATCGCCGCCTCAGGCGCCGGCGTCCAGCGAACAGAGAATTCGCCAGCGTCGCGCTTGCAGGAAGGCGGGCGGGCCGCCGATAAAGCTCGCCAACAAGAGCCGCATTTCGATCCAGCGGCCGGATGCTCGTTTGATCTTAGGCGGAGGACATTGATGGAAGACCGGATTTCCCTTGGCGCGCGCCTGACCGAACTGGCCGCCGAACACCCCGACAAGCCCGCGGTCACCGACGAGAAGCGCACCGTCACCTGGCGCGAGCTGGACCGGCGCACCAACCGCATCGCGCGGGCGTTGGAGTCGGTCGGCGTCAAACAGGGCGACCTGGTGACTATCGGCCTGCCCAACGGTGTCGACTTCGTCGAGGCCTGCTATGGCCTGTGGAAGGCCGGCGCGACGCCGCAGCCGATCTCCTACCGCCTGCCGGCCAATGAAGCGGATGCGGTGATGGCGCTTGCGGAAACCCCGATCCTGCTGGCCACCGACACTATCGAGAGCGCCCGGCCACGCTACGACGTCGACGCGCTGCTGGCGCTCAGCGACGACGACAGCCCGGTCGAGGATCGCATCGCGCCGATCTACAAGGCGCCCACCTCCGGCGGCTCGACCGGCCGGCCGAAACTGATCCTCTCCGGCGGCCCGGGCGTCGCCCTGCGTGACGGCCCCGGCGCCTACCGCACCGAAGCCGACGACGCGATGATCATGCCGGGGCCGCTCTATCACAACGGCCCCTTCACCTCGTCCTTCGGCGGGCTGAACAAGGGTGCGCACCTGGTGCTGCTGCCCCGGTTCGACGCCGAGAAGACGTTGCAGGCCGTCCACGAGCACGGCGGCACCTGGATGTACCTGGTGCCGACCATGATGAGCCGCATCTGGCGGCTACCCGAAGAGGTGCGGGCGAAATACGACGTCTCGACCTTGCGCACCGTCTGGCACCTGGCGGCGCCCTGTCCGCCGTGGCTGAAGGAGGCCTGGATCCACTGGCTGGGCCCCGACGTGATCATGGAGCTCTATGCCGGCACCGAGGCGCAAGCGGTGACCATCATCACCGGCGTCGAGTGGCTGGCGCACCGGGGCTCGGTCGGCAAGGTGGCGTTCGGCGAGATGAAGGCCTTCGACAAAGACGGCAATCAACTGCCGCCCGGCGAGATCGGCGAGGTCTATATGCGCCGTCCGGAGGGCATGGAGGCCTCCTACCACTACCGTGGCGCCGAGGCGCGCACCCTGCCCGGCGGCTGGGAGAGCCTTGGCGACATCGGTTCGTTCGACGAGGATGGCTATCTCTACCTGGCCGATCGGCGCACCGACATGATCCTGGTCGGCGGCTCCAACGTCTATCCGGCCGAGATCGAGGCGGCGCTGGATGAGCACCCGCTGGTGCAGTCGAGCGCGGCAGTCGGCCTGCCGGACGAGGAAATGGGCAGCCTGATCCACGCCATCGTCCAGCCGCGTGCAGGCCTGACCGAAGAGGCGCTGCGTGAGCACCTGCGCACGCTGCTGGTCGCCTACAAGCAGCCCCGCACCTACGAGTTCGTCACCGAGAACATCCGCGACGACGCCGGCAAGGTCCGCCGCACCCAACTGCGCGACGAACGCATCGCCCGGATGAAAGCGACCGAGGAGGCTTGAGCGAGGTCAGGCGGCGAGCATCCCTTCCAGGCGTTCGCGGATTAGCTGGGTCGCCTCGGCCATGGTGCGGTCGATCAGTTCCTGGACGGTCGGGACGTCGTGGATCAGGCCGGCGACCATGCCGCAGGACCAGCCGCCGGCGTCCATCTCGCCCTTGATCATCACGCTCGGATAGACCCCCGCGACCTCGGGCGCGATGTCGGCGAAGGTGACGGCGGCGCCGAGTTCGCGCTCCTTGGCCAGCAGCCGCTCGACGCCGGCGTTGGTCAGCACGCGCTCGGTATTGCGCAAGGGGCGCATGATCAGCCGCGTGTCGAGTTCGGACGCGTTCACCAGCGCCTGTTTGACGTTGTCGTGCAGCGGGGCCTCCTTGGTGGCCATGAAGCGGGTGCCCATGTTCATGCCGTCGGCGCCCATGGCCAGGGCCGCCACCAGCGAACGGCCGTTGGCCATGCCGCCGGAGGCCAGGAAGGGGACCTTCAGCTCCTCGGCCGCCCGCGGCAGCAGGATGAAGTTCGGCACGTCGTCCTCGCCCGGATGGCCGCCGCATTCGAAGCCGTCGACGCTGACCGCGTCGCAGCCGATCGACTCGGCCTTCAGCGCGTGCCGCACAGCGGTGCATTTGTGAATGATCTTGATCCCCGCGTCCTTCAGCGCCGGCAGGAAGCGCTGCGGGTTGTTGCCGGCGGTCTCGACGATCTTGACGCCGCTATCGACGATCGCCTGCACGAAGGCCGGATAGTCCGGCGGATTGACCGAGGGCAGGAAGGTCAGGTTCACCCCGAACGGCTTGTCGGTCATGGTCCGGCACCGGGCGATCTCGGCGGCGAGCTTCTCCGGCGTGCCCTGGGTCAGACCGGTGATAATGCCCAGCCCGCCGGCGTTGGAGACCGCCGAGGCCATCTCCGCGAAGCCGACGAAGTGCATGCCGCCCTGAACGATCGGGTGCTGGATTCCGAGCATTTCGGTGATGCGGGTCTTCATGGTCGGCGCTCTTTCTGGTGGCTGGACGCGGTTGTCCGCGACTATGGCAAAGCCTGGCGCGCCCGGAAAGCCAGCGTTGGTTGACAGGCCGGGCGCGGGGGCATAATCGCCGGCTTGATCCTGTGTGACTGGCGAAAATCAAGGTGGGCGACCACCGGGAAGCGCTGGATCTTCGACCCCGCCGCTCGCCTGGGCTTTTCCCTTAAACTCAAGGAGATGGCCCCATGGCTAATGCAGCACCCCCCTTTCCCAAGGCCGCCGATTCCGCGCCCGTCAGGCGCGCACTGATCTCGGTGTTCGACAAGACCGGCCTGGTCGACATCGCTCGCGATCTGGCGGGCCTCGGCGTCGAGCTGGTCTCCACCGGCGGCACGCGCGCCTCCATTGCCGCCGCCGGCCTGCCGGTGAAGGACATTGCCGAGCTGACCGGCTATCCGGAGATGATGGACGGGCGGGTCAAGACCCTGCACCCCGTCGTCCACGGCGGCCTGCTGGGCGTGCGCGACGCGCCCGACCACGCCAAGGCCATGGCCGAGCACGGCATCGGTGGCATCGACCTGGTCTATGTCGGCCTCTACCCGTTCGAGGACGCGGTGGCCGGCGGCGGCGATTTCGCCACCTGCGTCGAGAACATCGACATCGGCGGCCCGGCCATGATCCGCTCGGCGGCGAAGAACCACGCCTATGTCGCGGTCTGCACCTCGCCGGGCGACGTGGCGGAGGTGCTGGCCGCACTGAAGGCCGACGGCGCGACGACGATGGCCTTGCGCATGACCTTGGCCGCGCGCGCCTATGCCCGCACGGCAGCCTATGACACCGCCATCTCCACCTGGTTCGCCGGCCAGGTCGGCGACGGCTGGCCCGAGCGGAAGGCCATTGCCGGCAAGCTGGTGCAGACCATGCGCTATGGCGAAAACCCGCACCAGGCGGCCGCCTTCTACGCCTTTCCGCACCCGCGCGCCGGCGTCGCCACCGCCCGCCAGCTGCAGGGCAAGGAGCTCAGCTACAACAATATCGGCGACACCGACGCGGCCATCGAGCTGATCGCCGAGTTCGCCAAGAGCGACCAGGCCGCCGTCGCCATCATCAAGCACGCCAACCCTTGCGGCGTGGCGCTGGGCGGCGACCTGAAGGAAGCCTACGAACGCGCCCTGCAGTGCGACCCGGTCTCGGCCTTTGGCGGCATCGTCGCGGTCAACCGCCGGCTCGATCGGGCGGCGGCGCGCGAGATGGTCAAGATCTTCACCGAGGTGGTGGTCGCCCCCGAAGCCGACGACGACGCCATCGCCGTCTTCGCCAGGCGCAAGGACCTGCGCCTGCTGCTCACAGGCGCCCTGCCCGATCCGCTGGCGGTCGGCGAGACCTTCCGCTCGGTGGCCGGCGGCTTTCTTGTGCAATCGCGCGACGCGGCCCGCATCACCGCCGCGGACTTGAACGTCGTGACCAAGGTCAAGCCGACCCCGCAGCAGGTCGAGGACATGCTGTTCGCCTTCACCGTCGCCAAGCACGTCAAGTCCAACGCGGTGATCTACGCCAAGGACGGCCAGACAGCGGGCGTCGGCGCCGGCCAGATGAACCGCCGCGACTCCGCCCGCATCGCCGCCATCCGCGCCGCGGAAGCCGCCGAAGCGGCCGGTCTGGCGCAATCCCTGGCCGTGGGATCGGCCTGCGCTTCGGACGCCTTCTTCCCCTTCGCCGACGGCTTGCTGCAGGCGGTGGAGGCGGGGGCGACCAGCGTCATCCAGCCCGGCGGCTCGATCCGCGACGCCGAGGTGATCGAGGCCGCCGACCAGGCCGGGATCGCCATGGCCTTCACCGGCGTCCGCGTCTTCCGCCACTAAACGCTAGAGCCGGCCAATTCGCCTCTGCTCGCGGCCCATCAGCGCCATGGCCCAGTCCTCCGGGGCCAGCTTGGCCAGGACCGCGAGCGCCTTGTTCGGCGCGCCCGGGACACAGATGATGCGATTGGCCTCGACGGCTTCGTAGCCGGCCGCCGCCACCTCGTCGGCGCCCAGCCACAGCCAGTCGGGCGTCAGCCGCTCCAAGCTCTCGCGCGTCTGGTTGGCGTCGTGGAATTCCGAATAGGTCAGGCCGGGGCAGAGCGCGCTGACATGCACCCCCTGGTCGCGCGTCTCCAGGTGCAGGCTCTCGGAGAACTTCACCAGGAAGGACTTGGTGGCGCTGTAGAGGGTGCGGCCGGGCGCGCCGGGCGTCAGGCCGGCCAATGAGGCGACGTTGACGACGCGGCCGAACCGCCGCTCGATCATGCCCGGCAGCAGCCTGTGGGTCAGCTCGCAGACCGCGATCAGCAGCACCTGCAAGAAGGCGCGCTCATCTTCCCAGGCGGTCGCGGCATAGTCGCCGCGCAGGCCATAGCCGGCGTTGTTGACCAGGGCGTCGACCACCCGGCCGTTGGCGGCCAGCGTCTCGATCAGATGCGTCGCGGCCGCCGGATCGCCGAGGTCGGCGGGGATAGCCAGGGTCTCGACGCCATAGCGCAGGCGGATCTCCTCGGCCAGCTGCTCCAGCCGCTCGCCGCGTCGCGCGGTCAGGGCGACGTCATAGCCGTGGCTGGCGAAGATGCGGGCGAAGGCCTGGCCGATCCCCGCCGAGGCGCCGGTCACCAGGCAGAGGCGGCGGGTCATGTGATGTTTTTCAGCCCCTGGCGGCGAACGGCGAAGCGGACAGTGGCGCGCCGGCGCCCGACATTCAAGTCGCCGTCGCCAGGGGCGCTGGCCCGGCGCGGCGAATGGATGTTATCGTGTACGCCATCGTTTCCAGCCGGGAGTTTTCGATGCGTTGGCGGCCCTTGGCGGCCCTTCTGGGGATCGCCCTTCTGGCCGGCGGCGCGCGCGCCGAAGTTCCGCTGCGCTGGGACTCCACCGGCCACGTCGTGGTTCCGGCGCTGGTCAACGGCAGGGGCCCGTTCGATTTCATTCTCGATACCGGCGCCGATGAGAGCGCCGTCTATGCCTGGTTCGCCAGGCAGCTCGACCTGCCCAAGGGCCGAAGCGGCGTGCTCAGCGGCGCGACCGGCTCGCAGCCGATGGTCGGCGCGAAGGTGGCGACCCTGGCCGTGGACGGCCACGCCATCCGTAACATCGACGCCGACACCGTTCCCGACCGCGTCGACGGGGTGAAGCTCGCCGGTGTCGCCGGCGCCGACCTTATGCTGGGCCAGCTGGTGGTGGTCGACTTCGGCTGCAACACCGTCGCGGTGCTGCCGCTGCGCGGCGCGCCCGCAGACATCGCCGGCGCCGGCGCGACCCTGGTCAGGGCCGGCTCCGTCCGCGACGGCAAGCAGCTCACGATGCCGGTGACGGTGAACGGCGCGCCGGGGATCGCGGTGCTGGACACCGGCGCCCGGGCCACGGCCATCAACCTGAAATTCGCCATCGCCGCCGGCGCCGATCCACTGTCATCCGCCTTCCGCGACGGCGAGCCGACCCGCGGCGCGACGATGACACCGGTCAACTCGCGCGTGGGGAACATCGGCGCCGTCCGCTTCGCCGGCATCACCCGCGCCGATGCGGTGGCCCGGGTGGTCGACCTGCCCTATCTGGACGGCGCCGGCCTGGCCAAGGTCTCGGCGATGAACATGGGGCTGGATCTGTTGCACGGAACGCGGCTGACCATCGACTATTCGTCGCGGCGGTTCTGGCTGGCGCCGTCGCGTTGCGGCGCGCCTCCGGCCAAGCCGGCGCTGTGATTTCCCCGATGCGACCCTGGCGCAATTGAAGATCGCCACGAAAGGGAGTATCGCGCCGGCTCTGAAAAGATGGGGCCGGTCGCTTTTGAGCCCGGCCGACCCCGGAGGTCATGCATGACGGGCGAAGCGCCGCTAACGGCCTCGTCTCCCACCACCAAAGCCCCGACCCTCGCCAGCGCCGATTCCATCGCGCCGGACAGGGAGGGGCGGGCGCGATGGGGCCAAAGCGGCCTGGCCCTGGCGGTCGGCTCGGTCGGCGTGGTGTTCGGCGATATCGGGACCAGCCCGCTCTACGCCATGCGCGAAGCCCTGGCTCACGCTCGCCATGGCGCCGACGGACCGGAATCGGTGTTCGGCGTCGTGTCGCTGATCATCTGGACGCTGGTTCTCATCGTCACCATCAAATACGTCGTCGTACTGCTGCGCGCCGACAACAAGGGCGAGGGCGGCACCCTGGCGCTGATGGCGCTGGCCCAGCGCGCCGTCGGGCGCCGCACCGGCTCGATCTTCGTGCTGGGCATGATCGGCGCGGCGCTGTTCTTCGGCGACGGGCTGATCACGCCCGCGGTTTCGGTGCTTTCCGCGGTCGAGGGCGTGCGCGCCGCGCCGGAGATCGGCCGGCACTTGGCGCCCTACGCCCTGCCGATCGCCGCCGGCATACTGGTGGCGCTGTTCATGGTCCAGGCCAGGGGGACGACGCGGGTGGCGGCCTTCTTCGGGCCGATCATCGCCATCTGGTTCCTGACCCTGGCCGGGCTGGGCATCTGGCGGCTGTCCGAAAACCTGACCATCCTGCGCGCGCTTAGCCCTTGGTATGGCGCCAAGTTCCTGTTCGATAACGGCTTTCTAGGCTTCATCATCCTCGGCAGCGTCTTCCTGGCGGTGACCGGCGCGGAGGCCCTGTACACGGACATGGGCCATTTCGGCAAAACCGCCATCCGGCGCGCCTGGATCGGCCTGGTCTTCCCCTGCCTGGCGCTCAACTATCTTGGCCAGGGCGCGCTGGTGCTGAACCATCCCTGGGCGCGGCACAATCCGTTCTGGGCCCTGGCCCCAGCTGTCGCCTATTGGCCGATCCTGATCCTGGCCACCGCGGCCACCGTCATCGCCAGCCAGGCCCTGATCTCCGGCGCCTTCTCCATGACCGGACAGGCCGTGCAATTGAACCTCTTCCCGCGCATGGACATCCGCCGCACCTCGGAGACCCAGACCGGGCAGATCTACGCGCCATCGGTGAACCTCTTCCTGATGATCGGCGTGCTGCTGCTGCTCCTGATCTTCCAGACCTCCAGCCACCTGGCCTCGGCCTATGGGCTGGCGGTGACCGGGGCCATGCTGATCGACACCCTGCTGGCCTATGTGGTCGTGCGGCGGATGTGGAAGTGGCGGCGCTGGCAGGCGGCGCTGCTGCTTGGACCCATCGGCCTTGTCGACGTCGTCTTCACCTCGTCCAACCTCCTGAAGATCCGCGACGGCGCCTGGCTGCCGCTGGTCATGGGCGCGGCCCTGGTGGTGATCATGTGGACCTGGACCCGCGGCGCCCAGGTGCTGACCGAGAAGACCCGCCGCGACAGCCTGCCGCTGATCGAGCTGGTCGACATGCTTCGCGCCCGACCGCCCTATCGCTCGCCCGGCACCGCCATCTACCTGACCGGCGACGCCGACATGGCCCCGGTGGCGCTGATGCACAACCTCAAGCACAACAAGGTCCTGCACGCGCACAACGTCATCCTGACCGTGGTCACCACCGAGACTCCGCGGGTGAGCGACACCGACCGCATCGTCATTGAGCCGGTCAACGAAGACTTCAAAAAGGTGATCATCCGCTACGGCTTCATGGAGACGCCGAACCTGCCCAAGGCGCTGCAGCTCTGCCGTAAGCAGGGGCTGAAGTTCGACATCATGGCGACCAGCTTCTTCCTCGGCCGCCGCTCGCTGGTGCCGGCGGCCCAGCCGACCATGCCGCTGTGGCAGGACAAGCTGTTCATCTTCCTGATGAAGAACGCCGCCAACCCCACCGACTTCTTCAAGATCCCGCCCGGCCGCGTCGTCGAGCTCGGCGCCCAGGTGACGGTCTAGCTAGGGCTCAAGGCCAAGGGCGCGGTCGAGCGCCGCGTCCCCTTTCGCCGTCGCCATATCCCGCGCTGATTGTCCCGCGTCGTTCTTCCGGTCCAGGCTGGCGCCGTGGCGGCGCAGGCTTGCGGCAACGGCGGGGTAACCGGCCTGGATCGCGTCCATCAGCGCCGTATTTCCCGCCGTGTCAGGCGCGTCGATCGGGACACCTTCGGCCAGCAGCGAGTCCACGGCGCTGGTCCTGCCGGCGGCGGCGGCGGCGCGAAGTCTGGCGGCCGGGTCGGACGAATGGCTGGCCGGCGAATCCGGCCTGGCCATCGCCGCGGACGGCGGGCCCGCGAACGCCGGGCCTTGCGTCGCCTTCTCGGCGCCGCGCGTCGCGTTTTGAGCCGCGACCGCGGCATCGCTTTCGCGCCGCTCGGCCGTGACATCGGCGGCTGGCGGTGGCGGCGGCGGCGGCGCGGCCGGAAAGGCCTGGGGTTCCGCCGCGATCGAGGCGGAAGCAGGCGAGGGCGGCGGCTGGGCTGGAGCCAGCTCGCGCGGCGCGGCCGGCGCTTCGGCCCGCGGCGCGGCGTCGGCGGCCGGACGCGGCTGAGGGGCTAATGGCGTAGGGGCGGGTTGTCCTGGCAAGGCCGAGGTGGCGCTGGGCGCGCGTGTTGCGGCCGCCGGCGTCGGTGTGGTCTGCGCCTGGCGCCGAAGCGGCGTGTAGATGTGGGTGGCGATCAGCACGCCGAGGCCCGCGACGCCGGCCGCCGCGAGCCAGCCGCCACGCCGCCAGGCTGGGCGCCGTACGGCGGGGGCGGCGGCAGCCGGCGCGGCGCCCTCGCTTGCGACGGCGCCAAGCACCCGCGCGCGCCGGGCCGCCCGCGCCTCTTCGTCGCTCAGCAGCGCCTCGGCCTGAACATAGGCCTTGTCGATCGGGTCGGGCGCCGCGTCGTGGTCAGACATGATCCGGCCTTTCACCAGCAAGCGCCTGTCGCAACCGGGCGCGGGCGTAGCGCAGCCGGCTCTTGCTGGTCTCGACGCTGACGCCGGTGGCCCGCGCGATCTCTTCCAGCGACAGCCCGCCATCGGCGAACATGACGAAGGCGCCGCGCTGCTCCAACGGCAGCGCCTCGACCGCAGCGATCAGCTTTTGCGCCAGCTCGCGCGATTGCACCTCATCCAACGGCGTCGGACCTGGGTCGGGGACGCTCATCGCCGTATCCTCCTGGCCGGAGGCCAGCACGGCCACCTTCTGCCGGCGAAAATGGTCCCAGGTCTTGTGCCGCGCGATGGTGAACAGCCAGGCGGAGAAGCTGCCCTGATGCGGGTCGAAGGCGGCCGCGCTCTTCGCGATCGATATCCAGGTTTCCTGGTGCAGGTCCTCGGCGGCGTCGGCGTGAGCCGGACCCAGCAGTCGGCGGATGAACTGGAAGCACGGGCGATCATAGCGGTCGTATAGCCGGCCAAAGGCATGCGGGTCGCCGGCGCCGTGGGCGCGCAGCAGATCGGCGTCGTCCCCCGGCTCAGGCTCCATCGAGGCCCAGTCTAACCGCGGCTGGGCCCGATGCGCAAAGGGCCTAAGGCTCAGCCCGGCGGGTCGGCGACATATCCCGCGCCATCGGAATTCGATGGAAAGGGTTGCGGCCGGTGCCCCGGGCTCCACGCGGGCGGGATTACGCCGGCCACGACCAGGTTGTCGAAGGTGTCGTATTCGATCTGCCGGACGAATTGCGGATAGGTCGTCGCCCGCTCGAACGGCACGATGGTGATCGCCGAATATTCGCGCGCGCCATGGGCGGTGCCCAGCTTCTCGTCCCGCCGCTGGGCCATGACCCTGGCGGAGGGCTGTGCAGGCCCTTCGGCGCGAGCCGAAGGCGGCATCAGCGCCGCCGGAGGCGGCGGTGACGGCTCCGGGACCATGGAGCCCCGCCCGGCGACGGCGTCATTGGCGCGAGAAGATTCGCGATCGGTGTCGTCGGGTGCGTCCGGATACGGCTCCGGCGTCGCTTCGACCGGGGCCTCGGCCCGTTCATTGAAGACCGCCATGCCGATGACCCCGACATCGGCGGGCCGGCCGGTGCGGGCGGCGTAGGATTGCGGCAGGCGGGCGAAGTTGAAGGCGGCGACCTCTGAGTCGGACTTGCGCCACCCGCTGACGTCGTAGGACTCATGCGGGCCGAACACATAGCCGCGCTGGTCGTAGTTGGCCGTCTCGCCGGAAAGGATGTTGATCCCGTCGACCGACATGACCACCAGCACCCGGCCATCGGTGTGATTGGAAACGCGCAGGCTATAGCGCGCGCCCGGCCGCCCGGCGACGAACAGCCGCCCGTCGTGGCCCCAGACCCGCAGCGGCTGGCCCGTCGCGCGGTCCACCACCGTCAGGTCGACCGGATCGGCGTGGGCGCAAGCCGCGCCGCCGAGGCAGATCGCCCCGATCGCGGCCGCCAGAAGCGTCCTGCGCCGAAAGGTGATTGATCTGTTCGCTGCCGTCGTCATGTGGGTCTCCTCAAGCTTTCACATGAAGGACTACGCAGCGATCCGGCGAACGGGGTTAGGCTGCCGCGACTTTCTTCAGGTGTCGAGCGCGCCTTGAGTTATTTCGCCTTCCCCAACCACTAGGCTTGAACCTCCCGGGCCTCGCGCCGTATGGGGACGGCCATGAACACGCCCGTGAAAAAAGTGGTGCTCGCCTATTCCGGCGGGCTCGACACCTCGATCATCCTGAAGTGGCTGCAGACCGAATATGGCTGCGAGGTGGTGACCTTCACCGCCGACTTAGGCCAAGGCGAGGAGCTCGGTCCCGCGCGCGACAAGGCGCTGCTGATGGGCGTCAAGCCCGAGAACATCTTCATCGAGGACCTGCGCGAGGAATTCGTCCGCGACTACGTCTTCCCGATGTTCCGCGCCAACACGGTCTATGAGGGTCAGTATCTGCTCGGCACCTCGATCGCCCGGCCGCTGATCGCCAAGACCCAGATCGACATCGCCCGAAAGGTGGGGGCCGGCGCCGTTTCCCATGGCTCGACCGGCAAGGGCAACGACCAGATCCGCTACGAGCTGTCCTATTACGCGCTCGATCCCGACATCCGGGTGATCGCGCCCTGGCGCGAGTGGGCGTTCGCCAGCCGCGAGGCGCTGATCGCCTTCGCCGAACAGCACCAGATCCCGATCGCCAAGGACAAGCGCGGCGAGGCGCCCTTCTCGGTCGACGCCAACCTGCTGCACTCCTCATCGGAGGGAAAGGTGCTGGAGGACCCGGCGGTCGAGGCCCCCGAGTTCGTCTACCAGCGCACCATCGCGCCCGAGGATGCGCCGGACCGGCCGCGCACCTTCACGATGGACTTCGAGGCCGGCGATCCGGTGGCCATCGACGGCCAGGCGCTGTCGCCGGCCGCCCTGCTCACCCGGTTGAACGAGCTCGGCTACGAAAACGGCATTGGCCGGCTGGACCTGGTCGAAAACCGCTTCATCGGCATGAAGTCGCGCGGCGTCTATGAGACCCCCGGCGGGACCATCCTTCTGGGCGCGCACCGGGGCATCGAATCGATCACGCTCGACCGCGGCGCCGCCCACCTGAAGGACGAGCTGATGCCGCGCTATGCCGAGCTGATCTACAACGGCTTGTGGTTCACACCAGAGCGCGACATGCTGCAGGCCCTGATCGACAAGAGCCAGGCCCTGGTCACCGGCCAGGTCACCGTCAAGCTCTACAAGGGCAATGTGAGCATCATCGGCCGCTCCAGCCCCTATTCGCTCTACGACCAGGATCTGGTCACCTTCGAGGAGGGCAAGGTGGCCTACGACCACAACGACGCCTCGGGCTTCATCAAGCTGAACGCGCTTCGCCTGCGCGTGGCGGCGCGACGCGGGCTTAAGGTTCCGACCTGAGCTTGCGGAACGGCAGCCGGCCGCGAATCTCGGCCTGGAAGAAGCGGCCCTTGGATTCGGCGGCCAGGAAGCGCCGGTAGAGCTCTTCCGACGCCTGGTCGTAGGCATAGCGCTCGCCGCTGGCGAAGCGCAGCACCAGCTGGCGCTCCCGCGGCCGGTAGTCGATGGCCTTCAGCGCGCTTGAGTCGACCTCTGGCATGACGGGCAAACGGCCGAAGCCGCCGATCAGTTCTGTTGATAGGGGGAAACGGCGTCGGGCCGCACGATGCCGTGGGTCGAGCCGCCGACGCCGGCGATGATGAACTGCACCGCCATGGCGCAGAGGATCAGGCCCAGCACCCGCACCACGATGGTCATGCCGATGCGGCCAAGCAGGCGCGACACCAGGCTGGTGGTCCAGAAGAAGGGCACGATCAGGCCGGAGACCAGCGCGATCACCCCGAAGCCGGCGCCCAGCCCCGCGACGCCATAGGCCTTGGCCTCGCTGGCATAGATCACCACCGTCGATATGGCCCCGGGCCCGATCAGCAGCGGCATGGCGAAGGGCACGATCAGCCGCTCGAACCGCTGTTTGGCATAGGCGCCGGTCGAGATCGGCCCCTCATCGTTGGCCAGGTCGGTGAAGCGGGCGGTAAAGTCGTTACGCGCCATGTCCAGGCCCAGCAGGAAGAGCAGGACGCCGCCGGCGATGCGGAAGGCCGACAGCGAGATGCCGAAGAAGCGCAGCAGGCTCAGGCCCGAGACATAGATCAGGGTGAGAAAAACCAGGGAAAACAGCGCGATATAGAGGGCCAGGCGGCGCCGGCCTGCCGGGGTCGCGCCCACCGTCGCCGCCGCGAACACCGGCACATTGCCGATCGGGTCGATCAGGGCGAAGAGGGCGACGAAGAAGTTGACGCTGAGATCGGCGAGGCTCATCCTCCAGCCTTAGCCTAAATCAACGCTTTTCGCGCCGCCGGCGACCGCTTGCGCCGAACTCAAGGAGCCGCGATGCCCGCCGCCGAGCTCACCCGCGGTCTCGATCAGAAGGCCGATCCGCGCCTGATCCTGGCGCTCGACGTGCCCGCCCGCGCCGACGCCGAATCCATGGTCGAGCGGCTTGGCGACAGCGTGCTGTTCTACAAGATCGGCCTGCAACTGCTGGCCGGCGGCGGCATGGAGATGGCCAAGGATCTGAAACGGCGCGGCCGTCAGGTCTTCCTCGATTGGAAGCTGCACGACATCGGCGCCACGGTCGAGAAGGCGACCGCGGCCATCGTCGCCACCGGAGCCTGCGACCTGCTCACCGTCCACGCCGAGCCGCAGGTGATGGCCGCGGCCGTGCGCGGCCGGGCCGGCCAGGTCGGCGCCAGGATCATCGGCGTCACCGTGCTGACCAGCCTGAGCCAGGCCGATGTCGAAGAGATCGGCTATGCCCAGACGATCGAGGCGCTGGTCGAGCTGCGCGTGCGCCAGGCGCTCGACGCCGGCATCGACGGCATCGTCACCAGCCCGCGCGAGGCGGCGATCGCCCGGCGTATCGGCGGCCCAAACTTCATCGTGGTGACCCCCGGCGTGCGGCCCGGCTGGGCCAGGGCCGACGATCAGGCGCGTGCGGCGACCCCGGTCGAGGCGCTGAGCGCCGGCGCGAGCCACATCGTCATCGGCCGGCCGGTCACCGCGGCGAACGACCCGCGCGCGGCGGCCTTCAGCGTCGCCGCGGAGATGGCCGGCGTCTGACTACCACTTGTGACCGCCGCAGCCGCAGCCGTGCGGCATATGCATCGGCGGCATGCCGTGGCCGCGACCGCGGAAGGCGATGGAGATGGTGGCTGAGGCCGAGGCGCTGGCGTGGGCGCCCGCAAAGGCGCCGCCTTGAGCGATGACGAAGCCGCCGCCACCGCCGCCGGTGTCGATGAAGGCCGGACCGACACCGCCGCTGTCGGCGAAGAAACCGCCGGGCAGCGACACGCTGTCATCGACCACCTCGACCTCGCGCTCACGCTCGATGACGGGCGGCGGGGCGGGCGGCAGAGGCGCGACATAGCGAACCGGGACGCGCACATGCACGACATGGTGGATGCGCACCACATGGCGCACATGCACGACGCAGCCACAGGGCCGGGTGGTCCAATAGACCCGGGTCCGCTCGTGTGCGGCGGCCATTGTGGCGGCAGCCGCCAGGGCCAGGCCGACCAGCATCGCCAGCAGCGCGTTCTTGCGATCCATCGAAGGACCTCCTCGCTCGTTCATAAAACTTAACTAGAGCTTAGGGTTGCGGCTACCGCTGCGCCAGCCGTTGCGCGCGGCAGGCGAAAACCGCCTCAGAAGTCGACGGCGATGCCGTTGCGCTCCCAGTCGCCATAACGGGTCGGTTCCAGGCCCTTTCGGCCGCCCACCTCGGTCGGCGCGGCCTCGGCGGCGGCCCGGGCCTGGCGGCGCTCCTCGGCCTCGGCCAGGGCGCGCTTAGCCGCGTCGCTCAACGGCTTGCGAACCCGGCTGGTGTCGATCTTCGGCTCGTTCATCCGGCAAATTTACGCGCGGGTCCGCGGCCGCGCCAGCCTTGACCGCGGCGCACAGGCGGCGCACGGCCTCATGCGTGACGCTTACCCCCGATGACTCCCCGACCGACGAGCCCGCCAACGGCCTTGCCGCCCGCGACGCCGCCATCAGCCTCGCCGAGGCGGCGCTCGACCACCGCGGCGGCCTGGAAGAGGCGATGGAGCGGCCCCCGTTCTCCAAGCTGGAGCCGCGCGACCGCGCCTTCGCCCGCATGCTGGCCATGACCCTGCTGCGCCGGCTGGGCGCGATCGACGCCCGGCTGCAGGCGCGCGTGGCCAAGGAGCCGCCGCTGGCCGTCGTCATGCTGCTGCGACTGGGCGTGGTCCAGGCGCTCTATCTCGACACGCCGGCCTTCGCCGCGGTGGACACCACCGTACGGCTGGCGGAGCGGTCCAAGACCACCCGGCCGTTCAAGGGGCTGATCAACGGGGTGCTGCGCGGCATCCTGCGCGATCCGCCGCGCGAGGACGATCCAGAGAGCCTGGTCCCCGGCTGGCTGTTCGCCCGCTGGCGCGCGGCCTATGGCGAGGCCGAGGCGCGCGCCATCGCCGCCAAGGTCCCGTTCGAGCCCGCCACCGACCTCACCCTGCGCGAGCCCGCCGAGGCGGCCGAGCTGGCCGCCCTGCTGGAGGCGGAGCTCCTGCCGGGACCGTCCTTGCGCGTGCGCCAGCATGGCGACGTCGCCGGCTGGTCCGGCTATCATGAAGGCCGCTGGTGGGTGCAGGACGCCGCTGCGGCCATCCCCGCGCGGCTGTTGCGCGTCGAGACCGGCGAGAGCGTGCTCGACCTTTGCGCCGCCCCCGGCGGCAAGACGCTGGAGCTGGCTGCGGCCGGCGCCAAGGTCACCGCGCTCGACCGCTCCGGGCCTCGTTTGGGTCGCCTGCGACAAGCGCTGCAGCGCACCGGCCTGGCCGCCGAGATCGTCACCGCCGACGCCGCGACCTGGCGCGATCCGCGGCGCTTCGCCGGCGTGCTGCTGGACGCGCCCTGTTCGGCCACCGGCACCTTCCGCCGCCACCCCGACGTGCTGTGGGGCTCGAAGCCCGCCGACATCGCCAGCCTGGCCGGCGTCCAGGCGCGGCTGCTCGACGCCGCGGCGGATCGGGTCGAGGCCGGCGGGCGGCTGATCTATTGCGTCTGTTCGCTGGAGCCAGAGGAGGGCGAGGCGCAGGTTGCAGCCCTGCTCAAGCGTCGGCCGGATCTCACCCCGTGGCCGATCGAGGCGGGCGAGGGCGGCTCGCCATTGGCGTCGGTGACGCCGGTGGGAACCCTGCGCATCCTGCCGCAGCATCTCGAGGGCGGCCTCGACGGCTTCTTCGTCGCCCGTTTTCGCAAAGCTTAGCGCGGCTTGCGCCGCTTCAACGCCACGTAGAGCGCGCCTTCGCCGCCGTGACGGCGGTGGGCCTCGGCGACGCCGGCGACCACGTCGCGCAGAGCGGGCTCGGCCAGCCATTCCGGGGCGCGCTTGCGCAAGACGCCGTCGCCCTGCACACCGCGGCCAGTGATCACCATGACCGCGCGCGAGCCTTCGGCCTGCGCCCCGGCCAGATAGCGCATGAGCACCGCCCGCGCCTCGTCCTGGGCCAGGCCGTGCAGGTCGAGGCGTCCGCCGACCGCGTCGCGCTCGCGGGCCAGCCGCCGCGCTCGGCGCGGTTCCAGCGCCTTCGGCGCACCAGTGGGCGCATCGGGTTTCGGCGGGGTCGGCGCCGGCTCGATCGCCGGGGCCGGAAAGGCCATGCCGGGCAGCTGGCGCGCGCCAAGCGGATGCACGGTCGCGGTGACGTGGCCCCAGAGCGCCGCCTCGTCGGACTTCAGGCCGCGCTTCATGGCTGGATCGGAACCAGGGCGTAGAGCTTCAGCACGTGCTTGACGCGACCCGCCTCGTCGCCGGCCTGCGGTCCGCGGCCGAGATAGAGGTCGGCGCGCACCGCGCCCTTGATCGCGCCGCCGGTATCCAGGGCCATCACCAGCCGCCGGTAGAGGGCCGGCGCGCCCGTCAGCGCCGCGGAATCGGCGTCGATCCAATAGGCGCCGCCGAAATCGTGGAAGCCGGGGTCGATGGCGATGGAGCGGCCGGCGACCAGCGGAATGCCCGCCGTGCCGGCGGGTTCGCGGCCATCGTCGGGAGCGATCCCGAAAAAGACATAGCGCGGATCTTGGTCCATCACCGCATCGGCCTCGGGCCCGCGGTGGTCGGCCAGCCAGGTTCGGATGGCGTCGCCCGAGGCCCCCTTGGCCGGCAGGTCGCCGCGCTGGCGCAGGACGCCGCCGATGGCCACGAAGGGCAGGCCGTTGGTTACCGAAACCGACGCCTTCAGCCGCCGACCCTCCGGCAGGTCGAGCACGCCGGAACCCTGGATCTGCATGATGAACAGGTCTTCCGGCTTCATCCAGGCCAGGGCCTGTTCGGGCGGGGTCGCTTCGATGGCGGCGCGGTCGCCCATCGGCCGGGCGGCCTCCAGCCCGAAGGGCCTGGGCCGCACGGCGGCGGTGAACGGCGGTTCCGGCGTCTCGCGCGCCTCGTATTCGGGAACGAAATAGGCGGTCAGCACGCCCGTATCGCCGACGCGGCGGGCGCGGAAGTTTCGCTCGAGGAAGAGGCGGGTGCCGCCTTGCGGCAGCGGCCCGGTTTCACGGGCGTCGCGGCAGACGCCGGCCACGGCCGGATCCCGCGAGGCGGCGCAGCCGGCGACGAAGGCCTGCAGGGCGGCCGAATAGTCCTCGGCGTACCAGCCGGGCAGGGCCGACAGCGGAATGTCCGCGCCTTCCGGCGCCGGCGCGACCGGCGGGGATGGACGAGCACGCTCCGGCGGTTGCCTGTATGGCCGCTCATAGGGTCGCGCCGCCGGCCGGGGGCGATAGGGCGCATGGGTCGGCGCGGGGGGTGTCGTGGCGCAGGCCGACAGCGCGACGAGGGCGACAAGGGCCGCGAACCGCCGCAAGCCCTTCACGACTCGTCAGGCCTCGGCGGCGTCGACCCTGACCAGGGTCCAGTTGGGGTCGCGGCTGGAGAGCCGGCGCTCGAAGGTCCACAGCTCGGCCGTGCGCTTGTCGTCGACCGCCTCGCCTTCGGGACCTTTGCTGCGGCTGCGGAACTCCGCCAGGAAGCGCACCTTGGCGCGGGCTAGGTCGCCGGTGACCTCGGCGCTTTCCAGGTCGGCCCGCGGCGGCTGGGTGAACTCGACCGTTTCGCTGCGGCCCTCGGCTTCGCGGGTGTCGATCACCTTGCCGAAACTGCTCATCACGCTCGGCGAGACCAGCCGCTCCAAGGTCGTACGATCGCCGGTGGCGAAGGCGACGACGATCAACTCATAGGCCTGGCGCGAGCCGGCGACGAATTTGGCGGGATCGAAGCCGGGGTCACGGGCGCGGATCGCGGCGACGCCCGAGGGCGCGGGCCCGCTATCCGTCTGCGGCGTAAAGGGCTCGGTGTCGCCTGTCCTTGGCAAGGTCGCGGGCTGGGTCACGTCCTCGGGCTGGCGCCCGACACGGCGGCCCAGCACCGCGTAGAGCTGGTAAAGCACCACGGCGGCCACGACGGCGATGATGATGAGTTCCAAGAGCTGCAGATCGACACCGGGGATGTTGAGCGGGGGCCGGCGACCGGACCCGGCTCAGTCGCTTCTGTTTCTATATAGTCCGCGAGGGGCCGCTTCGACAGGTGGCGCGTTGCGCGCCCTCGGTCAGCGTGATAGCAGCCCCGCCTTCAACCTCCAAGGCGCGCCTTTGTCACGGCGGCGAAAGACGGATCCTCCACCCATGACCGACCAAGGGCCTACCGGCAATCTGAACCTCGCCTCCGAGCCGGTCGACGGCTCCGTGCCGGGCATCCGGATCATGGCGCAGTTCATCCGCGACCTGTCTTTCGAAAACCCGCGCGCGCCGGAGTCCCTGCGCACCTCGGCGGTCCAGCCGCAGATCGACCTCGGCGTCGAGATGGCCGCCCGCGCCCGCCCGGACGAACTCTATGAGGTCGATCTGAAGCTGACCGCCTCGGCCCAGGCCGACGGCGATCCGATCTTCACGCTCGAGCTGCTCTATGGCGGGCTGTTCCAGATCAACGGCATCGCGCCGGAGAACATGGAACAGGTGTTGCTGATCGAGTGCCCGCGCTTCCTGTTTCCCTTCGCGCGCCGGCTGATCGCCGAAATGACCTCGGAAGGCGGCTTCCCGCCGTTCATGATCGATCCGATCGACTTCGCCGTTGTCTACGCCTCGCGCCAGGCCGCCATGGCCAACGAGCCGACCGGCCAGGCCTAGGCCTAGACCAGGCCGAACTTCAGCCAGACCGCCTTTTCGGCCAGGGCGCCGCGCACGAAGATCAGGTGCGCCTCGCGCTCGGCCTCGGTCGAGCGGGCCGACAGCGGCCGCGGCCTGGGCCCGTAACGGGTCTCGCCGATCGCCAGGACCAGATTGCGGACAGTGCTCGCGACCGTCAGATCAAGCCCGCGCTCTCGGCCGCCATTGAGTTCGAGATAGACCGCCGCCAGCAGCTGGGCGTCGATCAGCGCGCCGTGCTTTTCCCGCTCGGCCAGCGAGATCTTGAAGCGCTTGCACAGCGCGTCGAGCGAATTGTGCACGCCGGGAAAGCGCTTCTGCGCCAGCGGCAGGGTGTCGACCCAGCGAGCCTCCGGCAGGCCGGCGCGGCCGGCGCGTTCGAGCTCGTGATTGACGAAGCCACGGTCAAAGGCGGCGTTGTGCGCCACCACCACCGCCTCGCCGACAAACTCCAGAAAGGCGTCGCAGACGTGCGGCTCATGAAAGCGCGGCTTGTCGGCCAGAAAGGCCGTGCTCAGGCCGTGGACGCGCTCGGCCTCGGGATCCATCTCGCGCTCGGGATGGACGTAGCGATGGAAGGAGCGGCCGGTCGGCAGAAAGTCGACCAACTCGACACAGGCGATCTCCACCAGCCGGTGACCCGTGCGCGGGTCGAGGCCGGTGGTCTCGGTGTCGAGAACGATTTCGCGCGCCATCCCGCCCCTCGAATGGCGCCGTTCGCGGCCGGGTTCAAGCGGGGCTTTCGGGCTTTCTCCACGCCCCCGAACGCAGCGTCGCCATCACCGCCCGGACCTGCTCGCGGGCGTGCTCCAGACCCTTTCCGGTATCGATGACGAAGTGGGCGCGTGCGCGTTTTTCGGTGTCGTGCATCTGGTTGGCCAGGATGGCGTCCAGCCGCGCGGCGTCATAGCCGGGCCGGGCCAGGACCCGCTCGCGCTGCACATGTTCGGGGGCCGAGACCACCACCACCGCGTCCATCCGCGCCTCGCCACCGGTCTCGAACAGCTTAGGGATGTCGAGCACCACCGCATCGACGCCGTCGCGCTCGGCCTTTTCGAAGAAGGCCGCCCGACCGGCGCCGAGCATCGGATAGATGATGCCGTTCAGCCGCTTCAGGGCCTCGGGATCGTTGAACACCAGCGAGCCCAGTGCATCGCGATCGACCGCGCCGTCCTTCACTGTGCCGGGAAATTCCGCCTCGATGGCCTGGACAGCGCCGCCGCCCTTGACCTGCAGCCGGCGCACCTCGGCGTCGGCGTCGTAGACCGGCGCACCTTCCTCGGCGAACATGGCCGCGGTCGTCGACTTGCCCATGCCGACCGAGCCGGTGAGGCCGATGGTGATCATGCTGCGGCTCCCAGCGCCGCCAGCGCCAGGGCGCGTACATCGACCTCGGCCGGCGGCGGCCGCCCGAACAGAGCCTCGAACGACGGCCGCGCCTGGCCGATCAGCATCTCCAACCCGTCGACGATCGGATGGCCGGAGGCCCGCGCCGCGATCAGCAGCGGCGTGCGCAGCGGCCGATAGACCATGTCCATGACCACCGCCGTCTCCGCCAGGCTTTCAAGCGACAGGGTCAGCGGCTCGCCGCCGGCCAGCCCGAGCGAGGTCGAGTTGATCAGCGCCGCCGCGCCCTCGAACGCGCCCGGCAGCTGGTCCCAGCCGAACACCTGGATTTTGGGACCCAGCACGTCGGCGATCTGCTCGGCCCGCTCTCGGGTGCGGTTGACCAGCCGCACCACACCGGCGCCCGCGCCGACCAGGGCCGCGGCCGCACCGCGCGCCGCACCGCCGGCGCCCAGAACGGTGACGATCTGTCCGACGATGTCGAACCCCGGCGCCTGGGCGGCGAAGGCGGCGATCAGGCCAAGACCGTCGGTATTGTCCGCGGCGATCTGATCGTCCTCACCGAACAGCAGCAGATTGGCCGCGCCGGCCCGCCAAGCCGCCTCGCTGGCGCGGTCGGCGAGCTCCAGCGCGTGGGTCTTGAACGGCAGGGTGACGTTCAATCCCGCCACCAGGCCGCCACGGCAGCCGTTGATGAAGGGTCCCAGCCAGTCTTCCGAGGGGCTGAGCGCCAGGTAGACCGCATCAATCCCGGCGGCTTCGATCCAGGCGTTGTGCAGCAATGGACTGAGCGAATGGACGACCGGCCGGCCGATGACGCCGGCGACCCGGGTCGCACCGCTGAATCGGCTCATTGCGGCAAGGCTCCCTCTCTGCGCAGACATCCCAACAGGCCGAGCAAGGGCAGGCCGAGGATGGCGAAATAGTCGCCGATGATGCGATCGAACAGCTGGGCGCCTTCGCCCTCCAGTTCGTAGCAGCCGACCGACGACAGCGCCGGCCCCGGATTGCGCGCCAGATAGGCGTCTAGCCAGGCGTCGGTGAAGTCGCGCATGGTCAGGGTCGAGCTGGCGCACTTGCGCCACAGCACCTGGCCGTCACGGGCCACCGCCACACCCGCGTGCAGTCGGTGCGCGCGTCCACGGAGCATCATCAACCGTGCACGGGCTTCAGCCAGACTGGCGGCCTTGTCGAACAGCCGGCCTTCGAAGTCGAGCGTCTGATCGGCGCCGATCACCAGAGCGCCCGGTCTCGCCGCTGACGCACGCACGGCCTTGGCCTCGGCCAGCGCCAGGGCGACGGCGTCGGGCGTATAGGCAGCCAGACCCACCTTGGCTTCGGCCTCGTCGACACCGGAGTCCATCGCTTCGAACTCGACCCCGGCCGCGGCCAGCAGCCGTGTCCGCACCGCGCTTTTCGACGCCAGCACAACTGGACTCACGAGAGCACCTCGACCTGGCCGCCGCCGGCGGTCATGACGTTGATCACCGCCGCGGCCGTCTCCTCGACCGAGCGGCGAGTGACGTCGATCACCGGCCAGCCGTATTTTTCGAACATCCGGCGTGCACGGACAATCTCGGCCCGGACCGCTTCGATGTCGACATAGGCGCTCTCGCGATCCTCCCGCAGATTTGACAAACGGTTGCGGCGGATCTCGATCAACCGGTCAGGCGACAGGGTCAGGCCGACCACCACCGCCCGCTTCAACTGGAAGAGCTGCGGCGGCGGCTCGCTGCCCGGCACCAGCGGTACATTGGCGGCGCGGATGCCGCGATGCGCCAGATAGATCGAGGTCGGTGTCTTGGAGGTGCGGCTGACCCCGACCAGCACCACGTCGGCGGCCTCCAGGTCCTGGGTCGCGTGGCCGTCGTCGTGGCTGATCGCGTAGGCCAGCGCGTCCATGCGGTTGAAATAGTCGTGGTCGAGCCGCAGATGCGCCCCGACCCGGGTCGAGATCGAGGCGCCGAGATAGCGGGCCAATGAGGCGATCAGGGGATCGAGCGCCGCCACGCAGGTCATGTCCAGGTCGCGGCAGCCCTGTTCCAGCGCCGCGCGCAGGGTCTTGTCGACGATGGTGTGCAGCACAACGCCCGGCGCGGCCTCGATCTCGCGCAGCACCCGTTCCAGCTGGCGCGGCGAACGGACCAGGGAATAAATGTGCTCGATCGGCAGCACGTCGTCGAAGCGGGCGCAGACGGCCCGCGCCATGGCGTTCAGGGTCTCGCCGGTGGAATCCGACACCAGGTGGATATGGAAATAGGTGGCGATGCGCGAAGCCTGGGTCATCGCCGACGTTCCTTGCCCGCCTCACCTGTTGAGACTTGGTTAATCGAAGGTTAACGACCGGCCCCAACCGGCGGAACCGGCCGGGAGAAAACCCGCTCGCGACGGCTTTGCCAAGGCCGATGGTGCAAAACCACCAAAGCACCCGTCCGGTGTCCACAGTCCGGCGTCATTGGTGGGGCGGGAAAGGCCCGACCACCCCGCCTCTGGATAAGCCGCCGCCGCTCCGGCGCCATGCCCAGGCGCCGTTAAGATTTTGTTAACCCTTCCGGCCATTTGCACGCCGTCCCCGCAATCCACAGCCCGTGGCAACCCCTGTGCGGCGATCGTTGGCGACCCGCCGAACCGGTCGAATCGTCGGAACATGCCTGGATTTATCCCCGGTTTCAGCCGGTCCTGATCTCTTCCACCGAATCTCTCTTAATCTCTTATTAAGGAATAGAAGGAGGCCCTCGGACTTGAGCCTGACGGGCTGAGCGGCTTTAAGGGCGGCCATGGCGTCCCTCCCCGAACCGTTGTTGCTCAAGGCGCTCAAAGGCGAGACGTCCGAGCGCCCACCGATCTGGTTCATGCGTCAGGCCGGTCGTTGTCTGCCGGAGTATCGCGCGTTGCGCGCGCGGGCTGGGGGTGACTTCCTCACGCTCTGCTTCAATCCAGAGATCGCCACCGAGATCACGCTGCAGCCGATGCGGCGGTTCGCCTATGACGCGGCCATCGTCTTCTCCGACATCGTGCCGATCGCATTGGCGCTGGGCCAGAAGGTCTGGTTCGAGACCGGCGAAGGTCCGCGGATGGGCCCGTTGCCGGCCATCGACGCGCTGGCGGCCGAGGTGGAGGCCTCGACGATGCGCCTGGCCCCGATCGGGGAGACGGTGCGCCGGGTTCGGGCCGAGCTTGAGCCTGAGCGCGCGGTGATCGGGTTCGCCGGCGGGCCGTGGACCGTCGCCACCTACATGCTGCAGGGCCGCGGCGGCGAGGCGGCGCGGGTGCAGGCCCGGGCTTATGCGTTTGCAAACCTGGAAGAGGTTGGCGAGCTGGTCGACGTCGTCACCGAGGCGACCTGGCGCTACCTGGTCATGCAGGTCGAGGCCGGCGCCCAGGCGGTGCAGATTTTCGAGTCCTGGGCAGATCAGCTGCCCGAACCAGCGTTCGAGCGGCTGGTCGTGCGACCACATGCCCGGATCGTGCAAGCCCTGAGGGCGGCTGGCGTCTCCGTGCCGGTGATCGGTTTCCCCCGTGGCGCGACCGAATCGCTGATCGAGCCCTATGTTCACGCCACCGGCGTCGAAGGGATCGGACTGGGCACCGGGTTTTCGCCAGACCTTGGCCGGCGCCTGCAGAAAACGGTGACCATCCAGGGCGCGCTGGATCCTCAGTTGCTGCTGGCAGGCGGCCCCGCGCTCGATGCCGGCATCGATGCCTTGTTGGCCGATTGGGGCGACGGCCCCTGGATCTTCAATCTCGGCCACGGCGTCGCGCCGACCACGCCGGTCGAGCATATCGGCCAGGCTGTGGAGCGTGTGACAGCTTGGCGCAGAGCCTGATGGCCCCGTCGCGGCTCGCCGTCGTCCTCTTCAACCTGGGCGGCCCGGACGCCCCGAAGTCGGTCCGACCCTTCCTGTTCAACCTGTTCAGCGATCCGGCCATCATTGGCCTGCCGAGCCTGCTGCGGATTCCGCTGGCGGCCCTGATCGCTGGGCTGCGCGACCGATCGGCCAGGGCCAACTATGCCCGCATGGGCGGCGCCTCGCCCTTGCTCGCCGAGACCGAGGCGCAGTCGGCGGCGCTGAAGGCCGCGGTGCAAATCCGCCTGCCCGAGGCGGCGGTCGAGACCTTCATCGCCATGCGCTATTGGCGGCCGTTCAGCGCCGAGACGGCGGCTGCGGTTGCGGCCTTTGCGCCCGACGAGATCGTGCTTTTGCCGCTCTATCCGCAGTTTTCCACCACGACCACGGCCTCCTCGCTCAAGGCTTGGCAGGCCGTCTATCGTGGGCCGGGCCGGGCGCACTCCGTCTGCTGCTACCCGACCCTTGGCGCCCTGGTCGAGGCGCACGCGCGCCGCATCGAGGCGGCCTGGGAGGCGGCTGGACGGCCGCAGCCGGTGCGGCTGATCTTCTCCGCCCATGGACTGCCCGAGAGCGTCGTTGAGGCCGGAGACCCCTATGCGACCCAGGTGGCCGCCACCGCCCAGGCCGTGGCGGCGCGGCTGCCCAGCGAGCTCTCGGACTGCCGCATCGCCTATCAGAGCCGCGTCGGACCGATGCAATGGCTGGCGCCCACCACCATCGACGAGATCCAGGCCGCGGCCACGGACGGCGTCGGCGTGGTGATCAGCCCGATCGCCTTCGTCTCCGAACACGTCGAGACCCTGGTCGAGCTCGATCACGACTATCGGCTGCCCGCCGAGGCCGCCGGTATCAGCGCCTATGTCCGCGCCCCGACGCTCGGCGTCGAAGCCGGCTTCATCGAGGGGCTGGCCGAGCTGATCGTCGCGGCGCTGGAGCGGGCCGACGGCGTGGCGGCCGGATCAGGCTATACCTGCCCGGCGGCATGGTCGAAATGTCCGCTCAGAGCCAAGGAGGGCATCCGGTGAGCTCGGACCTGGTCTTCAACGTGGTGCGCGGGCTGCACATTATCGCCGTCATCGCCTGGATGGCCGGCCTGCTCTATCTGCCGCGGCTGTTCGCCTATCACACCCGCGCCACCGCCGGTTCCGAGATGGACGAGACCTTCAAGACCATGGAGGTGAAGCTGCTGCGGATGATCGTCAATCCGGCGATGATCATGGTGCTGGTGTTCGGCACCACGCTGGTCTGGCTTGATCTTGGCCGGCGCGGTCCCCATTTCTGGTTGCAGGCGTGGTTCCTGACCAAACTCGCCGGGTTTTTGGCGCTGGGCGCCTGGCACGGGTTTCTCTCCGGATCGCGGCGGGCCTTCGCGGAGGGGCGCAACACCCACTCCGAACGCTTCTGGCGCATGACCAACGAGCTTCCCTTTCTGGTCGCGATCGTCGTCGTCATCGCCGCCACCACCAAGTTCGGCTCCTGACGAAGCTTGCGGCCGCGCTTGACCTCAGCCGCGCCGTGTGGTTCCGCTTCCCCTGAAGCAAAGCGGTTCGCCGCTGAGCCCGCCTCCTCTCATCAGACCCGCGCCCCTCAGAGCCGCGACCTCCGTCTGATCCTCCCCTTCGCGCCGACCATCACTTTCAAGGACCCGGTGCATTCAGAAGACTTCAATCCGGCCCCGCAAATCGGGGGTCCAAGCGGTCGCACGCGCGGCCAATCCATTCGAAACCAGAGTTCAACATGACTGACACCACCCTAGACACCCTCACCGAGGCCGAAGACGCCGATCCCATGGGCGACGTCCTAGATTCTGCCGACGCCGACGCGGCCGACGGCCCGGAGGAACCCACCGCCGCCAGCCACGCCATCGCGGCCATGGGCATGACGCGCATGTCGCTGCAGGAGCTGAAGGAAAAGCCCGCCGCCGACCTGGTGACCTTCGCAGAGGCCCTGGAGATCGAAAACGCCTCGTCCATGCTCAAGCAGAGCATGATGTTCGCCATCCTCAAGGCCGTGGCCGAGGAAGGTGTCGACATCTCCGGCTCCGGCACGCTGGAAGTGCTGCAGGACGGCTTCGGCTTTTTGCGTAGCCCGGAAGCCAACTATCTCTCCGGCCCCGATGACATCTATGTCTCCCCCTCGCAGATCCGCCGTTACGGTCTGCGCACCGGCGACACGGTCGAGGGCGGCGTGCGCTCGCCGCGCGAGGGCGAGCGCTATTTCGCCCTGGTCACCGTGACCCAGGTCAATTTCGAGCCGCCGGAAAACGTCCGCCACAAGGTCGCCTTCGACAACCTGACCCCGCTCTATCCGGAAGAGTGGCTGAAAATGGAGATCGAAGACCCGACGCTTAAGGACCGCACCGGCCGGGTTATCGACATCGTCACCCCGCTCGGCAAGGGCCAGCGTTGCCTGATCGTCGCCCCGCCCCGGGTCGGCAAGACCATCATGATGCAGAACATCGCCAAGGCGATCGCCGCCAACCACCCTGAATGCTATTTGATCGTGCTCCTGGTCGACGAACGGCCCGAAGAAGTCACCGACATGCAGCGCACGGTGAAGGGCGAGGTCATTTCCTCCACCTTCGACGAGCCGGCCTCACGCCACGTGCAAGTGGCTGAAATGGTGATCGAAAAAGCCAAACGTCTGGTCGAGCACAAACGCGACGTGGTCATCCTGCTGGACAACATCACCCGCCTCGGCCGCGCCTACAACACCGTGGTGCCGTCATCCGGCAAGGTGCTGACCGGCGGCGTCGACGCCAACGCCTTGCAGCGGCCGAAGCGCTTCTTCGGCGCGGCGCGGAACATCGAGGAAGGCGGATCGCTGACCATCATCTCGACCGCGCTGATCGACACCGGCAGCCGCATGGACGAGGTGATCTTCGAAGAGTTCAAAGGCACCGGCAATTCGGAAATCATCCTCGACCGCAAGGTGGCCGACAAGCGCATCTATCCGGCCATCGACATCGTGAAGTCCGGAACCCGCAAGGATGAACTGATCATACCGAAGGAATACTTTCAGAAGGTCAATATCCTGCGCCGCATCCTCAGCCCCATGGGTCCGCAAGATGCGATCGAGTTTCTGCTCGACAAGCTCAAGCAAAGCAAAAACAACGACGACTTCTTCCAGACGATGAATACCTGATGTCTCGGGCGGGGTGATGCTGAAGATCTTTCATGCCAGTGGCAGCCGCTCACTTCGTGTGATCTGGATGGCCGAGGAGATGGAGCTAGACTACGAACTCTCTCTTGAGGCCATCGGCCGCTCCAGCCCGGAATTCATCGCTGTCAACCCGGCGCGCGGCCCGCACCTGGCCGGTGAGGCCTTCACCGCGGCGGACATCTCTGTGGTCTATGCGCTGAACATGGGCGGAGCGCTGGGGCTCGCCGACGACTATCCGGCCCCCATCGCCGACTACTGGGCGCGGGTGAAAACCCGGCCGGCCTATCAGGCCGCAATCGCCAAATAGGCTTAAGCGCCTAGGGGATCAGCAGGCTTGCCCCGATGGTCTCGCGAGCCTCGAGAGCCTCGTGGGCCCGCCGCGCCTCGCTGAGCGGAAACGTCTGGCCGATCTCGATTTTCACCGTCCCGGAGGCGATGACCTCGAACAGCGCCGCGGCGCTTGCAGCCAGATCCTCTGGCGTTGCCGTGTAGTCGTAGAGGGTGGGCCGGGTCAGAAACAACGAACCGGCCGCCATCAGCCGGCGGGGCTCGACCGCCGGCGCAGGGCCTGAGGCGTTGCCGAAACTGACAAACAGCCCCCGCCGGCCGAGGCTGGCCAGGGTGCCTTCGAACGTGTCCTTGCCAACGGAATCGTAGGCGACGCGGACGCCTTGGCCCTGCGTGATCTCGCGCACGCGCGCCGCCACATCCTCGTCGCGATAGCGGATGACGTGGTCGCAGCCGTTGTCGCGCGCTCGGTCGGCCTTGGCGGCGGAGCCGACCGTGCCGATCACCACCGCCCCGATCGCCTTGGCCCATTGCACCAGGATGGTGCCGACGCCGCCGGACGCGGCATGGACCAGGATGGCTTCGCCAGCCTTGAGCGGATAGCAGCGGTGCAACAGGAACTCCGCCGTCATCCCTTTCAGCAGCGAAGCCGCGGCGGTCTCGAACGAGATGCTGTCGGGCAGGCGGAGCACGCGCTCGGCCTGAACCACGTGAAACGCGGCATAGGCGCCGATCTGGCCGGAATAGGCGACGGGGTCGCCGTTCGCCCAGCCGCTGACGCCCTCCCCGACTGCATCGACGACGCCGGCGGCCTCCTGGCCGAGCACGGCCGGCAGGCGCATCGGATAGAGGCCCGAGCGTTGGTAGGTGTCGATGAAGTTGAGGCCGATGGCGTGGTGTCGGATACGGATCTGACCGGGTCCGGGCTCGGGAACCGGCCGCTCGACGGCTTCGAGCACCTCGGGCCCGCCCGCCTTCGTCGCTTGGATCGCCAGCATGATGGTTCAGCCCAGATTGCGTTGACCACGTCGAGCGCGGGCTCTTCGCCAACGCGCGAATGCTACTAGCCTCATGGCCGGGCAAAGGCTCATAACAATTTGTGGCCGAGCGGAGGGTTTGGACATGAAGGTGACGATCGAGGTGGACTGCACGCCCCAGGAGGCGCGCGCGGCGCTGGGCCTGCCCGATGTCGCCGGGCTGAACGAAAAGCTGGTCGACGAGATGCAGAAGCGCATGACCGCCAACATGGCCGCCCTGCAGCCCGAGGAGTTGATGAAGAACTGGCTGGCCTTCGGCGGCGCCGCTCAGGAGCAGTTCGCCAAGCTGATGGCCGCCGCCGGCCCCAAGCGCTGAGGCGCAATGGGCGAGACCATCTTTGCGCTGGCCAGCGCGCCCGGCCGCGCGGCCGTCGCGATCATGCGGCTCTCAGGACCCGGAACCGCCGCGGCCCTGCAGGCCTTGACGGGCGCCCGACCAAGAACCCGTCGCCCGCATCTTATAGGGTTGAAACGGCTGGATGACGGCGCGCCGCTGGACCAGGCCCTGGTGCTGTGGTTTCCGGGGCCGCACAGCTATACCGGCGAAGACGTCGCCGAACTGCACCTGCACGGCGGCGCGGCGGTCATCGATGCGGTGACGGAAGCCTTGCTGGGTCTGGGATTGCGCCTGGCCCTGCCGGGCGAATTCACCCGCCGCGCCTTCGAGAACGGCAAGCTCGATCTAAGCCAGGCCGAGGCGATCGGCGATCTGGTCGAGGCGGAGACGGACGCGCAGCGCCGCCAGGCCCTGGCCCAGCTGGATGGCGACCTGGCGCGCCGCCATGCCGCCTGGCGCGAGAGCTTGATCGAGGCTCTGGCCATGCTTGAGGCGGCTGTCGACTTTCCCGATGAAGATTTGCCGGCGGAGGTGGCGCGGGGCGCCGCGCCCCTGATCGCCATTGTCGCACGTGAAATCGACGTGGCGCTGGCCGACGGCGAGCGCGGCGAACGGGTCCGCGAGGGCTTCCGCGTCGCGCTGATCGGCGCGCCGAACGCCGGCAAGTCCAGCCTGCTCAACGCGCTGGTCGGTCGTGAAGCGGCCATCGTGACGCCGACGCCGGGCACGACCCGGGACATTATCGAGGTGGCCTTGAATCTGGCGGGCTATCGGGTGTTGATCGGCGACACCGCCGGGCTGCGGGCTCCGAAGGGCGCGATCGAGGCCGAAGGCGTGCGCCGCGCCGGCGCCCTGGCCCAGGCCGCCGATCTCAGACTGATGGTCGTCGACACGGCGGCAAGGGACGAACGCTGGCGTGAACCCGCGGGGCTGGCCAGGCCAGGCGATGTCTGTGTGCTCAACAAGCGGGATCTCGCCCCGTCGCCTGCCGGCGCCGCCGTCGCTGCCTGGGCGAGGGGCCACGGTCTGGAGATTATCGACGTCTCGGCGACCCGGGGTGAGGGACTGGCTGCCCTTCGCGAGCTGGTGACGGCGCGCGTGATCCAGTCGCTCTCGGGCGGGGAGTTTCCCGCGGCGACACGGGCTCGGCACCGCCACGACCTGGTTGCTGCGCGTGATCATCTGGCCAGGGCTACGGGCGCGCTGACAGGGAAGGTCGAGGTGGAGCTGGCGGCTGAGGATGTTCGCCTCGCCGCGCGCAGCCTGGCGCGGGTTAGCGGCCGCGTCGACCCTGAAGATGTGCTGGATCGGGTGTTCGCCAGGTTCTGCATCGGCAAGTAGGCTGTTTCACGGTGAAACACCGGCGCGGACCGTGCCCCAATGTTTCACGTGAAACAGCGCCGGCCCCAAGCTATAAGAGCCGGCGCCGGCGGACGGCGCGCTTGGTCGGTCATGTCAGCCTCTTCTACCCATTGGGACGTCATCGTCATCGGCGGCGGTCACGCCGGCTGTGAAGCCGCGGCGGCGTCGGCGCGCTTCGGTGCGCGGACGCTGCTGCTGACGCACAAGCTTGAAACCATTGGTGAAATGTCCTGCAACCCGGCTATCGGCGGCCTGGGCAAGGGCCACCTGGTCCGTGAGATCGACGCCCTCGACGGACTTATGGGCCGCCTTGCGGACGAGGCCGGCATCCAGTTCCGCATGCTCAACCGCTCCAAGGGTCCAGCGGTGCGTGGCCCGCGCGCCCAAATCGACCGCGCTGTCTATCGCGCGGCCATGCAGCGATCCGTGGCGGAGCAACCCAGCCTCACCGTGGTCGCGGCGGCGGTCGAGGACCTGATTCTGGCGGACGGCCGCGTCGTCGGCGTAGAAGACGCCAATGGCCAAAGCTGGCGCGGCGGCGCGGTGGTTCTGACCACCGGCACCTTTCTGCGCGGCGTCATCCATCGCGGGGAAACCCGCACGCCCGCCGGCCGCGTAGGCGACGCCCCGGCGATCGGGCTGGCCGATCGTCTCTACGGGCTCAAGCTGCGTATGGGTCGACTGAAGACCGGCACCCCGGCGCGGCTGGATGGCCGCACCATCGCCTGGGATGGGCTGGAGATGCAGGCCGGCGACACAGCGCCGATCCCCTTTTCCTTCATGACGGAATCGGTCGACCGGCCGCAAGTCCGCTGTGGCGTCACGTGGACGACGGCGCAGACCCACGCGATCATCGCCGAACGGCTGACGGAATCAGCGGTTTATGGCGGCAGGGCGCTGGGGCGCGGGCCGCGCTATTGCCCGTCGATCGAGGACAAGGTGGTCCGCTTCGCCGACAAGACCGGCCACCAGATCTTCCTGGAGCCGGAGGGCCGCGACGACGATACCGTCTATCCGAACGGCATCTCGACCTCGGTCTCCGAGGACACCCAGGACCGCTTCATCCGCACGATTCCCGGCCTCGAATCCGTGACCATCAAGCGTTACGGCTACGCCATCGAATACGACTACGTCGATCCCAGCGAACTGAAGCCATCGCTCGAGGTCAAGCGCCTGCCGGGCCTCTATCTGGCCGGCCAGATCAACGGCACCACCGGCTATGAAGAGGCGGCCGGGCAGGGCCTGGTCGCCGGGCTGAACGCCGCTCGCGCCGCTTCGGAGGCCGAGCCGGCGGTGTTCGCCCGCGACGAAGCCTATCTCGGCGTGATGATAGACGACCTGGTCACCCGCGGCGTGACCGAGCCCTACCGCATGTTCACCAGCCGCGCCGAGTTCCGCCTGACCCTGCGCGCCGACAATGCGGACCAACGCCTGACCGCGCGCGGGATTGCGCTGGACTGCGTCGGTTCCGACCGCGCCCGAGCCTTCACCGCCAAGGCCGCGATCCTGGACGAGATTCGCGCCCGTGCTCATGCGCTGCAACTAACCCCGACCGAGGCGATCCGGGCCGGCTTAGGCGTCAAGGCCGACGGCCAGCGCCGCGATGTCGTTCAGCTTCTGGCCTATGCCGATATCGGTCTGGCCCAGCTGGCCACAGTATGGCCGGAAATCGCTAACTGGCCCGACTTTGCAGGCGAACAGATCGAAATCGAGGCGGCCTACGCCGGCTATCTCGACCGTCAGTCTGCCGATGTCACCGCCTTCCGTAAGGACGAGGACTTGGCCCTACCTGACGGCCTGGACTATGCCGGCATCGGCGGTCTTTCGACCGAGGCGCGGGAAAAGCTCGCCGCCGTCCGGCCACGCACCCTGGGGCAGGCTTCGCGTATCGAGGGGGTCACGCCCGGCGCGCTCACCGCCCTGCTCGCCCACGCCCGCCGTGCACGCGCTGCCTGACCCGTGACCGAAGAAGCCGTTCTCGATCAAGTCTTTGGGGCGGCCGAGTTTCAGGCCGCGACAGGCGCCACAGCGGCCCAGATGGCGGATCTCGAGTCGTTTCGCACGGCGCTGGCCGGCTGGAATACGCGCATGAACCTGGTCGGGCCCTCGGCGCTTGCCGAGTTCTGGCTGCGCCACGCCTATGACAGCGCCCAACTGCTGACACTTGAACCGGAAGCCCTGCGCTGGGCCGACCTGGGCGCCGGGGCGGGCTTTCCGGGCCTGGTCCTGGCCATCTTCCTGAAGGGCCGGCCGGGCGCCACGGTGCATCTGATCGAGAGTATGGCCAAACGCTGCCGGTTTCTGGAAGAGATCGTCGCGACCATCGCCGTGCCGGCCATGGTGCACCACGCACGCGCCGAGGATCTGGATATCAGCGTCGACGTCGTCGCCGCCCGCGCCTGCGCTCCCTTGAGCCGGCTTTTCCGCTATGCTCAGCCCTACCTGCGGCGGGGCGCGATTGGGCTGTTCATGAAGGGTCAAGATGTTGTGGCCGAGCTCGAAGCGGCCACTACATCATGGAAGTTTGAAGCGGAGCTGATCGACAGTCTCAGCCATACCGATGGCCGCATCGTGCGGATGAGGAAGCTAAAGCATGTCTGACTCCGGCCTGAGAGTTCTGTCGGTCTCCAACCAGAAGGGCGGGGTGGGCAAGACCACCACCGCCATCAACCTTGGCACCGCCCTGGCCGCGGTCGGCGAGCGCGTGCTGCTGATCGACCTCGACCCGCAGGGCAACGCCTCCACCGGTCTGGGCATGTCGCGCGGCGGGACCCAGCGGACGGTCTATGACGTGGTGGTCAATGGCGCGGCCATCGCCGAGGCCGCCCGGCGCACCGCCCTGCCGGGTCTCGACCTGCTCGGCTGCGACCCCGACCTCTCCGGCGCCGAGATCGAGCTGGCCTCGGCCCCGCGCCGCTCCTTCCGGCTGCGCGACGCGTTGCAACCCCTGCGTGACGCCCGCGACGCGAACGCCTACACCTATGTGCTGATCGATTGCCCACCGTCGCTCAACCTGCTCACGGTCAACGCCATGACCGCCGCCGATGCGGTTCTGGTGCCACTGCAGTGTGAGTTCTTCGCGCTCGAAGGCCTGACCCAGCTCATGCGTACGGTCGAGCTGGTGCGCGGCAGTCTGAACCCGCGCCTGGAGATCCAGGGCCTGGTGCTGACCATGTACGATCGCCGCAACCGGCTCTCCGACCAGGTCGCCGCCGACGTCCGCTCGCATTTCGGCGACAAGGTCTATCAGACCATGATCCCCCGCAATGTCAGGGTTTCCGAGGCGCCGTCGTTCGGCAAGCCGGTGCTGGTCTACGACCTGAAATGCGCCGGCAGCCGCGCCTATCTCGACCTGGCGCGCGAAGTGGTCGGCCGCGAACGCGCGCGGCGCGCCGTGGTCGCCGCCTGATGACCGAGCGCCGGGGCCTTGGCCGGGGCCTGTCGGCCCTGCTCGATGAAGCGACCGCCGCCGGCGAGGGCGCCGCGGCCGGCAATCGCGAGATTCCGATCGAGCAGATCCATCGCAACGCCGCCCAGCCGCGGATGGATTTCGATGTCGACGAGCTTGAGGTGCTGACCGCCTCGGTTCGCGAAAAAGGCGTGTTGCAACCCATCCTGGTGCGCCCGTCGCCGGAGCAGCCGGGGCAATATCAGATCGTCGCCGGCGAACGCCGCTGGCGCGCCGCCCAGGCCGCCGGTCTGACATCCATTCCAGTCATGCTGCGCGAACTCGACGATCTGGAGACGCTCGAGATCGCCATCATCGAGAACGTCCAGCGCGCCGACCTGAACCCGATCGAAGAGGCCAGCGGCTATCGCGCCCTGATGGTCCGCTTCGGCCGCACGCAGGAGGACGTCGCCCGCACTGTCGGCAAGAGCCGCAGCCATGTGGCCAACACCTTGCGCCTGCTCGACCTGCCGCCGACCGTGGTGGTCATGCTGCGCCTGGGCAAGCTCTCCGCCGGCCACGCACGCGCAGTCGCCTCGGCCCCCGATCCGCTCATCCTCGCCCATCATGTGGTGGAGCAGGGCCTGAGCGTCCGCGCCGCCGAGGCCCTGGCCCGCCGCGCCCAGTCCGATGTGGCGCCCGACCGCGCGCGCGACGAAGACGCGCCGCGCAAGGACGCCGATACCCGCGCCCTTGAGGAAGACCTGGCCCGCGCCCTGGGCCTCGCGGTCGAAATCGCGCATCGGCGCGGCGGCGGGGAACTGACCATCCGCTATAGGACGTTAGAGCAGCTGGACGATCTTTGCCGGCGGCTTACGCGAGGGTGACGCGCCGGCCCCCAGCCTGAAGGCCCAATATGCCGCGCCGCCACCTGGAAAAACATCGCACGGGCCGTGTCGGCTGGCTGCGCGCGGCCGTGCTGGGCGCGGATGACGGCATATTGTCGACGGCGAGCCTGATCCTGGGCGTCGCCGCGGCGCACGGCGGGCGAACCGCGGTTCTTGTCGCGGGGGTTTCCGGCCTAGTCGCCGGCGCCATGTCGATGGCGGCCGGCGAATACGTCTCGGTGCGCTCCCAGGCGGATACGGAGGAAGCGGATCTGGCGCTGGAGCGCGAGGAACTCGCAAAGCACGACAGGGCCGAGCACGGCGAACTGGCGGCGATCTATGTCGGGCGCGGTCTCGACCCGGCGCTGGCCAGGCAGGTCGCCGATCAGCTGATGGCGCGCGACGCGCTGGACGCCCATGCCCGCGATGAACTCGGCATTTCCGACAGTCTGAAGGCGCGGCCGTTGCAGGCCGCCCTGGCCTCGGCCGCCAGCTTCGCGGCCGGGGCGGCCATGCCGCTTCTGGTCAGCACCATTGCGCCGCAGAGCGTGCTGCCGGCCCTGGTGGCCGCGATCTCGTTGATATCACTCGCCGTCCTCGGCGCCCTGGCCGCCGGTGCCGGCGGGGCAAGCGTCGTGAAGGGCGCCGTGCGCGTCGCCTTCTGGGGCGCGCTGGCCATGGCCGTGACGTCGGGCGTCGGCGCCCTGTTCGGGACGGTCGTTTGACCGCAAAGGCAAGTTTGGGGAAGGTGGCGAATGAGCCAACCCCGATACGCGCCAGACCTCGCTGCCCTGAACGCGCGGCCCCTGCCCGCCTGGTATGACGAGGCCAAGTTCGGGGTCTTCATCCACTGGGGCCTGTTCGCCATACCGGGGTTCGCGGCGCGGCTGGGCAATATCTCCGACGCCTTCAAGAGCGACTACGACCGCGCCGTGGCCATGACGCCCTATACCGAATGGTACGCCAACGCGATCAAGGTCCCCGGCACGCCCTCGGCCGCGTTCCACAAGGCGACCTATGGCGACCAGCCTTATGAGGCGTTCAAGGCCCCGTTTGTCGAGGGCCTGAAGCACTGGGATCCGGCCGCCTGGGCGGAAAGCTTCCGCGATGCCGGCGCGCGTCATGTGGTGCTGGTCACCAAGCACCATGACGGCTTTTGCCTGTGGCCGAGCGACGTCGAGAATCCCGGGCGCGCGCAATGGTTTACGGCGCGGGACATCGTCGGCGAACTGGCCGCGGCGGTCCGCGCGGCGGGCCTGCGCTTCGGCGTCTACTATTCCGGCGGCATCGATTGGACCTTCAACACCGAACCGGTGCTGACCATGGCCGACTTCATGGGCTCGACGCCGGGCGGACCCTATCCGGACTATGCCGACGCCCAGGTGCGTGAGCTGATCGAACGCTACGAGCCCAGCCTGCTGTGGAACGACATCTCCTGGCCGACGCCGCAGGCGCGGCTGAACCAGCTGTTCGCCGACTATTACAACGCCGTGCCCGATGGCGTCGTCAACGACCGCTGGGTCGCCGGCGATCCGGATGCCAGCCCGTTGCGCGATCCGGCGGCGCGGCGGGCGCTGGACGAGAGGATCAAGGCGCGGATGCTGCGCGATCCGGCCGCCTTCGACGGCATTATCCCGGCCGTGGTGCCGCACAGCGACTTTCGCACGCCGGAATATGCGCGGTTTCCAGCGATCGAGACGAAGAAGTGGGAGGCGACGCGTGGCATGAGCCACTCGTTCGGCTTCAACCGCAACGACACCGAAGCCGACTACGCGCCGTTCGAGACCCTGCTCGGCGACTTCATCGACGGTGTGGCGAAGAACGGCAACCTGCTGCTCAACGTCGGGCCACAGGCGAACGGGGCGATACCCGATGCCCAGGCCGCCCGGCTGAAGGCGTTCGGGGCCTGGTTGCGGGCGAATGGCGCGGCGATCTACGGAACCCGGCCGTGGACGCGGGCGGAGGGTGTAACCGATGAAGGCCTGCCAGTGCGGTTCACCTGCTCCGAAGCGCGGTTGAATCTGATCGTGCTGGGGTCGCCGCGCGGCGAGCGGCTGCGGGTGCTCGGCCTGACGGTGGACGCCGAGGCCGAGCGGCTCGCCGACGGAAGCCCCGTCGCGCTCAGCCAGGATGGTCCGGACCTCATCCTCACGTTCGCCCGTCCGCTTTCGGGATCGTTCGCGCCCGTGGTGTCCATCGGGTTATAGGCACGGGCATGGATGTCGCATTGACCCGCCTTGGTCCCGGAGACGCCGCCGTCATGGCCCACTTGGCGCCCGAGGTGCTCGACGCCTCGGTCGATCCGGACCGGCTGGCGGGTTTCCTGGCCGACCCCGGCCACATCATGATCGTCGCACGCGTCGACCAGGTCGTGGTCGGCAAGCTCGCCGCCATCATTCACCACCACCCCGACCGGGCGCCGGACCTCTATATCGACGACCTCGCCGTGACCCCGTCGCTGCAACGCCGGGGCATTGCGCAACGCCTGCTGGACGACGCCATGGCGCTCGGCGCCCAGCTCGGATGCGCCCAGGCCTGGATCGTCACCGAGACCGACAACGCGCCGGCCCGCGCCCTCTACGAAGGCCGCAACGCCGAACCGGCGGCGGTCGTCATGTACGAATACGACCTGCGATGACCGGGCGGTTGGCGGGCAAGACCTGTCTGGTCACCGCGGCCGGCCAGGGCATCGGGCGGGCGACGGCGGAGCGGTTCATCGCCGAGGGCGCCAACGTTCTCGCCACCGATATCAACGAGGCGGCCCTGGCGGGGCTCGGGGCTGCCGAAAAGCAGCGGTTTGACGTCACCGACACCGCGGCCATCGCCGCCCTGTTCGCGGCCCCCCGCTTCGACGTGGTCTTCAACTGCGCCGGCTATGTGCACCAGGGCTCGATTCTCGACTGCGACGAGGAGGATTGGCGCACCTCATGGGACGTGAATGTCACCGCCATGTTCCGCATCTGCAAGGCGGTGCTGCCTGGCATGCTGGCGAGGGGGCGCGGCTCGATCGTCAACATGGCCTCGGTCGCCTCCAGCATCAAAGGCGTGCCAAATCGCTTCGCCTATGGCGCCACCAAGGCCGCGGTCATCGGCCTGACCCGCTCGATCGCGGCGGACTTTGTCGGCCAGGGCGTGCGCTGCAACGCTATCGCGCCGGGCACCGTGGCCAGCCCGTCACTGAAGGCGCGCATGGCGGCGCTGCCCGGCGATCCAGAGGCGGTGCTGAAAAGCTTCGTCGACCGCCAGCCCATGGGGCGGCTGGGCGCGCCGAACGAGGTGGCGGCGTTGGCGGTCTATCTGGCCTCGGACGAGAGCGCCTTCACCACCGGCGCCGTGCATGTCATCGACGGCGGCTGGACGGCCTAGCGGCCCTGGTTGACGGTGTTGCGTCGGATCCGGGCCGAGCCGTCGCTGGCCAAGTCCTCACGGGTCGCAGTCAGGCGCAATGGACCTTCCAACGTCGCATTGACCCTGGCCATGCCGTTGGCCGCGCCGCCGGGCTTGGGTCCGAACAGGTAGCGCAGCGAGATGCGCTCGTGGTCAGCGGCGTCCGGCTGAGTGCCGTGCAGGGTGCAGGCGTGCCAGATGGCGACGTGGCCCGCCCCGCCCGTCAGCACCCGCTGGCGCACGCGGGTCTCGCCGCCGCGCCCGTCCAGGTAGCGCCAGCGGTCGGCTCCGTCCTGGGTCAGGTGGTGCGGAAAGACCGTCGCGCCCAGGCGGTGACTGCCCTCGAGCAGGAAGAGCGGTGCGTCGGCGGCGCCGACCGGGTGCAGATAGACGTAGAGGGTGACGAAATCGGCGTCGCGCTCCTTGAAGTCGATCAGGTCCTGGTGGAAATCGATGCCGTAAAAATAGGTGATGTCGCGGTATTCCGGCTTCACCCAGGCGCCCAGATTGTTGACCGGATTGCCGGCGATGCGCGCCTTCAGCCACGCGGGTACGGCGCTGGCCGGCACGCCGCAGACCGCCTTCTTGTTGATGATCTGGTAGTCGTCGCCGAGCAGTTCGCCGAGCGCGGCGGTTACCCGCGGGTCGCGCTCGACGAAGCCGAGCCGGTCCTCGAAACGCTCGAGCAGATTGCGCCCCGGCCGCGGATTGACCCCGACATAGTGCGGATCGCCGTCGAACCCGGCTTCGGTCTGGAACAGCCGCCCGTCGAACGGGCGCGTCGCCCGGATGGCATTCAGAAGTTCATCGGCGGCGCTCGCATCGAGCGGCTCCGGGAAGAGGTAGCGGCCGGTCTCGATGAAATCATCGACCACGCGGCTGCCGATCGGGGGCGGTTTCAGGGCCAGGCTCATCCGACCATTTTGCCCCTGTTGGTTAACGCCTCGTGAACCGTCGCCGAACGGCCACACCCTGCTCGAAACAGGCCCTGGTCAGGCCAATGCCAAGCCTGTGGCATGGTTTTGGCCTGGATAACCACGACCCGATCCCGCTGTGGGACACCTAAGGTATTGAACTTAAGAGGCTAAGATGGCGGCGACCCGCTTTTCGACTTCCCGATCCCCCGATCTGATCTCGCTGGCCGAGCGGATGGAGCGGGTGCGCAACGACGCCAACCGCGTGGCTTTCGAGCACACCAGCGCGCTTTTGCGCACCTTCGAGGACGCCGCCACCCTGGCCAGCGAAGTGGCCGGCGGCGGCGAGGCCTATCATGTCGGCGTGCGTGAATTGGCCCGCCGGGCCCACATCGACCTGACCGCCTCGGTGCTGAATCTGCGTTCCATCGTCGGCCGCGCCCTTTAGGGCGTTCCGAACACCCCGGTCAGGCCAAGCAGGCCCGCGGCGGCCAGGCACCAGAGCGGATTGAGCCTGGTGAAATAGACGATGGCGGCGCTGGCCGCAGTCACCAGGCCGAGTCGCCAGCTCGAGTCCCCCGCGCGCACCAGCACATAGGCGCTGGAAAAGACCAGGCCCACGGTCACCGGCGCGATCCCGGCGCCGATGGCCGTGCGCCAGGGATGGTCGTGGTGGCGGTCCCAGGCCTTCACCGCCCAATAGGTCAGAAGGCAGGACGGCGAACACATGGCCGCCGTCGCGACCAGAGCGCCAGGGATTCCCGCCGCCTTCCAGCCGACCAGGGTGGAGATCAGGAAGTTCGGCCCCGGCGCCGACTGGGCGATAGCGAACAGGGCGGCAAAGTCCTTGTCGGTCATCCAATGGTGAACGGCGACCGATTGACGGTGGATTTCGGGAATGACCGCGTTCGCGCCGCCGAAGGCCAGCAACGACAGCAGGCTGAACTGAATGGCCAGCGCCCGCAGGATCGGCCAAGCCAGGCTCACGCGCGGCGCTTCCACATCAGTGCGATGCTGAGCGGCGCCAGCACCAACAACACGTAGGGCAGCGGCAGGCGGAAGACGCCCACCGCCACGAAGGCGCCCAGGATGAAGGGCGCGGCGGTCAGCGCCCGGCGCTTCAGCAGCGGCTCGGCCATGCGCGCCGCCGTCGCTATGACCAGGCCGGCGGCGGCGGCGGCCAGGCCAATGATGGCGCGCTGAACCAGCTGCAGCCCGCCGTACTGGCCGTAGAGCACGCCCAGAGTGATGACGATGACCACCGGCGCGCCGACCAGGCCGGCGACCGCCGCCAGCGAGCCGCGCCAGCCACAGGCTCGCGCGCCGACCGCGATCGACAGATTGACGATATTCGGCCCCGGCAGGCTCTGGCAGAGCGATAGGGTTTCGTTGAAGTCGTCCGGGGTCAGCCAGCCGCGCCGGTCCACCAGCGCCCGACGCGCAAACGGCAGCACGCCGCCGAAGCCCTGCAGGGCGATGGCCAGGAAGACCAGGAAGATCGTCCGCGGCCGCGCCGCCGCCAACTCATCGGTTACGTGCAGGAAAACCCTCGCTCGGTCATCGATCGTCAAAGCCCCAAGCGCCGCGCCCGAGCCGCTATGCTCATGGCCAGGCGCTCGGCGATCAGGCGGTCGGGGGAGCCGGTCTGTTTACAGACCCGGTCGGCCTCGAGCAGGTCGGGCTGCAGCCGGTCGAGCTGCGTCAGGCTCCAGGCGCGCGCCTGCCTGAGGAACTCCCGCTCGTTGCGCCAGAAGACGCCCGCCGCCTTCGCCGCAGCGCCCAGATCGGCGCCGGCCTGGGCGGCGGCCAGGGTGCGTCGGAGGCGCGCGGCATGACCGCTGAGCGCGCGCACGGCCGCCGGACCGGCCTCGCCCTCGGCGGCGGCGCGGCGCAGGCCCGCCTGGGCCTGGGCCAGCTTGCCGCCGAAGGCGTCCTGCGCCGCCTCGGCCAGCGAGGCCTCGGGCTCGACGCCGAGGAAGTCGGTTAGCGCCTCGGGGCCGGCCGTTATCGCGGCGCCTGGCCCGATGAACAGGGCCAGCCGCTCGATCTCCTGGCGCGCCACGCCGCGTTCATGCGGCAGGCGGGAGACCACCAGCTCAAGGGCGTCGTTGGTCAGGCTGATCTTGTCGCGGGCGAGGCTTTCGCGAATGAGCCTCGCCACGTCTCCGGGCTCGTCGTCGTAGCAGACAATGGCCGCCGCGCCGTCCGCCTTCTCCGCGGCGCGGCGAAGGGCGGAATCGCGCCCCAGCTCGCCGGCCTCGATCAGAAAAAAGGCGTCCGGGTTGAAGCCGCCCTCGGCGTGGGTCTTCAGCGCCTCGGCCGCCGCGCGCTCGATCGGCGCCCGTCCGTCGGTCAGCTTCAGCCGCACCAAACGCCGGCCGCCGCCGAGCGACTGCGCTGAAAGCTCGCCGTCGAGCACCGACTTGTCGCGGTCGATATCGGCCTCGGCCAGCCGCGCCACGTCGAAGGGGTCATCCGGGTGCGCGGTCGCCGCCGCCGCCAGCCGATCGGCCCGCTCATGCACCTGGCCGCGGTCCCGCCCATGGATCAGCGCCGCGCGCACGCCCTTGGTCGGCTGGTCGAGAAAGCGTTCGATGTCGGGGCGGCGGCTGAGGATCACCGGCAGGGTCCCTGCGCGCCTAGTTCCGCGCCTGGGTGGTGAAATAGATGCCGAGGTCGGTGCGGATGCGGTCGGCCGCCTGGTCGGCGGCGCGTTTCTGCGCGTCTTCCTGGGCGGCGATGCCGGCATAGGGGATATTGGTGGCGGCGAAGGTCACCTCGACCGGTTGGCTTCCGGTCTTCATCACCCGTCCCGTGGCGATCTCGATCAGGCGATAGTCGATGGTGACGTGGTCCTCGTAATAGGCCGCGGTCTCGTCAAGGTTCAGACCGCGCGCGAACACCCGGCTGGTGACCGACAGGTCGAGCCGATAGACGGCCGGCCGGTCGCGGTCGCGCGCCAGATCGTCGTCCAGCGATTCGCTGAGCAGATAGGCCAGGCGTCCGTGCGGGACCTTGACCTCGATGGCCGACATGCCCGCCGCCAAGCCCCTGGTCGCATAGAGCGGCGTGAAGCCGCAGGCGGCCAGGCCGAGCGCGGCCAGCGCGGCGCCGGCGACGGCCAGACGCGGCGCGCGACCGCTCATTGCGCCGGTCCGACGACGATATTGATGATGCGATCGGGCACGACGATCACCTTGCGCACAGCCTGACCCTCAAGGTGGCGCTGAATGGCGGGGTCCGCCAGCGCCATCTTCTCCACCTCGGCGGTGCTCGTCCCTGGCGCCGCGCAGACTTCGCCTCGCCGCCGGCCATTGATCTGCACCGGCAAGGTCAGCATCTCCTCGGCCGCCAGCGCCGGGTCGTAGCTCGGCCACGCAGCCTGGACGGCCATGCCCTCGCCGCCGATCCGTGCCCAAGCCTCTTCGGCCAGATGCGGCGCGAAGGGGGCGATCAGCCGAGCCAGCGCGCTCAGCGCTTCGGCGCGCGCCGCCAGCACCGCCGGCGTCGCGCCCGCCGCCGGCAGGCCCCTGAGCTCGTTCAGAAAGGCATAGATGCGGGCGATGCCGCTGTTGAAGCGGAACCCCTCGACAGCCTCGGTCAGATCCCGGATCAGCCGATGGGTCGATCGCACCAAGGCCACGGCGCGGGGATCGTCATCGGTGGTGGCGGCCGGCGCCGACCTCGGCTGGCTGTCGAATTCGTCCCAGAGGCGCGCGACCAGCCGCCAGGCGCCCTTGACGCCCTCAGTGGTCCACTGCGCGTCGCGTTCCGGCGGGCTGTCGGAAAGGACGAAAAGCCGTGCGGCGTCCACGCCGTAGGCGTCGAAAATATCCTTTGGCGCGATGGTGTTCTTCTTCGACTTCGACATCTTCACGACGTCGCCGATGACCACCGGCTCACCGGTTTCGATCAGCAGCGCGCGGCGGCTGTCGCCGTCGCTGACGATCTCCAGAGCGATCGGCTCGACCCAGTCGCCGTTCTGGCGGCGGTAGGTCTCGTGGGTGACCATGCCCTGGGTGAACAGGCCCTCGAACGGCTCGCGCGCCGCAAGCGCGCCGCCGTCGGCCAGGGCGCGGGTGACGAAGCGGGCATAGAGCAGGTGCAGCACCGCGTGCTCGATGCCGCCGATATACTGGTCGACCGGCATCCAGTAGTCGACCGCGGCCCGGTTCAGCGGCGCTTCGGCGGTCGGATCGGTAAAGCGGGCGAAATACCAGGCGCTGTCGACGAAGGTGTCGAGGGTGTCGGTCTCGCGCTCCGCCGCGCTACCGCAGGCCGGGCAGGTCGCGTGCTTGAAGGTCGGGTGGCGGGCCAGGGCATTGCCGGGCCGGCTGAAGTCCAGGTCGCTTGGCAGGACCACGGGCAGCTGGTCGCGCGGAACCGGAACCGGGCCGCAAGACGGGCAATGGATGATCGGAATCGGGCAGCCCCAGCCGCGCTGGCGCGAGACGCCCCAGTCGCGCAATCGATAGACTGTGGCGCCCTCGCCCTGGTCTTGCGACTCGATGCGCGCAATCGCCGCGGCCTTGGCGGCCTCGAGGTCCAGCCCGTCGAGGAAGCCCGAATTGAAGATGCGACCGGGGTCGACATAGGCCTCGGCGCCGATCGCGAAGGTCGCTGGATCGGCATCGGGCGGCAGCACGACCGGTCGGACCGGCAGATCGTATTTGCGCGCGAAGTCCAGGTCGCGCTGGTCGTGGGCCGGGCAGCCGAAAATGGCGCCCGTGCCGTAGTCCATCAGGATGAAGTTGGCGATCCAGACCGGCAGGCGCTGGGCCGGGTCGAACGGGTGCGCCACCTCAAGGCCGGTATCGTAGCCGCGCTTTTCGGCGGTCTCGATGTCGGCCTCGGACACCCCGCCACGTCGGCACTCGGCGATGAAAGCGGCGGCGGCGGGGTCGCTGAGCGCCAGGGTGGCGGCCAAGGGATGGTCGGGGGCGACGGCGACGAAGCTCGCGCCGAACAGGGTGTCCGGCCGGGTGGTGTAGACGGCGACCCCCGCCCCCAGTCCCTCCGGCGCGGCGTCGGCGAAGGCGAACTCCAGGCGCAGGCCCCTTGAACGACCGATCCAGTTCTCCTGCATCAGCCGCACCTTGTCGGGCCAGCGCTCCAGGGTCTTCAGGCCCTCCAGCAGCGCGTCGGCATAGTGGGTGATGCGCATGAACCACTGGTTCAGCTTGCGCTTCTCGACTGGCGCGCCCGACCGCCAGCCCAGGCCGTCGACCACCTGTTCGTTGGCCAACACGGTCATGTCGACCGGATCCCAGTTGACCACGCTCTCGCGTCGATAGACCAGATCGCGGGCTAGGAGATCGAGAAACCAGGCCTGTTGCTTGCCGTAATAGCCGGGGTCGCAGGTGGCGAACTCGCGGCTCCAGTCGACGCTCAGGCCCAGCCGCTGCAGTTCCTCGCGCATCGAGTCGATGTTGGCGTAGGTCCAGGCGGCTGGGTCGACGCCGCGCTCCATGGCGGCGTTTTCGGCTGGCAGGCCGAAACCGTCCCAGCCCATCGGGTGCAGCACGTTGAAGCCGCGCGCCCGCTTGAAGCGGGCGACGACGTCGCCCATCGCATAGTTGCGCACATGGCCCATGTGCAGCGACCCCGAAGGATAGGGAAACATCTCCAGCTGATAGAATTTCGGCCGCCCGCCGGCTTGCCCCGGCTCAAGCGCGCGAAAGACGTCGGCGGCCTGCCAGGCCGCCTGCCATTTCGGCTCGGCTTCCTTCGGATTGTAGCGGGCCATTGCCGGCCGGCTCTACCCGTTGACGTTCGACAGCCTGAGCTGGCGGGCGCGGGTAAGGATCGCGTTTTCGATGTCGGTCGAGGTCTGGTCCGAGGTCGGCGAGTCGATCCAGCCGCCGTTGGCGTCGCGAATCTGCTTGAACACCGTCACGTTCAGTCCGTCGGCGCGCAACCGCGTGTCCAGGATGTAGACGGTGCATTTGAACCGTTCATCCGGCTTTTCCGGGTTGGCGTACCAGTCGGTGAGGATCACGCCGCCGTAAGGATCGGCCGAGGCCAGCGGCATGAAGGCTAGGGTGTCGAGCGAGGCGCGCCACAGATAGCCGTTGACCCCGATCGCGGCCACCGGGCCCGACCTGAGGGCGCCGCCGCCGAACGGGTGGAAGCCCGGGCTGCGATAGGCCTGGGCGTTGCCGCCGGCATGGGCGCAAGCCGTCAGGGCCACGGCGCCCATCGCCACGGCGATCACGGAGATCTTACGCATCGGCACCATCGTTTATCGCTCCAATCGCTCCGGCAAAGACGCTATTACTATCGTCTCGCGTTCAACGCCCCGGCCGCTCTATAACATGCAGCTTCACACGCCCAACAGGAATCGCGTGGCCTTCCAGCCACAGAGTGCGACCTAAGGGCGCTTGCAGGTCAGTCTCGCATTGACCGGGAATGTTTCAGGGTTTTAATCGGCCGCTAAGGCTGCGGTGCTAGGCATTTCGTCTTACGCCGGAACCGGGGCATTTCAGGCTGATTTAATAACGATGACTGGGGCTCGCTTCATTGCCGCGTTGACCGCGACGCTCGTCCTGATCGGGACGGCCGGCGTGGCGCATGCGGATTCGACGCGCGTCCAGACCATTCTCGCCACCGACAACCTGACCGGCGTGACCCTCGACGAGGGTCAATGGGGCCCGCAGCCCGTCCACCACACCTTGCAAATGTGGGGGGACAAGAAGGGCCGCATCATCCTGAAGCTGGACATGACCCAGCCGGTCGGCCGCGACATGACCTTTCGCGACGTGCAGGCCGGGGCCTATTATCGCCTGACGCCATCCTTGCGGATCGGCGGCGCGGTTTCCCTCGGCGACGCCCCCGGCGTGCCCGACCGCTCCAACCTGCCGCAGACCCAGGCGCCCCGGGTGCGGTTCGAGACCAACTTCAAGTTTTAGAGCCAGGCTGCGGTCTTAAGTCGCGCCCCTAACCTCGATCAGATCCATGAATGAGGCCGCCGATCGCGGCCAGGCCGGCGGCGCGAGACCGGGCGAGCCGTTGGGCCGTGCCGGCGTCGATCCCGCCCAAGGCGATGACCGGCAGGCGAGCCTGGCGTAGCATGGCTGCAAATCGCAAAGGCCCGAGCGGCCTGGCCGCCGACGGGCTCGCCGAGCCGAACACCGCCGAGACCAGCGCCGCATCCAGCCCCAGGCGCGCCGCCGCCATGACGGCGCGCGGTGTGTGCGCAGCGGTGGTGATCAGCCAGGCGGGGTGGGCCTGGCGCAGGCGGGGCGCCAGCCGCATCAGCCGCTCGGGCAGATGCACGCCATTGGCGCCCAGGCGCTGGGCCAGCGCCGCGTCGGCCCCGACCAGGAAGACCAGCCGCCGCGCCCTCGCCAACTGGCGCAGTCGGCGGCCCTGCGCTTCGGCGTCTTTCGATCCGAAGGCGCGATAGATCACCGCGCTACCGGCCGGCAGGCGGACCATCACCCTGGCCGGGTCGGGGGTGCGCTCCGGATCCGTGAGCAAGAACAGGCTGGGAATGCCGCGCCGCGAGGGGTTTCGCACGGCCGCGGCGCGGCCTAGCTTCGCGGCCGTCCTCGCCAGAACCGCAACGGCCGCTTGCCCCAATGACCGTCCTCGCTTCGCCGCCCGCCCTGCCCGCCGTGCTGGACCGCATGGCCGTGGCCGCCCGCGCCGCGGGCCGCGATCCGGCCGACATCGCCCTGGTCGCGGTGACCAAGACGCAAGCCTGGGAAAGCATAGAGCCGATCCTGGCCGCCGGCCAAAGCCGTTTCGGGGAAAACCGGGTGCAGGAGGCGCAAGGGCGCTGGACCGGTCGGCGCGAAGGTCTGGAGCTGCGCCTGATCGGGCCGTTGCAGACCAACAAGGTTCGCTACGCGCTGGCGCTGTTCGATGTCATCGAGACCCTGGACCGGCCGAAACTGGCCCGCAGCCTGGCCGACGAGATCCAGAAGCGCGGCGCGGCCCCCAGGCTCTATGTCGAGGTCAATACCGGCGAGGAGCCGCAGAAGGCCGGGGTGGCGCCGTCCGAGGTCGACGCCTTCGTCGCCGCCTGCCGGGGCGAGTTCGGTCTCGTTATCGAGGGACTGATGTGCGTGCCGCCGGCCGACGAGGAGCCGGCCATGCATTTCGCGCTGCTGGCCGAGATCGCGGCGCGCAACGGCCTGGCGAAGCTTTCCATGGGCATGAGCGCCGACTTCGAGACCGCCATCCGCTTTGGCGCGACCTCGGTGCGCGTCGGCCAGGCCCTGTTTGGCGCACGGCCGCCGCTTTCATGACGAGCGGTGCTTTACGCTTAGGGGGCGCGGGGCCATGTTCGGCGTATGGCGCAGCGTAAATCCATTCTGATCGTCGATGACGACCCCGAGCTGCGCGGCGACCTCGCCGAGCAACTTCGCGAGGAGTTCGACACCACCGAGGCCGGCACCGGCGAGGCGGGCCTGGCAGCCGCCCAGACCGTCAAGCCGGACCTGATCGTGCTCGACGTCGACCTGCCGGACCTGGACGGGCGTGAGGTCTGCCGACGGTTGAAGGCCGCGGGGGTCAATACGCCGGTGATCATGCTGACCGCCGCGGCCAGCGACGCCGACACCATCGAAGGGCTGGACGCCGGCGCCAACGCCTATGTCACCAAGCCCTTCCGCGTCGGCGTGCTGCTTGCCCACGTGCGCGCCCAGTTGCGCAGCCACGAGCAGTCGGAAGATGCGGTCTTCCGCATCGGCCCCTACGAATTTCGCCCGGCCGCCAAGCTGCTGATTGACGAAAAGGCCCGCAAGATCCGCCTCACCGAGAAGGAAACCAGCATCCTGAAATACCTTTACCGGGCCGGCGAAAAGCCGGTGTCGCGCGAGGAACTGCTGACCGAGGTCTGGGGCTACAACGCCGGTGTCACCACCCACACGCTCGAGACCCACGTCTATCGCCTGCGCCAGAAGATCGAACCCGACGCCCAGAGCGCCAAGCTGCTGCTGACCGAAACCGGCGGCTATCGCCTGGCGCCTTAGTCAAAGAGCCAGGGGGCAACCTTGAACAAAGACAAACCGCCTAAGCGTCCTCCCACCAGCCCCACGCTGGTTAGTCGTAGCGAGCGCGGGAAGGTGCTTAGCGCACTCCGACTTGCGCTCGGGGGCACCGTGCGTGTGGCGGATGGCGTTGACTTGGCCTCTCCGACCGGCGAGGCCTGGGACGTGGAGCCTCGATAGGCGACATCGGCGCACCAGGCTGGCGTCCTACCCGCGGGAAGATCATCCCATAATGACCAGCGTCATTCCGACCTCGTTCGCCGACATCGCCGTCACCGAGTCAGCCGGCGCCGGACCGGCGGTGCTGATGATCCATGGCAATTCGTCCTGCAAGGAGGTCTTTCGGCATCAGTTGGAGAGCCCTCTGGGCGCGCGGCTGCGCTTGATCGCCACGGACCTGCCGGGGCATGGCGCATCGAGCGACGCCCGCGATCCGGCCGCGGCCTATACGCTGGACGGCTACGCCGACGCCGCCGTCGAGGTGCTGGCGCGGCTGGGCGCCCCGCGCGCCACGGTGTTCGGCTGGTCGCTCGGCGGCCATGTGGCGCTGAACATGATCTCGCGCCTGCCCGGCCTGACCGGCGTGATGATCAGCGGCACGCCGCCGGTGCGAGGCGACATGGAAGGCTTCGGGGCCGGCTTCAAGCCGAGCGAGCACATGGCGTTGGCCGGCTCGGCCGACTGGGCCGAGGGCGACGCCGAGGCCTATGCCCGGACCACGGGCGGGGCGACTGCGCCGTTCGAGCCCTTCATGCTGCGGGCGGCGCAAAGGACGCACGCCATCGCGCGCTCGACCTTCTTTGCCGACGCCCTGGCCGGCGGCGCCGACCAGCGGCGCCTGGTCGAGACCGCCAAGGTCCCACTGGCCATCGTCAACGGGGCCGAGGACGCCTTCATCAACGGCGACTATTTCGCCACCGTCGACTACGCCAACCTGTGGGACGGCCAGGTGTTCAGCCTGGACGGCGTCGGACACGCGCCATTCTGGGAGGCGCCCGACCGGTTCAATCCGCTGCTCGAGCGGTTCGTGGCCGAGACAGCCCGTTAGGGCCTATCGCGCGCCGTCGCCGAGGCGTCGCACGTCGAACGCCGCGTGAGGCTCCACAAGGCCGGTGACGTCGAACACGACGGCCCCCGGGGCAAGTTCGGCGTCCAGGCCGGGCGCGAGATCCGGATGGTCGTTGGCCAGCACCACCACAGCCGCACCATCCACGGCGGCGCGGCGCGCGGCGCGCGGATCGCCGACCGGATCCCAGTGCCTGAGATCGATCAACGGCCGGCGCTGACGCAGGCGCTCGGTCAGCGCGCCGGCGAAGGCGCCGCGGCGATCGGTTGTCGGTGGCGCGCCCTTGAAGGCCAGCCCGAGGATGGCGACGGCCGCTGTCGGCCGCCCGGCGAGCTCGGCCTCGATCGCACGGGCGAGGTGCTCCACCAGATCCTCGTTCAGCGCCCGGGCCGCACGCAAAAGCGTGGTGTCGACGGACCCGACGCCGTCCGAGGCGAACAGCAGGGCAAGGTCCTTGGTCAGGCAGGGTCCGCCAACCGGTCCTGGCCGCGCCAGCGAAAACCGCGGGAAACCGGCTGCTCCCGCCTCGCGCACCGCGGCGAAATCGACCCCGGTGGCCTCACAGATCAAGGCGAACTGGTTGGCGAGCGCGAAGCTCACGTCCCGCTGCACATTGGCGAACAGCTTGATCGCCTCGGCGGTCTCGGGGTCGGGTGTGCGTACGACCGCGCCCAAGGCGGCGAATAGCGCTTCGGCCCGCGCGCCGGCCGCATCGTCAAGGCCGCCTATGATGTGCGGGACACTGAACTGCTCGGCATAGGCGTTTCCGGCCACCGACCGGTCCGGGCAGGCGGCGAAGGCGAGGCCAGACGCCGCAAAGGCCGTCGCCAGTCTGCGCGTGGCGCCGATCGGCACGGTCGAGCGGACGCAGACCAGGTCGCCCGGTCGTGCGACCGTGGCGACATCGGCCAGGACCTGCTCCAGCAGGCCGCTGTCGAACCCGTCATCGCCCAAGGACGGCGTTGGCGTGGCGATCACATAGGCGCGGGCGTGGTCCGCCGCCGCGAGCGCATGCGCGAAGGCCAGCCGGCCGCTCGCCAGGCCTTCGCGCAGGGCGCCGGCCAGACCCGCGTCGATGAGTTCGGTGTGTCCCGCGCCAAGCGCGACCGCCTTGGCCGCATCGCGGTCGACGCCGAGGACGTGGGCGCCCTGGCTGGCCAGGGCCGCGGCCAGGGACAGACCAATCGCCCCGCAGCCTATCACCACGACATCGCGCTGGCCTGGCTGGGGCATCGGCCAGACCGCCGCTAGAGCGCCAGGTCCGCCGTAACCGGCGCGTGATCGCTGGGGCGCTCCCATTCGCGAACGTCGTCGTGCACGCGCGCCGAGACAGCGCCGAGGCGAAAGGCGGCGTCGCGCAGGCCGGCGCTGGCCCACAGATGGTCCAGCCGCAGCCCCCTGTTGGAGGCGCGGAAATCCAGCGCGCGATAGCTCCACCACGAGAACAGCTTTTCAGGCTCCGGATGGGCTTCGCGGACCAGGTCGATGAAGCCGCCGGCGTCTTTCAGCGCGGTCATGGCCTTGATCTCGATCGGGGTGTGGCTAACGATCCTGGACATCTGGCGGTGGCTCCAGACGTCGTTTTCGCCGGGCGCGACGTTCATGTCGCCGGCGATGATCAGCGGCGCCTTGGGGTCGCGCGCCGCGGCCAGTCGGGTCAGCCGCTCATAGAAGTCGAGCTTGTGGTCGAACTTGGCGTTCAGGGCGCGGTCTGGCAGGTCGCCGCCGGCCGGGATGTAGAAGTTCTGCACCTCGATGCCGGCGACCACCACCGAGACGCAGCGGGCGTGGCCCTCGCGGCAGACGTCCAGCTTCGGACCTGGCTCGAAGGGCAGGCGCGAGGCGATGGCGACGCCATGCCAGCCCTTCTGGCCGCTGATGGCCAGGTGCGGCAGGCCCATCTCGACGAAGGCTTCCCGCGGAAACTCGCCCTCCTGGCACTTGATCTCCTGCAGGCAGAGCACGTCGGGCGCCCGCTCGGCGACGAACCGCGCCACCTGGTCCACGCGCAGCCGCACCGAGTTGATGTTCCAGGTGGCGAGGCGAAGGCGCATGGCGTTCCTGCTAGAGGGCTTTTGGCGCAAAGAAAACGCCCAGGACCAGCCTGGGCGTTAAAGTCGTCTCTCATGTCGCCACCGGGAGGGGATTGGGTCCGGCGGAAACCAAGGCGGCGGAAGTCAGGCCGTCGCCCTCATGCGTGCCAAAATTGCCACTCGCCGAGTAAAAGTCAAGAGCGATGACGCTCTAGGCTTGATTGTGACGAAAATGTCTCAATTCGGGGCAGGCGTCGTGCCGGCCGGGCGCCGGTCGTAGTAGCTTGGCGGCGTGAACAGCGACGGATCGAGCCCCGATGTAGCCGCGAGCGAAGTCAGCCGGATCCGCGTCGTCTGACCCCCCGCATCGGTCATGTCCCAGGCGGCCAGGCGCAGCGGATGGCTGCGGAAGGTGAGGATAACCTGGCCCTGGCCCCGGTGGGCGGCGTCCTGGGCGGTGATGGCGAAGCCGTCGCCCAGATGGGTCACCCGCGTCACCAGCACGCCCTTGTCCAGGCGGATGTGTTTGGACAGGACCAGCGAAAGCGGCGTGAAGCTCAACGGGTAGCGGTCGTTGGTCTTCAGCCTGGGGTCGGTGATGGAAACGTTGCGGCCATCGGCGACCACCAGCAGGCTCGAGGGCGGGTCGTAGGCGAAGCGGGCGTAGCCGGGGCGCTTCAGATAGAGCGTGCCGCTGGTCACGGCCCCGCGCGCATCGGTCTGTACGAAACGGCCCTTCAGTTCGTTGAAGCCGTCGAGATAGCCGGCCGCCTGGGCGACCAGGGCCTGATCGTCGGCGGAGAGGCCGCTGGCGGCGGGCGCCGGGCCCGGGTGCGCCGCGAGCGGCGATAGGGCCGCTGCGGCCAGCACCAGGGCGGTCAAGAGGCCGCGACGTTTTGCGTGTGAGATCAAGGCGGTTGTCCTCTTCGCGGGCCCTTCGGCCTTGCGCCTATGGCGAACCCTTGTGCGGCGCCATCGGTTCCCGGCGCAAGCCTCAGGAGGGCGGCGGACCGGCAAGGATGTCGCGCTTGCCGGCGTGGTTGGCGGGGCCGACCACGCCCTCGTCCTCCATCTTCTCCATCAGCGAGGCGGCGCGGTTGTAGCCGATCTGCAGGCGGCGCTGGATGTAGCTGGTCGAGGCCTTGCGGTCGCGGGTAACCACGGCGACGGCGCGGTCGTAGAGGTCGTCGCCCGAGCCGCCCTCGTCGAAGCCGCCGCCGTCCAGGTCCTCGCTCTCGAGCACGGCGGTGACCTCTTCCATGTACTGCGGCTCGCCCTGGTTGCGCAGGTAGCGGGCCACGGCCTCGACCTCGCCGTCAGAGACGAAGGGGCCGTGCAGGCGGGTCACGCGGCCACCGCCGGCCATGTACAGCATGTCGCCCTGACCCAGCAGCTGTTCGGCGCCCTGTTCGCCCATGATGGTGCGGCTGTCGATCTTGGAGGTGACCTGGAAGCTGATCCGGGTCGGGAAGTTGGCCTTGATGGTGCCGGTGATCACGTCCACCGACGGCCGCTGGGTGGCCATGATCAGGTGGATGCCGGCCGCCCGCGCCATCTGCGCCAGCCGCTGCACCGCGCATTCGATATCCTTGCCGGCCACCAGCATCAGGTCGGCCACCTCGTCGATGACCACCACCAGATAGGGCAGGGGCTCGGGGCGCAGCTTCTCATCCTCGTAGACCGGCCGGTTCTGCTCGTCGAAGCCGGTCTGCACGGTGCGCACGAAGTGCTCGCCCTTGGCCAGGGCCTCCAGCGCGCGCTCGTTGTAGCCGGCTATGTTGCGCACGCCGATCTTCGACATCTTGCGGTAGCGGTCCTCCATCTCGCGGACCGTCCATTTCAGCGCCACCACCGCCTTCTTGGGATCGGTGACCACGGGCGCGAGCAGGTGCGGGATGCCGTCATAGACCGACAGCTCCAGCATCTTCGGGTCGATCATGATGAAGCGGCATTGTTCCGGCGGCAGGCGGTAGAGGATCGACAGGATCATGGCGTTGACCCCGACCGACTTGCCCGAACCGGTGGTGCCGGCGATCAACAGGTGCGGCATCTTGGCCAGGTCGGCGATATAGGGCTCGCCGCCGATGGTTTCGCCCAGCGCCAGCGGCAGGGTCTGGCTCTTCTTGTCGTACTCGCCCGAGGCCAGCAGGTCGCGCAGATAGACCGTCTCGCGCCGCGCATTGGGCAGCTCGATGCCGATGGCGTTGCGGCCGGGCACCACCGAGACGCGGCAGGCGGCGACGCTCATCGAGCGCGCGATGTCGTCGGACAGCGCCACCACGCGGGCGGACTTCACGCCCGGCGCCGGCGACAGCTCATAGAGGGTGACGACGGGGCCTGGGCGGATCTGATCGACCTCGCCGCGCACGCCGAACTCGGCCAGCACGCTTTCCAGCATCCGGGCGTTCTGACGCAACGCCTCTTCGTCGATGGCGGTCTGGCGCGGCTTGGGCTTGGCCAGCATGGCCAGCTCCGGCAGGCGGAAGCCGCCGGGCTGGGCGAATTCGAACGCGCCCTGGTTTTCGCGCGCCTCACGGGAGGATTCGCGTGGCGGCGGCTTGGGCGCCTTGACCTCAAGCGCCGGCGGCGCGCCGGCCTGCGTTTCGGCGGCCCCGGATTCGGTCATCGCCTTCTTTGCAACGGCCGTGCGGCGGGGGCGGGCCAAGGCCGCGGCCGGAGCGGCAGCGGGCCGCCAGGTCAGCCAGGCGGCCAGGCGGGCACGGTCGAGCTTGTGCGCCCCGGCCGCGATGGCCAGGCCGGTGAACCCGGCCAGACCGAGTAGCGTCGCGGCGAAAACCTGCGAGGCCGGCACGTGCAAGGCGCCGATCATGCCGGCGAGGCGGCCCAGCACCAGCTCGCCGACAAAACCGCCCAGACCGCCGGCCAGCGGCCAGTTGGCGGGTGGCAAAAGGGCGGACAGCATGCCGGCCAGGGTCAGGGCGCCGACCAGGCCGCAGAACACCCGCCAGCGGATGCGGCTGCGGCTCTTGCCGGGATCGCGGGCGATGATGCGAGTGAGTCCCGCGGCCACCATCAGCCCGGCGATCAGCCAGGCGGTGAGACCCAGCGTCTGCAGGCCAAGATCGGCCGCATCGGCGCCCGGTCCGCCGAGGAGATTGTGCGCGCGCAGGCCAGAGGCGGCGTCGAGGCTGGGATCGGTGACGCGATAGGTCGCGAAGGCGCCGATCAGGCAGACACCCATGAGCGCGACCACGCCGCCGCGCAGGCGGGCGACGGTCGGATTCGTCCAGCCGGCGTGCGCGCTCCTCGCCGCAATTGCTACCGCCGACCTGCGCGCCATTCTGGCCATCGCAAACTTGGTCCTGTTTTCAAAAACCCCAACCGGAACAAGCTATCGACCGCGGAGGGTTAAGAGGCGTTTACCTCGCGGACGGAAATCAATCGCCGGCGCGGCGAAATTTGCGTCTTTATCGCCAGCCCCCTGGCGCGCTAACCTGCCGGCGTCATGGAAGAAGAGAGATTCATCGGCGGCTGGACCCGTTCCAAGCTCGCCGCGCGCACGGCGCAGGAGCGTTATGCGATCTGGAAACGCGCCCGTACGCTGAAGACCGCCGACGGCAACCAGCTGGCCCGCGAGATCGAGCGGCTGGGCCTGCCTTACGCCGAGCCAGGGCTGTTGGCCGAGGACGACCCGCTGCGCGAGGCGATGGCCAACATCATGGCCACCAAGGAGGCGCGCTCGGCCTGTATCGAGGCGACCCTGGACGGCCTGCCGGCCGTGGCCGGGGCCGACGCCCTGTTCCACGAGGCGCTCGGGGTCAGCTACCGCCACAACGACGTGGCCATCGCCACGGCCCAGGCCATGACCGCCCAGCTGATGGGCGAGTTGGGCTATGTCGAGGCGGGAACCAAGGACCTGCCCAACCGCTACGTCGCCCGCAGCGGCGTCTTCTGGAAAAAGAAATAACGCCCGTCGCCGAGTTCTGGCCCGTGAAAGGTCTCTTAAACCCAAGAGGTTAGACTGCGCGCGTCTGAAGGACTCGCATGACCTCGATCGAATCAGATCCGCCGGACGCCGCGCCTATGCTGGACGCCCTGCCGCTGCCCGCCGCCTTTGTGGACGGCGAGGGCCGCCTGTTGCGCGCCAACAAGGCGTTGCGACGCCTGTTGGGCCGGCGGGGCGCGCCTGCCTGCGCCGACCTGACCGCCTTGCTGGCCAAGGCCGGCGGCGAGCCGGCCGGCGAGGCCGCGTTCCGGTTCGAGCGCGCCGCGGGCCCGCTCTATCTGCGGCTGGACACCCATCCGCACGCCGACGGCTCGCTGGTGCTGCTGGTCGACGTCAGTGAGGAGTGGGTGGCGCTGGAGGCGCTGCGCGCCGTCCAGCTGACCCACAGCCTGCTGATGCACGACGCCGAGGTCGGCACCTGGCGTTACGACCCCGATAACGACTGCTACCGGTTCTCGAGCGAACTCTCGCTCGGCTACGAGGGCACCGGGGATCCGGTGCGCAGCCCTGTGCTGGCCAGGCTGCAGCACCCCGACGACGTGAAGATGGATGCCGATATCCGCGAGCGCATCACCCGCGAGGGCGGCAAGGCGGAAAGCGAGATGCGCTATCGCACCGCCGCCGGCGGCTGGACCCATCTGCACGTGCATTATCGCTCCGGCCGCCGGCTGGCTTCGGGGCGCTACGAAATGCTGGGCCTGAGCCAGAGCATCACCGCGCTGGCCCTGTCGCGCGACGCGGCCAACGCCAACGCCCAGCGCCTGCGGCTGGCTCTGCAGACGGCGCGGGCCGGGGTGTTCGAATACGATTACGCCCAGAACAGCTTCTGGCTGTCGCCGGAGCTGGAGACCATGATCGGCGCGAATGTCGTGGCCGCCAGGGGCCCGGATCCGCTGATCATCCTGCATCCTGACGACCGGCCGCTGGCCATGGCCGTAGCGCGGGGCGCCGGCCGCGGCGGACCCGATTCCGCCGACGCCCGCATGCTCGGTCCCGACGGCGAGAAATGGGTTCGATTCTACTACGAGGTCGAGCTCGACGCCGCGGGTCGGCCGGAGCGCGGCGTCGGTCTGATACTCGACATCGACACCGAGAAGCGCCAGGGCCTGGCGCTAACCGAGGCGCGGCAGGCCGCCGAGACGGCCACGGCGGCCAAGTCCACCTTCCTGGCCGCGGTCAGCCACGAAATCCGCACGCCAATGAACGGCATCGTCGGCGTGCTGAACCTGCTGGGCCGCGAAGCCTTGAGCGGGGAAGCCCGCGAACTGCTGCGCGAGGCGGTGGGTTGCAGCGAAATGCTGTCGCAGCTGATCAACGACGTGCTCGACTTCTCCAAGATGGAGGCCGGCAAGCTTGAGCTGTCGCCGGCGCCGACCGAACCGGTCGAGGTGACCCAGGGCGTGCTCAGCCTGTTGCGGGCCCAGGCCGAGGACAAGGGCCTCTATCTGCGCGGTCCCCGCGATCCCATGGCCTATGCCGAACTGGATTCGGTGCGCCTGCGCCAATGCCTGTTCAACGTGGTCGGCAATGCGCTGAAGTTCACCGAGCGCGGCGGCGTCGAGGTGCGGTTGGCCTATCTTGGCGAGGGCGACGCGAGGCGGCTGCGCTGCGAGGTCGAGGACACCGGTATCGGCGTACCGGACGCGGCGCGAGCGGTGCTGTTCGACCGGTTCGAGCAGGTTGATCAGGGCGCGACGCGCCGGTTCGGCGGCACCGGGCTGGGCCTGGCCATTTCGCGCGGCCTGGCGCGGATGATGGGCGGCGAGATGGATTTCACCAGCCAGGAAGGCTGCGGCTCGATCTTCTGGTTCGAGGTGTCCGCGCCGCCGGCCGAGGCCGCGAGGGCGCCGGTCAGGGACGTCTTCGCCGAGGCCCCGTTGACCGGCTTGCGCGCCCTGGTGGTCGACGACAACGCCACCAATCGCCTGGTCGGAGTCAAATCGCTGGAGGCGCTTGGTGCGACGGCCGAGGCGGCCGAAGGCGGTGAAGCGGCGATCGCCGCGGTGCTAGACCGGGAATTCGACATCATCTTGATGGACGTCAACATGCCGGGCATGGACGGGCTGGAGGCTACCCGCCGTATCCGCGCGCTTGCCTCGCCGGCGTCGCAGATCCCGATCGTCGCCTTGACCGCCGACGTGATGAACCATCACTGGCTGGCCTATCAGGCGGCCGGCATGAACGGCCTGGTGCCCAAGCCCTTCTCGCCGACGGCTCTGGTCAGCGAGATCATGCGCCTGGCCGAAGAGCCGCTCGAAGCAGTGGCTGCCGCCGGTTAGGCGTTTCGCGGCCCGCGGGTTAGGCTGGCCTCTCGAATTAGGGGAGCCACCATGCACGTTCACAAATTCCGGATCGGTCTGATCCTTACCGGGATGGCCGTCCTGGCCTTCTCGGCCTCGGCCGTCGCGCTGGCGCAGGGCTCCAGTCAATCCAGCGACGCCAGTTCGACGCAGGCGATGTCCGGCGCACCGGCCGACGACAGCGCGGCCGGCATGAGCGCCGCGGGCCAGTCGTCGCAGACGCCGCCGGCCCAGCCCGGTCCCGACGGTGTCGCCCATGTCACCAACGGACCGGTGCCGGACACCCCCGCCAGCCGAGCCGCCAACGGGGCGCCGATGAGCAACGCCGGCCAGGCGACGGCGCCGGCCGGCAACTAGCTGGCCAGCACGTCCTTCGGGTCGGCCTCGTGCAGCAGCGGCTGGCCGGTCAGGTAGCGGTCGAGGTTATCGAGGAAGAGCGCCTCACCGCGCGGACCAAGGCCGTCGCCGATCGATGAGGCGTGGCCGGTCAGCGTCACCCGCGGATGGTCCCAGAACGGGCTGTCGGCCGGGAGCGGCTCTTCTTGGAACACATCGAGCAGGGCGTGCTCGGGCTTGCCCGCCTCCAGCGCCGCCAGCAGGGCCGGCTCGTCGACCAGATCGCCCCGGCCGATATTGACCAGCACGGAGCCCGGCTTCATCGCGGCCAGGAAGCCGGCGTCGACCATCTTGGCGGTGGCCGAGCTGAGCGGAACCAAAAGCACCACCACGTCGGACTCAGGCAACAGCGATCTGATCTGGTCGGGCGTCGCCATGGCCTGGGCCAGGGGATGCGGCCCCGGCGTGCGGCGGACGCCGGTAATGTGCGCCCCGAACGACGCCGCGCGCACGGCGACCGCCTGGCCGATGGCACCGAAGCCCACGATCAGCCAGCGCATGCGACCGATCTCGCGATAGGGCAGCCTCACCCACTCATGCTTCACCTGCGCCGCGCGGCGCTCGCCGCCGCGCTGGAAATGCTCGAGCACGCCCCAGAGGACGTATTCCGCCATGCTGAGCGCCTGGGCGTTGTTGGTGGTCAGCCGGGCGCCGTTGCCGACCAGGCTCTTGAAGGCCGGGTTGTCGAATCCGGCCGCGGCGCTCTGCACCCATTTCAGCCCAGGCGCCTTCAGGAGGGTAATGAAGAAGTTGCGCGACGCCGGCGCCCCGAACAGCTCCACCGACATCCAGCCGACATCGGGATTGGCCTCTTCGATGGCGATCTCGCGGCCGTTCAGCTTCAGGACGCCGCTATCGTCGACCGTCACGAACTCGACGTCCTTCGCGGCGGCGGGCAGGCGCGCCTCGACGCGTTTGAACGAAGGTTGGTAGGCGAGAATGCGGGTCATGGGCGGCTCTCTGGTCGCAAGCAATAACGGGCGGCTCATCGCTGAGCCGCCCGCTGTTAGATCACGTCGATGAGGTCGTCAGCCTTATTCGGCCGGCTCGTTCACCGCCTCGGCCTTGGAGAGGTCCGCGCCGGTGGTCTGGTCGACCACCTTCATGGACAGCCGCACCTTGCCGCGATCGTCGAAGCCGAGCAGCTTGACCTTCACGATCTGGCCCTCCTGCAACACGTCGGCGGGACGCGCCACGCGCTCGTTGGAGATCTGGCTGACGTGCACCAGGCCATCCTTGGCGCCGAAGAAGTTCACGAAGGCGCCGAAGTCGACCAGCTTGACCACCTTGCCATCGTAGATCTGACCGACTTCGGGCTCCTGGGTGATCGACTTGATCCAGTCCATCGCCGCCTTGATCTTGTTCGCATCGGACGCCGACACCTTGACGGTGCCTTCGTCGTTGATGTCGACCTTGGCGCCGGTGGTGGCGACGATCTCGCGGATCACCTTGCCACCGGTGCCGATCACTTCGCGGATCTTGTCGGTGGGGATGGTGATGGTCTCGATCTTCGGAGCGTATTCGCTGAGTTCTTCGCGCGCGCCGGAAATGGCCTTGGCCATCTCACCCAGGATGTGGATGCGTCCGTCGCGGGCCTGGGCCAGCGCCTTTTGCATGATCTCCTCGGTGATGCCGGCGATCTTGATGTCCATCTGCAGCGAGGTGATGCCCTCAGCGGTGCCGGCGACCTTGAAGTCCATGTCGCCGAGATGGTCCTCGTCGCCCAGGATGTCGGACAGCACCACATAGCCGTCCGGTTCCAGGATCAGGCCCATGGCGATGCCGCTGACCGGCTTCTGCATGGGCACCGAGGCGTCCATCATTGCCAGCGACGAGCCGCAGACCGTGGCCATCGAGGACGAGCCGTTCGACTCGGTGATCTCGGAGACCAGGCGGATCGTGTAGGGGAACTCTTCCTTGGTCGGCAGCATGGGACGCACGGCGCGCCAGGCCAGCTTGCCGTGGCCGATTTCGCGACGGCCAGGAGCGTTCATGCGGCCGACTTCACCGACGCTGTAGGGCGGGAAGTTGTAATGCAGCAGGAAGTTTTCCTTGTAGGTGCCTTCCAGCGCGTCGATGAACTGCTCGTCGTCGCCGGTGCCCAGGGTGGCCACGACCAGGGCCTGGGTTTCGCCGCGGGTGAACAGGGCCGAGCCGTGAGCGCGCGGCAGGACGCCGACTTCCGCCACGATCGGGCGGACGACGTCGACGGCGCGGCCGTCGATGCGCTTGCCGGTCTTGAGCACGTCGCGGCGGAGCACCGTCGCTTCGCATTCCTTGAAGGCGGCGCCGAACTTGGACGAGTCGTAGCCGTCGGGATTAGCCTCGGACTTGACCAGGGCGGTGGCGGCCTTGGCCTTGGCCGCGGAGAGCGCGGTGTGGCGCTCGGCCTTGGCCTGCAGCTTGTAGGCCGACTTCAGGTCTTCGCCGACCAGGTCGGTGACCTTGCCGATCAGGCCGGAGATATCTTCGGCCTGGAAGTCCCAGGGGTCTTTGGCCGAATGTTCGGCCAATTCGATGATCGCGTCGATCACCGGCTGCATGCCGCGGTGGGCGAACATGACGCCGCCCAGAACCTGATCTTCGGTCAGTTCCTGGATTTCGGACTCGACCATCATCACCGCGTCCTGGGTCCCGGCGACGACCAGATCCATGCGGTTGCCCTCGCCTAGCTGGTCGGAGGTGGGGTTCAACACGTATTCGCCGTCGATGAAGCCCACGCGCGCGGCGCCGATCGGCCCCATGAAGGGCACACCGGACAGAGTTAGCGCGGCGGACGTGGCGACCATGGCGACGATATCGGGATCGTTCTCCAGGTCGTGAGCCAGGACGGTGATGACAACTTGCGTCTCATGCTTGAAGCCCTTGACGAACAAGGGGCGGATCGGACGGTCGATCAGGCGGGAGACCAGGGTCTCCTTTTCCGAAGGCCGGCCTTCGCGCTTGAAAAAGCCGCCGGGGATCTTGCCGGCGGCATAGGTGCGTTCCTGGTAGTTGACGGTCAGCGGGAAGAAGTCGAGGCCGGGCTTCGGCGACTTTTCGGCCACCACGGTGGCCAGGACCACGGTCTCGCCATAGGTGGCCAGCACCGCGCCATCGGCCTGCCGCGCGATGCGGCCGGTTTCGAGCGTCAGCTTACGCCCGCCCCATTCGATGGATTTGCGTTTGATATCGAACATTTTAGGTTGGTTCTTTCTTTTTGCCTCGAGGACCCATTTCCTCGCGGCTACGGACAGGGGCGGAACGGCTTTTCTCTTCGCGGGTCCGGAAGTCCTCTCCAATCGACGGGTGGATTGAGGACCTTTTCGCGGCCCCCGGTGTCTATGCGGGCCTTATCCCGCTCCTATCGCCGCCGACCCGTCTCGGCCGCGAGCGAAACTCTATTGTATCACACCCGCTCTCGCGGGCGTTTCGTCTGTCTAGCGGCGCAGGCCCAGGGTCTCGATCAGCGCCTGATAGCGTCCGGCGTCGGACGATTTCAGGTGATCGAGCAGGCTGCGGCGTTGCGAAACCATCATCAGAAGGCCACGACGTGAGTGGTTGTCCTTCTTGTGCATCTTGAAGTGCTCGGTGAGGTTGGCGATCCGTTCGGACAGGATGGCGACCTGCACCTCCGCCGAGCCGGTGTCACGTTCCGTCCGGGCATGGGTGGTGATCAGCTCAGCCTTGCGTTCGGCTGTAATCGACATCGGGGTCTCCGTAGCTAAAGGTTGAACACACGGACCGGGCGTAACTGCCCTGCCCTGATCTCGCAGATCGAGACCGGCCCACCCCTGTGCGTAGCCAAAACGGTGCGGGACGCGAACCCCGCCCCATCGGGAGCAGAGAGCCGCGTCCTTAGCGTTTCGACCTGTCTGGGAAGCAGAACGATCGGTCGCCCTTGCGAGAGCCTGAAAGCGTCTTCGGTGGTCACGGCCATCGCCGGGATGTCGTCCAGCGCGGTCTCGACCGGAGATAGAGCCTCCAAGCCAGCGCCCCTATGGCACAGATCCTCAAGCTGTTCCAGCGTCACCGCGTTTTCGGCCCCGAACGGCCCGACCCGCGTGCGGCGCAGCGCCGAGACGTGGCCGCAGGCGCCGAGGCGAATGGCCAGGTCGCGCGCCAGGCTGCGCACATAGGTTCCCTTGCCGCAGACGATCTCGAGCTCGACGTGATCGGCGTCCGGCGCCGCGACCACCTGCGCGGAGTGGATGGTGACCGCTCGCGCCGCCAGGTCGAACTCGACCCCCGCCCTGGCCAGGTCGTAGGCGCGCTCGCCATCGACCTTGATGGCGGAAAAGGCCGGCGGAATCTGCTCGATCTCGCCGACGAAGGCCGGCAGCGCCTCGGCCGCGGCCTCAGCCGTGGGCCGCACGTCTGAGGTCTCTGTGATCGCCCCGTCGCGGTCGAAGCTGGCGGTGTTGGCGCCCCAGGCGATGGTGAAGCGATAGGCCTTGTCGGCGTCCATCAGAAAGGAGACCGTCTTGGTCGCCTCGCCGAGCGCGATCGGCAGCACGCCGGTGGCCAGCGGATCGAGCGTGCCGGCGTGCCCGGCCTTCTGCGCCTCGAACGCGCGCCGCACCCGGCTCACCGCCTGGGTCGAGCCCAGGCCCTCGGGCTTGTCCACCACCACCCAGCCGTTGATCGGCAGGCCTTTGCGTCTACGTCCCACCTAAAACATCCCCAAAGGCCGAGGGTCGCTCTTCGCGCCCCTTCTCCCCTTGCGGGAGAAGGTGTCAGCGAAGCTGACGGATGAGGGGTCGCACCGTGATCGCGGATTGGCGGAAAAGCGCTGGCTGACAGGCCTGCACGACCCCTCATCCGACCTCCTTCGGAGGCCACCTTCTCCCGCAAGGGGAGAAGGACGCGCATTTGTTTTGGCGTTCATGTTTTCGAGGGACCAGGCTAGTCCGCGTCTGAGTCCGAGGGATCAGCCAAATCCTGCGCCACCTTTGGGTCGTGGAACAGGCGCTCCATGCGCTGGGCCTCGGCAAAGCTCTCGTCGTGGATGAATTTCAGCTCCGGGGTGAAGCGAAGCTCGATGGTGTGGCCGAGACGGCCGCGCAGGAAGCGCGCGCAGCGGTTCAGGCCGGCGGTCACCTCCGCCGCGTGTTCGCCGCCCAGCGGTTCGATGAAGCAGAGCGCGTGCTTCAGATCGGGCGAGATGCGCACCTCGGTCAGGGTCACCGAGACCCCGGCCAGGGCGGGGTCGGCGACATCCTCGTCGCGCAGGATCTCGACCAGGGCGTGGCGCACGACCTCGCCGGCGCGCAACTGCCGCTGGCTCGGGCCGGCGGGCGGCTTTCGCGCGGCGGGTCGTTCGTTGAATTTTGCGTTGCGGGGCATGGGCTTGGCCGAAAGGGCAGGCTCACTAGCCGCACGCGCCCCTCCTGTCCAGCGGAGGTTTGCCCTCGAAATACGCCGCGGATCGGGTCATGGTGTCCAGCCCAGGCCTGACGGGGACGGCCAGGAGGATAAGCGCGCGCCTTGAACCGCACCATCACAGCGCTTGTCCTGGCCTGCGCCACACTGGGCGCGACAGCGGACAGCCAGCCCGTCCTGCGACCGCCATTTTTCGGTCTGGTGCGCCCGCGCCCGGCCCCGCCGCTGGTCTTCGCCTATCACGGCTGGAAGGTGGACGCCTCGCGCTCGGCGCGCGGCCAGCCGGCCGACAAGACCGTCCGTGCGGTCGAGGCCCAACTGGACCTGGTCGAGCACGCCGGGCTGAAACCGGACGTCCTGGCCCTGATGCGCAGCGTCCCTGTCCTGGTGGTCGCCGACAATCGCGAGGCGGTCAGCTATACGCGGGCTCTGGGCGTCGTGCTCAACGCGCGGCGGCTGGAGCCGAGAAAGCCGATCGCTTTGCTCGGCCTGTTGCAGGCCTGGCTCGACCGCGGCCTGCCCGGCGGGCTGTCCAACCCGGACATCGACCGCTATCGGCGCGAGGCGATGGCCGCCCGCGTCTGGCCGAAGACGGCGCTGATGCTGCAGGGCAACGGCGACTTCTTCGCCATGACCGCCGCGACCTACCTGGTCGGCGCCACCACCCGCGAGCCCTATACCCGCGTCCACTTGGCGAAGACCCAGCCGGGCTACTACCAGTGGCTGGCCCGGCTGTTCGACGACGGTGTCGCTCGCCGCTAGTGGCCGAGGGCGCCGGCGACAAGGACCCAGATCAGCGCGATCATCAGCGCGATCAGGGACAGGCCCGAGACCGCGAAGAAGATCGTCCGCCAGGGCTGTCTGCCGCCCAGGTAGGCGATGGAGTGGCCGATCCGCGCGACCGTGAAGAGGCTGAAGAGGGTGACCGCGACCGCGTACGAGCCGCCGGCGAGCACGAAGGCCAGCCCCAGCAACAGGAAGGGATAGATGGTCGCCTGGGCGTTGGCGTGCGCCCGCAGGACGCGGGCCACCGCCGGCGGATCATGCTCGGCGTGCTGGGCGCCGAAGCGCGCGGCGTCCTCGGGATTGATCGCCACCCCGCCGCGGGCGCGGACCGCGCCGCTATAGACCCAAAGGACGATCAGGTTGGCGCTGAGCACAAGGCAGGTGGTCGAATAGGCGACAAGGGCTGGACCGTTCGGGTCGCTGAACATGCTGGCTTCCTCCGCTGACCTGTTCCTATGACGAACGAGGCCGTCCCGTTTCGACATTGGCGCGGATCATACCGCAAGTCGCCGTCTAAAGCCCTCTGGGCAGGCGCAGCAGCGAGCGGTCGCCCTCGAAGGCGGTCAGCCGCCAGACGCCGCCCTCGTCGGTGAAGTCGAAGATGCAGGGGCCGTCGCGCTTCTTGGTCGCGCAGACGTGGGTCGCATCGATGGGCTTCAGCGCCTGGGCGATCAGCAGGGTGTTGGGGATCGGGCGATCGGCGGAATAGCCGAGCTCGGCCGCAGCGGCCCGGAACACCTCCGGCTGCACCAGATTGTCCACCGCGAAGTTCACCAGCGGCCGCGCCACCACGGCGGCCAAGGCCCCCAGGTCGTCGCTCTTGCGCGAGGCGTCGACGATAAGCTTGGCGCGCAGCTGCGATTTCAAGGCGGCGCGATCGACGTGGGCGTCGAAACGGGCTTGGTCGTCGTCGCGGATCGACAGCAGGAAGGCGTGGATGTCATTGCCAGCGCTGAGCTGGGTGGTCGCGGCGCAGGCCTGGGCCAGGATGGCGAGCGCGAAGGTGAGAACGAGCCGGGCGCGGGTCATGGACGATCCTTGTAACTCAGGCTCCCGTGCGGGCTTTGAAGAAGGCGATGACGCGGTCCTCCACAAGCTTGGTCGGGGTACCGGCCCGGTCGTCGAGATGCAGGGTAAGCACCGAATGCGGCTGCATTCCGGTCCCCTGCAGAGCGTCGGCGTCGTCCATCTCGATGGCCTCGAACCGGTCGCCGAACGCGCGCTTCAGAGTCTCGAACCGCGCCGCGGGGACCAGGCCGTCGCCCTTGAAGCGCAGGCCGATCATCGACAGGTCCTCGTCCTCGAAGCGGCGCCTGGCGCAGGCGATCTCGGCCGGCGAGGCGTCGATGACCTTCGCCTTGTCCTTGCCGAACACCGGTTGCGACGGCTGCGACAGCACCGGCGCGACCACGGCGGGCTCGGTCATCATGGCCAGCGCGAAGCCGCCGGTGAAGCACATGCCGACCGCGCCGACGCCCTTGCCGCCGCATTCGCCGTGCGCCTGGCGGGCCAGCGCGCGCAGCCAGTCGACGATCGGGCTCGATCCGGTCCCGGCCCAGACGTGGAATTCGCGCCGGATGCAGATGCCCGAGACCATCGAGCTCAGGGCATAGGGGATGGTCACCGGCTTGCCCGGCTTGCCGAACAGGCTGGGCAGGAAGACGGTCATCCCCGCCGCCGCCACATGATCGGCGAAGCGCACCACCGCTTCGTGAAGCCCGGGGATCTCATGGATGATGATCACCGCCGGCCCGGTTCCGCGCCGGAACACCTCGCGGGTCCAGCGGCCGTGGGTGAACGGGAAGCTCTCGTACGCCGCCAGCACGTCTCGATCGGCCATGGTCGGTCTCCCCTCGGCTGGCGAGCCTAGCCGATCGGCGCCGCGCGCGTCAGTAGCGGTGATTGGTCGGCGCGTCGTTGAAGCGATCGCTGCGGTCCGGTTGCGGCAGGTCGGGCGGCCCGATCGCCCACTCGCCGTGGAAGGCGTAGTCCAGCGTAACGCAGAGCCGGCTCGCGCCTGTCTTCAGGTCGTGGCCGAGGGCGTGGATGCGCAGCGGCTGTTCGGCGGTGATCGGCCCGAAGGCCAGGAAGACCCGGTCGGCGCCCGGGCAGAGCGCGCGGATCAGCGCCTTGCCGTCGCCTTTCGGGACGATCTCGTAAAGCGCGCGCTCGTGGGCGTTCGGGCCGATCAGGGCTGAAAGGCCGCCGCGGCCAAGTTCGCCTTCGGATGCCGGCCTGACGTCCGCCGACCCGACGTCATGGGTTTCGAGGATCTGCAGCACCCGGGTGGTCATGAACGACCTGTCGAAGACAAAGGTCAGGCCGGCCTCGGTCATCTGCTCGGTCAGCGGATTGGCGGAATCATAGGAATAGATGCGCTTGGCCGCGGACGCCGGACCGGCGAGCGCCAGCGCGATCCCGCAGACAATCAGCGCCAAACGGCCAAGTCCCGGCATGGAAAGTCCTTCAAGACGCTATTGCGGCGACAGCTTAGCGTGCCGATATCGACCTTATAAGGGCAGGCGGGAGCGGGGCCAGGATGCAGCAGAGAAACGCCACAGTCGCGGTGGTCGGCGCCGGCGACTATATCGGCTCGGCCATCGCCGAGCGGTTCGCGGCCGAGGGCTACACGGTCTTCGCCGGCCGCCGCAACGGCGACCAGCTGGCGCCGCTGAAGGCCAAGATCGAGGCGGCCGGCGGCCGCTGCGAGGCCCGCACCCTGGACGCCCGGTCCGAAGAGGGCGTGACCGCCTTCCTGGCTGAGGCCGATGCGCTTGGGCCTCTCGAGGTCTGCATCTTCAACGTCGGGGCCAACGTCAACTTCCCGGTCACTGAGACCACCGAGCGAGTGTTCCGCAAGGTCTGGGAGATGGCCTGCTATGCCGGGTTCCTGACCGGACGCGAGGCCGCCAAGCTGATGCTGGCGCGGGGCCAGGGGTCGATCTTCTTCACCGGCGCCACCGCCTCCATGCGCGGCGGCAAGGGCTACGCCGCCTTTTCCGCCGCCAAGTTCGGCCTGCGCGCGGTCGCCCAGTCGATGGCCCGCGAACTGGGGCCGCAGAACATCCACGTGGCGCATCTGGTGATCGATTCCGGCGTCGACACCGCCTTCGTGCGCGGTCGCATCGCCGCCGCCCAAGGCCAGGAGGCGGCCGACAAGATCGAGCCTGGACGGCTGATGGAGCCGACCTCCATCGCCGAGGCCTATTGGACCCTGCACCAGCAATCGCGCGACGGCTGGACCCACGAACTCGACCTGCGCCCCTATGCGGAGACTTGGTGATGGCGAATGTGGACTTCTATTTCGATTTCGGCAGCCCGAACGCCTATCTGAGCCACAAGGTCATCCCCGGGATCGAGGCGCGCACCGCGGCGAAATTCACCTACGTCCCGGTCCTGCTCGGCGGCCTCTTCAAGCTCACCGGCAACCGCTCGCCGGCCGAGGCCTTCGCCGGCATCAAGAACAAGCTGACCTATGAGGGGCTGGAGACCCAGCGCTTCGTGCGCAAGCACGGCCTGACCGCCTATCGCGCCAACCCGTTCTTCCCGGTCAATACGCTGAAGATCATGCGTGGCGCGGTGGCCGCCCAGCGCCAGGGCGTATTCGCGGCTTATGTGGACGCTGTCTTCCATCATATGTGGGAGGCGCCGAAGAAGATGGACGATCCCGAGGTGATCGCCGCCGCCCTAACCGAATCCGGCCTGGACGCCGCCGCCCTGATGGCCGGGACCGAGGATCCGGACGTGAAACAGACCCTGCTCGATAACACCACCCGCGCCTTCGAGGCCGGCGCCTTCGGCAGCCCCAGCTTTCGGGTCGACGGCGAGCTCTATTTCGGCAAGGACCGTCTTCGCGATGTCGAAGAGGCGATCGTCGGAGCCTAATGCGCCGGGGCCTGCGCGCGAGTGCAGGCGCGAATGGCGTCGAAGGCTGCGCCCAGGCCGCCGACATTGGCGACAGCGGGTCCGGTGGACAGGGTCCAGCTGAGCCGCTGGGCGTTCCGCAGCGCGCGGGCCATGCCGTCGTCGGTGATCAGCACGATGACGATGTTGCCGACCGGGCTGCCCTTCAGCTGCACCGGCGCGGCGGCGTCGATCCGCAGGCTGACCGGCTCCTCACCGCTGGGCAGCTTCCATTCGGGCCGCCCGGCGCCGATGACCATCTTGCCCTCGCGGTTGACCGCCAGCAGGCTGTCCACCTGAACGCCCTGCAAGCGGGCGAAACAACCCGATTGCGGCACGCTGGACAGCATCCATGCGCCCGCGCCGGGGATGGGCTGCTCGGCGCCCTGGCTGCGCGCCAGGCCGGGCGCGGCCAGCAGCAGCAGACCCAGCATCGTGGCGACCATGCGCATGGCCTAGAGCGTCCGCTGGATCTCTTCGACGGTGAAGCACTCGATCACGTCGCCGACCTTGATGTCCTGGAAGCCGAAGTTCATGCCGCATTCCTGGCCGGACTGGACCTCGTTGACCTCGTCCTTGAAGCGCTTCAGCGTCTGCAGGGTGCCGAGTTCGAGGGTGACCACGTCGTCGCGGATGATCCGCACCCGGGCCCCCTTGCGCACCACCCCGTCGGTGACGCGGCAGCCGGCGACCTTGCCGACCTTGGAGATGTCGAATACCTCCAGCACGCGCGCGTTGCCCAGCAGGGTTTCGCGCTGGATCGGCGACAGCATGCCCGACAGCACGGCTTTGATGTCGTCGAGCAGGTCGTAGATGATCGCGTAGTAGCGGATCTCGACGCCTTCGCGCTCGGCCAGTTCGCGGGCCTGTTTCGAGGCGCGGACGTTGAAGCCGATAACCGGGGCGCCCAGTCCCTTGGCCAGCATGACGTCGCTCTCGTTGATGGCCCCGGCGGCGGAATGGATGATCCGGGCGCGCACCTCGTCGGTGGAGATCTGGGCCAGCGAGCCGACGATGGCCTCGGCCGAGCCCTGCACGTCGGCCTTGATGATCAGCGGCAGTTCCGAGACCTTCTTGTCCTGCAGCTTGGCCATCATGTCGGCCAACGAGGCGCCCGGCGTGCCGGTCGGGGTCACGGTGCGCTCGCGCTTCTGGCGGATACGATAGTCGGTGAGTTCGCGGGCGCGGGCCTCGTTCTCGACCACGGCGAAAGGCTCGCCGGGATCGGGCGTGCCGTCCAGGCCGAGCACTTCGACCGGTTCCGACGGGCCGGCGGCGTCGACCTGTTCGTCGCGCTCGTTGATCAGCGCCCGCACGCGGCCCCAGTTGGCGCCGGCGACGACGATGTCGGAGCGCTTCAGCGAGCCGCGCTTGACCAGCACGGTGGCGACGACGCCGCGGCCGCGATCCAGCTTGGCCTCGATCACCACGCCGTCGGCGTCGCGATCGGGGTTGGCGCGCAGGTCCATGACCTCGGCCTGCAGCAGGATGGCCTCGATGAGATGGTCCAGGCCGAGCTTCTGGGTCGCCGAGACCTCGATGGCCTGGGTGTCGCCGCCCAAGGATTCCACGACGATCTCGTGCTGCAGAAGCTCGTTGATCACCTTGGTCGGATCGGCGTCGGGCTTGTCGATCTTGTTGATCGCCACGATGATCGGCGCGCCGGCCGCCTTGGCGTGATTGATCGCCTCGATGGTCTGCGGCATGACGCCGTCGTCGGCGGCCACCACCAGAACCACGATGTCGGTGACGTTGGCGCCGCGGGCGCGCATGGCCGAGAAGGCCGCGTGGCCGGGGGTGTCGAGGAAGGTGACACGCTCGCCGTCCTTCAGCCGCACCTGATAGGCGCCGATATGCTGGGTGATGCCGCCATGCTCGCCGCCGGCGACGTCGGTGGCGCGCAGCGCGTCGAGCAGGCTGGTCTTGCCGTGGTCGACGTGACCCATGACCGCGACAACCGGCGGACGGGGCAGCAGGTGGTCGTCGACATCCTCGGCGCCGATGAAGCCCTCTTCGACGTCGGATTCCGAGACGCGGCGGACGGTGTGGCCAAACTCGGTCGCCACCAGCTCGGCGGTGTCGGAATCGATCACGTCGTTGATCTTCAGCATCAGCCCCTGACGCATCAGGAACTTGATGATCTCGACGCCGCGGGTCGCCATCCGGCCGGCGAGATCCTGGACGGTGATGACGTCGGGAATGACCACTTCGCGGGCGATCTTGGCCTGTTCCTGGCCACCGCCCTTGCGGCGTTCGCGTTCGCGTTCGCGTGCCCGGCGCACCGAGGCCAGGCTGCGCATGCGTTCGACCGCCTCGTCGTCATTGCCGGCGACGGCCTGGATAGTCAGACGGCCTTCGCGGCGCTGCGGCGCGCCCTTGACGCGGCTGACCGCCTTGCCCGGCGCGCCCTTGCCACGGCTGGTCGCGCCGTCGTCATCGTCGTCGGGACGCCGGTCGAGCAGTCCGCCGCCTGGACGCGGCGCCTGGCGCGTGGCGCGCTGGATCTCGGGCGTTGCGGGGGCGAGCTCCGGGCGGCCGATGCCGCTGCCGGGCGTACGCGGACGCGCCGCGGCGCCGTCGCGGCTGGGCGCCGGACGCGGCGCCAGCGCCGAATAGCGCACGGTCTCGCCGGCGCGCTGCGGGCGCTCGCCGGTCGGCCGCGCCTCGCGGACTGGCTGGTCGGGACGGTCGCTTTCGGCGCGCCGGCCATAGGAGGGGCTGGGCGCGCGTTCGGGGCGATAGGTGGTGGTGGAGACGCGTTCGTCGCGGCGTTGCGGTTCACGCTCGGGGCGGGGTTCGGGACGGGGTTCCGTGCGGGCGACGGGCGCCGCGGCGCGGACCGGCTCCGGCGCGCGTTCGACCGGCCGCTCCACCGGCGCGGCTGGCGCCGCCTCGGCGACAGGGGCCGGGGTCGCGGCCGCCGGCTCGGCGGTTTCGGTGGCGACGGGCGCGGCGGCCGCGGCTGCGGCCGCGCTTTGGCGCGCCTCTTCCGCCAGGCGGGCGGCCTGTTCCTTGGCGGTTTCGGCTTCACGGCGCTCGGCGTCGATCCGCGCGGCCTCCAGTACGCGCTGGCGGGCGCGCAACTCTTCGGCGGAGAGGTTGAGACCCGAACTGGCCGGCGCCGCGGGCCGCGGTTGCGCGGCGGCCGGTTCGCGCGGACGAACATCGAGCGCGGCGCGCTTTTCCGCCGCCGAAGGGCCGCCAAGGCCGCCGACACCGCCGGCCGGCGCATCGACGCGCCGGCGTTTGGTCTCGACCACGACGGTCTTCGAGCGGCCGTGGCTGAAGCTCTGCTTGACCGTGCCGGCGCTGACCGCGCCAGGGCGCGGCTTCAGCGTCAGGGGCGCGCGCATGCCGCCACCGGCTCGGTTGTTATTGTCGTCGTTGGCGTCGCTCATCCGTCGATTTTACTCAAAACCAGCCCGCTCCCGACTTGAGGACCGGGCGCGTGGGTTGCATTGCGCGTCCATAGGCGAACGCGAGCGGTGCGGCCAGGGCCGCCTCGCCTACATTCAAGGCTCCTCGCGCCAACTCTGAGGAAGGAGCGGACGAAAGCCGGAAAATCGCTCGACATCAACTGTCCAGCGCTGGGCGCCTCGTCCCGCAAGGAAGGCGAGGTGTATCACATTTTCGCCCCCCAAGGCCAAACCCAATTCGCCCGATGTAAAGGCGGCCAGGACGCGGGGCGGGTTCGGACGTCTTTCGGCGAGGCTGACCAGCTTGCGCCGTCCGTCCGCCGCGCCGTCCGCCGCCTCGATCAGCCAGGCCGCCTTGTCGGTGGCGATGGCCGCGCGGACCTTCTCGAAACCGGAGGTAAGCGTCCCGGCGCGCCGTGCAAGGCCAAGCCCCGCCAGAATCCGCGCCGCCAGCAAGCGCTCGACCAGATCGGCCAGGCCGGCGCCGGCGGAAAGCCTGGTCTTGGCGGCGCGCGAAAACCCCCCTTTGGCCGCCGCCGCCTCGATCGCGGTGCGGTTGGCCGCGACCCACAGGCCGCGTCCAGGCAGCTTGGCGGCCAGGTCCGGCGTCACCGCCCCATCCGGTCCGGCGACGAAGCGGATCAGCCTGGCCTCGTCCATCACCTCGCCGGAGACGAGGTCGCGCCGCTCGCGATGGGCCAGAGCGTGGGTGGGGGCGTGAGTTGGGGCGGAGGTCAGGTCAGGCGCTCTCGCCCGCCTCGGCCAGGGTCGTTTCGTCCTCGGCGAACTCGCCGTCGACCATTTCCTCGACCTCGGGTTCCGGTTCGGGCTCGATCCAGCCCATGGCCACGCGGGCGCGCATGATCAGCGCCTCGGCGGCCTCCGGGGTCAGCGCGAAACTCTCCAGCACGCCCGCTTCGCGCACCCGCTCACCGTCCTTGCTTTCGAACCAGCCGCGCAGGTCGTCGGGCACCAGGCCGGCCAGGTCCTCGACCGACTTCACCTCGCCTTCGCCGAGCGCGACGCTCATCGGCAGGGTGACGCCTTCGATTTCCAGCAGGCCGTCCTCGACGCCCAGTTCGCGGCGCTTGTCGTCGTATTCGGCGGCTTCCTTTTCCAGGAAGTCGCGGGCGCGCGCCTGCAGCTCCTCGGCGGTGTCCTCGCCGAAGCCTTCGATGGCGGCGATCTCCGAGGCGTCGACATAGGCCACGTCCTCGACGGTGGCGAAGCCTTCGGTGACCAGCAGCTGGGCGATCACCTCGTCGACGTCCAACGCTTCCTGGAACAGCTGGGTGCGCTCGGCGAACTCGCGCTGGCGGCGCTCGCTCTCCTGGCTCTCGGTCATGATGTCGATCTGCCAACCGGTCAGCTGGCTGGCCAGGCGGACGTTCTGGCCGCGGCGGCCGATGGCCAGCGACAGCTGTTCGTCGGGCACCACCACCTCGACCCGTTCGTCCTCCTCGTCCATCACCACCTTGGAGACTTCCGCGGGCGCGAGCGCATTGACCAGGAAGGCGGCCTCGTCCGGCGACCAGGGGATGATGTCGATCTTCTCGCCCTGCAACTCGGCGACCACCGCCTGGACGCGGCTGCCGCGCATGCCGACGCAGGCGCCGACCGGGTCGATGGAGCTGTCGTTGGAAACCACCGCCATCTTGGCGCGGCTGCCGGGATCGCGGGCGATGGCGCGAATCTCGATGACGCCGTCATAGACCTCGGGGACTTCCTGCGCGAACAGCTTGGCCATGAAGCCGCCGTGGGCGCGGGACAGCATGATCTGCGGGCCCTTGGCCTCGCGCCGGACGTCATAGATGTAGCTGCGGATACGGTCGCCGACCTGGAAGTTCTCGCGCGGGATGGCCTGGTCGCGGCGCACGACGCCTTCGCCGCGGCCGAGGTCGACGACGATGTTGCCGTACTCGACCCGCTTGACCGAGCCATTGACGATCTCGCCGACGCGATCCTTGAACTCTTCGTACTGGCGCTCGCGCTCGGCGTCGCGGACCTTCCCGGTCACCACCTGCCGGGCCATCTGGGTTTGCACCCGGCCGAACTCGAAGGGCGGCAGCACCTCGGTATAGGTCTTGCCGACCACGGCCTCCTTGTCGTCCAGCTTGGCGTCGGCCAGGCTCTTGAAGGCGTAGGTGTTCTCGATCGGCTCCTCGTCGTCGACCACGGTGACGACGCGGGTGATGGTGGTCTCGCCGGTCTTCTGGTCGATGTGGACGCGGATGTCGTGCTCGGCGCCGTAGCGGCTGCGGGCGGCCTTTTGCACCGCCTCCTCGATCGCTTCGATGACGATTTCGCGCTCGATCGACTTCTCGCGCGCCACCGCGTCGGCGATCTGCAGAAGTTCGAGGCGGTTGGCGGAAATGCCGCTGAGAGCCATGGGATCTACTCCGGATTTGCGTCCGTGGACGCCTGTTCGTGTTGAAGTCGCGCAGCGCGCTGCTCGGCGCCGCGTTTGAGAAGCTTGTCGGTCAGGGCGAGCTTGGCCTCGATGATCCAGGAAAAGGGCACCAGCGCGGTCGCTTCCTCGCCCTCCAGGTCGATGGCGATGTTCTCGCCCTCGACCCCGGCCAGTTCGCCCTTGAAGCGCTTGCGGCCATCGGCCAGCCGGTCGAGCTCCAGCCGCGCCTCGAAGCCTTCGTAGGCCACGAAATCCTTCAGTCGGGTCAGCGGCCGGTCGACGCCGGGGCTGGAGACCTCAAGCAGATAGTCGCCCTCGATCGGATCGGCGCTCTCGAACACCTCGCCGATGGCGCGCGACAGCCTGGCGCAGTCCTCGACATTCATGTCGCCGTGGGCATCCTCGGCCATGATTTGCAGCCGCCGGGACTGGGTCCCGCCCGTGAAGCGCACGCGCACGATCTCATAACCCATCGCCTCGGCGATCGGGTCGATGAGCTCCAGCACGGAGCGATCCTCACGCGTCTTGCCGCGCAAATCAGGTTCCTCGAACCAACAAAAAAGCGGCTGGCCTTTTGGGCCGCCGCTCGAAAACGCCATCCAGCGCTAACGATCGATGTGAAGCAGAATATAGGCCGCCGGCGCAGGCTTTGCCAGCCCTTTCGACTCAGCTGCCCCGGGGCCGCGACCGCGAGCCGCACGATCGGCTTCCGCCTATCGATGAACAGGTTCTGGGCGAGGGTGTCCGTTCTTAGCCGTTCGCCGCCGCCTCGGCCGCCATCACGCGGGAGACCGCATTGACCACCGCGGCGATGCGCAGCGAGGCCTGGATGGCGGTATTGGGCACGCTGCGCTTCTTCAGCTCGGTCTCGTGGGCGTCGAGACAGGCGCCGCAGCCGTTGATCGCCGAGACCGCCATCGACCAGAGCTCGAAGTCGGTCTTGTCGACGCCGGGATTGCCCATCAGGTTCATGCGCAGCCGGGCCGGCAGGGTGCGGTACTCCGGATTGTGCATCAGGTGCAGCGCCCGATAATAGATATTGTTCATGCCCATGATCGCCGCCGCCGCCTTGGCCGCGCTGTTGGCGGCCTCCGACAGGCCGGCCTCGGCGGCGGCCGCCTCGACCGCCTTGACGACCGCCGGGACGCCCACGGCATAGGCCGATGCGACGAAACAGCCCCACTTCTGCTGATTGGTGAGCAGGCTTTCGGCGATCAGCGAGGACAGGTTGAGGTTCAGGTCCTTGGCATAGGCCGGCAAGGACTCACGAAGCGCGTCGAGACTCATCTGCTACCCCCTCAGGCCCAGCAGCCTATCACCGCCAACCGAGCGATTGCAGGGGCAAAGCTCGTCAGTGCGCAGGCGCCGGAACGCGCAAAGCGTCGGCTTCGGCGCGTGGCCGACCCTCCCAGAAGCCCGCTCGATTGTTCTGTGAATTAGCATCGAGCGGGCCTATATCGCCGGCATGCTCCCGACGCTGCGCCAGCTGCACTATCTGAAGCTGCTGGCCGAGCACGGCTCGTTCAGCCGGGCGGCCGAGGCGGCGCACGTCACCCAGCCGACGCTCTCGGCCGGGGTGCAGGAGCTGGAGAAGATCCTGGGCGCAGCCGTCGTCGACCGCGCCCGCGCCGGCGTAATCCTGACGCCGATCGGCGAGGAGGCGGTGTCGCGCGCCTCCGACATATTGGCCCGCGCCGAGGACCTGGTGCAGGCGGCGAAGAGCGCCGGCCAGCCGCTCTCCGGACGGTTCCGGCTGGGGGTGATCCCGACCATTGCCCCCTTCTTGTTGCCCAAGGCCCTGCCGGCGCTGCGCACGCGGTTTCCTAAACTGAAGCTCTTCCTGCGCGAGGACCAGACCCAGAAGCTGATCGCGGCGCTGAAGGCCGGCGCCCTGGACGCGGCCCTGATCGCCATGCCCTACGATACCCAAGGCCTGGAGACGGCCCCGGTCGGCGAAGACGAGCTGATGGCCGCCCTGCCCGCCAACCACCCGCTGGTCGGCCCGGACGCCATCGCGCCCGAGCGGCTGGCCGAGGCCGGGCTGATCCTGCTCGAAGACGGCCACTGCCTGCGCGAACACGTGCTGGCCAATTGCGGCATCGAGCCGCCGAAGGCCAATGACGAGGGGACCTTCACCGCCACCTCGCTGCCGACGCTGGTGCAGATGATCGGCTCGGGGCTCGGCGTCTCCTTCCTGCCGGCGATGGCGGTGGAGGCGGGCCTGGCCGAAGAGGCGCCGATCAGCATCCGCCGGGTGGCGACCGCCCATCCCAGCCGCCAGATCGTGGTCGCCTGGCGCGCCGGCTCTAGCCGCGGCGTCGAGGGCCGGCTGCTGGCCGAGACCCTGCGCGCGGTCTAGCGGTTGGCAGGCGTCGGCGCGGTCGGCGCGACGCCGTCCAGGGTGTGCACCCAGGCGCCGTCCTTGCGCACATCCGAAACACTGCAGGGACCGACACGGCGCAGCACCGCACGCATCAGATAGGCGGCCGGCAGGTCGCCCAGGCGCCTGGGCTGCAAGGGCGCGGCCGAGGCGGTGGACGTCGTCTGCGCTGGGTGGCAGGCGGCGACCTGAGCCGGCGTCGGCGGAACCAGGGCCAGGGCGGCGGCGAGGATCATGGCGGACATCGGCGATCTCCTCGAGAGACGAGCCCGCAGACTATCACGACTCGTCGGATTTTTCGTCCCCGCCAGAGAAAGCCACTTGCAATTCGATGCAAGTTAGATATATCTGCATCAACGATATATCTAACAAGGATCGAATATGCATCGTTTTCATCGTGAACATCACGCCCGCCATGGTTTCGGCTGGGCGGAACATGGGCATCGCGGCCCGCGCGGCCTCGGCCGACATGGGCGGCCCGACCGGGTCTTCGAACAGGGCGATCTTCGCCTGGTTCTGCTCAAGCTGATCGCCGACAAGCCGCGGCACGGCTACGAACTGATCAAGGCGGTCGAGGAGGCCGTCGGCGGCGCCTATGCGCCCAGCCCCGGAGTCGTCTATCCGACGCTGACCCTGCTGGAGGACATGGGTTACGCCAAGGTCCAGGCCGAGGGCGACAGCGGCAAGAAACTCTACACCGTCACGCCCGAGGGCGAGGCCCTGCTGGCCGAACAGGCCAAGGCGGTCGAGGCGCTGTTCGCCCGCATGGCCGAGGTGGCCACCAACAATCGCGGCCGCAATGCGCCGCAGATCCTGCGCGCCATGCAGAACCTGCAGGTGGCGTTGCGCTATCGGTTGGGACGCGGTCCGCTGGACGAGACCCAGGTCCAGGCCATCGCCGCGGCGCTCGACGCCGCCGCTGGCGCGGTCGAAAACGCCTGACGCTTTGATGGCCAAGGTCCGGCTCGCGTGATTTTTCCCGCGGGCCGGCCTATATGCGGCGGCCATGAACCGCCCGTTCCTCAAGATGAACGGACTTGGCAACGACTTCGTCGTCGTCGAGGCCCGCACCGACAGCCCGTTCGGCGCCTTCGCGCCGGCGTGCGCCGAGGTGCGGGCCATCGCCGACCGGGAACGCGGCATCGGCTGCGACCAGCTGATCGCCATCGAGCCGTCCAGCCGCGCCGAGGCCTTTGCGCGCTTCTGGAACGCCGATGGCGGCGAAGTCGGCGCCTGCGGCAACGGCTCGCGCTGCGTCGCCTGGCTGTTGATGGAGGCGTCGGGCAAGGACGAGGCGGTGTTCGAAACCGCCGCCGGCATCTTAAGCGCCCGCCGGGTCGAAGGGCGCACCATCACCCTCGACATGGGCGAACCTGGGCTCGACTGGCGCGATATTCCGCTCGCCGAGGCCATGGACACCCGCAATATCGAACTGCAGGTCGGGCCGATCGACGCCCCGGTCCTGCACACGCCCGGCTGCGTCGGCATGGGCAATCCCCATGTGGTCTTCTTCGTGCCCGACGTTGCGTCCGCGCCGGTGGTCGAGGTCGGGCCGCTGATCGAACACCATCACCTGTTCCCGGAACGGACCAATGTCGGTTTTGCCGAGATCGCCGGACGCGACCGCATCCGCCTGCGGGTCTGGGAGCGCGGCGTCGGCGAGACCAAGGCCTGCGGCACGGGCGCCTGCGCGGCCCTGGTCGCGGCGTCCCGGCGCGGGCTGACGGACCGCAAGGCAACCGTCGAGCTCACCAATGGCGAACTCGAGATCGAGTGGCGCGAGGCCGACGGCCACGTGCTGATGACCGGTCCAACCGAGGTCGAGTTTACCGGGACCCTGCCGTGAGCGGGCTCGAGGTCGTCACGTTCGGATGTCGCCTCAACGCCTATGAATCCGAGGTCATCCGGGCGCGGGCCGACGCCGGCGGCCTGGCCGACGCCGTGGTCTTCAACACCTGCGCGGTCACCGGCGAAGCCGTGCGTCAGGCGCGCCAGGCCATCCGCAAGGCCCGCCGCGAGCGGCCAGGCGCGCGCCTGATCGTCACCGGCTGCGCCGCCCAGATCGATCCCCAAAGCTTCGCCGACATGGCCGAGGTCGACCTTGTGCTTGGCAATGCGGAAAAGACGCAAGAGAGCGCCTATGCCGCCTCGGCCCCGACCCACCGGATCAATGTCGCTGATATCTTCTCCGTGCACGAATCGGCGGCGCCAGTGGTCGCTGACCGCAACGGCCGGGCGCGGGCCTATGTCGAGATCCAGAACGGCTGCGACCACCGCTGCACCTTTTGCATCATCCCCTATGGGCGCGGCAATTCGCGCTCGGTGGGCGCCGGCGCGGTGGTCGAGGCCGTGCGCCGCCTGGCCGCCGACGGTTGCGCCGAGGTGGTGCTGACCGGCGTCGACCTGACCTCCTGGGGCGGCGACCTGCCGGGCGCGCCCAGTCTGGGCCATCTGGTGCGCCGCATTCTGCGCCTGGTTCCCGAACTGCCGCGCGTGCGGCTCTCGTCGATCGACGCGGCCGAGATCGACGCCGAGTTGCTGGCCTGCCTAGCCGAGGAACCGCGGCTGGCGCCGCATCTACACCTGTCGCTGCAGGCCGGTGACGACATGATCCTGAAGCGGATGAAGCGCCGCCATAGCCGCGCCCAGTCGCTGGCCCTGATCGCCGCGGTGCGGGCGGTGCGTCCGGAGGTGGCCTTCGGCGCCGACCTGATCGCCGGCTTCCCAACCGAGACCGACGCGATGTTTGAAAACACCCTGTCGTTGATCGAAGAGGCGGGCCTGGCCTATCTGCACGTCTTCCCCTACAGCGCCCGGCCGGGCACCCCGGCGGCGCGCATGCCGGCGGTGGCGCGCGCGGTGGTCAAGGCGCGGGCGGAACGCCTGCGCGGCGCCGGCGCGGCCGGGCTCGGCCGGCATCTGCAGGCGCAGGTCGGCCGCAAGGTGCGGGGCCTGGTCGAGCGGCCGGGGCTGGCGCGGGCCGACGACTTCACCGAGATCGCCTTCGACGGCGAAGCCCAGGCCGGCGCGATCGTTCCGCTCACGGTCACCGGCCATGATGGGACCAGAGCGATCGGAGCCTTGGCATGAGCGAGACCCTGACCGGCGGCTGCCAGTGCGGCGCGGTGCGCTTTGCCGTCGATGCACCGCTCGGGCGCGCGTCCATCTGTCATTGCCGCATGTGCCAGAAGGCCAACGGCGGGGTCTTCGGGGCGTTTGTCGGCGGCGAGAACCTGCGCTGGACGCGAGGCGCGCCGGCGCATTTTCAGAGTTCGAACAAGGTGGCGCGCGGTTTCTGCGCGGCGTGCGGAACCCCGCTGACCTTCGAGTGGAACCGGCAGGTCGTGGAACTGTCTATCGGCGCCTTTGACGATTCGACCGCGATTCGGCCGGTGATCCAGATGGATTTCTCAAGCAAGATGCCCTGGTTCGGCGATCTCGCCGGCTTGCCTGTGCGGCCCGACGGACAGGCGCCCTGGCAGGCGGAAGTGGTCTCCTACCAGCATCCCGACCATGACACGGAAACCTGGCCGCCCACGGAAGGCGCCGCCGGATGAGCGATGCCGACGCTCGCAAACCCGGCTGGTTTCGCCGCTTGGCCGACGGCCTGTCGCGCTCGTCGCGACAGATGTCGGACCAAATGGTCTCGACCTTCGTCAAGAAGCCGCTCGACCAGGAGCAGCTCGACGCGCTCGAGGACATGCTGATCGAGGCCGATCTCGGCCCGCACGCCGCCGGCCGCATCACCGCCCGCTTCGCCGAACATCGCTTCGGCCGCGTGTCCGACGAGGACGAGGTGAAGCACGCCCTGGCCGAGGCGATCGCCGCCGAACTCCTGCCGCGCCAGGGCCGCTTCGACGCGCTTTGCGGCCCGCGCCCCTACGTGGTGCTGTTCGTCGGCGTCAACGGATCTGGCAAGACCACCACGCTGGGCAAGATCGCCGCCGACCTGACTGGGCGGGGCGCCAGGGTGCTGGTGGTGGCCGGCGACACCTTCCGGGCCGCGGCGGTCGAACAGCTGAAGATCTGGGCCGATCGCGCCCACGCCGGATTTATCTCGCGTCCCACGGGATCAGATGCCGCCGGCCTCGCGTTCGACGCCTGTGAACTCGCCAAGACCGAGGGTTACGACGTCGTGCTGATCGACACCGCCGGGCGGCTGCAGAACAAGACCGGACTGATGGATGAGCTTTTGAAGATCGTACGGGTGCTGAAGAAGGTCGATCCGGACGCGCCGCACGAGACGCTGCTGGTGCTTGACGCCACTGTGGGTCGCAACGCACTGGCCCAGGAGAACATCTTCGGCAACACCGCCGGCGTCACCGGCATCGTCATGACCAAGCTCGATGGCACCGCGCGCGGCGGGGTGCTGGTGCCGGTGGCCCAGGCCTCGGACGCGCCGATCAAGCTGATCGGCGTCGGCGAGGGGATCGACGACCTGCAGGATTTCGACGCCCAGGCCTTTTCCCGGACCCTGGTCGGATTGGACGCGGCGTGACCGAGGCGACACCGAAGACCAGGACGGCGCATAAGGCCATCCGCCTGGTGGTTGATTACGGCGGCATCGCCGCCTTCGGCCTGGCCTATTTCCTCCGCCTTCATTTTGTCGCCGCCGCCGGCCCGATCGGCTGGATGCTGGCGGCCGGCGGCCATGGGCCCCGCGACCTGACCGGCGCGACCTGGTGGCTGATGGGCGGGTCGGCGGTCTCGCTGCTGGTCGGGCTGATCGCCGAGCGGCGCCTCGCGCCCATGCCGCTGATCGCCGGCGGCTTCGCCCTGGTCTTCGGTGGACTGACGCTCTTCTTCCACGACCCGCGCTTCATCAAGATCAAGCCCAGCGTCGTGAACGTCCTTTTCGGCTCGGCGCTCTTGATCGGCATGGCGATGGGCCGCAATCCGCTGAAGTGGCTGCTGGGCGAGGCTCTGGCCCTGCCGGACGTGGCCTGGCGCAAGCTGATCCTGCGCTACGCCTTCTATTTCCTGGTCATGGCCGCTCTGAACGAAGCGGTCTGGCGCACCCAGACCGACGCGTTCTGGGTCAACTTCCATGTCTGGGGCCAGTGGATCTGCGTGGTCGCCTTTTCGATCAGCCAGGTCCCTTTCATGATGAAATATATGCAGACAAAAGAACCGCCGCCGCCGCCCACCGATTAGGCTCATTCGCGGTCATGCAGCGTATACGGAAGGTATGTCTTCAAAACGACATGCAGCCGCGCTAATATAGCAATTGTATGCGGGCCGTTTGACTTGGGACCTGGACGATGGCGAAGCTCAAGACGAAGCCGGGAAGCAAGAAGGCCGGCCGGAAAATCGAGACCGGCAAAGCGCTCGACCGCTCGCCCAGCCATCTGTTGCACCGGGCCCTGCAACTGGCTTTGGACATCTATGCCGAGGAGACCGGCCCTGACGCGGTCACTCAGCGGCAATACGCCGTGCTGGCCGCGGTCGCCGCCCATGAGGGCCTGACCCAGACCGACCTGGTGCGCTCGACCGGCATCGACCGCTCGACCCTGGCCGACCTGGTGGCGCGGATGATCGGCAAGTCGCTGCTCGCCCGCCAGCGCTCGACCGCCGATGCGCGCGCCAACACGGTCAGCCTGACCGAGGCCGGCCGCGCCGCGCTGGAGGCCGCCAAGCCGAAGGTCGCCGCCGCCGACGCGCGCATCCTCAAACTGTTGCCGACCCGCAAGCGCGATGCCTTCCTGGGCGTGCTGCGCGACATGGGCCGGGTGGCGGAAGCCGTCGCCGACGACAGCGAGCCAAAACAGAAGAAGAAGAAAAAGGCCAAACTGGCCAAGGCGGCCAAGCCGCTGAAACCGGCCAACGCCGCGCGCACGCCGAAGGCCGCCAAACCGGCCCGCGCCGCCGCGAAGCCTGCCAAGACCGCCAAAGCCATGGCGAAACCGGCTAAGTCGCCAAAGCCGGCCAAGGCCGCAAAAGCGCCTGCCAAGACCGCTAAGGCGAAGAAGCCCAAGAAGGCTTCACCGCGCATCCCCGCAGGCGCGGCCTAGAAATCCAGTCCAGCTAAGCACAGCGTCCCTTCTCCCCCTTGCGGGAGAAGGTGTCAGCGAAGCTGACGGATGAGGGGTCGCACTGAGATTTCCGGGTAGCGGCGGGACCGGCCGGATAGGGCTATCGACCCCTCATCCGACCCCTTCGGGGCCACCTTCTCCCGCAAGAGGGAGAAGGGGCGCTAAACCGTGATGTTCAGGATCGATCCTGGCCGGGCCGAGCGGTCTGGAGCCTGGGCGTCGGCGGCAGCGCGGGGCGTCGCAGCCGCGGGGGCCTGAGCCCGGGTCATCGGCGTTGCCGGCGCCGGCGTGGTCGCCTGGGGCGCCTGGGCTCGACCCAGCGCGGCCTGGAAGAAGGCGCGTTGCGCGGCGGCGCGCGGATCGGCGATCGGGCGCGTAGTGGGGACGGGCTGGCCGGAGATCGGCGGCAGGGCCAAGGCGGAACCTCAAGGGTGCGACCCGGCTAGCCTTCGGCGGATTATGGTTGACGTCGCCTTAACGCTGGCCTCCGTGAGCCAGCAGGGCGTCGGCGCTGTCCGGGGTCAACGGCAGGGCAATCTTTGCGCTGAGCCGTCCGTCCGGTCCGACCAGGAAGGTCTCGGGCACGCCGGAGACGCCGAAATCCAGGCCGGCGTGGCCGTCGGGATCGGCGAGCACGGTCGTGTACGGATCGCCATTCTGGGCCAGCAGCGTCTTGATGGCCTCGGGCTTGTCCTTGTAGGCGACACCGACGATGCGGACGCCCTGGGCCTTCAGCGCCAGCAGCACCGGATGCTCCTCGCGACAGGGCGCACACCAGGAGGCGAAGAAGTTGACCAGGCTGCCTGGCGGCGCGGCCACCTTCAGGCCGATCGGCGTCCCGCCGGCCAGCGGCGGCAGGCTGTCGTCCGGCATCTGCTGGCCGACCATGGCGGCCGGGACATAGTGCGGGTCGTGCCGCAGCGCCGAGCCGGCGAACAGCAGCGCAAGCGCGACGAGCACGAGCAACGGCGCGAGCGCGATCCAGCGCCTCATTGCGGCGCATCCGGCCTGGCCGCCTCTGCCGCGCGCCGCCAGCGCCTTGTGCGCAGCAGGCTGTCGAGGATGAGCACGGCGAAGACCAGGCCGGTCACCGCATAGGCGGGCCAGACGAAGAGCGCGTAGCGACCGGCGTCGAAGTCGAAGGTCATCTTACACCGCCGCGCGCATGGCCAGCACCGCGGCGCGCCTGCGCCAGACCTCGCCGCGGATACGCACCAGCCAGAGCGCGCCGAATGCGGCCATATAGGCCGCGACCATCAGCAGCAGCGGCGCCAGGTAGACCGCCGGCATGGCCGGTCCGCCGGCGCGCAACAGCGACGAGCCCTGATGCAGACTGTTCCACCAGACCACCGAGTAATGCACGATCGGCAGGTTGACCAAGCCGACCAGGGCCAGGATGGCCGCGGCGCGCGCCGCCTTGGCCTCGTCCTCGATCGCCGCCTCCAACGCCATGTAGCCGATGTAGAACAGGAACAGGACCAGGACCGAGGTCAGGCGCGGATCCCACACCCACCAGGTCCCCCAGGTCGGCCGGCCCCAGAGCGAGCCGGTGACCAGGGCCAGCAGCGTGAAGCCCGCGCCCAGGGGCGCCGCCGCGCGGGCGGCGGCGGTGGCCAGGGCGTGGCGGAAGACCAGGCTCAAGAAGCTCGCCACGCCCAGGCAGGCATAGACAAACTCGCTCATGAAAGCGGCCGGCACGTGGATGAACATGATGTGGACGGTGTAGCCCTGCTGGTAGTCTGGCGGGGCCTGGAAATCCAGCACCAGGCCGGCGGCCGCCAGACCTAAGGCGATGACGCCCAATAGCGGCGCGGCCCAGCGCGAGAAGGCCATGAACCGATCGGGATTGACGAACGCCTGGAACATCTTGGGTCAGGATATAGCGTTGCGCGCCGCCGCCGCCATGGCGAACGGACAAAGGGCTGTGGCCGCCAGGCTGTAGGCCGACAGCAACAGCAGCGGCGTGCGCCAATCGAGGCCGGCTCCGAAGGCCTCGATCGCCCCGGCGCCGAAGATCACCGGCGGCGTGAACAGCGGCAGCACGATCAGCGCGATCAAGACGCCGCCGCGCCGGCTGCCCAGGCTGAGCGCAGCCCCGACCCCGCCGAGAAAGCAGAAGCTCAATCCGCCGATGAGACCGCCGATGACGACGATGGGCGCGAGCCGCATGGGCGCGCCCAGGGCGGTGACAATGACGGGTGCGAGGACGGCCAGCGGCGCGGCGATGGCGAGCCACTGCGCCAGCCCCTTGGCCAAAGCGGTCAGCTCCAGCGGCGCGGGGCCGAGCGCGATCAGGTCGAGCGCGCCGTCCTCGAAGTCGCGTTCGAACATCCGCTCCAGCGACAGCAGCGAGGCCAGCGCCAGGACCAGCCAGGCGAAACCTGGCGCGACGCTGGCCATCCGCGCCGGATCGGCGCCGAGCGCCAGCGGCAGCAGGCTGGCCATGGCGAGGTAGAAGCCGAGCGCCAGGACGGGACCGCCGCCGCCGGCCCAGCTCAGCGCCAGCTCACGGCGGAAGATCAGGCCAAGGCCGCTCACCCGCCGATCTCCACCGGCCGCGCCGCGACCGGCAGCGGATCGTGCGCCGCCGCCAGGATCAGGCCGCCGCCGGCCAGGTGCTCGGTCATCAGTTCGCCGACCACGCCGCGCTGGTCGCGGTCGAGCGGTGCGAGGGGCTCGTCCAGCAGCCAGAGACTGCGCGGGCTGGCCGCCAGCCGCGCCAGGGCGAGGCGCCGCCGCTGGCCGGCCGAGAGCTTGCGCACCTGCAGGCCCAACAGGTTGGTCAGGCCCAGCCGCGCGCAGGCCGCCCTGGCCGAGTCGGCCGTACCGCCGCTCCACAGAACCTGGAACAGCACCTCGTCGCAGGCCATGCGCGACAGCTTCAAGCCGTCCTGGTGGCCGATCAGATGGGCGTCGCGGGCTATCGCGTCTTCGGGCGGGATCTCGCCGCCACCGCCTCGGAACACGACGCGCCCGCCGCTCGGCCGGATCAGGCCGGCGATGGCGCGCAACAGGCTGGTCTTGCCGGCGCCGTTGCGCCCAGCCAGGACCACGGCCTCACCCGCCTCGACCGCCAAGCTGAAGCCGGCGATCAGCACGCGATCGCCGCGCGCGACGCTTAGGGCTTCGATTGAAACGGCGCCGATCAAAGCCGGCCGCCTTCATGGACGGCGAACGATCCCGGGGCTAAGAGGAGCGCGGCCGTGCGGGCCCAACGCCGCGCGAGGCCGGACGCTGTGTGTCCGTCCTTCAATGCGCGCGATCCCGCGACCGGTTTTCGGGCGGCCCAGAGCAGAGAAAGGCGTCCTTCCATGCCATCGAACGACAGCTTGCACACCCGCCGCGACCTCGCGGTGGGCGCAAAGACCTACGCTTATTACAGCCTCGCCGCCGCCGAGGAAGCCGGACTATCCGGCGTCTCCCGGTTGCCGGTCTCGATGAAGGTTCTGCTGGAGAACCTGTTAAGAAACGAAGACGGCCGCACCACCGGCCCCGACGACCTGAAGGCGCTGGCCGCCTGGGTCGAGAACCGCGGCTCGGTCCAACACGAGATCAGCTTTCGCCCCACCCGCGTGCTGATGCAGGACTTCACCGGCGTGCCGGCGGTGGTCGATCTGGCCGCCATGCGCGACGCCATGACCCGGCTGGGCGGTAATCCGGAGAAGATCAATCCGCTCAGCCCGGTCGACCTGGTCATCGACCACTCTGTGATGGTCGACCATTTCGGCACGGCCAAAGCCTTCGGCGAGAATGTCGAGCGCGAATATGAGCGCAATCTTGAACGCTACCGCTTCCTGCGCTGGGGCTCGTCGGCCTTCAACAATTTCCGCGTGGTGCCGCCGGGCACCGGCATCTGCCACCAGGTCAATCTGGAATACCTGGCCCAGACGGTGTGGAGCGCCCCAGACGGGGACGCCGAAGCCACCTATCCCGACAGCGTGGTCGGCACCGACAGCCACACCACCATGGTCAACGGCCTGTCCGTGCTCGGCTGGGGTGTCGGCGGCATCGAGGCGGAGGCCGCCATGCTCGGCCAGGCCATCCCGATGCTGATTCCGGAAGTGATCGGCTTTCGCCTCGACGGCGCCATGCCGGAAGGCGCCACCGCGACCGACTTGGTGCTGACCGTCACCCAAATGCTGCGCAAGAAGGGCGTGGTCGGCAAGTTCGTCGAGTTCTTCGGCCCCGGCCTCGCCGGCCTGACCATCGAGGACCGCGCCACCATCGCCAACATGGCGCCCGAATACGGCGCGACCTGCGGCTTCTTCCCGATCGGCCAGGCGACCATCGACTATCTGGTCGCCACCGGCCGCACGCCCGAGCGCACCGCCCTGGTCGAGGCCTACGCCAAGGCGCAAGGCATGTGGCATGAGCCAGGCGCGCCCGAGCCGGTGTTCTCCGACACGGTCGAACTGGATCTGGCCAATGTGACGCCGTCGCTGGCCGGCCCCAAGCGGCCGCAGGATCGCGTCGCCCTAACCGACGCAGCGCAAGCCTTTGGCGCGGCGCTGGGCTCGGAGTTCGCCAAGACCGGCGAGCATGCGCGCACCCCGGTCGGCGGCGAGGCCTTCGACCTCGGCGACGGCGACGTGGTGATAGCGGCGATCACCTCCTGCACCAACACCTCCAATCCAAGCGTGCTGATCGCGGCCGGCCTCCTGGCCAAGAAGGCGATCGAAAAGGGGCTGAAGGTGAAGCCCTGGGTGAAGACCTCGCTCGCGCCGGGCTCCCAGGTGGTCACCGACTATCTGGTCAAGGCCGGCCTGCAAAAGCCGCTCGACGCGCTGGGCTTCAACCTGGTCGGCTATGGCTGCACCACCTGCATCGGCAATTCCGGACCTCTGGCGCCGGCGATTTCCGAGGCGATCACGACCGGCGACCTGGTCGCGGTCAGCGTGCTCTCCGGCAACCGCAACTTCGAGGGCCGGGTAAACCCTGACACACGCGCCAACTACCTGGCCTCGCCGCCGCTGGTGGTCGCCTATGCGCTGGCCGGATCGATGAATATCGACATGACCCGCGAACCGCTGGGCGAGGGCAAGGACGGCGAGCCCGTCTTCCTGCGCGACATCTGGCCGACCACGGCCGAGATCGCCGCGGTGCAGAAGAAGGCGGTGACACCGGCCATGTTCGCCAAGCGCTATGGCGACGTCTTCAAGGGCGACAAGTCCTGGCAGGGCATCAAGGTCGCCGGCGGCCAGACCTATGCCTGGGATATCGGCTCGACCTATGTGCAGAACCCGCCCTATTTCGAGAACATGTCGATGACCCCGGCGCCGGTCACCGACATCATCGAGGCCCGGGTGCTGGCCATCTTTGGCGATTCCATCACCACCGACCACATCTCGCCGGCCGCCTCCATCCGCGCGGCTTCGCCTGCCGGGCGCTATCTGCAGGAGCACCAGGTCGGCCAGAACGACTTCAACTCCTATGGTTCGCGGCGCGGCAACCACGAGGTCATGATGCGCGGCACCTTCGCCAATATCCGCATCCGCAACCGCGTCACTCCCGACATCGAGGGCGGGGTGACCAAGCACTTCCCCTCCGGCGACGTCATGGCGATCTATGACGCGGCCATGCGCTACCAGTCGGAAGCCCACCCGATGGTGATCTTCGCCGGCAAGGAATACGGCACCGGCTCGTCGCGCGACTGGGCGGCCAAGGGGACCAAGCTGCTCGGCGTGCGCGCCGTGGTGGCCGAGACCTTCGAGCGCATCCATCGCTCCAACCTGGTGCAGATGGGCGTCCTGCCGCTGCAGTTCAAAGTCGAGGGCTGGCGCAAGCTGAACCTCACCGGCGAGGAGATCATCACCATCCGCGGCCTGAACGAGCTTTCGCCTCGGCGGACGCTGACGGTCGAGGTCTATCGCGCCTCGGACGGTCGGATCGCCCGCTTCCCGGTGATCTGCCGCATCGATACCCCGACCGAGCTGGACTATTTCAAGGCCGGCGGCGTTCTCAACTATGTCCTGCGCAATCTGGCGCGAGCGGAGGTGACGGAATAAGGCCCTCGCGCGCGCCTCACGGGCTCGTGAGGCGCGCGCCGGCTTGAAAGCCGCTTAACTGAGAGACGATGCGAAAGGTCGCGCTTGTATTCCTGTTGGGCGTCTCGCTGGCGGCGAGCGCCGGCGCGGCCTTCGCGCTGCCGTCCGTGGTGGTGGAGCTGTTCACCAGCCAGGGCTGCTCGTCCTGCGTCGGCTCCGGCAGCCTGATCGCGGCGCTCGATCAGCGCCCGCGCGTGCTGACCTTGACCTTCCCGGTCGGCTATTGGGACTATATGGGCTGGCGCGACACCCTGGCCAGGCCGGAGTTCGACGACCGCCAGCGCGCCTATATGCGCACCCTGGCGCTGCGCGACGTCTATACGCCGCAGGTGGTGGTGAACGGTCGGCTGCAGGCCGCGGCGGTCGACAGCGTCGCCATCGACAAGCTGGTCAAGACCGCCGCGCGCACGCCGGCCGATCCGCCGCAGCTGAGCCTGGGCAAGGCGAGGCTGGCCATCGGCGCCGGGGCGGCGCCCGGTGGCGGCGCCGATGTCTGGCTGGTCCGCTATCGGCCGGGCGACCAGTCGGTGCGGGTGCTGGCCGGCTCCAACCGCGGCAAGACCATCGTCGAACATAATGTGGTGCGCGAGCTACAGCGCCTGGGCGCCTGGCGCGGCAAGGCGGTCCGCTTCCACGTGCCGGCCTCCGCCGACCCCGATCTGAAGACGGTGGTGATCGTCCAGGCCGTGCGCAGCGGCCGCATCCTGGCCGTGGGCCGGGCGTCCTGATCGGCGACTGAGACTGGTGGGGCTGCGGGCAAAGAATAGCCCGCGCGACCGGGGGGGCATGTGGTCGCGCGGGCCTGGTCTTTTCGTTCGCCGGCCAGTTGGGCCTCAGGCCCCGGAGGGGCTGGGGGGCTTATCAGAATCCAGAGCGAAAGGAACCCCGACCAACCGACACTCGGAAATTGGCGGCCCAAGCCGGCGAGGCCGCGTCGGAAATAAGGTCTTTTCGTGGCGGGCCGACCTTTCGATCCGCCTCGCCGTTAGCGGAGGATTGGGGTTAGACTAGGTGTTCGATGAGTCTCGACAGCCACCCATCGACCAGGGCCGCGCCCCTGGTCTTCTTCGAACGCCGCGAGCTTGACCGGCTGCTCGGTCTCTATGGCATGCGGGTGGCCGCCGGCGAGTGGCGCGACTACGCCATCGACGGCCTCGCCGAGGCGGCGGTGTTTTCCGTCTTCCGCCGCGCCTCGGAAGCCCCGGCCTACCGTATCGAAAAGCGTCCGGCCCTGGCCCGGCGCCAGGGCCAATGGGCCATCATCGGCCAGGGCGGCCTGACCCTGAAGCGCGGCCACGAGCTGGACCAGGTGCTGCGCTTTTTCGAACGCTCACGCTTCTCCGTGGTTAAATAGCGCGGCCATGGCGCGACGGGCGCGATCCGGGGCCTCGATCACCGGCGTCGCGTCGGTGACCTGATCCAGCGAACCGATCGTCGGCAGAGCGCGTAAGACCGGATCGGCGATCTCCGCTCGGATCGCGTCGGCGATCGCGTCGGCGTTGATCACCGTGAACGGGCGCGTGAAATAGGCCCCGACGACGGGCTCGAAATCCCCGCCGGGCCCTCGCTCGCGGTGCAGCCGCGCCAGCGCCAGATAGGCCTGGGCGAGCGCGGCTTCGCGGACCTGCCAGTCGGCCGCGGCCAGGACGCGGTCCAGCGCCGGGGTGAGCGCCGCTGCACACGGCAGGTCGGCGAAGGCCTTGCCGAACCATTTCGGATAAGGCGCGTAGCGGTGCTCGATCAGGAAGGCCATCCGCATGACGTCGCGCGCCAGCCGTGCGGCAACGATCCTCGACCCCAGATCGTCGCCGCTCGCCCCGGCCCGCCCGACGAAGGCCTGCTCCTCGGCGATACGGCGCCATTGGCAGGCCAGCTTGTAGAGCCTGACGTCGCGCGGAAAGACCGCAAGGCGCGTCCGCAGGTCCGTCAGGCGGCCGTCGTCGTCGTGGAACACCGCCCCAGCGGTCAGGCTGAGCAATCGTTGTTCGGCGAGGCCTAGCCAGGTGAGATTGTCGCGCGGTTCGTCGGGATCGAGCGCGAGCTGGCGAGGCAACATGGCCTCCAGTGTCCAGACTTCCAGGCCATGTCGGCCGTCGCGGGCGGCGCCGACGTCCTGCGGGGAAGGATGCGCCTGGCCCTGAAATCCGACGGCCGCGCCAAGGAAGGTCGTGGGCGCGACATCGGCGAACCCGGTGACGATCGCCTGCGCATGGCTCACAAAATCGGACTCGCTGACGAAGATCTGGAGACGGGGACCCCAGTCGTGATCGCGCGACATTTCATCGTCGAAGCCAAGGACTTCCGAGCCGGCGCCGATCAGGGCGGCGGCATGGCGCGGGTTCGGAAAGGCGTGGGCCAGCCAGGGGCGCACCAAGTCGCCGTAGAAACGGCGCGACAGCTCCAGGCCGGAAATCGAGTCCATGCCGCCCCTCGTCAACGGAGGCTTGATAGCAAACAAAAGCCCCGGCGGTCGCCCGCCGGGGCCGATGTTTTAGCAGAGGATGGTCGGGGCGCTTAGCGGCGGCCGCCCATCAGGCGCAGCAGGAAGAGGAAGAGGTTGAGGAAGTCCAGGTAGAGGCTGAGCGCGCCATAATTGGTGGCGACGCCCATGGCCGCCTGGTCGCCCCCCAGCTGGTAGTAGGTCATCTTCAGCCGCTGGGTGTCGAAGGCGATCAGGCCGGCGAAGATCAGGACGCCGACGATGTTGACCACAAAGGCCAGGGCCGACGAGGCCAGGAACAGGTTGACCACCGAGGCGATGATCAGCCCGACCAGGCCGACGATCAGGAAGCTGCCGAAGGCGGTCAGGTCCTTCTTGGTGGTGTAGCCGACCAGGCTCAGGCTGCCGAAGGCCGCGGCGGTGATCAGGAAGGTCATGAAGATCGAATCGATCCGATAGATCAAGGCGATGTCGCCGAGCGAGGCGCCGAACAGGGCCACCACCGTCCAGTAGACGATGCCGCTCGAGCGCGGGCTTTGCTTGAACGCCATCCGGCCGATCAAAAGGACGGCGATCGGCGCGATGGCCACGATCATGCCCAGAAGGGTCATGCCGACGAAGCGTCCGTCGGCGCTGACCTGGAACAACAGGTCGCGGACGGGGGCGACGGACGAGGTCACATAGGCGAGCGCGGCCGAAATCAGCAGGCCGAGGCCCACCTTGTTGTAGACGCCGAGCATGAACGCGCGCAGGCCCGCATCCACCGCCATGTCGGCGGCGCCCGCCGTGGCGGGGCGCGGATAGTCGCGGTTGAAGTCGCTCATTTGAGGGTTGGTCCTTGACTAAAACGCCCATCACGGGCGCGGCTAAGATATCGGAGAGGATGCGCCTCGCCGCAAGGCCGGGCAAGCCGGATCGGCGGCGGGGCAAGCGCTTGGGGTTGAGCGCGGCGCCTGGGACCCGGCATAAGGCGCAGCATGATCCGCCTGTTCGCGGCGCTGACGCCGCCGCCCGAGATCGCCAAGGCTCTCACCCACCGCCAGGCTGGACTGGCCGGCGCGGCCTGGCGACCGCCGGAAGCGCTTCACGTCACCTTGCGCTTCTTCGGCGAGATCGCCGAGACGGCCGCCGACGATCTGGACGCCGAGCTGGCGCGGGTGGGGCGCCGGTCGTTGGTGCTGGAGTTCCGGGGCGTGGGGGCCTTCGGCGACGGTGGCGACCTGCGCGCGGTCTGGGCCGGGGTGGCGGAAAATCCCGCCTTGCGACAGCTCGCCCGCCGCTGCGAGGTGGCGGCCCGGCGCGTCGGTCTCAAGCCGGACACCCGCGCCTATCACCCACACCTGACCCTGGCCTATCTGAACGGGGCCGAGCCGGCCGCCGTCGCCGCCTGGATCCAAGCCAACAATCTGCTGCGTTCGCCGCCGTTCCGCATCGGCGCCTTCGGCCTCTATTCCAGCCGGCTGGGCGCGGCGGGATCCGGCTATCGGCTGGAGCGAAGTTATCCCCTCGCGGGCGCCTGAAAATCGCGTGGCACGCGATCTGCTTTGAAGCGAACCAACAGACCGGTTCGCGCCGGAACAGGACGCCGCCATGCAAGACGCCAGGGACATCCGGCCGCTCACCTCGCTGAGGTTCTTCGCCGCCATGTGGGTGGTGGCCTTCCATTACTGGCCCAATCTCAGCGCCGTCATGCCGCCGCTGGTGGCCAAGGGCTATCTGGGCGTCGAGCTGTTCTTCGTGCTGTCCGGCTTCATCCTTTGCCACGTCTATCTCGACTCGGTCGCCGAAGGCGGTTTCCGCTATGGCAGTTTCCTCTGGGCCAGGCTGGCGCGCATCTATCCGCTGCATCTGGCCACCCTGGCCGGCATCGGGGCCATGGCGCTGGCGGCGCTGGCGGCCGGGCGGGTCATCGACCCCAACATCCTGTCCTGGTCGTCGCTGCCGGCCAACCTCCTGCTGGTCCAGGCCTGGGGGTTCGCGCCGCAGGCGGGCTGGAACCATCCGTCCTGGTCGATCTCGGCGGAATGGTTCGCCTATCTGGGCTTTCCGGTCACCGCCTGGGTGGCGCTGAAGCTTGCCGACCGGCCCAGGCTGGCGGTGGCCGCGGCCCTGGTCCTGCTGGTCGGCCTCTATGCCGCCTTCGACGTCCTGGCCGGGGCGCCGCTCACCCACGCCACCATTCGCTGGGGCGCGCTCAGGATCGTGCCCTGCTTCGCCTACGGCGCGGCCATTAACCTTCTCTGGCGCAAAAGCGCGGTCGAACGCCGCAGGCCAGCGGTGCTGGGCGCCTTGTTTTCCGGCGCCGCGGTGCTGCTGTCCGCGCAGCTGCAGGCCCCCGACGCGCTCATCGTAACCCTGTCCGGCGGGCTGATCTTCTCGCTCGCAGCATTGACCAAGGCCGGGGAAAATAGTGGTGGGGGAAGATTATTCGTCTACCTGGGTGAGATCAGCTATTCGATCTATATGATCTGTATCCCATGGAAGCTGTTATTCGTTAACGCTGTTGCTCCGGTGCTCCGGTTGGATAAATCGCACCTGCCGCTATACCTGTGGTTGCTACTCTATGTCGCGGTTATACCGCTGTCGGCCATGTCCTATCATCTGATAGAACACCCTGCCCGCCGATGGATGCGCCGCCGCCGGCCGGCCGGTCAGGAAGCGTTAACAAGCGTGGCCTAAAGAGCACGGCTGAAAATTATTTTTCTTTTCATCTTTGCCCGAGATGGTTATCGACATGCCAGTACGGGTGGGGAGACCCAAGAGTATGAGTCGAGGGACAAGAGCCATTTGCGGCTCGCTTGCCATGGTCGTCGCGCTGAGTCTCTGCGCCGGCCAGGCTCAGGCGCAAGACTACTGGCAGTGCGTTCCCTTCGCGCGGATGATTTCCGGCATCGAGATTTTCGGCGACGCCTGGACTTGGTGGCAAAAGGCCGCCGGCCGCTACGCCCAGGGCTTCACCCCCAAGGCCGGCGCGGTGCTGGTGTTCAAACCCACCGGGGTGATGGACAAGGGCCACGTGGCCGTCGTCAGCCAGGTGCTCACCGATCGGGTGATTCAGGTCACCCAGGCCAACTGGTCGATCATCCAGGGCCGCCGCGGCCAGGTCGAACGCGACGTGACGGTGATCGACGTCTCGCCGCAGGGCGACTGGAGCCAGGTCAAGGTCTGGTACGATCCGGTCCGCGACCTCGGCAGGACCGTCTACCCGACCTACGGCTTCATCTATCAGACCACCCAGACCGCCGCCGCCAACGCCGCCGAGACCGCGGTGCGCACCGTCGCCCAGACCGCGATGAACCAGTTGGCCGCCGCGGTGCCGACGCCGGGCGCCAACCCACTCAGCCAGGCCGCCGGCTCCTCCACCGACCGCATCGCCGCCCTGTTGCAGGCCGCGACCAGCTCCGACGGACGCTAGATCACAATTCATAAACGTGATCGATCACTAAGCGTTGGAGCGGGTTGCGAGCGGAAAACCGCTCACACTTTTCCTCAACCCGCTCTAGCCGCCCACTTAGGGCGCGCCGCTGGCCGGCGCGCTCGAGTCCGGCGTGCTGCTGCCGGCGATGGCCGCGCCCTGATCCTTCAGATTCTGCCCGGCGTTCTCCAGCGCCGACCCGGTGGTCGACGCGGCGTTGTCGATCGCCGGCGTGACGCCGCTGGTCGCCTGCACCAGCTTGTTGTCCACCACCGCGCCGCCGGCCGAGAACGACCCTTCGCGGATGGCGAACACCACCAGGATGACGCCGACCGCGGCGATCAATACCAGGATGACGCCGAGCGGCCCAAAGCCGCCGCGCCGGCGCGAACGTTCGTCCTGGCGGCCATGGTCGTAGGCGCGCCGCATGTCGGCGTCGTAGGTCTTCGGATCGACCACGGCCACGGGCTGGACAGCCACGGGCTGCACCACCCCGGGCTGGACGGTGTCGGAACGGTTGGCGAAACGCCAGAAGGCCATGACTTAAAGCTCCAAGGGCGTCGCCAGGAGCCAGGCGACGGTCTGCGTCAAGGAAACGGGTTGGCCGCGGCCAAGGTTCCAGTCACCATGCAGTCGGCTCCTGATCGGGCCGCTTCGCGGGAGGGGTTTCGATGGATAGTCGTTTGTGGGTTCGACGGATGGCGGCCGCGGCCGCGATCGCCGCGCTTGGCGCCGGCCTGCCCGCCTGCACCAACTCGCGCTCGACGCCCCTGGTCAAGGCGACCGCCTGCGCCGATTTCAGCTTCCCGATCTATTTCGATCAGCATTCCGCCGAACTCAGCGCCGGCGCCCTGCAGGTGATTTCCGCCTCGGTTGCCCGCGCCACCAGCTGCCCGGTCGCCGGCCTGGCGATCAGCGGCCTTGGCGACGACACAGGCCTTGCGTCCAGGCGCGCCGCCGCGGTGGCCAAGGCGCTGGCCGCCGATGGGCTGGCCTCGCCGACCCCGGTGGTGCAGGCCAGCGGCCCCAATCACGGGCTGGCCCTGCTGCGCCACAGCGCCCAGGTCAGCGTCCACTTCGTGACGCCTTAGGCGGCGGCCAAGAAATAGGCGGCTCCTCAAGAGCCGCCTTTTGGAAGTTGCATCATCGAGAAAAGGGTGCGGAGGCGGCTGGCTGGCTCTCGCCAGCCTCAAGTCGGGGGGGCGTCGCCGCCTCCGCAACGCACAAACGGCTCAACTTTCAGATGGGTTCCCGCAGCCCCGATATTTTTTTGCGACCACGGCGCGGGTCGCCCCGGCGGATCGTTCGAGCCCGCCCGCACGTTGATACGGCGAGCGTTGTTGCTCTTGAAAAGGAGACTCGCCATGACGCAGTCCGAACCGTCCCACGCCCCCGAGCTGGCGGCGACTGACGCGCGCCAGGGCCGCAAGGGTCGGGATGTCTTGGTGGTGCTGGTCATTTCCGTCATTCTGGCGGCGGTCGCTCTGATCGCGGCCTGGATTTATCGCGCGCCGCAACTGGCGGCGAGCGAGGTGAACAACGCAAAGCGACCCGCGATATCGCAAACCTTCCACGCGCCGCCGTCGCAACCGATCCAGAGCGCCGCGCCGCCGTCTTAAGGCGGCGCGGCTGAGGCCCTAAGCCGGCGCCTTGTCCCGCGCGGGATGGAAGAACAGCGCCTGGCCGATCGCCGCCTTCACCGTTTCCGGCTGGAACGGCTTGGTGATCAGGAAGGTCGGCTCTGGCCGCTCTCCGGTCAGAAGCCGTTCGGGAAAGGCGGTGATGAAGATCACCGGCACGTCGAACTTGCCGAGGATCTCCTTGACCGCGTCGATGCCGGACGAGCCGTCGGCCAGCTGGATGTCGGCCAGGATCAGGCCGGGCTTGTGCTTGGCGACGGCCCCGATCGCCTCGGTGCGGGTGGCGGCGATATCGACGACGTTATGGCCGAGCTCACGCGCCAAGGCCTCGATATCGGCGGCGATCACCGGTTCGTCCTCGATGATCAGCACGTCGGTGGCCAGTTCGGCGTCGATCTCTCTCTGCGCCTCGGCGATCAGCTGCTCGACCTCCGGGAAATCGGCGTCGAGAATCTGCGCCGTCTCGCTGGGGGTGAAGCCTTCGAGCGCGGTGAGCAGAAAGGCCTGGCGCGACCTGGGCGCAATACGCATCAGCCTGGAGGAAGGGTCGTCGCCGGTCGCGGCCAGGTCGCCGGAACGGTCCTCGAGCTGGGCGCCGGTCGAGCACCAGATGGCGTGGAAGACGTGATAGAGCGCCACCCTGGGGCTCATATTGGGCTCAAGCGTCCGCTCGCCGGCCGCCAGCGCCTCCAGCGCCACCCGCACATAGGCGTCGCCGGCCGGCTGGTCGCCGGTGAGCGCGCGCGCATAGCGGCGCACATAGGGAAGATGTGGAGCCAGTCGGGCTAGAAGACTCATTTACTCCCCCTTTTCGCGGCCTGTACGGCGCGCGAGGACGACCACACGATGATGCCGCCGGTGAGACGGCGCAAGTGGTTGAAACGCAACGCTTGGCGCTTGGTTCCCGGTAAAGCCTGTTTTCCTGGAACCATGGGCGATCATACGCGTTGGCGGTGGCCGGAGCATTTTATATCATGACGTTGCACTACGAAGGGGGGCGCGCTTTGGACCGCGAGGACGAGCAGGCCGAGGCCGCGAAGCGCGCGCCGCGGCGGGCGCTCGACGAGGCGCGCCTGCGCCAGCAAGCCATCGGCGTAAAGCTGCGCCAGATGTTCGACCGGGTGGTCAACGAGCCGGTTCCCGACGACTTCCTTGATATACTGCGCCGGCACGACGAGAACGCGAAGGGCGGCGATGACACGTGAGCGCGCCGCGACAGGCGGCGCCGATCCGGCAATGGAGGGCCGATTCAAGCGCGAACTGGTGGCGCTGATTCCGCATCTGCGCGCCTTCGCCCGCACGCTCACTGGCGAGCAGGCCAGCGCCGACGACCTCGCCCAGGACGCTCTGATGAAGGCCTGGGACGCGCGCGCCTCCTATCAGATGGGCACCAACATGAAGGCCTGGACCTTCATGATCCTGCGCAACCAGTTCTATTCGGAGAAGCGCCGCTCGTGGCGCCAGACCCAGCTCGACCAGGACGCCGCCGAGCGGACCCTGGTCGCGGTCGACGACCCGCAGTCGCCGGTGGCGCTGGACGAGTTGCGCCTTGGCCTGAGCATGCTGCCGGCCGAACAGCGCGAAGCCCTGATCCTGGTCGGGGCCGGCGGCTTCGCCTATGAGGAGGCGGCCGAGATTTGCGGTTGCGCGGTCGGCACGGTGAAAAGCCGGGTCAGCCGCGCCAGGCGCGCGCTGCAGGGCATATTGGAAACCGGCGCCTACGATCGCGACGGCCGCTCGGCCAGCGATGCGATGAATTCGATCCTGGCCGCCGCCGAGCATCTGGGCCAGACCCGTTAAGGACGATGGAGCCATGCAAAGGTTGGCGGGGGCGCTGACCACCATTCGTTTCCGCCTGGGAGCGGCCTTGGCGCTCGCCCTGTTGCCGGTGCTGCTGCTGGGCGCGATCCAGGTCGGCGTCGCCTACAAGAAGGATGCCGACGAGGAACGCACCAACCTCGCCCTGGCCGCCGCGCGCAGCGCCGCGACCGCGCGCGCGCGCATGGAAGGCGCGAGCGTGCTCTTGGAGACGCTGGCCCCCCAGGTGATCGGCCCGCAATGCCCTGAACGCCTCACCGAGATCAGCCACCGGCTGGGCGGCTACGAAAACCTGATCCGCTTCGATACCGCAGGCCAGGACGTCTGCTCGGCGGCGCCCGTCCCGGCCGATCCGACGCGGCGGACCAGCGACTGGTTCGCGCGCCTGGCCTTTGGCGAAACCTCGCTGGCGGTGCGCGCGCCGGACGTGTTCAGCCCCGGCGAACCGGCGCTGCTGGCGGCCGAGCGCATCACCTCGTCCGAGGGCGATTTCGAGGGCGTGGTCGCCGCCGTCATCGGCCTGAAGAGCCTGCGCCCCACCCAATCCGACCCGGCCCTGCCCGTCGGTACCGAAGTGGCGCTGGCCGACAGCCAGGGGCGGCTCTTGACCCGCACCGACCCGTCAGCCTTTCCCAGCAACCCGGTGCTCGATCTGCAGAAAGTCAAGGCGCGGGGCTCGGTGGTCGACTATGGCCTCGATCAGCGCGGTGATGCGCGGGTCTATTCGGCCGCGCCGCTGATGGGCGACGTCTTCGTGGTGCTGTCGGCCCCGTCCCAGGGCTGGTTCACCTGGGCCAGGCTGAACCCGCTCTCAGGCGTGGTCTTTCCGCTGTTGGCCTTCCTGACCGCCCTGGTCGCCGTCATGGTGGTGACCGAACGGGTGGTGGTGCGCTGGCTGCACTATCTGCAGCGCATCGCCAGCATCTATGCGCGCGGCCGCTTCACCGTGCGCCCGGTGCAGGCCGAGAGCGCGCCGCCGGAAATCCGCGACCTGGCCTATTCGCTGGCCACCATGGCCGACGCCATCCAGACCCGCGACCACTCGCTGCTCGACTCGCTGGCGCAGAAGGACGCGCTGATGCGCGAGATCCATCACCGGGTGCGCAACAATCTGCAGGTGATCTCCTCGCTGCTGTCGATGCAGCAGCGCGCCCTGACCGACCCCGCCGCACGCGAAGCGATGTTCGACACCCGCCAGCGCATCAACGCCATGGCATTGATCTATCGGGCGCTCTACCAGGGCGTCGATCTCAAGCGCGTCGACATCCGCCAGTTCCTCGGCGACCTGGTCGCCCAGCTGATCGTCGAGCAACAGGAGCACGGCGAGCTGATCGCCACCGAACTGCAGGCCGACGAACTGATCATCGACCCGGACAAGCTGGCCCCGCTGGCTCTCTTTGCCGTCGAGGCGATAAGCAATGCGCAGAAACACGCCCTGGCGCATCGCGGCGGCATGCTGCACGTGCGCTTCACAGTGAACGGCGAGGCGGCCGAACTGTCGATCATCGATGAAGGCTCCGGCGTCGCGCCGGAACTCGACGGAACCGGCGTCGGTCGCGCCCTGATGACGGCCTTCGCCCGCCAGCTACGCGGGCGCATGGAGCTGGCCGCCAACAACCAGGGCGGCGTCACCGCCAGGCTGATCTTCCCGACGCCCCAGGCCAAGGGCGCCGGCGGGGTCAAGGCGCAGGCCCGGCCAAAGGGGAACCGAGCCGCCGCTTAGCCGTTCGGTCTTGACAGGTATTTTCAAAGGGAGACCGCGCTATGCGCAAATTTGTCCTATTGGCGATCTTCGCCGCCGGACTGGCCGTATCCGCTTGCCACACCGTGGCCGGCGCCGGTCATGACGTCAGTGACGTTGGCCACGCGGTCACCGACACGGCGAAAGCCGCCACGCCTTAGGGTTTGTCGACAGATCGGCTTTTGCGCCTCTCCTTTACGGGAGAGGCGTTTTGCTGTGAGCGGGCCTGCGGACGCGTGAAGCGATTTCCGCCCGCACCTAGGCCGCGATGCGCGCGGCGGTGGGCGCATAGACGCCGCGGCGGCCCGCCACCGGGGTTAGGGCGTCGGTGACGCCCGAGACGGTCTCGTCGAAGCCAAGCACCAGCCGGCCGTCGTCAGGCAGGGCGCGCGCCAGCTGGTCCAGGACGCGCCGGCGCGTCGGTTCGTCGAAGCCGGAAATCACGTTGCGGCAGAAGATGACGTCGAACTGGCCCAGGCCGCGCAGGTCGGCCAACAGGTTGATCCGCCGCCAGCGCACCATCTGGCGCAGACGCGGGGCCAGCGCCCACATCTCGTCGGCTTTCTCGAAATGCCGCACCAAAAGCCGGATCGGCAGGCCCCGCTGCACCTCGAACTGGGTGTAGAGGCCACTCTGCGCCTTTTCCAGCGAACGCTCGGAAATGTCGGAGCCGAACAACTCGATGCGCGCACCGTGCAGCTTGGCCCGCTCATCCTCGATGATCATGGCCAGGGAATAGGGCTCCTGGCCGGTGGCGCAGGCGGCGCTCCAGATGCGGATCGGCCGCTCGCCGCGCCCCGCCACCAGCTCCGGCAGCATCTCGTCGCGGAACTGGGCGAAGGGGATACGGTCGCGGAAAAAGCAGGTCTCGTTGCTGGTCAGGGCTTCGGTCGCCGCCCACATCAGCTTTTCGTCGCGTTGCGCCCGGATCGCCTGCACCAAGTCCGGCAGGCTGGCGAACCCGGCCCGGCGCGCCACCGGCGCCAGCCGCGTCTCGATCTGATACGTCTTGCCCGGATCGATCACCACGCCTGAGCGGGCGTGCACAAGCGAGCGGACGGTTTCGACATCCTCCGGCCTCATCCGACCAGCCCCGCTTCGGTGAGCTTGGCCTCGAGGATGTCGCCGTCGAACGGCTTCATGATGTATTCGTCCGCGCCGGCGTCCAGCGCGGTGACGATGTGTTCCATGTCGTTTTCGACCGTGCAGAACACCACCACCGGCTCATGGCCGTCGGGTTCCTTGCGCAGCTCGCGCAGAAAGGTGATCCCGTCCATCACCGGCATGTTCCAGTCCAGCAGGATGGCTTCGGGCATGGCCGTGCGGCACCAGGCGATCGCCTCCATCCCGTCGGACGCCTCGGCGATCTCGAAGCCCAGCTCCTCCAGGATGCGGCGGGCGACCTTGCGGATCACCCGGCTGTCGTCGACGACCAGACAAGTTTTCACGGGCGCGCCAACTCCTTTCCGGCCATCCGCCTTTGTCGCGCGGCTAGGTTAAGGAGCCGTATGGCCGGGGGAAGATTCAGTCGGCGATCTGGCGCAATCGGGCCCTGACGGTGATCGCCGTCTCGCCGATCTCGGTCTCGATGACGCCGCCGGCCGCGTCGACCAGGCTCTTCAGATAATAGGCCTGGACCCAGTGGCCGCCCAGGCCGTCGCCCAGCGGCAGGCCCTCCAGCCCATCCGCCACTTCCGGCCGCAGCCGGACCTTAGGCCCCTCGGCGCCGACGCAGACCTCGGTCTCGTCGCCGGCGGGGGTCACGGTCAGCCGCGCGACGCCGCCGGTCGGCAACAGGCCGGCGCCGATCTGCGCAAGGTTGAGCAGCACGCGCGCGACGGGCCTGGACAGGCTGTCGCCTTGCACCGCCCAGTCCAGGTCGGCGCGCACATGGGCGTAGACGTCGCGGGTCAACTTTTCCAGCTCGCGCGGGTCGAAGGCTTCGGCGGCGGCCGAGGCGCCGAACGCCACCCGGTCGAAGGCCAGCAGCGCCACCAGCTTCTCGCTGGAGGCGGAGATCAGGCGCAGCGCGTCCTCGCGCATGTCCTGGGCTTCAGGGTCATTCAACAGGTCCAGGCCCGACATGATCGCACCGGCCGGGCTGATGAAGTCGTGGCAGAGACGCGCGGCCAGATGCGCGGCCAGCTCGTAGGCTTGCGGCGGCGCCGGGCTGTGGGCGAGGCGGGAGGTGGAGGGCTGGTTGTCGTTCATCGCGCTTTCGCCGGGCCGTTCCTAAGACCGCCCGACCCTGGCCTGATTTGCCGCTATCGCAAACCAGACCGCCATGCCAGACAACCCCGCGTGACCATCAGGGCGACATAAGAATGAGTGATGCAGACATCGGTGCGCGGCTGGCCGAAATCGTCGAGGCGGCCAGTGCGCTCATCCTGCCGCTGTGGCGGACCGGCCTGACCGTCGAGACCAAGAGCGACGAAAGCCCGGTCACCGCCGCCGACCAGCGCGGCGAGGCGCTGATCCTGGAGGCGCTGACCCGCGCCTTCCCGGACATCCCAACCGTGGCCGAAGAGACGGTCAGCACCGACGGCGCGCCGACTGAGATCGCCAGGCGCTTTTTCCTGATCGATCCGCTCGACGGCACCAAGGCCTTCGTGCGCGGCGAGGCGCACTTCACGGTCAATATCGGCCTGATCGAGCACGGCCTGCCGGTGGCCGGCGCCGTGGCCGCACCAGCGACGGGCGAGGTCTGGTTCACGGCAGGCGGCGGCGCGATCAAGCGCCAGATCGGCGAGACCGGCGGCAAGCCCATTCATGTGCGCCCGCGCAGTCCGGGTCACGTGCTGGCGCTGACCAGCCACACCCTGAAGCCCGAGCAGCTGGAGGCGTTGGAAGCCAAGTACGGCTTCACCGAGCGCCAGGCGATGGATTCCTCGATCAAGCTCTGCGTCATCGCCGAGGGCGGCGCCGACCTCTATCCCCGACACGGCACGACCATGGAATGGGACATCGCCGCCGGCCACGCCGTGCTGGCCGCGGCCGGTGGCCAGGTGACCAGCCCGGACGGCGATCCCTTCGTCTACGGCAAGGTCGCCGAAGGCTTCAAGAACGGCTGGTTCGTCGCGCGGGGCGGCTAGTCGCCATCGCGGTCGATGTCGTCCCAGCCCTTGTTGGCGGAATAGAAGGCCAGCCACATCAGGCCGCCACCGAGCAGCAGGGTGACGCCGCCGGCGAGGCCGAGCGCGATATAGCCGTGGATGCTCATCTGCACCGGGCCGCTGATCTTCCAGGCTTCGATAAAGCCCCAGATGGCGAAGCCGAGCATGGCCACAAGCGCCACCGTCAGTGCAATCGTTCCGGTCTTCATCGGCGGTCCGGTCCTTACAGGGCTGGGTGCGGCGACAGCGCCCGAAGCGGCCGCCTTCCGCGTCCAACTTGGCGATGTTAGACCTCAATTCGTACCCGGGGAGGATTTTCATGGCTGAGTTGACCGTCGACGGGGCGCCGCGGGCGAGCGCGCCGGTCACGGCCATGCGCACGGTGGTGGCAGCCTCCTGCGCCGGCACCGCCTTCGAGTGGTACGACTTCTTCATCTTCGGCAGCCTGGTCCAGATCATCTCGAAGAACTTCTTCGCCGAGCTGGGCGCGACCGCGGGCCTGATCGCGGCGTTGGCCCTGTTCGGCGTCGGCTTCGCGCTCCGCCCGCTGGGGGCGCTGATCTTCGGGCGCGTCGGCGACCTGCTCGGGCGCAAGGCCGCCTTCCTGATCACCGTCACCATGATGGGCGGCGGCACCTTCTGCATCGGCCTGCTGCCGACCTACGCCCAGGCCGGAATCCTCTCGCCGATCCTGCTGATCATCCTGCGCTGCATCCAGGGGACGGCGCTTGGCGGCCAGTACGGCGGCGCGGCCATCTATGTCGCCGAGCACGCCCCGGCCGACCGGCGCGGCTTTCTCACCGGCTGGGTGCAGGCCTCCGCCTCCTTCGGCCTGATCGCGGCGCTGACGGTCATCTATCTGACCCGATCTGGCACAGGTGAAGCGGCGTTCGGCGATTGGGGCTGGCGCATCCCGTTTTTCGCCTCGGCCGGCCTGCTGGTCATTTCGGTCTGGATGCGGATGAAGCTGGCCGAGAGCCCGGCCTTCCAGCAGCTCAAGGACGAGGGCAAGGCGACCAAGGCGCCGTTCGCCGAGGCCTTCGGCGCCTGGCCCAACCTGAAGCTGGTGCTGACCGCCTTCTTCTGCCTGATGACCGCCCAAGGCGCCTACTGGTACACGGTCTTCTTCTATTCCCAGGTGTTCATGGAGAAGTTCGCCAAGCTGGACGGCGCCTTCTCGCAACTGATGATCATGCTCGCCGCCGTGGCCAGCGCGCCGCTCTACGTCTTCTTCGGCTGGCTGTCCGACAAGGTCGGGCGCAAATGGGTGATGTGGTTCGGCATGGTGCTGGGCCTCGTCACCCTCTATCCGGGTTTCATGCTGCTGAGCCAGGCGGCCAATCCGGCGCTGGTGGCGGCGGAGCATCGCACCCCGGTGGTGGTGGTCGCCGACCCGGCCGATTGCAGCTCGCAGTTCGACCCCACCGGCAAGCTCAAGTTCGTCTCCAGCTGCGACATCGCCAAGAGCGCCCTGGCCAACAGCGGCATCGCCTATGCCAACCAGGCCGCGCCCGCGGGCGCCCTGGCCCAGGTGCGGGTGGGCCAGACGGCGGTCGCCTCGGTCGCCGAAAAGGGCCTGGCGGCGCCGGCGCTGAAGGCCGCCACGGCCAAGGTGAGCAAGGACATCGGCGCGGCCCTCGCCGCCGCCGGCTTCCCGGCCAAGGCCGACCCGGCGCGGACCAATACCCCGCTGCTGCTGGCGGTGCTGATGGTCTTCGTCATCGCGGCCACTGCCCTCTACGGCCCGATGGCGGCGGCCCTGGTCGAACTCTTCCCGACCCGGGTGCGCTATACGGCGCTGTCCTTCCCCTACCATCTGGGCACCGGCTGGATCGGCGGCTTCCAGCCCGTGGCCTCCTTCTCGATCGTGGTGGCCACCGGCAACATCTATGCCGGGCTCTGGTACCCGATCGTCTTCACTGCCATCGGCGTGGTCTGCACCGTCCTCTTCCTGCCTGAGACCCGCGGCCGGCCGTTGACGGCCTAGCCCAGCTTGATCCGCACCCGCGCCGAGGCATTGCGGCCGGCGCCGTCCACCACCTGCAGCCGGTAGAAGCCGGGCGCCGTGGGTTTCCACACCGTCCGGCCAGTGGCGGCGTCCGGGTCCAGGCGGGCGCCGTCGACGTACCAGGTCAGGCCTTCGCCGGCCGCGGCCAGCACCAGGCCGCGGGCGGTGGGGCCGATGGCCTCGACCTGGATGGCGGCGCCGTCGGGCGGGAAGATCAGGCGCGGGCCGTCCGTGGTCTGGGCCAGGGTCTTCAGCGAGGCCGGCGCGGCCTTGGGCAGAATCGGCTGGGCGGCCGAGATCGGCGCGCCCAGGGCGTCGGCAACGTCGAACAGCAGCGGCAGCGAGGCATCGCGGCCGGTGAGGCCGCCGCGCGCGCCGCCGTCGGCGCGGCCGGTCCAGACCACGATGGCCTCGTCGCCGACCACGCCGGCCGCCACCGCGTCGCGAAAGCCGTAGGAGGTGCCGGTCTTGAACGCCATGCGCGGCCCCGCCTGGGTCAGGGCCGCCGGCGCCCGACCAACGGGCGAGGGCGTCTCGCGCAGGATGTCGAGGATCTGGCGCGCGCTCTCCGGCCGCATCAGCCGGGTCCCCGCTTGCCGCGGTCGCCCGCGCGCCTGGTCGAGGGTGTAGGCCAGCGGCTTGGCCATCCCGTCGTCGCCCAGCGCCGCATAGAGCAGCACCAGGTCGCGCAGCGAGATGCCCTCGCCGCCCAGCGCCAGCGACAGGCCCGGATCGATCGTGGCGGCGCGCGGCCGCACCAGTCTGACGCCCGATGACTCGATCCGGCTCAGGAAAACGCCGGGTCCCATGCGGTCCAGCGTCGCCACCGCCGGCATGTTCAGCGAATAGTTCAACGCCTCGCGCGCCGTCACCTCGCCGTGGAAGACGCGGTCGAAATTCTCCGGCTGATAGTCGGCGAAACGGCGCGACTCGTCCTTGATCACCGTGTCGGGCGCGGCGATGCCGTCGTCGAAGGCGAAGGCATAGATGAACGGTTTCAGCGCCGAGCCCGGCGAGCGCAGGGCCCGGGTCATGTCCATCCAGCCGCCCGGCCGGTCGAGCCCGGCAGACCCGACCGAGGCCAGCACCGCGCGGTCCTTGATCTGCACCACGATGATCGCCGCATCGGCGCCCGGGCCCTGGCGGGCCGCGGTCTGCACCGCCAGTGCCTCCAGCCGCCGCTGCAGCGGCGCATCGATGGTGGTCAGCACCGAGGCCTGATCCAGCGGCGCATGACGGGCCAATGCGCCGGCCAGTTGCCAGGCCAGGGCCGGAAAGCCGACCCGACCGGGCAGCGGTTCGGCCTTGGCCTCTTCGGCCAGGGCCGGCGCGATGTCGCCGTGGCGCGCCAGCTTGTCGAGCACCGAGGCGCGGGCGACACGAGCCGCGTTCGCCCGCCGGTCGGGCCGGCGCGCTTCCGGCGCCTGCGGCAGGGCGATCAGCAAGGCCTGTTCGCCGTCGGTGAGGCTCTCCGGCTCGTGGCCGAAATAGGCCAGCGAGGCGGCGCGCACCCCCTCCAGATTGCCGCCATAGGGCGCCAGCGTCAGGTAAAGCGCCAGCAGCTGGCGCTTGGAGAAGCGCGCCTCCAGCTGCAAGGCGCGCAGCATCTCGATCAGCTTGGCGCTCAGGGTGCGCCGGCGGGGTTCCAGGAGCCGCGCGGTCTGCATGGTCAGGGTCGAGGCGCCGGAGCGGATATGGCCGGTGAGCGCGGCCACGCCGGCCGCGCGGACCAGCGAGACCGGATCGACGCCGGGATGCAGGTAGAAGCGTGCATCCTCGACCGCCACCAGCCGTTTCAGGAAGACCGGATCCGTGCGCTCCAGATCGGCCCGGATCCGCCAGCGTCCGCGCTCGACCGGCAGGGCGCGCAGCCAAGCCCCGTTGCGATCCAGCGCCACCGGCGAAGCCCGCTCGGCCAGGATGAGGTTGGGTGAAAACGCGGCGTCGAGCGCCAGCGCCGCGGCCTCGACCACGACCAGGCCGCAGAGGCCGAGCACTAATCGCGGCACGGCTCGCGGAGCGGAACCCTTGCTCCTACCCTTTTTCGTCATGGCCCGACTTGTTCGGGCCACCCATGAACACCGCCTCCGATCAGGTGTTCATGGGTCCCCCGCATTCCGCGGCTTCGCCGCTCCAGCGGGGGATGACGAAAAGAGGTGTTCACCCCTACGGCCCGGCGAGCTGGATGCTCGCGCGGCCGCCGGCGGAGCGGGCGTAGATGTTGGCGCGGTACATGTCGTGGGCCTCGGCGCCCGGCAGGTAGAAGTCGCCGGGGGTCACCGCGCGGGCGACATAGGCGACGGCGAAGCTCTTGCCGCCCTCGACGCTGAGCGCGGCGACATAGCGGTCGTCCTGCTTCTCCTGGGCGCTCGGGGTCGAGAGGTCGCCCAGGAAGTGGAACGGCCCGGCCGCGGCGTGGTCGCCGCCGCTGCCCTGGCTGTCGTCGGGACCGAGCACGGTCTCGATCTCGAACCCGGCCGGCAAGGGATCGTCGATCACCAGTTCGGAGACCCGGCCCTGGTGCGAGGTCCCGGCGATGCGCACGATCACCCGCGCGCCCTGGACGATATGGGCTACGTCGACCGGCTTGCCGTTGGTGCTCCAGAAGCTGGTGTTGACGTCCAATCCCTGGCTCTGCGCCGGCGGCGAACTGGTTGGCACCCCGCGCACCGTCACCGTCCGCCAAAGCGGTCCTGAGCCGGCGTTGACGAAGTGGGCGGCGGACAACAGCCCGACGTTCCAGCTCGGCGCGCCCGCCGCCGGGGCGGCGGCGAAGGCGCCCGTGGCCTGGATGTGCATGGGTCCGGAGACCTTCAGCATCTCATGGGCGGCCTGCAGCAGCCGGGCCTGTTCCTGGGTGTTCAGGCTGTCGGGATCGCGCACCACGCCGTTCAGCCGTCCTTGCAGGCTGCGGGCCACGCCGACGTCTCCCGCCTCATAAGCATAGGCGATCACGCCCGCCAGGTCGCGCAGCGGGCTCTGGTACCAGTCGGCGTCGTCGCGGTAGCCGATGGCCTGGGCGGCCTGGACCAGGGCGTCGTGGGCCCGGGCGTGGTCGCCCATCAGGGCCAGGCCCGCGCCGATCTGCGCCTTGGCGATCGGCGAGGTCTCGTTCTTCATCTGCACGTCGTGCCACCAGCGCAGGCGCGCCAGGTCGCCGTAGCCCGGTCCCGCCTTGGCCAGCACATAGAGGGCGTAGGCCGAGGCGCGGCTGCGCATGCGGACATTGGCCGCCTTGGTGGCGTCGTCGGAGCCGGCCCAGCCCTTGGGATATTCCAGCTCGTAGCCGACCGAGGCGAAGCCTTCCGGTCGCGAAATCTGCCGCATAGCCGAGAGCGCGTGCTCATAGGCCTCGTCCGGCACCGGCGCCCCTTGCGCCTTGGCCTCCACCAAAAAGTCGGTGGCGAAGGCGCCCAGCCAGGCGTCGGCCTCGCCGTCGCCGACCCGCCAGAGGCCGAACGACCCATCCAGCGCCTCGCGGTCGAGCAGCTTGCCGACGGCGTCGTTCAGGGCCGCCGTCGAGCGTTTGACGCGCGGGTCGCTGGACAGTTCGGCGGCGTAGAGCAGCGGGTAGGCGGTCGAGACCAGCTGTTCGGTGCAGCCGTAGGGGTAGCGGTTCAGCGACAGGGCCACGGCGGCGGGATCGAAGCCCTGGAACGGCGAATAGCTGACCTGCAGAGTGACGCTGCCGGCCGCCAGCCCCTTCATCAGGTCGGCGCTGGGGGTGAAGGTCTCGCCCGGCCTTTGCAGATCGAGCGTCGTGCGCGTGATCGGACCCCAGCCCAGCCGGGTCTGGATCGGATAGGTCTTGATGGTCGAGAAGCCCGGGCCGTCGACCCGATAGGTGATCTGACTGATCCCGGCGACGCTGGGCGCGGTCAGGTCGGCGTGGTCGGCGACCCGCTGACCGATGATCAGCTGATAGAGCTTCTTGAACGGCGCGAGCACGCCGCCCTCGCCGAAGATCTGCGCCACATATTGGCCGACGCGGCCCTCGAGGTTCTGCAGCTCCAGGGTGGCCAGGGCGTGGTCGCCCGGGGCCAGGAAGCGCGGCAGGTTCAGGTCGGCCACCACCGGCTGGCGCACGACCATTTCGGTGGCGTTCGAGCCCACCGCCTCGTCGGTCCAGGCCACGGCCATGACCCGCACCTGGCCGTTGAAGTCGGCGGCCGGCAGATGCACCACGGCCTTGCCGTCCGCCCCGGTATCGACGATGCCCGACCAGAGCGCGACGGTCTTGATCGGGGTGGTGGTCAGCCCTTCGCCGCCGAGTTCGTCGGCGCCGAAGTTCACCGCTCCGGGTGCGCCCAGATTGGAGTCGAGCAGCCGGCCGTAGTCGTCGCGGTAGTCGACGCTGAGCGCGCGCTTGCCGAAGTACCATTTCAGCGGATCGGGATTGTCAAACTTGGTCAGCCGCAGGATGCCCTCATCGACCGCCGCGACGGTCACGTGCGCCCGCTGGCCGAAGCCCAGCCCGTGCACCGTGATCGGCACATCGACCACCGCCTTGGAGTCCAGCTTCGGCGGCGTGCCGATATCCACGGTGAGCTTCCGCCCCTTCGGATCGAGCGGCACATAGACCAGGCCCAAGGCCCGTCTGGGCATGGGGGTGACCGACGGGTCGCGCGGCTGGACCACGCTGACCAGCACATAGGCGCCGCCGCCCCAGGCGGCGCTGGTCTTCAGGCGGATCGTGCCGCCGTTCGGGCCAAGCGTCAGGGTCTGGAAGTCGATCAGCCGGTCGGTGGCGACGGCCACCTGCGCTTCGCCGCCGTAAGGCGCCTTGACGGTGATCTCCACCGTGTCGCCCTGGGCCCAGGTCTTGGTTCCGGCGCTGACCCGCGCCACGTCCGGCGCCTCGGCCTCCTTGGCCGGCGCGCCCCAGCCGGCGGAGAAGCGGGTGACGGTCTTGGCGCCCGCCGCCTGGCTGACCTCGAGCCGGTAGTCGCCCCAGCCCAGCCGCCGCGCCAGCACCTGCTTGCCGCCGGCGCCGATGTCGGCCGTACCGCGCGCAACCACCTGGTCGCGGCTGGACCGTCGCCACGACCATTTGCCGTCCTGCTGATACCAGTCGTAGTTCCAGTTTTCGCTGATCAGCGTCCAGGTGACGCCGGCAGCGGCTACGCGCTGGCCCTTGGAATCCACGGCCATGACCTGCAGGTTGACCGGCACGGTCTGGCCCTGGCCGGAATCGCCCTGGTCGATCTTGACGCCCAGATAGAGCGGCTGTGGCCGCACCTTGAGGAAGGCGCTCTCCTTCACCGGTCGGCCGCCGGGCTCGAACACCGAGGCGGTCAGGGTCGCGGTCAGCGGGATCTTGGTGTCGCCGGCCTGGGCGGAGTCGATGGACAGGCTCGCGGCGCCGGCGCCGTCGGTGACGGTTGAGCCCAGATCGACCAGCTTCTCGTCGAACGGCGTCTGGTCGTCGCCCCACTGGAAGTCCTTGTACTGCGGGAACGGATTGGGATCGGCGCGCAGGCGCACCTCGCCCTGGGTCTGCAGGCCGGAGCCCGGGGCGCCATAGAGGAAGCGGGCGTTGACCGCGACATGGCGGGTCTCGCCGGCCGCTACCGGGACCTGGTCCTGGGCGTTCAGTGTCACGGCCAGCCGCTGCGGCACGAAATCCTCGACCGAGAAGCTCATATCCCCGACCGGATCGTCGATGCCCTCGATGACCAGGCTGGCGCTCCAGCGACCGCGCGGGGCGGACTTCGGCAGCACGATGTCCTGGGCCACCGCGCCGACATCGGCATGGTCGAAGCTGATGCGGCGGAACTCGACGCCAGAAGGCCGGCGGATGACCAGCGCGCCCTTGCGATCCTTCACCGCCTTGGCCTCGCGGTCGCGCACCATGGCCACCACGTGCACGGTCTCGCCGGGTCGATAGACGCCGCGGTCGGCGTACATATAGGCGTCGACATCGGCCTTGGCGGTGCGGCCGGCGGTGAGCGCATCGTCACCGGTGGGCGCAGCTCGCCCGCCGACACCCTGGTTGGACAGGTCGACCGGCGAGCGGTCGAGATCCAGCACCGCCAGGTCGCCGAGCGCGCCGTAGGCCATCAGCATCTTCGGCGTCGAGGCCCCATCGCCCTTCAGCAAGGGGGCCGGGAAGCGCACCCGGCCGTTGGCGTCGGCCTGGCCGCTGGCCAGGTCCTCGCCGTTCTTGGCCACCAGGGCGACGCGCACCCCGGGCAGCACCTTGGCGGTCTTCAGCGAGCGCACCACCACGTCGAGCGCGTCTGACCCCGAATAGGAGGTCAGCGCCATGTCGGTGAACATGATCCAGCGCCGGGCCTGGGCGGGCGGATTGGGATCGGCGATCGTGCCGCCGGCGCCCTTCAGGTCGCGGCCGCCCGAGGCGTCGCGCACCTTGATGACATAGCCGCCGGGCTTCATCTCCTTCAGCACCGCGCCCAGCGGGAAGACCGTGGTCACCCGGTCGCCGGCCGGCCCCTTGACCGGCATGTCGCCCTTCCAGACGATCGCGCCCTCGTCGTCGGGGCTGTCGTCGCCATAGTCCTCGGCGTCGTCCCCCTCGGCGGTCGGATCCGGCGCGCTGATCTCTTTGCGCACCAGGTTGCGGTCCGGCACCCGCCAGACCTCGATGGCCAGCTTGGTGACGTTCAGGGTCTCGATGCCGACCCCGTCCGACTCCTCGCGCGGCAGGATGACGCCCTCGCCGGCGAAGCCGATGTGAGGCGGCTTTTCGCCGAAAACGAAGTCGACATCGGCATTGGACGCCAGGGTGTCGCCGGCCTGGTCGGGCAGGCCCTTCAAGAGGGTGACGCGATGGTCGACCATGCCGAGGCCGCCGACGCAGAGCTGGTCATTGCGTACGCTGACCGCCGGCGCATGGCCGAGGTCAGGCGAGACCAGCACGTAGTCGGCATAGGACTTCGACGCATCGAGCGGCCGGGTGAGCTGGACGCAGGCGACGGGATCGGCCTGGCTGGTGTCGATATGCTGCTGCCAGACCACGAAGCCGGCCGGCTTGGGCGGGGCAGCCCGGGCGGCGCCGGCCGCGCGCGGCTTGCCGAAGAACGGCCAGGCGACGCCGTGTTCGATCTGCCCCAGGCCGTTGCCGACCCCGCTGACGGCCTGACCGAACACCCCGCCGCTGTCGGCCAGGCGCATGGTCAGCGCCCCGCCGGCGAACCCCAGCACGCCGATCGCGACCAGAGCCGCGACAACCCATTTGCGATCCATGCCCGGCCCCCACGCCCATGCGCCCGGACTGGGAATGGAACCTCAACCGTAAGGCCGGGTCAATCGTGCGATAACGCTGCTATCTCAAACCCAGACGGGTCCGCGCGGCGTCGGCGTCGGCGGCGATCTGCGCGATGAGGGCTTCAATGCTGTCGAAATCGAGCTCGGGTCGCAGGAAGGCGATCAGCTCGGTCTCGATGGTCTGGCCATAGAGGTCTTCGTCGAAGTCGAACAGATAGACCTCCAGCCGCGCCTCGACCTTGCCGGTGGCGGGGTTCTCGCCGAAGTTCGCGACGCCCGGGACCAGGCGGCCATCCGGCAGGCGGGTCCGGGTCGCATAGGAGCCCAGCTTCGGGCGCACATAGTCGCCGGCCCCGACATTGGCGGTGGGATAGCCCAGGGTGCGGCCCAGATGCTGGCCCTCGACCACCACGCCCTCGATGGCGAAGGGGCGGCCGAGGATTTCCGCGGCGCGTTCCGGGTTGCCGGCCTTCAGCGCCTCGCGCACGGCGCTTGAGGAATATTTCGCCGCTTCGGCGTCGCCGAGCTGGGGCGCGATGGAGACCGAGAAGCCGAAGGCGTCGCCATAGCGGCGCAGCGACTCGGGATCGCCGCTGCGGTCCTTGCCGAAGGTGACGTCGAAGCCGGCCGCGACGTGGCGCGCGCCGAGGCCGACCGCCAGCACGTCGCGCGCGAAGGCCTCGTCGCTCATCACCGCGAGCGGCTCGTCGAAGGGGATGATGTAGAGAAGCTCGGCGCCAAGCGCCTCCAGGGCGCGGGCCTGCTGGTCGCGAGTGGTGAGCGCAAAGGGCTCGGCGTCCGGGGTGAACCAGCGGCGCGGATGCGGCTCGAAGCTGATGACGCCGAGCGGGGCGTCCAGCGCGCGGGCCGCCTTTGCCGCCAGCGCGATCACCGCCCTGTGCCCCAGGTGCACGCCGTCGAACTCGCCAAAGGCGATCGCCGCGCCGCGCAGGTCGTCGCTCAGATCGCCCCAGCCCTCGATGATCTGCAGAGCCAAGGCCTAGCCGCCTCGCCGGGCGACCATCACCACCGCCTCGCCATCGACCGCGGTCTTGTCGTCGACCAGGCAGAGGGTTTCCAGCGTCACCCGCGCCTTGTCGGCATCGATGGCCGTGACGCGCACGCGAGCGGTCACCACGTCGCCGATGCGGATCGGCCGGCGAAAGCGCAGGCTCTGGCTCAGATAGACCGAGCCCGGACCCGGCAGGTCGTTGCCGAGCAGGGCGGAGAGGTAGCTCGCCCCCAGCATGCCGTGGGCGATGCGGCCCTTGAACTGGGTCGCAGCCGCATAGGCCTCGTCCATGTGCACCGGATTGGTGTCGCCGGAGACCGCGGCGAAGGCCTCGATATCGGCTTCGGTCACTTGATGGACGCGCTCAGCGCTCTGTCCGACGCTCAGATCTTCCAGATGCACCATCGCTCTCCCGCCGCTGGTCATGCTTTTAACGAAGCGCGCGGTCCTGTCGATCACCAGACGAGGCCGCGCATGGCGAAGCGGGCGTGGCCGCCCTCGCGGGCCAGCAGCGCCCCAAGCCGCGCGGGTTCAAGCTCGCCGTCAGCGGCCAACGCCTCGGCCGCATGAATGCCATGGGCGATGAACAACGCGTCGAGCCCCTGATCGGCGGCGCCGCCGAGATCAGTGGCGATGCCGTCGCCGATGCAAAGCACCCGCGCGCGCGCCAGCGGCCGGCCCAGGTGGGCGGCCGCCTCGGCCAGCGACATCTCATAGATCGGCGCAAAGGGCTTGCCGGCCATCAGCACCGGCCCGTCCAGCCCGGCATAGAGATCGGCCAGCGCCCCGCCGCAATAGACCAGCTGGTCGCCGCGCTGCACCACCCGGTCGGGATTGGCGCAGATCATGGTCAGGCCGCGGCTGGCGCAGAAGGTCAGGCGTTCGCGATAATCCTCCGGCGTCTCGACGGTGTCGTCGGTCGGCCCGGTGCAGGAGATGAAAACGGCCTCCTCGGGCTCGCTGAAGTCGAGGCCGAGGCCTTCGTACAGCGGCGCGTCCCGGGCCGGCCCGATCGCCCAGGCGGGCCCTGGCGCGCGCTCGGCCAGGAGGGCGCGGGTGGCGTCGCCGGAGGTGACCATGGTCGTCCAGGCCTCGTGCGGCACGCCAAGCGCATCGAGTTGCGGCGAGACGTCGGCGGCCGGCCGCGGGGCGTTGGAGATCAGGATGACCGGGCCGCGTTCGGCTCTGAACCGGGTCAGGGCGGCGCAGGCCTCGGCGAAACGCTCGCGGCCATTATGCACCACGCCCCAGACGTCGCAGAGCAGGGCGTCGTAGTTTTCGGCGATTTCGGAAAGGCCGTGCAGCAGAACAGGCGTGGTCATGGCTGGCGGGTAGCGCCGATTAGAGTGACCCTGGTCTTGTTGGCGGCCAGCGCGGCGACAATGGTTCCGCACCCGCCGCCCAGGTCGGCCTTCAGCGGAACGCGCAGGGTGAAGGCCGCCCAGTCGTAGCTCCAGTTGTCGGCCTGGGTGCAGCCCGCCGGCGTCGCCGCATCCAGCCTGGCCTGGTCGGCCGGGGCGCGACCGAGGACGTCGATGGCCCGCCAGTGCAAGCCGGCCAGGCGGAACAGGCGCTGGTCGTCGGGTCCCTGCGGGGCCTTCAGGGTGAGGCCGAGATAGACGCCGTCCGGCTTCTCGATCAGCACCGGCCGCGGCGGCGCGGTCAGCGCCCAATGACCCGCCAGTCCCGGCGCATCGTCGACCCACAGACTTAGGCGCAGCGTCGCCGGCTGCTGCAGGAAGAAGACCACGGGAAAGCCGCGGTCATGGTGACCGTGCCGGTCAGCCCAATGGGTGGTGTAGAAGGCGTAGTACCAATCATGGCCCTTGAAGACGCCGAGCGGCGCGAAATCCACCACATGACAGCGGCGGTTGATCGGCACGACCCCGGGCGCGCAGACCCGCGGGGCCTGGACCAGCGGCTGGGCGGGCAGGGCGTTCGGCCAGCCCGCATGCGCGGGTCCGGCGAGCAGGCCGGCCAGCCCGGCGAACGCCGCCGCCCAACGCGCGACCGGGCCAACCATCGCCATGCCGTCCTCAAATCCCGGTTCCGCCGCCCGCCGGCTCAAGTCGGCCAGCCGACGCGGGCTGTCAAGGCGACGCTCAGCCCTCGCGCGCCAGCCGCAGGAAGTTGGGCGCGCCCTCGGCGTTCATTCCCAGCATGCCCTCGACCCGGTCGAGGTCGATGACCACGCCCTCGCCCTTGCGCTCCGGATCGGCCTTCTGCTCCCGCTCGGGCGCGCTTTCATAGACCCGGTCGCGCTCGGCCTTGTCGGCGGCGATGCGGGCGCGGCCGGCGAACTGCAACAGCAGCCGCTTGCCGGCGTCGCGGTACATCAGCGCGACGTTCGGGTTGGCCTTGATGCCTTCCATGGTCTCGCCCTCGACCCGGCGAACCCAGAAGCCGAGCTGATCGGGGCCGAGCGCCTGGACCGAGCCGCGAAAGCTCATGCGCGGCTTGCCGTCGGTGGTGATCGCCGCCAGCAGCATGGGATTGCCGGCCTCCAGCGCGCCGTTGACCAGCGCGCGAACCTCGTCGGGGAGTTCCAGGCTCATCGATACGCTCTCGTTCAAACAGGTGTTTGAGGTGTTCGCACGCCATTGGGAAGGCGGCAAGACGGGGTTAGCATCGCGCTTCAACTTGGGGGGAGGACATACCCATGCACAGCTCGTTGTTTGCGCCGGTGATGGCGCTGGTGCTTTGGACCTTCGTGATGGTCGCGTGGCTCTACGCGACGCGGATCCCAGCCATCGTGCGGGCGAAGATCGTCTTTGACCCCACCCAGCCGGCGGCGTCGTTTCACGCCCAGCTGCCGCCATCGGTGCGCTGGAAAGCGGACAATTACGACCACCTGCTGCAGCAGCCGACGCTGTTCTATGCGGTGGCGATCGTCCTTAGCCTGAGCGGGGCGGACGGTCGCCTGAACACCGGTCTGGCCTGGCTCTACGTGACCTTACGGGTGATCCACAGCCTGGTTCAGGCGACGGCCAATGTGATCATGATCCGCTTCTCCGTCTTCGCGGTGGCGACCCTGGTCCTGCTGGCCTTGGCGGTGCGCGCGGCCCTGGTGGTGTTCTGAGCGGCCTTTGACTTAAGGTTCGTCGCTGAAGGACAATGGCGGCCGCAGCGTCCCGAAAAGGAACCGACATGCTCAACCTGACCCGGCCGGAAGGCCCGGCGCCCGAGGATTTCCACCTTTCCAGGCGTGGTATGGCCGGCCTGGCCATGTTCGCGGGCTATGCCGCCTATGCCGTGGCGGCCGACGCCGACCCGATCCATACCGACGAGGTCGGACTGACCACCGAGACGGTCAGGCTGCCGACAGGCATACCGGCCTATGTGGCCCGACCCAACGGTCGCGGGCCATACCCGGCCGTCGTGGTGGTCTCCGAAGTGTTCGGGGTGCACGAATATATCCGCGACGTCTGCCGCCGCTTCGCCAAGCTGGGCTATGCCGCCATCGCGCCGGCCTTCTTCGTTCGCGTCGGCGATCCGGCGCCGCTGACCGATTTCGCCGCCATCATGAAGATCGTCGCCGCGGCGTCGGACCGGCAGGTGATGGGCGACATCGCCGCCACGCTCGAATTCCTGAAGAGCCAGGCCTATGTCGAGCCGCGCCGGCTGGCGATTGCCGGCTTCTGCTGGGGCGGCAAGTATGTCTGGCTGTCGTGCGAGACCTTTCCGGAGTTCAAGGCTGGTACGGCTTGGTATGGCCGGCTCGCGCCGGCGGCGAACGCCGCGCCCGATCTCAACGCCGAATGGCCGATCGACAAGGTCGCCACCCTGAACGCGCCGGTGCTCGGCCTCTACGCCAATCCCGCCAAGGACCCGACCAGCGCGCCCGTGCCGGCCATGCGCGCGGCGCTGGCCAAGGCCGGCAAGAGCGGCAGCGAGATCATCATCTACGAGGACGCCGGCCACGGTTTCCACGCCGACTACCGTCCCAGCTACAACGCCGCCGACGCGGCGGACGGCTGGTCCCGCCTCCTGGCCCACTTCGCCCTGAACGGCGTCCCGCCCAGGCGCGGGCGGTAGCGCGGCAACGGGACATTTACAACCGTCATCCCCGCGCTGGAGCGGCGAAGCCGCGGAATGCGGGGGACCCATATGTGGACGGCCCCCTGCTTGCAAGGTGAGG
>JBEPUW010000002.1:0-193664 GCA_041691315.1 Caulobacteraceae bacterium | reverse complement strand
TGATGATCTGGTCGATCGCCTGCATGGCGAAGTTGAAGGTCATGAACTCGACGATGGGTTTGAGGCCCGCCATCGCGGCGCCGACGCCAAGGCCGGTGAAGCCATGCTCGGTGATCGGGGTGTCGATGATCCGCCCGGGCCCGAACTCCTGCAGCAGATCGCGGGAGACCTTGTAGGCGCCCTGGTACTGAGCGACCTCCTCGCCCATCAGGAAGACGCTGTCGTCGCGCCGCATCTCCCCGGCCATGGCGTCCCGCAGCGCGTCGCGGACCGAGACCTTGGTGAGCTTGGCGCCGGCGGGGATCTCGGGATCGGCAGCGGGAGCGTTCCCTTCTCCCCTTGCGGGAGAAGGTGGCGGCGAAGCCGACGGATGAGGGGTCTCGCTGCGCTCGACGGGTGGCGGCGGGATTCCTGCTGAATCGCCGTGCGACCCCTCATCCGGCCCCCTTCGGGGGCCACCTTCTCCCGCAGGGGGAGAAGGAGTCGGAGGTTTGGATGGAGCGCTTGCCGCCTCCCCCTCCTCCTTCAACCTTGCGATCGGGGTGTTAACCTTGACCTCTTCGGTCCCCTCCGGGACCAGGATCTCGTCGACCACGCCTTCGTCGACCGCCTCGACCTCCATGGTCGCCTTGTCGGTTTCGATCTCGGCGATGACGTCGCCCGAGCGCACCTTGTCGCCGGCTTTCACCAGCCATTTGGCCAGCGTGCCTTCTTCCATGGTCGGCGACAGGGCCGGCATCAGGATGTCGGTCATTGACGCACCGGTCGCGCGCAATCCTTTTTCGTCATCCCCTGCTGGGGCGAAGCGGAATGCCGGGGACCCAATAACACCGGATGGATCAGGTGTGCATGGGTGGCCCGAACAAGTCGGGCCATGACGGTCGGGGGTTGGCGCGGTCTCAACCCTCTGCCTCCGCATAGACGTCGGTGTAGAGCTCGCTTGGGTCCGGCTCGGGGGCGGTTCTGGCGAATTCGGCGGCGTCGGCGACGATCTTGCGGATTTCGGCGTCCATCGCCTTCAGCGCCGCCTCGTCGGCCAGGCCGGCGGCTTCCAGCCGGGCCTGCAAGTGGTCGATCGGGTCGCGATGCTGGCGCACGGCATCGATCTCCTCGCGCGTGCGGTACTTGCCCGGGTCGCTCATCGAGTGGCCGCGATAGCGATAGGTCTTCATCTCCAGGATGAAGGGACCCTTGCCTGACCGGGCGTGCTCGGCGGCCTTGGCGCCGGCTTCGCGGACGGCGCTGACGTCCATGCCGTCGACCTCGGCGCCGGGGATATTGAAGCTGGCGCCGCGCTTGTAGAGGTGGGTCTCGGCCGAGGAACGCTCGACGCTGGTGCCCATGGCGTACTGGTTGTTCTCGATCAGATAGACCACCGGCAGCGACCAGAGCTCGGCCATGTTGAAGCTCTCATAGACCTGGCCCTGGTTGGCCGCGCCATCGCCGAAATAGACGAAGGCGACCTTGCCGTTCTTCTTGTAGCGGTTGGCCAGGCCGAGGCCGGTGCCGAGCGAGACCTGCGCCCCGACGATGCCGTGGCCGCCGTAGAAGTCGCGCTTCGGCTGGAACATGTGCATGGAGCCGCTCTTGCCCTTGGCGACCCCGGCGGCGCGGCCGGTCAGCTCGGCCATCACCGCCTTGGGATCGACCCCGCAGGCCAGCATGTGGCCGTGGGCGCGATAGGCGGTGATGATCTGGTCGCCGGGCTGTTTGATCGACTGCATGCCGACGGCGATGGCTTCCTGGCCGATATAGAGGTGGCAGAAGCCGCCGATCAGCCCCATGCCGTAGAGCTGGCCGGCCCGCTCCTCGAAGCGGCGGATCAGCAGCATCTGGCGATAGAAGCCGAGCAGGTCTTCGGCAGCGGACGTGGCGGCCGGCTTGGCGGTCTTGGCCTTCGTCGTCTGCTTGGCCGCGGCGCGCGCCATCCTGGTCTCCGTGGCCTTTGTCGGAAGAACCCGCAGTGGTGGCGAAGGGTCCTTAAGACCACGCGAAGACTCGCGGGCTAGCGGCCGGTCCGGATCACATAGTCCCTGGGATCGGCCAAGCCTAGAAGGGAACGGGCGCGTTCGTCCAAAAGCTCGACCGAGAGACCCTGGTCGCGCAAAAGCTGGGCGCGGCGCTCCAGGTCCTGGCGCTGGGAGGTGAGACCGGCCAGTTCGACCGATCTTTCGTGCAGCGTCGCGTTGCGCTGGGCGCGCGACAGCAGCCCCCGATCGCCGGTCAACGCCTGGAACCCGAAATAGAAGATCAGGAAGGCCAGGATGGTGGTGGGGATGTAGGATCTGAGGCGCGCGAACATTTCGATGCAGAGCCGGAAAGAGCCTGAGTCTGCGGCAACGTGCTTAACGGAGGGTTGATAAGCGCCGCGGCGGCGAGCGCGCCCTTCTCCCGTGGGGAGAAGGAGGGGCCCACGCGCCTCGCGCGTGGGCGGGTCGAGACTTGCTCGCGGCGATGTGTTCGCCAACAATTTGGCGAACGCCGCTCTCGACGGGCGTACGCCGTTTCAGGATAATCCGAGAGGCCGGAACCCCTCACCTTCCCGCTGGCCTACGGCCGCGGGCCCCTCCCTCTCCCTTAGGGGGTAACTATCCGGTTGACGTACCAGACACTAGGGGTGGTAGATTCGCCCCGCGTGACAGGCCGGACAAGTACCCCCAACCCCTTCCGGGGAAATGGAAGGGAAAACGATAGATGAGTGCCCGACAAAGATGAGCTTCCACTAGCCGAGGCCGATGTTACGGACGCTATGATCGAGGCGGGTCTTCCGTTTCTTGAGTCTTTCGACCCCGAACGTGGCCCCTCGCATTGGACGGTCTTACCCGCACTTTTCGCGGCGATGGATCGTGCGCGCCGGGCCTGAAGGAATAGCCCATTAGGCCGCTGACGTGGGCGATGGCTCCGGGCGATGATGGCTTGAAGAACGAGCCTTGCATCATCGTCAGGCGCGCCAAGAGATGATTGCCCGTGCGCTCAAAAACGTCGCGGGGGATTGTTCATGTCGATTGGCCCCAATAGGCCGTCGGGCACCCCGATCACAGAGTGAGGGAAATTAAGTCTGGCGCAGAGCTTGGCTACCTCTGGATGGGAGAACTGTCTTACCTCAAGCCGGTGGGCAAACAGGTTTCGGATGTCCTTGATTGCGATAAGATCATCCCGCGCAGGGGCAGCGTAGACTCCCATAGAGTATCCGACATGTATTTTCGCGTAGAAGCTGGAAAACGGCGCGTTCGTGCCGATGAACAGACGGTCGTTTTCAGTGGATGTTAACTTGATAAGTCGGGTAGCAATTACCTTTACCAAGGCGTCTTCTACCTGGGCGGCGACCACGATAGCGCCAGCACGGTGGCTAGCACCCATCATTTCGCCGATATGCGCGACCATCTCTGGGTCGATCTGATCATACGCGCTCAGATCATCTTCAGGCTGTTCATCTTCCATGATAGCTTCAGTCCTATGAGCGCTCAGGAAGCCGACCAGCGCCGCGACACCATGTTGCTGCGCGCGCTGAAAACGCCCCCACAGCCACGCCCTAAGCGCGACCGCGGGGGAAAACCTAAACCTACTTCAGGTGGAGTCGAGTCGCCGCCTAGCGAGGCTGCGGCGGATCACTAGGAGCCGCCGCGCTTCTGCTTAACCGTGCGTGGCTTGGTCAGGCTGTCGATACATCAGCCGCTTGCCCTTGGCGCCCCGGACCAGCTCGTCGGCGCGGTCAACGTCCGCCATTTCACGGGTCGAATACTTGAAATCGAACTCGACCAGATAGCGGTGCAGATGGGCCTCGCTGATGTGGTGGAACGACCCGATCACGCCGCGCTTCAGGAGCGAGAAGAAGCCTTCGACGGTGTTGCTGTAGGCGTCGCCTCGCACGTACTCATCAGCGCCGTGGTTGACGCTCTCGTGCCGCGCAAACTCCATCCCAATCGGCCGGTATTGGCCGGCGTCGTCGGTCATGAAGGCTGACTTGCGGTCAACGTGCTTCATGATGATCGGACGCAAGGTCTTGCCCGTCACGTTGGCGACGTGGAACGAGCGAGCCCGTCCGCCGCGCTCTACCAGCGTGAACACAACGGACTTGCCTACCGCGCCGATGTTCTTCGGGTTGCGCTTGGACTTACGCTTGTTCTTTTCCTTGCCGCCGACCAGCGTTTCGTCGGCTTCGACAAACTTGCCTTCGCCACCCATCGGCGTGTCGGCGTAGCCCTTGGGGCACTCGCGCAAGCGGTGGAAAAGGAACCAAGCGCTCTCATAGGACGCGAGGCCCATCATCCGTTGCAGTTGAAGGGCGCTCATCCCCTTCTTGCTGGCGGCCATGAAGTGAGCGGCCAGCACCCACTTGTGCAGCGGGATATGCGAACGCTCCATCACGGTCCCAACCGTCACGCTGAAGGGCTTGCGGCACGCGCGGCACTTCCACACGCCAGGGCGAGTGCTGGCGCCTTGAAGCTTGGTCGCTTCGTTGACGACGCCGCACTTCGGGCACTCAGGACCATGCGGCCAAAGCAGCGTTTCCAGATGGGCGCGGGCCGCGTCGTCGTCGTGATAGATCGGGTCGGCCAGGTTGGTCTTGCGGGCGGTCATTTGGTCTCAGTCCTTCAACTGAGGCCCATACTACCCATAGATCGCGGTACGTCAACCGGATAATTGCCCCCTAGGGAGAGGTCATTTAAGGCGCGCCCTTCGCGGTCTTGTCGGTCTTCGCGGGATCCTCCGCGGCGGCGGGTTCGGTGGCCGGCCGTGGCGGTTCGCCCTCGCGCGATGGCGTGCGCTGGTTCTCGTTTTCGACCGCGAGGTTCTTCGGGCGCGGGCTGGAGGTCTTGGCCATGTCGGTCGCCTTTGCGAGCCATGGGAACGACGGCGCGCGGCATTGGTTCATGGCTCTGTCCTTAAGCGCAGGAAGCGCCGCTGTGCCTGAACCCGACGACTACGCTCTCAATCTGCTCAACACCCTGATCGAGACCACGCTGGATAGCGTCGACGGTTTTGAAAAGGCGGCGGAGCTGGCGCGCAATCCACGCTTTCAGGCCCTGTTCACCGACAAGGCGCAGGCCAGACGGAAGATAGCCGCGGAATTGCAGGACGAGGTGCGCGGGCTGGGCGCCGAGCCCTGGGACAAGGGGTCGTTCCGCGGGCGAGCCCAGCGCGCCTTTCTCGAGCTGAGAGACAAGGTCGGCGGCAAGAGCGACAAGCCGGCGGTCGACGCCGTCGAGCACGATGAGGACTTCATCCGCGACCAGTTCGCCGAGGCGGCCAACGACGAAAAGCTTCCGCAGTCGGCCCGCGAACGGGTCAATCGCCTGCACGACGCGTTGGCGGCCGACCACGATGAGATCAGCGCCATCAAGCAGGAATTCGATTGAGCGGCGCTTCTCGGGAGCCAGTCGCGCCGCGCGGCGTTCCACCTGCACAGACGGTAACGAGGTTGATATGGCGCGCTTCAAGCTGAACGATGCGGACGACGATTTTCTCAAACTGCCGCAGGGCGCGGCTTTGATCTCCGCGGGCTCCAGCGGCACCGAGACCTGGATCGAGCGCGACCGCGACATGGTGGTTCACATCGCCGTCAAGTCGGTCGCGGTTGTCACCGCCGATGGCGGCAAGCTGCAGGCCTGTATCGAGATGGGCGGCGACTCGGCCAAGGGCGAGGATGGCCCGGCGCCGCTCGAAACCCAGCTGCACGCCAGCCAGAGCGTCCAGGTGCTGGTCAAGGCCGGCGAGCGGCTGGCCTTCAAGGCCTACCCCGTGGCGACCAACGCCCAGGTGCTGAAGACCATCGTCTGGGCGGCCGATTTCAAGTCCGAGCCCGAAACCGAGGCGGCGCGGCTGGCTCAGGAGCAGGCCAAGGCCAAGCCCGACGGCGCCCCGGCGACTCACTAGTTTTAAGCCGTCCCCCGCTAGAGCGGCATAGCCGACGAAAAGGGTTTGCGCGCCGTCAGATCGTGAGTTGGCGAAGCTCTGCCGCAAGCCAACCCGATGGCCGGCGGGCGCCGACGATCCGGCCGGTTGTGTCGATGACCTTGGCGTCGATCAGGGCAGCCATGCCGGGATCGTCGCGATCGACGACCCCCAACGCGCCCAGGATCGCGGCGATGACCGTCTCGGACGCACGCCCGGCGCCGTCGTCGATCTTCAAAGCGACGCCCAGACCGCGTGCGCCCAGCACTGCGACGAAGGCGCCCTCCGCGCCGGTTTTTACCGTGGCCGCGCCGCCGGCCGCCTCGATCAGCGCGGTGCAGGCCCTGCCGGTCCCCGCCACATAGAGCGGATTGGCGCGCACCGCCGCGTAAAGCCTGCGAGCGGCCTCGGCCCGTCCCGGCGACAGGCCCGAGGGATCGGCGAGCCTGGCCATCGCCGTCGCCAACCCTCGCAAAGGCGTCGCCGCCGCCGGCGCGGTGCAGCCGTCGATGCCGATCGGCATGGCGGCCGGGTCCAGCCCGCACATCTCGGCGATTGCGCCAAGCGCCAGGCGCTGGACTGGATGATCGGGCTGCTCATAGCCCTCGCTGCCGACGCCGAGATGCCGGGCGACGGTGAGGAAGCCGGTGTGCTTGCCCGAACAGTTGTTGTGCAATCGCGACGGGGCCCGACCCTCGCGGATCAGGGCGCGGCTGGCGACCTCGTTGCCCGGCATGTGGGCGCCGCAGGCAAGGCAGGTCTCGTCGCAATCGATCCGCTGCAGCCAGGCCGCCACGGTCTCGACATGGAAGGGCTCGCCGCTGTGCGAGGCGCAGGCCAGGGCCAGCTCCCGATCCGAGACCCCGAAGGTCTCGGCGGCGCCGGTTTCGACCAGCGGCAGGGCCTGTAGCATCTTCAGCGCCGAGCGGGCGAAGATCGGTCGATCGACCTCGCCGGCCGACCAGACCAGCCGTCCCGAGGCGTCGGCAATGGCGATGGCGCCGCGATGCCAGCTTTCCAGCTCGCCGCCGCGGGTGAGTTCGACCAGGACCGGATTGGCCATTCCGGTCTAGGCGGCCAGCGCCAGCGCCTCGCGATAGGGCGAGAGGTTCCAGCCCGGATAGCGCACCTGGGCGCGCTCCAGCGTCACCGGGGTCCAGAAGGCGTGGCCGGGCAGCGGCACGCCGTAGCAGGCCAACTGTTCGGGAGTCGCGTGTTCGAAGATCCGCCCCCAGGGCTTGCTGTGGTGGAAGGCCCAGGCGTGGTAGGCGATGGCGTCGTTCGAGGCGGTCTTGAAACAGGCCATCACCGCATAGCGGCGACCGCCCGGCGCGGTCAGGTTGGTGCCGCGGTGATAGACGTCGATGCTGTAGGGAAAGGCGCTGCCGGCCGGCGCGGCGCTGGAGCGCTCGTAGGGGCGCAGCGCCGCCTGCAACCGTTCCTGCGCCTCCGAATCCTTGTCGAGCCCGGCTTCCGGGCCGCCGACCTTGGCGCTGTCGGGCCGCGTCACGTAATGGGCGGGCCCGTGGGCCTCGGTCACGTCGGTGAAATAGCAAAGGATGGTGACCGCGTTCAGATGCGCGTCTTCCGCCGGCACGGTCAGGGTGTGGTTGGAAAAGTCGCAGTGGAAGGGCTGGTCATAGTCGGCGTCGCCGGTGAACTTGGCCCAGGCCTGGCACTGGTAGAGGTGCACGTCGTCAGCCCGCAGCGCCTGTTTGGCGAAGCTGACCAGGGCCGGATGCACGCCGATCAGGTTCAGCGCCGGCGAACACTCGAACGGCCCGGCCTGGAGGGTGGCGAACTGGGCCGGATTGAACCTGCCGACCTCGCCGTCCTTCTTCTTGTTCAACTCCTCGGCGGCCCCCGCGGTGCGGCCGAAGACGAGTTCGAAGTCGGAGACAACGGCCGCCACCTCTTCCGGCGTGAAGAAGTCGTGGATGGAGACGCCGCCCTCTCGGCGCCACGCCTTCAGGTGCTCGGGCTTGAATCGGTCGGTCATCGGCCTCTCGCCTCCCCTTGATCCCGCAGCCGCGTGAGCGTGGCGGCCCCGGCATAGAGCGCCTGGTCGCCCAGCTCCTCTTCGATGCGGAGCAGCTGGTTATATTTGGCAAGCCGATCGGAACGCGACAAGGAGCCGGTCTTGATCTGGCCGCACGAGGTGGCCACCGCCAGGTCAGCGATGGTGTTGTCCTCGGTCTCGCCGGAGCGGTGCGACATCACCGCGGTGTAGGCGGAACGATGGGCCATGCCGATGGCGTCCAGGGTCTCCGACAAGGTGCCGATCTGGTTGACCTTGATCAGGATGGAATTAGCCAGGCCGTCCTTGATGCCCTTGGCCAGCCGCTCGGTATTGGTGACGAAAAGGTCGTCGCCGGTGAGCTGAATCTTGCCGCCCAGCCGCTCGGTGATCAGCTTCCAGCCGGCGAAATCGTCCTCGGCCATGCCGTCCTCGATCGAGACGATGGGGAATTTGGCGACCAGGTCGGCGAGGTAGTCGACCATGCCGGCCTGATCCAGCGACTTGCCCTCGCCGGTCATCTCGTAGCGACCACCTCTGAAGAACTCGCTGGCCGCGGGGTCGAGGCCGAGATTGAAGTCGCGGCCGGGCTTGTAACCCGCCGTCTCGCCGGCCTTGACGATGAAGTCGAGCGCGGCTTCGGCCGAGGCCAGGTTGGGGGCGAAGCCGCCCTCGTCGCCGACATTGGTCGAATGGCCGGCCTTGTGCAGGGCCGCCTTCAGGCTGTGGAAGATCTCCGCGCCCATGCGCAGGGCCTCGGCAAAGGTCGGCGCGCCGGTCGGCAGCACCATGAATTCCTGGATATCGATCGGGTTGTCGGCATGGACGCCGCCGTTGATGATGTTCATCTGCGGCACCGGCAGGAGCCGCGCGCCGACGCCTCCGACATATTTGTAGAGCGGCAGGGCCGCCGAGATCGCCGCCGCCTTGGCCACCGCCAGCGAGACGCCCAGAATGGCGTTGGCGCCTAGCCGGCTCTTGTTCGGCGTGCCGTCGAGCGCGATCAGGATGTCGTCGATGCGCCGCTGATCCTCGGCGTCAAAGCCTGACAGGGCATCGAACATCTCGCCATTGACCGCATCGACCGCCTGGCGGACGCCCTTGCCGCCAAAGCGCTTTTTGTCGCCGTCGCGCTTCTCCACCGCCTCGTGCGCGCCGGTCGACGCGCCCGAGGGAACCGCGGCACGACCGAACGAGCCGTCCTCAAGCGTCACATCCACCTCGACCGTCGGGTTGCCCCGGCTGTCGAGAATCTCGCGAGCGGTGATGTCGACGATCTCAGTCACGGACTTTCCTCAAATTGCGGCGCCGCCCGGGGTGTTAGCCCAGGCATGGCCCGCGGGAAAGACGCGCAAGCGCTGCAAAATACACCGCTCATCCCCGCGAAGGCGGGGACCCAGGTTTTTTATTCTGCAAGGGCTGCGGTTTGCGGCAACGCTGGAAGACTTGACACAAAGCACACCAAGCACACCAAGCAGAGTAAGGGTCAGCGCTGACCCTTAGTGTCCTTCGTGTACTTTGTGGTCAAAAACCGAATTCCCGCTTTCGCGGGAATAACCGAATCGAAATCCGAGCCCTAGTCTTCCTTGGGCGTCAGGACCTGGCGGCCTTTGTACATGCCGGTCTTCAGGTCGATGTGGTGCGGGCGGCGCATCTCGCCCGTTTCCTTGTCCTCGATGTAGCTGTTCGGCTTCAGCGCGTGGTGCGAACGGCGCATCCCAGCGCGTGAGGGAGAGACTTTGCGTTTGGGAACGGCCATGGGACGGGCTTCTCGAAAAGGCGTGAACGGGTTTGCGACGGCCGGGCCGCTCGCGTGAGCGGGGGTCTATGCCTGAATCCCGGCGCGGATTCAAGGAAGCCGGTCGGGCGCGCCCTGCCGCCCTTGCAGAAAGCGTCTGAGCGCCGGGTCGGTTTCCAGGCCGATGGCGCGGTCGTAGGCGGCGTGAGCGCCGGCCTTGTCGCCGGTGCGGGCCAAGAGTTCGGCGCGGGCGGCCCAGTAGGGTTGGTAGGCGTCGAGGCGGGTGGCGTCGCAGGTTGCGTCGAGCGCGGCCAGGCCGGTGGGCACGCCCTGGGCTTCGCCTATGGCGACGGCGCGGTTGATGGCCACCACGACCGAGCCGGTTAGCGCGTAGAGCGCTTCGTAGAGTTCGGCGATGGCCCGCCAGTCGGTGCGGCCGGTGCGACGGCGATCCGCGTGCGCCGACTGGATGGCGGCTTCGATCTGAAAGCGGCCCGGGCGGCGGTAGGTGGCGGCTTTGAGGATCAAGGCTTCCGCTTCGGCGATCAGGCCGGCGTTCCAGGCGGCCGTATCCTGGTCCGACAGCGGGATGAAGCCGCCATCCGCGGACCGGCGCGCGCCGCGCCGGGCCTCGGCGTGGAGCATCAGCGCGGCCAGACCAGCGGTTTCCGGCTCATCCGGCAGCACGTTGGTGAGCAACCGCGCCAGCCAGATCGCCTCCTCGGTCAGGCCGCGCGATTTCGGGTCGACCCCGGCCGGGTCGGCCCAGCCTTGGGTGAAGACGGCGTAGACCGCGTCCAGCACGGCATCGAGTCTGCCCGGAAGTTCGGCCGCCTCGGGCACGGCGAAGGGAACGCCGGCGTCGCGGATCTTGCGTTTGGCGCGCACCAATCGCTGGCCCATGCTGGTCGGCGAGACCAGGAAGGCCGAGCCGATGGCCGCGGCGTCGAAGCCGAGGATGGTCTGCAGGATCAGCGGCGCCCTGGCGCCAGCGTCGATGGCCGGGTGGGCGCAGGCGAAGATCAACCTGAGGCGATCGTCACCGTGGACGCCATCCTTGCCCGCCTCGGCTTCAAGCTCCTCGATCCGCATGACGATCTCGCGCTCGGCGTTGGAACGGGTGCGGGCGCGACGGCCGGCGTCGATCGCGCGCCGCCTGGCCGCCGCCAGCAGCCAGGCCTCCGGAACGCGGGGAACGCCGGTTTTCGGCCAGGTTTCCAGTGCGATGGCAAAGGCGTCGGCCAGAGCGTCCTCGGCGGCGGCGACGTCGCGGGTCTGGGTGGCCAGCCAGGCGACAAGCTTGCCGTAGCTGCGGCGGGCGGCGGCCTCGGCCGCCCTGCCCGCCTCAGCCTTGTGCCCAGACCCCGACACGCGCTGCCTAGTAGACGGGCCGGACTTCCATCGTCCCGGTCGAGGCGCCGGGGCAGCGCGCCGCCCAGGCCAGCGCCGCGTCCAGGTCGGCGACATCGACCAGATAGTAGCCGCCGAGCTGTTCCTTGGTCTCGGCATAGGGGCCGTCGAGCACCTGGGTCTTGCCGTCGACCACCTTGACCGTGGTGGCGGCGTTGCTGCCGTGCAGCCGGTCGCCGGCGACGAAGACGCCCGCGGCGTGCAGAGCTTCGGTGTAGGCCTGATAGGCGCCCATCAAGGGGGCCATATCCTCGGGCTTGGCCTTGGCGAAGGCGGCTTCATCATCGTAGATCATCAGAAGGTACTGCATGACTGTCTCCATGAAGCGTCCTCTCGACGCCGACCCCATGACGTTCGGGGTCAGGCGATTTCGACAGGCGGCCGCATCACATGGCTAGGCGTGACGCCTTGACCAGCTTTTTCGGCGCGACATTGGTCCAGGCCATCCACAGCAGCGAGCGGACCAGCGCCTCGTCGGCCTGCTCGTAGCGCACGAAGGTCGAGCCCTTGCGGCCCCAGTAGCCGGGCACAGGCTCGACCACGCCCGGATGGGCTTCGGTCAGATTGTGCTGATCCTCGACGTCCAGCTTGACCATCATGCGCGGCTGGTCGAGCTGGATGGTGCAGAGGATCTTTCCGGCGACGCGGAACGAGGCCATGCCGTGGTGATCGGCCTCCTCGGTCTCCGGCAATTCGAGCGCCAGACGGCGGATATGACCCGGCGCCAGCATACTCAGACCAGCCGGCTCTTGTGCTTGGCGGCGGCGATGAAGCTGGCATAGAGCGGATGCGGCGCGAACGGGCGGCTCTTCAGCTCCGGGTGGAACTGCACCCCGACGAACCAGGGATGGTCCTCGCGCTCCATGGTCTCGGGCAGGACGCCGTCCGGCGACAGCCCGGCGAACTTCAGGCCGACCTTCTCCAGCGTCTCGCGATAGCCGATATTGACCTCGTAGCGGTGTCGGTGTCGCTCGGAGATCGACGCCGCGCCATAGATGCCGGCGATCATCGATCCGGCCTTGAGGATCGCCTCATAGGCGCCCAGGCGCATGGTGCCGCCCAGGTCGTCACCCTCCTGGCGCAGCACCCGCTCATTGCCTTGCGTCCACTCGGTCATCAGGCCGACCACCGGTTCGGTGGTGGGGCCGAATTCGCTGGAGGATGCGCAAGCTATGCCGGCCAGGTTCCGCGCCGCCTCGATCACCGCCATCTGCATGCCGAAACAGACGCCGAAATAGGGCACGTCGTGTTCGCGGGCGAATTGCACCGCGCGCACCATGCCGTCGGAGCCGCGCTCGCCGAAGGCGCCTGGCACCAGCACCCCGTCGGCGTTTTCCAGCCGCTCGATCGCGGCCTCCGGATCGGCCTCCAGTTCCTCGGACTCGACCCAGTCGATGTTCACCCCGACATTGTTGGCAACGCCGCCGTGCACCAGGGCCTCGATGTAGGATTTATAGGCGTCCTTCAGGACAGTGTACTTGCCGACGATGGCGATGGTCACGTCGCCGTCGGGGTGGGTGAGCGTCTCGGTGATGGCTTCCCAGCGGGACAGGTCCGGGGCCGGCGCGTCGCCCATGCCGAACACCGACAGCACCTCGGCGTCCAGGCCCTGGCGGTGATAGTCCAGCGGCACGGCGTAGATGGTCTTGGCGTCCAGCGCCTGGATAACGGCGCTTTCGCGCACGTTGCAGAACAGCGCGATCTTGCGCTTGTCGCCGGGCGGGATCGGCTGTTCGCAGCGGCAGAGCAGCACGTCGGGCTGGATGCCGATCGAGCGCAGCTCCTTGACCGAGTGCTGGGTCGGCTTGGTCTTCATCTCGCCGGCGGTCTTGATAAACGGCAAGAGCGTCAGGTGGACGAAACAGGCGTGGCCGCGTGGCAACTCCTGGCCCAGTTGGCGGATGGCCTCGAAGAACGGCAGGCCCTCGATATCGCCGACCGTGCCGCCGATCTCGACCAGCACGAAGTCCGGCTCGCGGCCGTCCTCGCCGCGCGCGTCTGAGAGGATGAAGCGTTTGATCTCGTCGGTGACGTGCGGGATCACCTGGACGGTGGCGCCCAGATAGTCGCCGCGCCGCTCCTTCTCCAGGATGGTCTTGTAGACCCGGCCGGTGGTGATGTTGTCGGCCTTGGTGGCCGAGACGCCGGTGAAGCGCTCATAGTGGCCGAGATCCAGATCGGTCTCGGCCCCGTCGTCGGTGACGTAGACCTCGCCGTGCTGATAGGGACTCATCGTGCCCGGATCGACGTTCAGATAGGGGTCGAGCTTGCGCAGGCGGACCGCATAGCCGCGCGCCTGCAACAACGCGCCGAGCGCCGCGGAGGCGAGACCCTTGCCAAGTGAGGAGACCACGCCGCCGGTGATGAAGATGTACCGGGCCATGGGCGATCAGGTTAGCGCTGATTCGGCGGCTGCGCCCGCCTGATCGACGGGGGCGCGGCGACTATGCACAGCTTCTACTGGCCGGAGGCGGCGTTGCCGGCCGCGCTGGGGGCTGGGGTCGGCGCCGGCGGCGGCGGGACCACGAGCGGCGCGGGCGTGACCGCCGGGGGCGCGGCCGAGGCGGCGGCCGGTTTCGGCGCGGCCGCCGGTTTCGGCGCGGCGGCCGGCTTGGGGGCCTTCTTCACCGGCGGCGCCGATGACGCGGCGGGCTTCACCGCGACGGCCGGCGGGGCCGGTTTGGGCGCTGGGGCCGCGGCCGGATGCGCCACCGCGCCGGCGAGCGGCGTCTGCGGACTGCCAAGCAGATTGAGCGAATTGCCCTGCGGCTGCGGCTGCGCCGCGCCAAACGGCGCCGGGCCGGGCGCCCCGAACGGCGCCGCGGGGTTGCCCAGCGGTCCGCCCGGCAAGCCCGGCGCGCCGGAGAGCGGCTTTTCGGACGAGGTGGCGCCAAGCGCGTTCAGCTTCAGCTTGTCGACCAGCGAGCCCGCGCCATGGGTGTGGCCGCTGATCAGGGTCATGGCCAGACAGAGGGAGAAGAAGATTGCAGCCAGGATCTGTGTGGTGCGCGTGAGCAGATCGCCGGTGCCGCGCGCGGTCATGAAGGCGCCCGGTCCGCCGCCACTCATGCCCAGCGCGCCGCCCTCGGAGCGCTGCAGCAGGATGACGCCGATCAGCGACAGGCAGACCACGATCAGGATCGCCAACAGAATGTCGAGCAGCATTGTGGAGCAAACTCTTAGGTAAACGCGTTTTGGCCGCCTGGCCGGACAGCCGGCCCCTCTATCACCTCGACGTCGGGGGCGCTAGGGACGGGGCCGCTGCCCGGTATGTGAGACCGCCGCGATGATTCTCAAGACCGAACGCCTGAACTTGCGGCCGCTGGAGGGCCAAGACGCCGCGGCCATGCACCTGATGATGAGCGACGCCGAGGTCATGGCCTTCTGGGATTCGGAAGTCATCGACGACCCGGCCCTGACGCGCGACATCCTTCAGCGCCAGCTGGACGAGGTGGCGCGCGACCAGGCCCGCTACTGGACCGTGGAGTTGGGCGCGGGCGGCGACTTCCTCGGCGTCTGCGACCTTTCCGAAATGGACCGGCGCCACAGCCGCGCCGATGTCGGCTTCATGGTCGCCCGGCGCTATTGGGGCGGCGGCTATAGCTTCGAGGCCATGCATGCGGTGATCGGTCACGCCGCCCAGGCGTTGCGGCTGAAGCGGCTGCAGGCGCGCACCCACCTGGGCAATGTCAGGTCCATACGCCTGCTCAACCGCCTGGGCTTCAGGCGGGAAGGCCTGCTGCGCGGCTATGTCGAACGCGACGGCGAGCGCCGCGACTGCGTGCTGTTCGGGCTGCTGCTTTAGCGTCGCTAGCCCTTAGGGCGACCCGACCGGGATCGCCCGTGGCGGCCGTCGCGGCTTACGTCACGAAATCCTTCTCCCTCTTGCGGGAGAAGGTGGCCCCGAAGGGGTCGGATGAGGGGTCGATCGCCCTCTCCGATAGGCCGTCGACGCCACCCGGATAACGGAGCGCGACCCCTCATCCGTCGGCTTCGCCGACACCTTCTCCCGCAGGAGGGAGAAGGGATCTTCAGGTTGGCGTCGGAGATCTGTGCATCACCTGGCCCGGTTCGCGGGGATCAGCCCAGTCGGCTATTTTCACACCTGAGCCCGGATGATCGCCAGGAAGTCGGCCGCCTTCAGCGAGGCGCCGCCGACCAGGGCGCCGCCCACATTGGCCAACTTCAGGATCTCGGCGGCGTTTTCGGGCTTGACGGAGCCGCCGTAGAGGATGGGCGCGGTGCGACCGGCCGAGCCGGTGCATTCGACCAGGGCTTCGCGCAGGGCCGCGTGGGCCGCGACGATCTCGTCCGAGGTCGGGGTCGAACCCGCGCCGATGGCCCAGATCGGTTCGTAGGCGACGGCGAAACTCCCCTCCGCCATGCCGGGGGGGATCGAGCCGGCGACCTGGCGGCAGATCACCTTCAGAGCCTGGCCGGCGTCGCGCTCCGCGCGGCTCTCGCCGACGCAGACGATGGGCTCGAGGCCGGCGCGGATCGCGGCGCTGGCCTTGGCCGCCACCATGGCGTCGGTCTCGCCGTGGCCGGCGCGGCGTTCGGAGTGGCCGACGATGACCAGGCGCGCGCCAGCGTCGGCCAGCATTTCGGCGCTGATGTCGCCGGTATAGGCGCCGGACGGTTCGGCATGGCAGTCCTGGCCGCCGAGGATCACCGGCGATTGGGCCAGAACCTGGGCCAGGCGCCATAGCAGGGTGGCCGGCGGGCACATCCCCACCCTGACCGACGCCGGCATCTCGGCCAGGCTTTCGGCCACCTTGCGCGGCTGGGCCAGATCGGCGCCGAGGCCGTTCATCTTCCAGTTGCCGACGATCAGCGGCGTGGCCATGCGCTCTCCCCGAAAGACCTTTGTCCGCTCGCCTAGGTCACCCCGCCGTCCAAGTCCATCGGCGCGCGACGCTTGCTCCGGCCCGAGCCGCTCCACTATACCGCTTGTCCGCGACCGTCCGGGCGCGAACAGATCGGGAAACGCCCTCAATGCTCGCCGCCATTCGCGCCTTCGCGAAGTCCTGGGTCGCCCAGGTGCTGATCGGCCTTCTGGTGGTGAGCTTCAGCGTCTGGGGCATCCGCGATGTCCTGCACCCGAAGTTCACCGACGCGGTGGTCACCGCCGGGGCGCACGACACCTCGCCGAACGAGTTCAAGCGGATGTTCGAGGGCATGCGCCAGCAGGCCGGCCAACAAGCCGGCCAGGACCTGAGCATCGCCGACGCCGTGGCGGCAGGCCTCGACCAGCGCGCCCTGACCGAGGTCGAGGCGGCGGACGCCTTCGCCGAATATCTGCGCCGCATCGGCCTGACGCCGGCGCCGGGCCTGATCGTGAACCAGCTGCGCCAGCAGCCCGGCTTCTTCAACGCGCTCGGCCAGTTCGACAAGGCAACCTACGAAGAGAAGCTCAACTCCGTCGGGCTGACGACGAAACAATACGAAGGCCTGATGGCCGACGACGTGGCGCAGAATCACCTGGCCGCCGGCCTGGCGGCGGGGCTGAAGACCCCGGACATCTATGGGGCGGTGATCGCCAGCTATGAGCTGGAGAGCCGCAACGTCAGCTACCTGATTCTCAATCCGAAGAGCGTGCCGCAGCCGGCGGCGCCCACCGACACGCAGCTGCAGGCCCTGATCACCCAGAACGCCGCCGCCCTGACCCGGCCGGAGGTTCGTACCGTAAGTCTAGTGCGCTTCAGCGCCAAGGCGATCGCACCCTCCATGCCGATCGACCAGGCGGCGGTACAGAAGCTCTACGACTTCCGCAAGGACAGCCTGTCGCAACCCGAGAAGCGCTCCCTGGTCGAGTTTTCCACGCGTGATGCGGCCAAGGCCGCCTCTATCGTCGCGGCGCTGAAGGCGGGCCAGGACCCGGATGCGGTGGGCAAGACCTCCGGCGTGACGCCCGTCACCATGACCGACAAGCCGCGGAGCGGCATCGTCGATCCGGCCGTCGCCAGCGCCGCCTTCTCCGCCCAGGCCGGTCAGGCGCTCGGCCCGATCAGCAGCGGCTTGGCCGGCTATGCGGTGATCAAGCTCACCAAGATCACCCCGGCCAGCGTGCCGACCCTGGAATCGCTGCGGCCGCAGCTGGAAGCCGACGTGAAGACCGACGCGGCCATTCAGAAGGTGTTCGACGGGGTGAAGAAATATGGCGACGTTCATGACAGCGGCGCCAGCCTGACCGACGCCGCCAAGGCCGCCGGGGTGACGCCGGAAATCATTGGCCCGTTCACCACCCAGGGAATCGGCATGAACGGCCAGCCGACGCCAAACGTCACGCCGAAGATGCTGAAAGAGGCCTTCTCGCTGCCGCAGGGCGGCGAGAGCGAGATGGAGGACGAAGGCAACGGCGAGTACTTCGCGCTGCGCGTCGAGAAGATCACCCCGCCGACCCTGCCGTCGCTGGCCGAAATCAAGCCGCAGCTGACTCAGGTCTATATGCAGCAGGCGCTGGGCAAGGCCCTGGCCGACAAGGCCGACGCCCTGGTTCAAGCCATCAAGAAAGGCCAGAGCTTCGACGCCGCAGCCGCCTCGGCCAACGTCAAGGCGGGCATCCTCAACGGCGTCACCCGGGCCGCCCTGCAACAGGGCAAGCAGATCGCGCCCGCGATGATCGAGACGATGTTCGCCGCCCAGAAGGGCCAGGTTTTCGACGGCCAGGTCGGCCAGATGCAGGTGATGGTGGCGCGCATCGATGACGCCCACCCCGCCGCCGGCGTCGATGTGGCGCGCGCTACCGCCGGCCAGGGTCCGGCCATAGCCAAGCAGATATTCCAGGACATGGGCGACGCGACCCGCGCGGTGGCCATCTCGACGATCAAGCCGGTCGGCGACCTGGCCGCGGCGCGCGCCGCGCTCGGCCTCTCGCCGTCCGACCTGCCCAAGAGCGGCGCCCCGCCGAAGCGCGGACCCTCGCTTTGAGCCTGGAGCCGCCGCTGGAGGACTTTCGCCGCGCCCATGAGGCGGGGCGGCCGCAGCTGGTCTGGCGGCGGATCGTCGACGACCTGGAAACGCCGGTCTCGGCCTATCTGAAGATCGCCAGGGGCGAACCCTACGCCTTCCTGTTCGAATCGGTCGAGGGCGGCGCCTGGCGCGGCCGCTATTCGGTGATCGCGCTGCGCCCCGAATTGGTCTGGCGCTGCCGGGGCGACAAGGCCGAGACCGCCTCAGGCGCCGATATCGCCGCCGAGCGCTTCACAGCCGAGCGGGGCGGCGCGCTGGACAGCCTGCGCGACCTGATCGCCCGTTCGCGCGTCGATCTGCCCAAGGGCCTGCCGCCGATGTCCGCCGGGGTGTTCGGGACCATCGGCTACGACCTGGTGCGGCTGGTCGAGCCGTTGCCGGACATCAATCCCGATCCGCTCGATCTGCCCGACGCCATCATGATCCGGCCGTCGGTGGTGGCGGTGTTCGATTCGGTCGGCCAGGAGATCATTCTCTCCACCACCGCATGGCCCTCGGGCGGCGGTGCGGACGCCGCCTATGCCGAGGCCGGCGCTCGGTTGGAGGCGATCGTCTCCGCCCTGCGCGAACCCCTGCCCGCGTCACCTGAACGGACGCAAAGGCCGCCCGCGCCCTTCGTCTCGCCGGTCGCGCGCGAGGCCTATTGGGCCATCGTCGAGCGGGCCAAGCGCTATATCGAAGCCGGCGATGTCTTCCAGGTGGTGCCCAGCCACCGGTTCCGCGCCGATTTCGACCTCGACCCGTTCGCGCTCTATCGCTCGCTCAGGCGCACAAATCCGTCGCCCTTCCTGTTCTATCTGAACTTCGGCGGCTTCCAACTGGTCGGCTCGAGCCCGGAGATTCTGGTCCGTTTGCGGGATGGTAAAATAACCATTCGCCCGCTCGCCGGCACCCGGCCGCGCGGCGCGACCCCGGAGGAGGACGCCCGGCTGGAACAGGAACTGCGCACCGATCCGAAGGAGCATGCCGAGCACCTGATGCTGCTCGATCTCGGCCGCAACGACGTCGGCCGCGTCGCCATGCTGGGCCAGGCCGGCCGCAACCAGCCGGCCGCCCGCTCGCGCGGGCCGAACGTGCGGGTGACGGACTCCTTCTTCGTCGAGCGCTACAGCCACGTCATGCACCTGGTTTCCAATGTCGAGGGCGACGCGCCGGACGGGGTCGATCCGGTCGACGTGCTGATGGCCGCCCTGCCCGCCGGCACGCTGTCCGGTGCGCCCAAGGTGCGGGCCATGCAGATCATCGATGAGCTTGAAACCGAGAAGCGTGGCGTCGGCTACGCCGGCGCGGTCGGCTATTTCGGCTGCGACGGCGGCGTCGACACCTGCATCGTGCTGCGCACCGCCCTGGTCAAGGACGGCGTCATGTACGTCCAGGCCGGCGGCGGCGTGGTCGCCGACAGCGATCCGGACGCCGAGTACCTGGAAACGGAGCAGAAGGCCGCGGCCCTGAAGCGCGCGGCGGAAGAGGCCTGGCGGTTCGGATGAGCGCCACGGCCTCGGCGTTCCAGACCCGAACCGGCCTGAAGCTGGCGGCGGACGTCGAGGGCGACGGCGCCCGCGGCTCGGTCGTGCTGGCCCACGGCGGCGGCCAGACGCGGCATTCCTGGGCCTCCACCGCCAGGCGACTGGCGGCGCTCGGCTGGCGAACGGTGTCGCTCGACCTGCGCGGCCACGGCGACAGCGACTGGCACCCAGAGGGCGACTACCAGACCCAGTCCTACGCCGAGGACCTGATCGACGTGGCGCGCGCCCTGGCCGACAGGCCGGCCCTGATCGGCGCCTCGCTCGGCGGCCTGGCCGGTCTGATTGTCGAGATGGTCGCGCCCGGGACCCTTTCCTCGCTCACCCTGGTCGACATCGTGCCCAACAGCGACCAGGCCGGCGTCGCCAAGATCATGGGCTTCATGGGCGAGAACCTCGAGCACGGCTTCGACAGCCTGGAGGCCGCCGCGGACTCCATCGCCGCCTATCTGCCGCACCGGCAAAGGCCAAGCGACCTGTCGGGCCTGAGCAAGAACCTGCGTCTGGGCGCCGACGGCCGTTATCGCTGGCACTGGGACCCAAAGTTCGTGACCGGCGTCAGCGGCGGCCGCCAGGGCGCCTCGGCCGATGAATTCGAACGGCGCTGCCGCGAGATCGACATCCCTATCCACCTGATCCGCGGCCGGATGAGCGAACTGGTCTCCCTGGACGCCGCAACGGCCTTTGTGGCCACGCTGAAGCACGGCTCCTTCACCGACGTCGCCGATGCCGGCCACATGGTCGCCGGCGACCGCAACGACGTCTTCCTGGAAGCGGTGGTGGCGTTCCTCGACCGGCCGGGCGGCTAGAGAAAATGCGCAGAGCAGAAAATTGGGGACATGTACGTCCCTGCGAAGCTCTCGAATTCAGCCCTCGCCAGTGGGGGGCGTACGTGTCCCCAATTTTCTGCCCAATTTACCGCACGTTCTACGGCTCAATCCTGGCCCAGGCTTCGGCGACCGCGAGGTATGGTGCGGCGTCCGTTGGCGCGTCCACGTCGAGGAAGAGCAGACCGTTCACCAGGGTCTCAAGGAGGCCCCATTCCCAGATCGCGGTCGCCTGCACACCGGTGAGGCGGGCCAGCCGCTCGCATCGGGCCTGGCCGCGGCTGACCGGATCACTGCTGAGGAAATCCTCGCTCCATTCGCGCAGCGAAATGCTCAGGTCGTGCGCAGGCTCGATAAACAGGCCCTCGGGGTCGACGGACTTGAAGCCGCCGCCGAGCGGGTCGACCAGGGTGTTCCAACAGTGGGCGTCGCCGTGGCCGAGGACCGATGACGCCGGATCGAAAGCCATGCGTCGCTGGTCGGCGAAGCGCAACGCCACCTCGACGGTCCGCGCCGAACAGGCGGCTTCGAACCTGGGCTCGTTCGTCCTGATCGCGTCGGTCAGCGAGACGGCCTTTTCCGCACCGGTCATTAGGATCAGACCGGACGGCGGCTGGCGCCAGGCTCCCGCCAAGGTCTCGCAGATCGCTTCGATCTGCCGCTCGATGGGATAGCCCAGCTGCGCCAGCTGCGGTCCCAGGCGCTCCAGCAGCATCGCGCCGCTGGCGGGGTCGTGCTCCAGCACCCGCGCATAGCCGCGCCCGTTCGCCGCCAGCAGCACGCCAAGTTCGCGCCGCGGCTTGTCGGCGTCTGGGATTGGCAGCTTCAAGACGCCGGGCTGGCCGCCCGCCGAAGTCGTCTCGGCGACGTAGGCCTCGGTCGCGTTGGGCATGGTCTCGCCCACAACGACGCTCCAGCGTCGCTCCAATTCCGCCACCAGCGCCGGCAGGGCCGCCAGCCACGCCGCCCCGACCTCTCCCTTTGCCGCGACGTTGCGAAGCACCGTCGGGGGCAGCATCGACGCAGCCAGGGTCATCGCGGCGCCTAGACCGGTCCGCGCGGGCTCTCGACCGGGGTCAGGTGCGCGGGCGGGGCCAGGATGGCGGCGGTGGCGAAGATCAGGGCCGAGAGGGCGAACAGGGCCGCGGCGGCCAGGGCCGGCCAGACCCGCTCGCGCACCACCGGCGGTTCCAGCCGGACCCGCGCGTCGGCCATGGCCTCGGCGAAGGCGTCATCGGGGTTGAAAGACTCAATATTCGCCATCGCCGCAGGCTAGCAGCCGGCCTCGTCGCCGCCCAGGGGCTGGCGCGGCGGCCCTGGTCCACGATGGAACCGGGTCGGAAGACCGCCGTTGTGCGATGATGGGGTCTTCAGACGAGCCGGTCGGTGATGCGCGGGCGCGGTTGAGCCGACGGCGCTTGCTGGCGGCGGGCGCACTGCTGGGCGCAGCCCCCATCGGCGTCGCGGCCGAGACTCTCACGCGCGGCGGCCCGCCCTGGGCGCCCAACACGGCCGCCTATCCGCAGACCGCCGATCTGGCGCAGCGCTACGACTTCTTCTCCGGAGCCGAGGCCGCCTTCGTCGAGGCGGCGGCGGCGCGGATGATCCCTAAGGATGAGTTGGGGCCTGGCGCGCTGGAGGCTGGCGTGCCCATTTTCATCGACCGCCAATTGGCCGGCGACTTCGGCAAGGCCGCCAGTTGGTACATGCAGGGGCCTTGGGATTCTGGCCTGCCAACCCAGGGCTACCAGAGCCGCCACACCCCGGCGCAGATGTACCGGGCGGCGATCGCGGCCGTCGATAAGGCGACCCAGAACGCCTCCAACAACGCCTTCGCCAAGCTGAGCGGCGCGGATCAGGACGCCTTCCTCAAGCGCCTGGCCAGCGGCGACCAGCAGCTCGAGGGCGTCGACTCCAACGCCTGGTTCAAGCTCTTCCTGCAGAACGTCATGGAGGGTTTTTTCTCCGATCCCATCTATGGCGGCAACCGCGATATGGCCGGCTGGAAGCTCATCGGCTTCCCAGGCGCGCGCTATGACATGAGCGCTTACGTCAAACAGTACGGCAAGGCCTATCCCCTGCCCCCGGTCGGCATCGGCGGCCGGCCGGCCTGGTCGCGCAGCTGATGGTGGCGGTGGCGCATCCCAAGGTCGACGTGCTGATCGTGGGCTTCGGCTGGACCGGCGCCATCATGGCTCAGGAACTCACCGACGCGGGGCTGAACGTGCTGGCGGTCGAGCGTGGCGACTGGATGGACACCGCCACCGATTTCTCCACCACCTTCGCCCAGGACGAGCTGCGCTATTACTGGCGCAAGGAACTGTTCCAGAAGCCGGCGCACGAGACGCTGACCGTGCGCAACAACACAACCCAGACGGCCCTGCCCATGCGCAGCCTGGGCTCCTTCCTGCCGGGCGTCGGGGTCGGCGGGGCCGGCATCCACTGGAACGGCCAGGTCTGGCGCTTCCTGCCGAGCGATTTCGAGGCGCGCAGCCACAATATCGAACGCTATGGCGCCGCCGCCGTGCCCGACGACATGACCATCCAGGACTGGGGGATCACCTATCCGGAGCTGGAGCCCTATTACGACAAGTTCGAGTATCTGTGCGGGGTCTCGGGCAAGGCCGGCAACCTCGGCGGCGCCATTCAGCCGGGCGGCGACCCCTTTGAGGGACCGCGGTCGCGGGAATACCCCAACCCGCCGCTCGACATGCCCTATGCGCCGATGCTGTTCGCGCAGGCGGCGGCGTCGCTGGGGCGCCACCCCTTCCCGCATCCAGCCGCCAACATGTCGCGCGCCTACACCAATCCGCTGGGCGTCCAGCTCGGCCCCTGCACCTATTGCGGGTTCTGCGAGAAGTACGGTTGCGGCAACTACGCCAAGGCCAGCGCCCAGACCACCATACTGCCGGTGTTGATGCGCAAGCCCAACTTCACCCTGAAGACCGGCTGCGAGGCGTTGAAGCTGAACCTCGCGCCTGACGGCAAGACCATCTCCAGCGTCACCCTGATCGACGCCGACGGCCAGACCTACGACCAGCCGGCCGATCTGGTCATTCTCAGCGCCTATATCCTGCACAATGTCAGGTTGCTGCTGCTGTCCGGCGTCGGCAAGGCCTACGACCCGAACACCGGCGAAGGGGTGATCGGCAAGAACTACGCCTATCAGATCACCTCATCGGTCGGCTTCACCTTCGAGGACAAGATCCTCAACCCGTTCATGGGCGCCGGCGCGCTCGGCATGATCACCAACGACTACAACGGCGACAATTTCGACCATTCCGGCCTGGGCTTCATCGGCGGCGGCTATGTCGGCGTCTTGCAGACCGGCGCGCGGCCGATCGAGACCGTCTACAACCCCGGCGACCTGACCGCCTGGGGCGGCGACTGGAAGAAGAAGATCGCCCGCGACTATCTGAAGACCTTTTCCATCGCCACCCACGGGGCGGTGATGAGCCACAAGGGCAACTATCTCGACCTCGATCCGACCTATCGCGACGTGTTCGGCCGGCCGCTGATGCGGATGACCTTCGACTACACCGACAACGAGCACAAAATGTCGGACTATCTGACCGACCGGGCCGTCGAGATCGCCAAGGCGATGAACCCGCGCGACATCACCCCGCGCTATCGCAAGGGCTCCTGGGACGTCGTCCCCTACCAGACCACTCACAATACCGGCGGCGCGATCATGGGCGCGGATCCCAAGTCGAGCGCGCTGAACAAGTATCTGCAGATGTGGGACGTGGCCAACCTGTTCGTCGTGGGCTCGACCGCCTTCCCGCAGAACGCCGGCTATAACCCCACCGGCACGGTGGCCGCCCTGGCCTATCACGCGGCCGACGCCATCAAGTCGCAATACCTGAAGGCGCCCGGCCAGCCGCTGGTGCAGGCCTAAGGCCGTGAAACGCCTCGGCGCCCTTGCCCTGGCCGCCAGCCTCACGGGCCTCGCCCTGACCGCCCCTGGCGCCAGCCAGACCCCCACGCCGGTTGCGGCCGCCGCGCCGTCGCAGATCGAGCAGGGCCGCTATCTGGTGGCGCTCGGCGACTGCGAGGCCTGCCACGACCGGCCGGGCGGACCGAGGCTGGCCGGCGGCCTGCCGCTGAACACGCCGTTCGGAGTGATCTATTCGGCCAACATCACCCCCGATCGCGACACCGGCATCGGAACCTGGAGCGAGGCGGACTTCTACCGCGCCATGCACGAGGGCAAGGACGACCAGAACGCCCATCTCTATCCGGCCTTCCCCTATCCCTATTTCACCCGCATGAGCCGCGCCGACGTCGACGCCATGCGCGCCTATCTGATGACCCAGCCGGCGGCCTCCTATCGCCCGCCGACCAACCGCCTGCCCTTCCCGCTGTCGATCCGCGCCCTAGTCGGGTTCTGGAACTGGCTCTATTTCAAGCCCGGCGACTTCCGCCCCACCCCCGACCAGAGCGCGCAGTGGAACCGCGGCGCCTATATCGTCAACGGGCCCGGCCATTGCGCCGCCTGTCACACGCCGAAGAGCTTCCTGGGCGGCGACCAGCAGCAGCGCTTCCTGCAGGGCGGGGTGCTCGACAACTGGTTCGCGCCGGACCTGAACGGCGACGAGCATGGCGGCCTGGCCGAATGGACGGCGGCCGATATCAGCGAGTTCCTCAAGACCGGCCGCAACGCCCGCTCGAGCGCCTCGGGCGCGATGTCCGATGTGATCGTCCACTCGACCTCGCAGATGACCGACGCCGACCTGGCCGCCGTCGCGGCCTATCTGAAGAGCCTGCCCGCCGTCAGGCCCCGGCCCGAACCGGCCAATCCGGACGGCGGCGCCATGCAGGCCGGCGAGGCGATCTATGTCGACGCCTGCGCCGCCTGCCACAAGGTCGACGGCTCAGGCTCGCCGAACCTCTTCCCGCCGCTCCGGGGCAATTCAAACGTCCAGTCCAGCGATCCGACCACGATCGACCACTTCATCCTGACCGGCACCGAGACCGCGGCCACCGACGCCCGCCCGACCCCCTTCGCCATGCCCAGCTTCGCCTGGAAGCTGACCGACCGCGAGATCGCCGACGTCGCGACCTACATCCGCAACAGCTGGGGTAATATGGCGCCCGCGGTATCGGCCGGCGACGTCGCCAAGCTGCGCGGCAAGGTCGCCGCGCATCCCGTCCGCAAACCGACCACCAAGGCTTAGGCGCGAAATTGGGGACACGTACGACCCGCAAACGGCCGGCGTGTCGATCTGATGAGTCGGGCGGGTCGTACGTGTCCCCAATTTCACGCCTATATGCTAGGAGCGGCGCGCGAGCGGCTAACCGGTTGGGACGATCATGATCCTGGTGATCGATAACTACGACAGCTTCACCTACAACCTCGTCCATTATCTGAACGAGTTGGGGGCGGAGACCGAGGTCGTGCGCAACGACCAGATCGGCGTCGCCGAGGCGCTGGCGCTGCGGCCGGAAGCCATCCTGTTGTCGCCGGGACCCTGCACGCCGAACGAGGCCGGCATCTGCCTGGCGCTGCTGGCCGCCGCGCCGGCCGACCTGCCCATTCTGGGCGTCTGCCTCGGCCACCAGGCGATCGGGCAGACCTATGGTGGCCGGGTCGTGCGCGCCAAAACGCTGATGCACGGCAAGACCAGCCCGATCCGCCACGACGGCAAGGGCCTGTTCGCCGGCCTGGCCGACGGCTTCATCGCCACCCGCTATCACAGCCTTTCAGTGGACCGGGCGAGCCTGCCCGCCGAGCTCGAAGTCACCGCCTGGGCCGACGACGGCGAGATCATGGGGCTGCAGCATAAGAGCCGCCCAGTGTTCGGCGTTCAGTTTCACCCGGAATCGATCGCCACCCAGGGCGGCCACGACCTGCTCGGCAACTTCCTCGACCTGGCCGGCGTCAAGCGTACGGCCCTTGCCTAGAGCCATGTCGGACGCGTTCAAGCCGCTGCTGGCGCGCCTGGCCGACGGCGCGACCCTGACCGACGAGGACGCCGACGCCTTCTTCGCCGCCTGCCTGCGCGGGGAGCCGACGCCGGCGCAGATCGCCGCGGCGGTCACCGCCATGCGCCTGCGCGGCGAGACGGTGGGCGAAATCACCGCCTGCGCCAGGGCCATGCGCGCCCAGAGCGTGATGCTGGAACATCCGTATGAGGTGATCGACGTCTGCGGCACCGGCGGCGACGGCCTGCACACGCTGAACATCTCCACTGCGGTCGGCTTCGTGGCGGCGGGCGCGGGCCTGAAGGTGGCCAAGCATGGGACCCGCGCCATCACTTCGAAGTCCGGCTCATCGGACGTGCTGATCGCGCTGGGCGTCAATATCGCCGCCAACGCCAACCAGCAGCGCCGGGCGCTGGACGAGGCCGGCATCTGCTTCCTCTATGCGCCGGCGCATCACGCGGCCATGCGCCACGTGGCGCGGGTGCGGGCGGAGTTGGGGTTTCGCACCATCTTCAACCTGCTCGGCCCGCTCTCCAACCCGGCCGGGGCGACCCGGCAAGTGGTCGGTGTGCCGGCCTCACGCTTTATCGAGCCGATCGCGCGCGCGCTGGGCGCGCTTGGCGCGGTGCGCGCCTGGGCGGTGCATGGCGACGGCATGGACGAACTGACCACCACCGGCGAGACCGAGGTCGCCGAGTGGCGCGACGGCGGCATCCGCATCTTCCGCGTCACGCCGGAGGCCGTCGGCCTGCCCCGAGCGTCGCTGGCGGACCTGAAAGGCGGCACGCCGGAGGCCAATGCGCGGGCGTTGCGGGCAGTGCTGGGCGGCGAGACCGGCCCCTATCGCGATATGGTGCTGATGAACGCCGCCGCGGCCCTGCTGGTCGGCGAAACAGTCGAGACCCTGCGCGAGGGCGTGGCCGTCGCCGCCGCTGTGATCGACGACGGCCGGGCGATCGCGGCGCTGGACCGGCTGGTCGAGATCAGCAACGCCGCATGAGCGACATCCTGGACACCATCGCCGCCTATAAGCGCGACGAGGTCGCCGCCCGCAAACGCGCCCGCGACCAGGGCGAGGTCGAGCGTGACGCTAGGTCAGCGCCCTCGCCGCGCGGTTTCATCGCCGCCCTGGAACGCGCCCATGCGCCCGGCCGCCTGGCTCTGATCGCCGAGATCAAGAAGGCTTCGCCGTCAAAGGGGCTGATCCGCGCCGATTTCGACCCGCTGGCCCTGGCCAAGGCCTATGAGCGCGGCGGCGCGGCCTGCCTTTCGGTCCTGACCGACGAGCCCAGCTTCCAGGGCGCCGATGCGTTCATTGTGGCCGCGCGCGCGGCCACCGCCCTGCCCTGCCTGCGCAAGGAGTTCCTGGTCGACCCCTGGCAGGTTGCCGAATCACGTGCGCTCGGCGCCGACGCCATCCTGGTGATTCTCGCCCTGGCCGACGATTCGCTCGCCGCCGAGCTGATTTCCGAATCGGACCGGTTCGGCATGGACGCCCTGGTCGAGGTGCACGACGAGGCCGAAATGGCCCGCGCGGGGCGCCTCGGCGCGACCCTGATCGGGGTCAACAACCGCGACCTTCGCACCTTCATCACCGACCTCGCTGTAACCGAGCGGCTGACCGCGTCCGCGCCCGCAAACGCTTTGCTGGTAACGGAAAGCGGCATTTTCACCCCGGCCGATGCAGAGCGCCTGGAGGCCACCGGCGCGGGCGCCATGCTGGTCGGCGAAAGTCTGATGCGGCAGCAAGATGTCGAAGCCGCCACGCGCGCCCTGCTCGGCGCTTAGCGGCCATTATCTTGACATTAACAAAGAACACCTAGAGAACATCGCCAACGTTTGCGGTTTGTTCCAAGAGGTTTTCAGCCCGCCATGCTTACGAAAAAGCAGCACGAACTGCTCATGTTCATCCATGAGCGCATCAAGGAGACCGGCGTCTCGCCGTCTTTTGATGAGATGAAGGAAGCGCTGGATCTGGCGTCCAAGTCCGGCATCCATCGGCTGATCACCGCGCTTGAGGAGCGGGGCTTCATCCGCCGCCTGGCGCATCGGGCCCGAGCTTTGGAAGTGATCAAGCTGCCGCAGCAGGCGACCACCGCCGCGCCACCGCAAGGTCGACATAACTTCAAGCCGCAACTGGTCGACAACGACCGCTCGATGGCCCCGCCCATCCCGGCCAACGAGGCGCGCGAACTGCCGGTGCTTGGCAAGATCGCCGCCGGCACGCCGATCGAGGCCATCCAGCACGAACGCGAGCGGATGATCGTGCCCGAGAGCATGCTGGGCGCCGGCGAGCACTATGTGCTCGAGGTGCAGGGCGACTCGATGATCGACGCCGGCATCTATGACGGCGACTATGTGATCATCCGACGGAGCACGACCGCCAACTCAGGCGAGATCGTCGTGGCCCTGGTCATGAATGAGGAAGCCACCCTGAAGCGCCTGCGCCGCAAGGGCCAGTCCATTGCCCTGGAAGCCGCCAACCCGGCCTATGAGACCCGCATCTTCGGTCCCGACCAGGTGCAGGTGCAGGGCCGGCTCGTCGGCCTGATCCGCCGCTATCACTGATTGGTTGTCCAGGGGCGTGAGCCCCTGAGCGGCTGCGACCATTGCAGGCGCCAGCCCTTCGGCGCGGCATAGACCTCCGCCGCGCCACCCTTCGCGAAATCGTCCGGACCCAGAACGATCGCGCCCGGACAGGCCAGCGGCGCGGGCAGGTTCGCGCGCACGATGACGATGTCGGCGTCGTGGCAGAGGTCGTCCAACTGGCCGGGCTTGGGCTGGCGCCGTGTCCACCAGGCCGCGATGGACGGTAAGGCGCCGGCTTTCGGCAGACAGTGGTTGCGGTCGCAGTCGAACAGCGTGTCCTGCGCCTTGGCGGCGTCGGCCGGCAGGCTCAGTCCTCGCATCTGCGCCCAGAGCTGGGTCGCATAGGCCCGCACGTTCGGTTTCAAGGCAACCTCCTGGCCGTGAACGACGATGGCGGCGTCGTTGCCGTCCGAGGCAATCCAGGCGACGGGCGCCGGCGGTCTTGGCCAGAGCGCCACGGCCGCGGCCAGCGGGATGCCGATCAGGCGCAGCTTGCCGCGCCAGAGGCAGGCGAAGACGATCCCCAGATAGGAGATGGCCAGGGCCGGAAAGGGTGCGCTGGACCAGGTCATGCCGCTGTGCGGTGCGTGCGCGAACAGGCGCGCCAGGCCGACAATGGTCTTGGCGCCCCACCCGGCCACAAACAGCGGCGGGTCGGTGAAGGCATGGCCGAGCCCGGCGACTTCGGCGGCGACGCCCAGCGCCAGGGCCGGCATCAGCACCACGCTGGCGACTAGGTCGGCGGTCAGATTGGCTGGCAGCCCATAGTTGGCCACACGGTTGAAGTGCTGGATGGCGAACGGCCCCGTGGCGGTGCCGGCGACGAAGCTGACCATCAGCGCCGCGATGATCCAGTCGCGCGCCCGCTGCAGGAAAGCCAATGGCCAGGGCAGGCCCGTGGCGCGCACGGGCCTCGGCCAGACCTCGGCCAGAGCGACCAGGGCGGCGGTGGCGCAGAAGGACATCTCGAAGCCCGGCTGCACCACGGCCTCGGGCTGCAGGATCAGGATCAGCAGGGCGGCGAGCGACAACGAGTGCAGGCTGATAGCGCGGCGGTCGAACAGGATGGCCAGGAAGGCGACGCTGGCGGTAATCGCCGCCCGCCGGGCCGGCGGATGGGCGCCGGAGAGGGTCAGGTACAGCGCCACCACGATCAGCCCACCGGCAGCGGCGATCTTCTTGCCCGAGACCCGCAGCGCCAGCCACGGCCAGGCCGCGACGCCCAGACGGATGGCGAAGAAGGCGAAGCCGCAGGCCGCGGCCATGTGCAGGCCGGCGATGGCCAGCATGTGGGCGAGGCCGGAAGCGCGCAAGTCGTCGCGCGAGGGGTCCGGCAGCCAGTCCTCATGACTGGTGGCGACGGTGACGGCCAGGCCGCTGGCGCCATCGTCATGTGGCCCCATGATCCGGGCGATGTCGGCGGCCAGCCGCTCGGCCAGCGACCAGCGCAGCGCATTGATCGCCATGGCCGCGCGCAGACGCCAGGACGGCTGGGCCAAGCTGATGATGGCCGGCGGTTTCATGGCCAGGCCGACCCCGCCCATGCCCTCGAACCAGGCGTCGCGGGCGAAGTCGAACGCGCCCGGCGCGGCCGGTCCCGGCGACGGATCCAGCAGGGTCGAGACGCGGATGGCCGCGCCCGGGCCCAGCACGCTGCCGGCCGGCACGACGATCCGCACCCGATACGGGATCCGGTCGGGCGCGAGGCCGCCAATGCGCACCGGTGCGATCACCAGCCGCTCGCCGCTGGCGCTGGGATTTGCGACGTCCATCACCCAACCATCGACCGTCACCACGCCGAGATTGGCCGGCGCCACCGGCTGTGCGGCCAGCTGGGTGCGCAGCTTGCCGGCCAGCGCCCCGCAGGCGACGACCGCGACCAGGGCGGCCACGATCGCCGCCGCGCGGATCCGGCCCAGCCGCTGCACGGCGACCGCGACGATGACGCCAATGGCCGCCAACGCCGCCAGCGGCCAAAGCGGCGGCTCGGTCTTCAGGCCGAAATAGAGCGCCGAGCCCAGGCCGAAGGCGACCGGGGTCCACAGCATCGCGCGGTCAAGCTGCGCCGCGGCCTCGGCTTTCAGGGCGCGCCACACCACCGCCCGGCTAGGAAGCCGGCCAAGGCGCGTGCTAAGACCCCGCGCCCAACCTGGCCGCGGCGTCTCGCCGCCCGGCCGGTCAACGCCGCCCAGCGGAACCCCAATGTCCGACCCATCTTCGGCCGACAGGCCCGTCGTCACCCGTATCGCCCCCTCGCCCACCGGCTCGCTGCACATTGGCAACGCTCGGTCGGCGCTTTTCAACTGGTTATATGCACGTCACACGGGCGGGACCTTCCTGATCCGGGTTGAGGACACCGACCGCGAGCGCCACAGCGAAGCGGCCGTGCAGGTGATTTTCGACAGCCTGGATTGGCTGGGCCTCGTGCCCGATGCGCCGCCGGTGTTCCAATTCGCCCGCGCCGACATCCACCGCGGGGTCGTGGCGCGGCTGGTCGAGCTGGGCTGGGCCTATCGTTGCTATATGACGACCGAAGAAGCCGACGAGGCCAAGGCGATCGCGCGCACCGAGGGCCACGCCCTGCGCTCGTCCTGGCGCGAGCGTGCGCCGGGGCCGGAACAGAGCAACCTTCCCTTCGTCGTCCGCTTCAAGGTGCCGAATGACGGCGAGACCGTCATCGAAGACTTGGTACGCGGCCGGGTGGCCTTTCCGAACAAGGATTTGGAGGACCTGGTCTTGCTGCGTAGCGACGGCAACCCGACCTACAACCTGGCCGTGGCCGTCGACGACCACGAAATGGGCATCACTCACGTCATCCGCGGCGAAGAGCACCTGAGCAACGCCGGCCGCCAGATCCTGATCTATCGCGCGCTCGGTTGGGACGTGCCGTTTTTCGCACACCTGCCGCTGCTGGTCGGGGCTGACGGCGCCAAGCTGTCAAAGCGCCACGGCGCCCAGTCGGTCGGCGAGTTCATGGCCGCGGGCTACCTGCCCGAGGCCGTGCGCAACTATCTGGCGCGGCTGGGCTGGGGCCACGGCGATGCCGAGATATTCTCTGACGCCCAGGCGATCGAGTGGTTCGACCTGAAGGACGTCGTGCGTTCGCCGGCGAGGCTCGATCTCGTGAAGCTTGAGCATATCAACAACCACTACATCCGCGTCGCCGATATACCCCGCCTGACCAAGCTCACGGCTCAGATCCATGCCGGCAGCAGCCTTGTCCAGGGCGAAACGGACGAGGTCACGCTGGCCCGCGCCATTCCGTTGGTCAGAGACGGCGCCAAAACCCTGCTCGATCTCGCCAACCTCACCCTGTTCGTGCTCAAAAAACGTCCGCTGCCGCTGGACGACAAGACCCTGAAACTGCTCGATGAGACCACCCGTGAGCGTCTCGCACGGCTGGACTCGGTACTTAACGGACAACCCGAATGGACGGCGGCGCCCTTGGGTAAGGCCTTGCAGGACTTCGCGGATTCCGAGGGCGTCGGGCTTGGCAAGTTCGGCCCCGCCTTACGGGGCGTCCTCTCGGGCGGCGCGACCGCGCCCGACCTCGCCAGCGCGCTCGAAGCGCTGGGCCGCGAGGAGAGCCTGGGTCGAATCGCGGACGCTCTTTCGCAAGTGCAGTAAGCCGTTATAAGGCAATCCGAACCGCCTGAAGGGCGCCCTCGCTTACGAAGGAATTGGGCATGGCCGAAAGCGCAACGCTGATCATCGACAACAAGAGCTACGACCTGCAGATGATCAAGGGCACCGATGGCCCCGACGTTATCGACGTGCGCAGCCTCTACGCCAATGCCGACGTTTTCACCTTCGATCCGGGCTTCACCTCGACGGCAAGTTGCGAGAGCAAGATCACCTATATCGACGGCGATGCGGGGATTTTGCTGCACCGCGGCTACAACATCGAAGAGCTGGCCGAGAAGTCGAGCTTTCTGGAGGTCTGCTACCTGCTCTTGAACGGCGAACTGCCGACGGCGCCCGAGTTCGAAGACTTCGAGCACATCATCACCTACCACACGATGCTGCACGCCCAGTTCGACCGGTTCTTCACCGGCTTTCGCAGCGATGCGCACCCGATGGCGATCATGACCGGGGCGGTCGGCGCGCTGTCGGCCTTCTATCACGACAGCATCAATGTCGATGATCCCAAGCAGCGCGAGATCTCGGCGCACCGGCTGATCGCCAAGATGCCGACCATCGCCGCCCGCGCTTACAAATATTCGATCGGCCAGCCCTTCGTTTCGCCGCGCAACGACCTGGGCTTCGCCGAGAATTTCCTGCGCATGGCCTTCAGCGTCCCAGCCGAAGACTGGGAACCCAATCCGGTGCTGGTCAAGGCCATGGACCGCATCTTCATCCTGCACGCGGACCACGAACAGAACGCCTCGACCTCGACGGTCAGGCTGGCTGGCTCGTCGGGCGCCAATCCCTTCGCCTGTATCGCGGCCGGCATCGCCTGCCTTTGGGGCCCGGCGCACGGCGGCGCCAACGAAGAGGCGCTGAACATGCTGATGGAGATCGGCACCGTCGATCGCATCCCCGAATACGTGCAGGGCGTGAAGGACCGCAAATACCGGCTGATGGGCTTCGGCCACCGGGTTTACAAGAACTACGATCCGCGCGCGACAGTGATGCAGAAGACCTGCCACGAGGTGCTGGACGAGATCGGCGACAGCGACGATCCGCTCTTGAAGGTGGCGATGGAGCTCGAAAAGATCGCGCTCAGCGACCCCTATTTCATCGAACGCAAGCTCTATCCGAACGTGGACTTCTATTCGGGCATAACCCTGAAGGCGATGGGCTTCCCGCCGGAGATGTTCACCGTGCTGTTCGCGGTCGCCCGCACCGTTGGCTGGATCAGCCAGTGGAAGGAGATGTTCGAAGACCCGCAGCGCAAGATCGGCCGCCCGCGCCAGCTCTACACCGGCCCCCTGAAGCGCGAATTCACCCCGATCGACAAGCGGGGCTAGCTCCCGTTCCTTCTCCCTCTTGCGGGAGAAGGTGGCCCCGAAGGGGTCGGATGAGGGGTTGAAAGCCCTATCCGGCAAGTCCCCGAAACGACGCGGAGATCGACGCGCGACCCCTCATCTGTCAGCTTCGCTGACACCTTCTCCCGCAAGGGGAGAAGGGGCCCGTAAATCGGTCAACAGCCCGCGCTCTTCGAGCATCCGCACCACCACATCGGCCGCGATCTCCGCCGGATCGGGGCCGCCGCGGCCCATCTTCTCCAGGATGGCGCTTTGCGCCGCGATCTGACGAGCGCGCAAGGTTGGGTCGTCGAGGCGCTCGGCCACCGCGGCTGCCAACTTCGCGCCGGTGCAGTCGTGCTGGATGAACTCCGGCGCGATGGTCTCGCCGGCCGCGATGTTGAACAGGGTGATGTGGCGCTGGCGATAGACCGCGCGCAGCACCCAGTAGCCGATCTCGCTGAGGCGATAGGCTACCACCATGGGACAGCCGGCCATGGCCAGTTCGCTGGTCACCGTGCCGCTGCAGGCCAGCGCGACGGTGGCGGCCTTCATGGCGTCGTATTTCAGCTGGTCACCCTCGATGATCGTGGCCCTGGTCGTCCACGCGCCGACCTTGGCCCTGACCAGGCCGGCGACGGTGGCGGCGGCCGGCACGACGACGCGCAGCCCGGGCCGTTCGGCGACCAGGCGCCGCACCGCATCCGCGAACGGCCGCGACAGCCGCTCGATCTCGCCCGGCCGGCTGCCGGGCAGCACCAGAAGGATCGGCTCGTCGGCGGTGGCGGCAATCGCCTGGCGCAGTCGCTGCGGATCGGCGCCGCTGAGGTCCAGGGCCAGCGTCGAGCCCCCGACAAAGGTGGTCGCCAGGCCCTCGGCCTCGAAATACGGCGCATCGAAGGTGTTGATGGCCAGCAGGTGATCGACGGTGTTCGCCAGCGTCCTGGCCCGACCCGGCCGCGTCGCCCAGACCTGCGGGCCGACATATTTGATCAGCGGCAGGTCGGGGCTTTGCCGGCGCAGGGCTTGAGCGACGCGCAGGGTGAAGCCCCAGGAATCGATCAGGACCGCGATGTCGGGTTTTTCCCTGGCCGCCAGGGCGGCGGTCTCGGCCACGCGTCTGACCACCGTCGGATAGGCCATCAGGCCCTCGAACATGCCGACGATAGAAAGTTCGCGCACGTCGAACGGGCTCTCGATGCCCTCGCCGGCCATGGCCTCGCCGCCGACGCCGACAAAGCGCGCATTTGCGCCCAAGCGCGCCCTGAGGGCCCGCGCCAAGGCCGCGCCGAGGGCGTCGCCGGACGAGGCCTCGGCCGTGACCAGCATCACCGTCAGCGGCCGGCTCACGCCGGGGCCACGCCCACGACGAACAGGCCCAGATCGTCCGCCGTCTGAATAACTTCGGCCCGGTCGATGACCAGCAGCGCGCCGGTTTCGCCGACGATCCCGGCCAGGCCGGCGCGGGCGGCGCCTATGACCGTCGCCGGGCCGATGGCCGGCAGGTCGATGCGGCGGTCCTGGTTCGGCTTCACCGCCTTGGCCAGCACGCCCATGGGCTGGCCGCCGTTGGCGCGCAGCGCTTCCGGTAGTTCGGCGCAGCGGCGCAGCATGGCGTCGGTGCCCTCCTGCGCCTCGACCGCCAGCACTAGGCCGCCCGCCACCACGACGCCCTGGCCGATGTCGAGTTCGCCAAGCACGCGCGCGGCGCGGACGGCCTGTTCGATGTCGGCCATGTGCCATTCGGACGGCGCCAGACGTCCCAGAGGACCCGCCGAAATCGTCAGGCTACTGAGCACTTCGTTGGGGCCCTCGACGATAAAGCCTTCCTTCTCGATCTCCGTGATGATCTGCCGCAACAGGGCGTCGTCGCCCTTGCGGGCGGCGGCGATAATGCCCGGCAGGGCCGCCAGACCGCGTAGATCCGGCTTCAGATTGGCGAAGTCGGGCCTCGGCACGTGGCCGGCGAAGCAGACCTGTTCGCAGCCTTCTTTCTTCAGCGCCGCGAACACCTTGCCCCACTCGGCAACGCCGGCGTCGACGCCGCGGGCCTCGGCTATGGCCGGATCGGCCAGGCCGCCCAGTCGCACGACGAAGATCGGCCGCTCGGCCGCCTCGCAGGCGCGGACGATCTCGACCGGAAGCCCCCCAGCGCCGGCAATCAGTCCGAGCTTGGCCATGAACGGTTCAAACCTCGCGCGCGGGCATGCAGAGCGGCCGGTTAGCGTCGGCGCGGATGAAGTCGATGACCTCCATCACCTCTGGCGCGTCGGCATAGGTCTCGGCCACCTCGTCGACCCGCTCCTGGAACGAGCCTTCCTCGGCGAACAGCAGCCGATAGGCGACCCTCAGCGTATTGATCTGCTCGCGGGAGAATCCCCGGCGCTTCAGCCCAACCAGGTTCAGGCCTTCCAGGTGGGCGTGGTTGCCCCAGACGCTGCCGTACGGAATGACGTCGCGAACCACCGTCGCCATGGCGCCCAGGAAGGCGTAACGGCCGATGCGGGTGAACTGGTGCACCCCGGCCAGGCCGCCGACGATCGCATAGTCGCCGACGGTCACGTGGCCGCCGAGCGTGGCCAGATTGGTCAGCAGCACCCGGTCGCCGACCACGCAGTCATGCGCCACGTGCGCGCCGGTGTAGAACATGCCGTCCGAGCCAACCCTGGTCACACCCGCGCCGACGCTCGAGCCGGCATTCATGGTGACATATTCGCGGATGAGGTTGCGATCGCCGATCACCAGGCTGGTGTCGTCGCCCTTGTGGGCGGCGTGCTGCGGCGGCCCGCCGAGGCTGGCGAAGGGATGCACGACACAGTCCTCGCCGATCTCGGTCAGGCCTTCGATATTGACATGGGACTGCAGCCGCGTGCGCGCACCCAGCTTCACCTGCGGCCCGACGATGCAATAGGGGCCGATCTCGACGTCTTCACCCAGCTGGGCGCCCTTGTCGACGCTGGCCAGGGCATGAATCCTACTCATCAGCTACGCTCGACGACCATGGCCATGAACTCGACCTCGCAGGCGAGATTGTCGCCCACCATGGCGCGGCCCTTGAACTGGGCGACGGTCGGGCGGGCGCGGATCACGTCGACGGGCATGCGCAGGATGTCGCCGGGCCGCACCGGGGCGCGGAAGCGGCATTTGTCCAGCGACATGAAGAAGATGCTTTTGCTGGCCAGATCGAGGTTCATCGACTTCGACATCAACACGCCGCCGGTCTGGGCGATGGCCTCGACGATCATCACCCCGGGCATGACCGGATAGCCCGGAAAATGGCCGGCGAAGAAGGGCTCGTTCATGGCGACGTTCTTGATGCCGATCAGCGACTTGTAAGACTGAAAGTCCTCCGCCCGGTCGATCATCAGGAAGGGCGGGCGATGCGGGATCAGGCTGAGGATCTCGTCGATATCGATATCGACCGGCTCAGACGCCGTCACAACTGCTTCGCTCAAACCTCTGCCCTCCGGTTTCGCGCATTGACCATGCGGCTGACCCAGGCGACTTGGCGCCAGAACTGCCGCGCCCGGACGGCGGGCGCGCCGCCCCAGGTTTCACCGGCGGGGATGTCGCCCATGACGCCGGCCGCCGCCATGACCTGGGCGCCGGCGCCGATGGTGACGTGGTCGGCGATGCCGGCCTTGGCGCCGAACATGACGCCGTCACCGACGATGGTTGAGCCCGACAGGCCGACGCTGCCGCAGAGGACGCAGCTGCGGCCGAGCTGAACATTGTGGCCGATCTGGACCAGATTATCGATCTTGGTGTTCTCGCCGACGACCGTATCCTCTCCGGTGGAGCCCCGATCGATACAGCTATTGGCCCCGACGGTCACGCCGTCTTGCAGGATGACCCGGCCAAGCTGTGGCAGGTCCACCGCCGCGCCCTTGGAGGCCGAGACGCCGAACCCCGCCTCGCCGATCACCGCACCGGCCAGGATGCGCACCCGGTCGCCGATCAGGGCAAAGCCGATGGTGACGTTGGAGCCGATCGTGCAGTCGCGCCCGATCGCCACGCCGGGCCCGATCACCGCGTTGGCCCCCACATGGGCGCCCGCGCCGATGCTGACGCCCGGCCCGATCACCGCGCCGGGAGCTAGGACCACGCCCGCCTCCAGCGTCGCGGTCGGATGCACCTGGCCAAAGTCCGCCGGCATCAGCCGCGGCCGATGTAGACGGTTGGCCGCCTTGGCATAGGCGATCTGCGGCTCAGTGGTCAGCAGCACCGCACAGCCCGATGGCGCAAACTCAGCCTGGGCGGGGCTTAGGAAACAGGCGCCCGCTCTAGTCGTCTTCAGCGCGTCGAGATAGCGCGCATCGGAGAAGAAGCTGACATCGGCAGGCCCCGCCCGCGCCAGCGGCGCGACCGAGGCGACCATGGCCGCGCCGTCAACCGATCCGGCGGCCAGCGTCGCCCCCGTAAGGCTAAGGAGGTCGTCGACGCTGGCCGAGCCAAGGTCTTCATAGAAGCGCGAATCCGGCATGACGCCTTATCGGCCTTTTGGCGGCTTGCTGGAATGGGCTAGAGCGGGTTGAGGAAAAGTGTGAAGCGGTTTTCCGCCCGCAACCCGCTCTAACTCGTAGTGATCGATCACGTTTATGAATTTGGATTGTTTCAATCCAAATTCATCGTGATCTAGCCGCGCGCCCTAGCGAGCGGGTGCGGCAGCAGCGCCTTGATCCAGATGTTCGCGCTCGAACGCGAACTGGGTGATCTTGGCGTTGAGCCCGGCGATCACCGTCGGCGTGATGTCCATCGCGGTCTCGGCGACCAGCACGCCCGTGCCGGAAAGCACGATCGAACAGTTATGCGAGCGCACCGCCTGCTGGAAGATCGGCGAAGCCTCCTGGAGGATGCGGCCCTGGGCCTTTTGCGCCGTCTGGCTCATCTCTTCGCGGCGAACCGAAACCGTGCGCTCCAGTTCGCGTTCGCGACCGGCAAGGGCGGCGGCGCGTTGCTGCAGCTGTTCCTGCGACAGCCCGGCGCGCGCGGCCTCGAACGCCTTTTCGTCGTTCTGCAGAGTGGTGGTGCTGCTGGTGACCTCGGCCTGGGCGGCGGAGTTCAGCTGTTGCATCCGGGTGGCGACATATTTGCCGACGGTCGAGGTGAAGACCACCGCTTCCTGCGACAGGACGCACATGCCGGGGATGGCAGGGCCGGTCGGCGGCGCCGACGCCGGGGCGGCGGCCTGGGCGTGAGCCATCATCGGCGCGAGGGCCGCGATTGCGAAAGCGCCCGCGAAGGCGGCGCCGGATTTTCTGGTCATCATGTTCATTAGAACCTGGTTGAGGTGGAGAAGCTGAAGGTCTGGGTCTTGTCGTAGCGTTGTTTCAGGATCGGCGCGGCAAGGTCGATACGGATCGGCCCGAGCGGCGATTTCCAGAAGATGCTGATGCCCGCCGATGCGCGCAGCGCCAGGTCATCCTTGACGAATGGGTCATTGGTAAGGCTGCCGGCCGTGCGCTTGTCGCCGTTGTCGAGCAGGCCGAGCGTTCCGACCTGGGCGAAGGCCGCGGTATGGATGCCGTACTGCTCGGGAAGGAAGTCGGGGAAGGTCTCTTCGACCGTTCCGATCGCATACGCCTTGCCACCGAGCGCTTGCTCGCCGAGGCCAGGCGTGGTGTCGCGCGGACCGATGCCGGCCACCTGAAAGCCGCGGAAGATCGCGCCGCCGCCGTTGCCGCCACCAGCGAAGAACCGGTCGTTGATGCGCACGTTGTCGCCGCCCCAGCCGCCGACATAGCCCGCCTGGCCGGTGACGCTGAGGATGAAGTCGGAATTGAAGCCGTGGTACCAGCCGCCCTCGCCGACCGTTTTGATGTAGCGCACGTCGCCGCCGAGCCCGGCGAAGTCCTGAGTCAGGGACATGTAGAAGCCGCGCGTGGGATTGATCGGATCGTTCCGCTTGTCCCAGCGCAGCGTATAGCCAGGCGCCGAAGTGATGGTCGTGCCCTGCTGGGCGCAGATGATGGTCGAAAGCGTCGGCGTCGCACCGCATTGGCTCTGGCTGACCGCCACGTTGTCGCCGTGCAGGGCGTAGCGCAGCTGCATGCTGAGATAGGGGCTGAGCGGGAAGCCGACGTGCACGTCGCCGCCGACCGATTCGCTGACATAGCCGGCGTACTGGGTGAAGTCGTAGCGGTAGCCGTAGAGGTCGACGCCGGCGCTCATATTGCGGCCGAGGAAGCGCGGTTCGGTAAAGGACAGGCTGACCTGCTGGCGGATCGAGCCAAGCGACACTTCGGCGCGGGCGTCCTCGCCGCGGCCACGGAAATTCCGCTCGGAAACACCGATGTCGGTGACCAGCTTGTCGACGGAGGAATAACCGGCGCTGAACGACAGTTCGCCGGTCGGCTGTTCCTGCACCTTGACCTGCAGCACCGTGCGATCGGGGGCGCTGCCGGGCGTCTGGGTGATGTCGACATCCTTGAAGAAGCCAAGCGCCTTGACGTCGTTCTTCGAGCGATCGACCAGCACGCGGTTATAGGCGTCGCCTTCGGACAGCAGCAGCTCGCGGCGGATGACATAGTCGAGGGTCTGGGTGTTGCCGACCACGTCGATGCGCTCGACATAGACCCTGGGGCCTTCCTTCACGTCGAAGGTGACGTCGACCATATGGGTGGCGCGGTTGGCGGTGTAGTGCGGTTCGACCTGGACGAAGGCGAAGCCGGCGGCCCCGGCCGCGAAGGTCAGGGCGTCGGTCGCCTGTTCGATCTTTTCGTCCTGATAGAGCTGGCCCTGGCGGATCGGCAGCAGTTGCTGCAGCACCGCGCCGTTCAGCTTCTTCAGCGCCGTATTCACGGTCAGCTTGCCGAACCGGTAGCGAGCGCCCTCGTCAAGCGTGTAGGTGACCACAAAGCCGTTCTTGTCGGGCGCCAGTTCGGCCACCGCGTTGGCGATGCGGAAGTCGTAGTAGCCGCGGTTGCGGTAGAATTTGCGCAGCTGTTCCTGGTCGTAGTCGATGCGGTCGGGGTCGTAGTTGTCGTTGGTGCTCAGGAAGCGATAGAGCCGGCTTTCCTTGGTGGTGATAATCCCGCGCAGGTCCGTGGCGGAGAAGTGCTTCGCGCCGATGAATTCGATCCTGAGGATGCCGCTCTTCGGCCCCTCGTTGATGGCGAAGATCAGGTCGACGCGCTTTTGCGGCAGGGCGACGATCTGCGGCGTGACGGTGACCGAGATACGCCCGGCGCGGCGATAGAGCTCGACGATGCGCTGCACGTCGGCCTCGACCTTGGCCTTGGTATAGATGCCGCGCGGGCGCACCTGCACCTCGTCGCGCAGCTTGTCGTCCTTGATGTTCGAATTGCCCTCGAACACCACCTGATTGATGATCGGGTTCTCCACCACTGCGACATTCAGGTCGCCGCCGCGCAGTTCCACCCGCACGTCGGCGAACAGGTCGGTGCGGAACAGGGTCTTGATGGCGTTGTCGATCTGGGCGGCGCCGACCGTGTCGCCCACCTGCACAGGCAGATAGGCCAGGATGGTCTCGGTCTCGATCCGCTCGTTGCCCTGGACCACGATCCGCTGGACCACGCCGCTCTCCGGGACGATGGGTCCCGGCGCCGCGGGCGTCGGGCTGGTCGCGGGCGGTGGCGCCTGGACGCTCGAGGTCGCCGGAGGCGGCGGCGCGCCCTGCGCCCACACGCCGGAGGCGAGCGCCGACGTCGCCAGCAGCATGGCCAGCCCGGACACGGCGCGTACAGAGGCGCGTGGGCGGCGAGCGGTGGAGGAATCCATCGGTTGGGCCATCGTCAAGGGGCGGATGCTCACGAGAACAGGCCGCTGAGGAAACCAAATACGTTAATGCGCTGCAGATCGTTGGTGGTGGCGAACAACATCAAACCGAGCAGTAAGGCAAGCCCCACCCGATAGCTCACCGCCTGCACCGACGCGGCCACCGGCCGGCGCGCGATCCACTCGTAGGCGTAGAAGAGAAGGTGGCCGCCATCCAGCACCGGTATGGGCAGCAGGTTGGCGAAGCCGATGCTGACCGAGACCACCGCCGCCAGGCTGAGCAGGGTCACGAGGCTGCCCAGCGCCTGGGCGCCGAGACCCTTCTCGCCCTGGGCGCCCTCCTGGGCGGCATAGTGCGAGACCTGGGCGATGCCGATGACGCCGGTGATCTGCTTGCCCGACTCCTGCCCCTGGGCCATGCGGCTCAGGTAGTAGACCGTGGTCGACAGCATGTCCCAGGTTCGGCCCGCGCCCGCGCCGATCGCGGTTATCGGGTCGTAGCGGCGTTGCACGATGTCGGCGGGCGCGGTCGATGGGGCCAAGCCCAGCTGCCCCTGGGCGTCATGGCCGCCCACGGGGTTGTCGACCAAGGTCCGCCTTGGCGTCGCGCTGAGCACCAGGTCGGTCGCGCCGCGATGCACGGTGAACCGCATTGGCACGCCGGTGCGCAAGGCGACGATCGTGTGCAGCTGTTCGAAACTGTCGATCGCCCGGCCATCGGCGCGGGTGATCAGGTCGCCGGCCTTGAAGCCGGCGGCGGCGGCGGGCGAATTGGCCAGCACCGCGCCGATGCGCGGGCGCAGCGTCGTCTCGCCGAAGATCATCAGCAGGACGGCGAAGATGGCGATGGAGAGCAGGAAGTTGGCCGCCGGGCCCGCCGCGGCCACCATGGCGCGCTGCCACAGCGGCTTGAACGGCAGGTACTTGCGTACCGCCGCCGGGCCCTCATGCGCGACGATACGACGCCGCATCTCTTCCAGGTCGTTCTGGTCCGGCACGCTGGCCGCGTTCTCGTCGCCGGCGAACATCACGTAGCCGCCGATGGGGATCCAGCCGATGCGCCACTCGACGCCGGAGCGGTCACGCCAGTGGACGATTGCGCGGCCGAACCCGATGGCGAAGCGCTCGATGGCGACGCCGAACGCTTTGGCCATCAGGAAATGGCCGAACTCGTGCACCGTGATCACCAGAAGGAGCACGAAGAGGAACGGCGCGACGTAGCTCAAAGCGGACTGAACGGCGGCGAACATGAACGGTTCGTCTTCCCTTTGGGCTAGAGCGACGGTTGGAGCTGGGCGAGGACGTCGGAAGCGACGCGGCGGGCGGAACGGTCGGCGTGCATGGCGATCTCCACGGCGCCGTCGGCGTTCGCCCCCGCCTGCAGGTCTCCGGTGCGGTCCATCCGCTCCAGCGTCTGCGTCACCGTGGCGGCAATATCCAGAAAGCCGATGCGCCGGTCAAGGAAGGCGGCCACCGCGGTCTCATTGGCCGCACTCATGGCCGCGGGCGCCAGGCCGCCGGCGTTCATCGCCGTGCGCGCGATCTCGATGGCCGGGAAGCGCTCGGCGTCGGGGCGGGCGAAGGTCAGCGCCCCCATGGCCGCCAGGTCCATCGCTGGCGCTGGCCAGTCCAGCCGGTCTGGCCAGGCATAGGCGATGGCGATCGGGGTGCGCATGTCCGGCGCGCCCAGCTGCGCCAGGGTCGAGCCGTCGCTGTAGGTGACCATGGAATGGATGATCTGCTCGGGGTGGATCAGCACCTCGATCTGTTCCGGGGTGACGCCGAACAGGTATCTGGCCTCGATCATCTCCAGGCCCTTGTTCATCATGGTGGCGGAATCCACCGAAATCTTCGCGCCCATGCGGAAGTTGGGATGCGCCACCGCCTGCTCCGGCGTCGCCCGGCCCATGGCCTGGCGGCTCCAGTCGCGAAACGGGCCGCCGGAGGCGGTGATGATCAGCTTGGCCACCCGATGGATCAGGCTGGGATCAAGCACCTGGAAGATGGCTGAGTGTTCCGAATCCACAGGGATGATCACCCCGCCCGCCGCCTTGGCGGCCTCCAGCAGCGCCGGACCGGCGCAGACCAGGCTCTCCTTGTTGGCCAGGCCGACCACGGCGCCGGTCTTCACCGCGGCCAGCGTCGGAGCCAGGCCCGCCGAGCCCATGATCGCCGACATTACCCAGTCGGCGGCCATACCCGCCGCCTCGATCACCGCCGCCTTGCCGGCGGCGCAGGCGACGCCGCTGCCGTTCAGGCGCTGGCGCAGCTCCTCCAGCAGGCTCTCGTCGGCGATCACCGCGATCTGCGGCCGCCAGGTCAGCGCCTGCTCGGCCAGGAGCACCACATTGGCCCCCGCCGTCAGCGCGATCACCTCGACCTCCGCCGAGCCATGCGCCACCGCCCGGGCCGCCAGGTCCAGGGTCGAGGTCCCAACCGAACCGGTCGAACCCAGCACCGTGATCGTCTTTGGCTTGCTCAATGCACCCACCCCGCCTGATGGATAAACCTGGCCCCGGCAATGGCCATGACCGCGACCATCAGGCCGTCGACCCGGTCAAGCAGTCCGCCGTGGCCGGGGATGAGGTCGCCGGAATCCTTGACGCCGAAGCGCCGCTTCAGGATGGACTCCAGCATGTCGCCGGCAATGGTCGACAGCCCGCCCGCCAGGCCGATAAAGGCGGCGGCCAGCAGACTGAGCTTGGCGGTCGAGAGTTCAGCCGTCAGCATCGCCGCTCCCATCGCGCCCAAAAGACCGCCGGCGAATCCTGCCCAGGTCTTGTTCGGGGAGTATCGAGGCCAAAGTTTAGGCCCTTTCAGGGCATTGCCGGCCAAAAATGCGCAAATGTCCGCCGACCAGACCACGGCGAACAGCAGGATGGTCCAGCTGATCGGGTTGGGCGTGGCGCGAATCCAGCTGAGGGCCAGGCAGGGCGCGGCGATATAGACGACGCCGAAGGCCCCATCTCCCGGCCGGGCTTTAAGTCCCAGCGCCACCAGCGCGACCGCCAGCGCGCCCGGCGCCACGAGCGCCCAGGCGAGCCCGAAATAGCCCAGATGAGCGCAGAACAGCGACGTCAGCACCGCAATGGTCACGGCGATGGCCATGCGATTGGCGACGCCCCGCGCGCTCATCGTGCTCCATTCGATCGCCAGCAGCGCCGCCGCGACGGCGATCAGCACAAAGAAGATCTGGTCGACAAAGACCGCGATCAGCACAACAGCGATCAGCACAACGGCCGAAAGCGCCCGTTGTCCGAGGTTCTTCCAATCGAAGCGCCTAGCCGACGGCGAGGACGTCATCTACGCCAGCCCCGCCATAGCGCCGGTCGCGCTTGCGGAACGTCTCGACCGCCTCGGCCAGGTGCTGCGGCCCATAGTCGGGCCAGAGCACGTCTTGGAAGATCAGCTCGGCATAGGCCGCCTCCCAGAGCAGGAAGTTGGACAGCCGCTGCTCGCCGCTGGTGCGGATGATCAGGTCGGGCGCCGGCGCCTCGGCGGTGGAGAGCGCGGTCTCGAATGCCGCCTCGTCGATGGCCGAGGCATCCATACGCCCGTCGCGCACGGCCACCGCCAGCTTGCGCGCCGCGTCGGCGATATCGGCGCGGCCGCCATAGTTGAAGGCGACCTGCAGCAGGAAGCGGTCATTGTGCTGCGTCCGGGTCTCGGCCCGCTCGATGATCTCCAGAATGTCGGCGCTCAGGCCGGCGCGGCGGCCGACCACGCGCACCCGCACGCCCTCGCGGTGCAGCCTGGCTAGGTCGGTCTCCACATACAGCTTGAGCAGGGCCATGAGTTCGGAGACCTCATGGGCCGGCCGCCGCCAGTTCTCGGTGGAAAAGCCGAAGACGGTCAGCTGGTCGATGCCCAGGCCGGGCGCGGCCTCGATGGTGCGCTTCAGCGCCGTGACCCCGGAGCGGTGGCCCAGCGTGCGCGGCAGCCCCCTGGCCTTCGCCCAGCGGCCATTGCCGTCCATGATGATGGCCACGTGCAGCGACGCAAGGTCGTCCGCGACGGCGGGGGCTTGGGCGCTGGATCGTGAAAGCGGCCTCAAGCCGGACCTCGACGACATGGAAAACCCCTAAAGACTCGCACCCCCACGCCGATCGCGGCCATCAGACCTGCATGATCTCATGCTCTTTGGTTTTCAAGGCTTCGTCGACGCGCTTGACCGCCTCATCGGTGAGCTTTTGCACCTCGTCGCTCATCCGCTTCAGTTCGTCCTGACTGATGGCGCCGTCCTTTTCGGCCTTCTTGAGATCGTCGTTGGCCTCGCGGCGCACGTTGCGCACCGCGATCCGCTGCTGTTCGGCATAGCGGCTGGCCAGTTTGGCCAGGTCGCGGCGGCGTTCCTCGGTCAGCGGCGGGATCGGTACGCGCAGGTTCTGGCCCTCGACCACCGGGTTCAGGCCCAGGCCCGCATTGCGGATGGCCTTTTCCACCGAGACCACCAGCCCCTTGTCCCAGACGCTGACGGTGATCGAGCGCGGGTCGGGCACGCTGACGCTGCCGACCTGGGTGATCGGCGAGGTCGCGCCATAGGCTTCCACCATCACCTGATCGAGCAGGCCGGCATTGGCGCGGCCGGTGCGCAGGGTGATGAACTCCTCCTTCAGTGCGCCGACGGCCCTGTCCATGCGGTCGCGATAACGGGAGAGGACGGGCTTTTCGGCGTCGGCCATGGGGGTTCGGTGTCCTTAAGGGAGGCTGTCCGGGCCGATCACGGTATGCACCCCGGCCCCGGTCAGAACGTTCAGGAAGGCGCCGCGTTCACGGATCGAGAAGACCACGATCGGGATGGCGTTGTCGCGCATCAGACTGATCGAGGAGGCGTCCATGACCCGAAGATCGCGCGCCAGGACGTCCAGATAGCTCAGCCGGTCATAGCGCTCGGCGTCCGGATGGGTCTTTGGGTCGGCGGTATAGACGCCGTCGACGCTGGTGCCCTTGAACAGGGCCTCGCAGCCCATCTCGGCGGCGCGCAGAGCCGCGCCCGTGTCGGTGGTGAAGAAGGGCGCGCCGAGGCCGGCGGCGAAGATCACCACCCTGCCCTTCTCCAGGTGGCGCAGGGCGCGGCGGCGGATATAGGGCTCGCAGACCGCGTCCATCGGAATGGCGGACTGGACGCGGGTGTCGACGCCGATCTTCTCCAGCGCGCTCTGCAGCGCCAGCGCGTTCATGATCGTGGCCAGCATGCCCATATAGTCGGCGCTGGCCCGCTCCATACCCTTGCCGGCCATCGACAGGCCGCGAAAGATATTGCCGCCGCCGATGACCAGGCAGACCTCGACGCCCATGGCGGTGACCTCGGCGATGTCGGCGGCGACCGCGTCCAGGGTCGCCAGGTCGATGCCGAAGGCCTGTTCGCCCATCAGCACCTCGCCGGACACCTTCAGCAGCACACGGTGATAGAGCGGTCGCGCGGCGGAGGCGGGCCGGGCCGGTTTTGGCGACAGGGACGTCATGCGGCTGACCTAGCGCGAAACGAGTCGAAACGCACCATAGCGCCAGGCCCCGCGGGCCGCCAACCTGGCCCAATTCCTGCGGCAATCCGCTGGCCGCGCCATATTGGGACGCCGGGATGTCTGCCATAGCCCCCGAAACCGTCAAGGAAAGCGCCGAACCGGCGACGAGCGGCGGCTATCCGGCTGAAATCCGCCCGCTGGCCTCGCTGCGCTTCATTGCGCTGGCCTGGGTGGTGCTGAACCAGTTCCGCCTCCATCTGGGCCTGCACGCCGGCGACAGAAGCGGCCTGGTGTTCAAGGGCTATCTCGGCGCCTCGCTGTTCTTCGTGCTGGCGGGGTTCCTCGCCGTGCATCTGTTGAGCACCGAAAAGGCGCAAGGCCGGTTCCGCTACGCATCGTTCCTGTGGGCGCGGCTGACCCGCGTCTATCCGCTGCACCTGGTCACGATCGGCGTGATGGCCTTGCTGATGGTCGCCGCCCGGCTGACCGGCGCCGCCCTGCCCGCCGCCGTGTTCGACTGGCGCGGCCTGGTCGCCAACCTCGCCCTGGTGCAGGCCTGGGGGACCGTGCCGACGGTGAGCTGGAACTTCCCGTCCTGGCTGATCTCGGCCGAGTGGTTCGCCACCATCGCCCTGCCAGTCACCGCCTGGATCGCCCCGAAGCGCCTCAATCCCATCCTGGTCATCGCCGGCGCGATCGGCCTCTTCGCCCTGGCCTTCGAAGTCGCGGCCGCCAGACACGTGCTGTTCACCGACATGACCGCGCAGATCGGCGCGATGCAGACCGTGCCGGCCTTCCTGCTCGGCGCCGGGCTCTACGGCCTTGGCCGCCGCTGGAGCCTGCCGCGCGGTTGGAGCGGCTTCGTCGCCGGCGTCGCCGGGGCCTGGATCGTCGCCGCGGCGCTGCTCAGGCTGAACGACCTCTTCATCTGGCCGGCCTTCGGGGCGCTGGTCTTCGGCCTGGCCGAAACCGCCAAGAGCGATCGGCCGGCGCTGGCCTGGGCGCCGCTGCCGTGGCTGGGCCAGGCCGCCTATTCGATCTACCTGGTCTATCTGCCGGTCGACATCGTCTATTTCCACGGCGTCGAGCGCCTGGCCGGGGCCCCGACCGGCGCTCTGGCCTGGGCGATATGGGCCGGCGTCTTCCCGGTCATTCTGGCCTGCGGGATCGCAGCGCACCTGCTGATCGCGCGGCCGGTCGCCGCCTGGCTGGCCCGCCACACGCCGTTCGGCGCGGACACCGGGCGCGCCGACCCCTTCGCCGTAATTGGGGACACGTACGCATCCCACACCGTCGTGCGATAGATCAAACCTTGGGGATGCGTACGTGTCCCCAATTACCGCCCGGCTGGCCGCCGTGACCCACCCGCGGCAGAGCGCTTAGGTGGTGGTCATATTCCTCAGCTCCACCGGCACGGCCTCGTAGGCCAGGGGCCGGGTGAGGCGAAGGCGGTCGCGAGCGGCGTCGAGCGGTTCGAACAGCAGCGTCTGGAAATCCTCGCCCGGCAGCCAGGCGGCGTGCACGGCCCGCCGGCGCGCCTCGCTGATCGCCTTGCGGGCCTGAGACTTGGCCGGGCCGTGGGCGCGGAGATAGCCGCCATAGGCCATCACCGCGCGGCCCAGGTCGTGTGTCTCGTGATAGGAAAAAGCCAGCAGGCAGGCCTCGCCGAGTGCGTCGCGGCCATAGCCGGTCAGCACGTGCAGTATGTCGTGGATGTCGCGGTAGCGCCGGAAAAACCAGGCATAGGGGTGGACCTGGTCCAGTTCGGCCGGCGGAATGCCCTTGTGGCTCTCGTCGACAAGCCCCTGGACCGAAAGGTGTTCGGCCTCCGAGAAGGCCACATAGGCAGCCCCGACGCTCCCCGGCGGAAAGGTCGCGCGCCAGGCCTCGTCCATCAGCCGGTCAGCCAGTTCGACCCGCTCATAGGCGATGCGGCCGCCGTCCGGCGTCTCCAGCAGCTTCACGTAGTCGAGCTCGTAGGCGTTGCCATCCAGCGCGTTCATGACCGCATAGACCTGGGAGGTGTCTTCCTTGTCGACCATCAGCCGGCGCATGGCCACAAGCGCGCTTTTCCAATCGCGACGGCGGCGTCGCGAACGATGCACGAGCTGCTTGGTGGCAGGCCCCAGATTGGTCATGACCGGCCCCTCCGCAGCGGCCTGTAGGCTAGACTATCGCCAGATCTCGGAACGCCGGCGGAACCGCCTCGTAGGCCAGGGGCCGCCCGATACCGAGACGGCGGCGCGCATCCTCCAGCGGCTCGAACAACATCTTCTCGTAGTCTTCGCCCCCCAGCCAGACGGCGTGCTTGCCCATGCGGCGCGCTTCAAGGATGGCCTTGCGCGCCTTGCCGGCGGCAGGTCCGTGGGCGCGCAGGAAGCCGCCGGCGGCGATCAAGGCCCAGCCCGGCCCGTGCGTCTCCTGGAACGAGAAGGCCACCAGGCACATTTCGCCCAGCGCATCGCGGCCATAGCCGGTCAGCACGTGCCAGATGTCGTGCACGTCACGCACGCGGCGGAAGTACCAGGCATAGGGGTGCGACTGGTCGAGTTCCTCGGGCGGAACGCCCTTGTGGCTCTCGTCGATCAAGCCGGCGGGGGACAGGTGCTCAGTCTCGAGATAATTGTGGTAAGCCTCGCCGACGCTGCCCGGCGGAAAGCTCGAGCGCCACGCATCGTCCATCAGCCTTTCCGATAGCTCCATCCGCTGATAGGCGATCTTGCCGCCATCCGGCGTGGCCAGCAGGCGGATGTAGTCCACCTTGGTGGCCTCGCCGTTCAGCGCATGCATGATGGCGAAGACCTGGGAGGTGTCTTCCTTGTTGGCCATAAGGCGTTGGAAGGCGCGGAAGGCGCGGCCCCAGTCCCGGGTTCGGTGCCGGGCGTGGCTGTCGGTGCGTTTGTGCGGGGTGACGGAACGCTTACTGGCAGTCGCGAGATCGGTCATGTCGCATAACCTTGTTCGGTCAACGACAGCCTAGCTTGTCCTGAACAGAGTTCAAGGCGATGGCTCGCGACATACGCGCGCCGTCAATTTGCTCACGCAAGGCGATAGCCCAGCCTGTACGCTTCCGAAAAAGCCGTCTAACCATAGGGTAAACCACGACGGAAGCCTTCGAGCCATCGCCAGATGAACGATATTCGCCTCGCCTTGGTAAACGGCACCGGACCGCCTGGGCCGGCCTATGACAACATCATGAAGACCTCCTTCGTCTACCAGCTGGGCCAGACCCTGGGGGCGAAGAGCTTCTATCAGCGCGGCCCGAAGCTGTTCGGCCATGAGGTCCTGGACGAGGCGCACGCCGTCTATAAGTGGCTGAAGGCCGCCTATGACGAGGATTCCAGCTATCGGCTGATGCTGGCCGGCTACAGTCGTGGCGGCTCCGCAGCCATGATGGCCTGCGAGATGCTCGAGCGCGACGCGATCCCGGTCGATTCCCTATTCCTCTTCGACGCCGTGGCGCGGCACAATTTTCGCGGCGGCGTTATCATCCCGGCCAATGTCCGTTTCAGCCGCCACGCCCGGCGCAGCCTGGCCGAGGAATTCGTCGAGAAGTACGAGGGGCATATCGGCCTGATCGGCGGCTTCCAGAACCCGATCCGGCCGCTGTTCGGCAATGTCGGCCTGACCTGGCGGGGCGACGGCGACCACCGGCCGGCCGAGACCTTCTTCGGCTCGCACGGCGCCCTGGGCGGGGTCGGCTGGCGGGTCGTTGTCGAGGATGCCGACTGCGAGCACGCCGTGGCCGAATGGATGAGCGAAAATCTCGGGAGCCGGGGCGTCGAGGTGAACCTGGCCGCCTTCGCCCCGCAAGCCGACGCGGTGATGACCCATCCGTCCCACCTCGAGAAGTGGCTGACCCACAACCTCTACCAGTTCGTCGTCCCCCACGACGAACCGCACCTGGCCCACGCCACCGACAAGCCGCAAGAGGTTGAGTAGAGCCTGGGCCAAGTCGGCCCCCGCCTAGGCCTTCGTATGGGACTCATCGCCAGTCGTCGGGACCGGGCGGTGGCGGCGGTGGATGGTGGCTGGGGATCGCCGGCTCGTCCGCGCGGGTCCAGAAGAAGCCGCTGTGGCCGTTATCCACTTGGCGCAGGCTGACCTTCGACGGGTCCAGTCCCAGCATCATGCGCGCGTTGACTCCATAGAGCGACGGCGGGTCGACATCGACCGCTTCCATGTGGGTCAGGCAACCGCACGTGCGGCAGCGATGAAACGCCAGGCTACGGCCGTTCCATTGGTAGGTCTCCGTGACGTCTGGATCGGGCGCTTTCAGCACGCTGACCTGACTAGCGCCGGGATAGGCCCAGAGCGCGCCATAGCGGCGACAAAGCGTGCAGTTACAGTCCAAGACCCACGCCGGCGGCGCCTCGATCTCAAATCTCACCGCGCCGCAGTGGCAGGCAGCCTTGATCATCGCGATCCTCCATGGCGGCTTGCGAGGCGCCTGACGCTACCCGCCTAGCGGCTGGCTTCAAGGAGTTTCCGCGCAACGGTTTCGATTCGTCGCTGCCGCGTTTCCGGCGATTTCGCGTCGTTGACGCTGCGCACATGTTCCTTGCGATGACTAAAGGCCAACGCTTCGAACGCCGCGGTCGCACCGGCCTTGTGCAGCGCCGCGGCGAGGTCGGCCGGCGTGTCGACGGTTCTTGGGGTCGAGTCGATTTCGATATCGACCTCGACCTCGTCTCCGCCGGCAACCTTGGCGGCTTTGCGGTGCTCGGCGGCGACGCCGACCATGACGGCTCCGCCCATCACAGCCAAGGTGCTGAGATAGGTGTAGCCCTTGATCGTCACCCGCACGGGCGCCCGTTTCCCGCCGCCCAGGGCCTCGACCACATTCATCGGGATGACGATCCCAACCACATTCTTGCGCTCGCCTTGTCTGAGCGTCGTCGCAAACCTCACCCGTCGATGCTCCTGTCTGGCCGCGTCCGCGGAGGGTGGGCGCAGAGTTCGCGGTAGAGAAGGCCCAATTGGCTGCTTCCTACCAATCGTCGGGCCTGCCGAAGCCGGACGTTACGACCCTGTCGGGCGCCACGCTCGCGTAGGTGCCCCTTGCGACTTATGACGGCGGAAGGAGAACGCCGTCCAGTCCGAAACTCGGCAGGTTAGGAATTGGCGAGGTAAGCAGCCTAGAGCCCAAGCACTTCTGCGATGAAGAGCGCGCTCGCTAACCCCTGAGCTATCTTTTGACACCCGACGACAAAATAGCGACTGAGAGGTCAGCCTGGCGAAACGGTTTCGTCAGGCGAGGAAGGTCCGGCGCGATACCTTCCGCCTCGGCAAACCCCGAAACGATCAAGACCGGAATCCGTAGTTTTGAACGAACCGCGCGCGCTAGGTCGACGCCAGACAGGCCGGGCATCAAGTGGTCAGTAACCAAGATGTCGAAATGGACCCCGTCGTCCACGAGCTTCAGCGCCGCCTCTCCCGACGAGGCTTCAATAACTTCGTACCCGAGTTCCTCTAACATTCGAGCGGTCGCCTCACGCACAACGTCTTCGTCATCCACCAGCAACGCCGCGCCCATTGGTGTTGGCTGGGCCGGATCAGACGATAACTGTGCGCCGCTATTCGCGGGAGCGGCGGTCTCGTGGCTGATCGGGAGCCAGAGGTCGATGTTCGAGCCGAGGCCGGGCCGACTATGGATGTAGAGCGCGCCGCCAAGCTGGTTGGCGAGGCCGTGCACCATAGACAGACCTAAACCGGTGCCCTTTCCGATGCCCTTGGTGCTGAAAAACGGTTCCGTGGCGCGCCTCTGCGTCTCCTCGTCCATCCCAATTCCGGTGTCAGCCACCGATACTCTGACGTAGGTGCCTGGCGTGAGCGCCGACGGATGCCGGCGGCCGACCTTTTCGGATTGGGCAGATATCCTGAGGGCGCCGCCCTCCGGCATGGCGTCTCGCGCGTTCACGGCGAGGTTCAAGATCGCCATCTCAAGCTGATTGTGATCCGCGTGAGCGGCCGGCAAATCGGCCGGCGCCGATGCAGTGACTCTGATCTGCGGCCCGGTCGTGCTGGCGACCAGATCGGCCATGCTGTTTATGAGGCCCGCCACATCGACTGCGGCGGGCTGGAGCGGCTGGCGACGAGAGAACGCCAACAGGCGTTGCACCAAAGTCTTGGCGCGCTCGGCAGCCAGGATTGCGCCTGACAAGATGCGCCCGGTCCGTTCATCTAGCCCTGCTCGGCGCTGCAAAATGTCCAGGCCCCCGATGATGGGGGTGAGGAGGTTGTTGAAGTCGTGCGCCACGCCGCCTGTCAGCTGCCCGATCGCTTCCAGCTTTTGTGACTGCCGCAAGGCGTCCTGCGCCTCGGCGAGTTGGGCCTGGTCTCGCAATCGCTCGGTCACATCGTAGACGATCTGGAACGCCCCAATGCGTTTGCCGTCATTTCCTCTCAACGTGTTGAAATTGATTTCGTAACTGGGGCGGGCTCGTGCTGAATCACCGAACTCTTCGACCACAGTGAACTCTTCGCCCGCGAGGGCCCGTGACCAGAGAGCTTTGACAGCGGCTTGATCCTCTGGTCGGTCCGCCAGGAGATTCAGCATGCTGTCGCCTACCGACGGACGGACCCCGAATATTCGTTCGAACTCGTCGGCGCTCGCCTTGTTGATCGCGAGGAAGCGATAATCCAGATCGGCGACCTGAATGAAGGCGTCCGTCGTCTCGACGATAGTGGCGAGCAGGTTGCGCTCGCCAGTCCGCTCGGCGACTTGGCGCTCCAGGCTCTTGTTCAGTTCAGAAAGCTCGGCTTCGCTTCGCTTCAAGCGATCGTCGATCTCGCGACGGGTCGTGATGTCGATAGGCACAGGCCGCCCATCCACGACCGCGGGGTTATCGCCGGCGCGGCACCCCAAGACAGCGAAACCCGTCTGCGCCAAGGCACGCGCGCGTTGGATTGGGGAAGACACGCTTTGGCTGTTGCACCCCGGTGAGTCAGGCCGACGGCGAGCCATATTGGAAGGACCTGAGCGGTCCGCAAAGGGCCGCGCGGCAAGGTCGATTTCGTGCGCATTTCGTACGAGAAACGTTCCGGGGACCAACTTTTATTGGTGACCGGGAGCCATCTAGCCGCCTGCATGCTGCGACTAGTCATTCGCCGGCAGCGGCCCGATGATGTCCCAGCCCGTGGCCGTCCGGAGTGGGTAGAATAGGCCTTCCCGGCCTGGCTAATCGGCGATCTTTAAAGCCGCTTATGCGCAGGGTGGCGGTGAGGGTGTCCTCCATACTGCCGTCCAGCCCCGTCCGGCGATGTTTTCAGAGTCCTTTGATTTCCCTGCATTTACCGCCAACCCGTCCTTGCGCGTCCAGCGCCGTCGCCTACAATCCGCGTGCGCCGTTGGGGTGCGTGTTGGGGTGAACGCTGATGGCCCGCGAGATTAGGAAGCTGGATCCGCGAACGGTGGCGACGATCACCACGCCAGGCCGGCACTCCGATGGAGGCGGCCTTTATCTCGTGGTCGACAAAGGCGACGCTGCTACAGGCGACGCCGGCGCCAAGCGCTGGGTGTTTCTGTTCCGCTGGGAGGGCAAGCTGAAGGAGATGGGCCTGGGCGGCCTGACAGCGGTCAGCCTCTCGAAGGCGCGCGAGAAGGCCGCCGCTGTCCGCAACCAGCTCGACGACGGCCTGAATCCCATCGAGGCGCGCAAGGCGAACAGGGAGATCCCGACGTTCGGTAAAATGGCCGACGAACTGGTGGCCACGCTCTCCCGGCAATGGCGAAACCAGAAACACATCGACGGCTGGAGGATGACATTGGCGGTGCACGCTGACGCCCTGCGCGATCGGCGCGTCAACGAGATCACCACCCAGCATGTGCTCGACATCCTCGAGCCGCTCAGCCGCACGCGGGCGGAAACGGCGTCGCGCCTGCGGGGGCGGATCGAGAGGGTGCTGGATGCCGCGCGCGCCCAGGGCTTCATCGCACCGCCGTGGGAGAACCCGGCGCGATGGCGGGGCAACCTCAAGCACCTCATGCCGGCGCGCCAGAAGCTCAGCCGTGGCCATCATACCGCCCTGCCCTATGCCGAGATTCCAGGCTTCATGGCTGCGCTACGCGAGCGAGGGGCCATGGCTGGGCTTGCCCTGGAGTTTGTCATCCTGACCGCGGCCCGATCGAACGAGGTCCTGGGCGCGACCTGGGCCGAGATCGACCTGAGCGCCAAGACTTGGACTGTCCCGGCAAAGAGAATGAAGAGCGGCCGCGAGCACCGCGTGCCGCTGAGCAACGCAGCCGTGAAGGTGCTGGAAAAGGTCGGCGAGGCGGTAACCGGCTCGCTTGTCTTTCCAGGTCCGATCGGCAAGCGCGGCGTCGAGCGCGCACTGTCGGTCAATGCGATGTCGGCGCTGCTCAAGCGGATGGGGGTGGCCGTCACCGTGCACGGGTTTAGGTCCTCATTTCGGGACTGGGCTGGCGAGGCATCCACCTTTCCGCGTGAGATCGCCGAGGCGGCTCTCGCCCACGTCGTCGGGGATGAGACAGAGCGGGCCTACCGCCGGGGCGACGCGCTTGAGAAACGACGCAAGCTGATGGAAGCCTGGGCATCTTATGCCGGTCGGCCGGGGTCGGGCAGCGTGGTCGACTTCCACGCTCGCGCGAAACGCTAGGGATGGACCCGCTCACTCCAGAGGATGAGGCCGCCGTTGATGCGATACTGGCCGCGGTCGGTCGACAGCTCAGTGGCCGGGACCGGATCCGGCTCTGGCGAGCCCTGCAGAAAGTCGAGCTCAAATATGACATCAGGGCCGCAGCCGAACAATCGAGAGGACAGCGAGCCCAGGGTGCGCTTTCGACGATCGCCCTCACCACAGGCCGACTGAGCGCCCTTCTTGATCGTCAGGACATTGAGCAAATGATCTCGCCGCATTTCCTCGAGCCTGGTGATCCAGGTTGGCAGGAAACTGGAGGTTCGACGCCGGGGCTGGACGATTTGAAACACGGGCTGTTATTGCTTCAGCAGGCGGCTGAACGAGCGGCGGGTGGTTCCGGGGGGCCCGTATGGACATCGGATGTGCCGCCGTCGGAGTGGTTCTATTCGATCGGGCTGCGGCGCGTTGGGGAGCGGCATTTAGGCCTTTCATCGCACAGCATCTCTCGCCCGAATGGGGGCGGAACGCCTTCGGGCGATATTCTCAGATTCGTTCGGGCCGCCCTGAAAGCTCTCGGGGCGAAAACATTCAGCATCGATACGATCGCTACCGGGATCGAGCGCCACCGTAACGACACTCTCGACAACCCACCGCGACGCCGACGCCGCCGGCATGCATTGGGCGAGGCCGACGAAAAATAACACTACGCCCAATGTTTGCGAGGCAGAGAACGTCCAGCAACCTCCGACGCAGTCCACATTGCAACGAGGTGTTCCGGATGGCCGACCTTCTCCAGACAGTGTCCCCGCGTGCTTTATCGCCCGACATCCACCGACGCGAAAAGCCCAACATTCCGGCCTCTGAAAAGCTCGCCTACCCCGTGCCGGAAGCCTGCGCGCTCGCCGGGTTTTCCAGGTCAAAACTGTACGAATTAATCTCTTCCGGGGAGCTGAGAACCGTCAAGCGGGCCGGCCGCCGGCTGGTCCTGCGAACGGACCTAACGGCATTTCTGGCCGGCGAGGCCGCGTGAACCATGACCCAGACAAACGAAGGGCGGCCCTGGCAGGCCGCCCCGCTTAGATCTGCTCGCCACGAGCCGACCGGACATACGCCTAGCTCGACCGTCGATCAAGCCGCCCAGTACGCCTCCGCCGCTGCGCTGAATGCTCGGATGGCCGATCGCTATACCGGCGACGAGCGCCTTTGGCTGCTTCACCGGGCCGGCGTTTGTGCTGCTCGCGCTCGGCGTCTCGCCGAACCAGCGCTCGGTGTTCGGCCATGAGCTACCCATACGAACCAGGCCACAAAGGACCGGCCGAGACAGGACGCGATGCAGCGCGGGCTTTTGCTCCCCGAGCCAAGCCAATCCGCCAGCGCGCACTGGAGATCATCGAGCGCGGCCCCTCTACCGCCGAGCAGATCGCTGCCGAGATCGGAGCGCATTGGATGATCTGCCGGGCTCGGTGCTCCGAACTGCGCGGCCAGGGCCTGATCGATGACAGCGGTCGGCGCGGCCAGGGTGCGTTGGGCGGTAAGGTCGTCGTCTGGCGGGCGACGACGCCCCTTGAACGCGCGCTCCATGCCGCTCGAAAGGCGGTCGAGGCCGAGCACTCTGGCGCCGACCAATGAGCCGCCTTGTCGCCGCATTGGACCTGCGTCCTGACGAGACGCCGGACCTGGCCCCGCACAACCTTGAAGCCGAGCAGGCGTTACTGGGCGCGATCCTGTTCGACGCCAACGCCCTGGACGAGCTGGGCGGGCTGCAGGCCTTGCACTTCCACGAGCCGTTTCACGCTCGACTGTTCGAGGCGATCCGAACGATAGCTGCCACCGGCCTCAGGCCAGAGGCAATTGCGCTGTGGGAGCGCTTCAAGCTGGATCCGGCGATGCTCGAGCTGGGCGGACTGCGCTACCTGGCCGACTTGGTCGACCGCGCGCCGCCAGCCATTACCGCGCCGACGTATGCGTCCGTGATCTTGGACACGTCGCTGCGGCGCGATCTGATCCGATTAGCCGAAGAGACCGCGTTCGCCGCGCGCCGGGAACCGTTGGCGGCGCTCGACCAGCTCGCTCGCGTGGAAGGGTCGCTTACTGAACTCGCCCGGTCCGGCGACACGGCGAAAGCCACGCCGATCGGCTTAGACGCCCTCGAAACGATCGAAGCCGCACGCCGCGGTGAGTTCGCGGGCGCCCCTGTTGGCCTTCAAACCATCGAGCGTGTGACCGGCGGCATACGCCAGGCCGACGTTTGGTTCATCGGAGGCCGCACGTCGATCGGCAAGTCCGTTGCCGGCCTGTGTCTCGGGCGCGGGATCGCCGAGAACGGCCGCGGCGTGATGATGTTTTCGCTGGAAATGCCCCGCCAGGAAGTCCAGGCGCGGCTGATCGCCGATCTGGCCTATGATCCAGAGGCCCGATATGACGCGGCCTACGGCGGCAACATTTCCTATGGGGAGCTGCTGAAAGGCAGAGGTCGCCCCGACGTCTGGGACAAGGCTCGTAGCGCCGCGCGCCGGCTGGCCGAACTCCCGTTCGTCGTCACGGACGCCGGTGGTCTCACCATCGATGACATTCGCTCCCGCGCGCTGCGCCAGATGCGGGCGTGGGAAAAAGCTGGGGTTAGTCGCGGTGCAGTCCTGATCGACCATATCGGTCTCGTGCGGCCGGTTCGCCGCACAGACTCCAAGGCCGCTGACACAGCCGACACCGTCAATGAGCTGAAGGACGTGGCCAAGCAGATCGGCGTGCCCATCATCGCCCTGGTCCAGGTCAACCGCCAGACCGAGAACCGGACCGACAAACGGCCCACCCTGGCCGACCTCAACTGGTCCGGCGCAATCGAGCAGATCGCCGATCTGGTCTGCCTGCTGTACCGCGACAGCTACTATCTCGAACGGTCGGCGGCGGATGGCGACTGGGACCGCGCCCAGGAGGTGAAGCACGAACTTGACCTGCTGATCGCGAAAAACAGGTCAGGCCCGATCTGCAATCTGAAAGCTTTCGTTGACGTCGCGAGCAACGTGATCCGCGACCTGCCAGACGCCGGAGTATTGCGATGACGGCGCCAATGACCAGCCCTGAATGCGACTGCCGGGGCCTCCCCTACATGCCGTTAGACGTGGTCCGGCTGCGCGAGTCCGACCTGGCCGCGCTGTCGACCGGGGAGGAGTTCAAAGCCGCGGTGCTGTTGTGGTGCGCCGCCTGGAACCAGGTGCCGGCGGCATCCCTACCCGACGACGAACGCATCCTTGCCCGGCTGGCAGGCTACTCGCTCGCTGAATGGCGAGGATTGTCAGACCAGGCCCTCAGGGGCTGGGTCCGATGCACTGACGAAAGGCTTTATCACCCCGTGGTGGCGGAGAAGGCGATGGAGGCTTGGGCCGGGCGGCTCCGCCAGCGGGAGCGAGCCTCGAAACGATGGGCGCGCCGATCTGACCCGACATCGGACAGTCCGGCATTGCCACCGCACAGCCACGGCACGCCAGATCGTATGCCACGGCATAACGAAGACAGTGCCGTGGCAATGCCAGTAAAGGGTAAGTGTAAGGGTAAGGAAGAGACTATCTCTTTGTCGCCAGCGGGCGACGATCGGCCGGCGAAACGATCGGCCTATCCAGAAGAGTTCGAAGCGGCTTGGCGAGCCTACCCACACGTCAAGGGCAGATCCAGCAAGCCGAAGTCGCTCAGCATCTGGCATCGCCTGCCAGGCCCGGTTCGCGATCGCCTCGCCGACGCCGCGGCGCGCTTTGCCCGCGAAGGCCGTGAACCGCGCATGGACGGCGGCGCTGCGGCGATGGATCGCTGGCTGCGTGACGCCCGATACGAAGATTGGCTGGCGATCGACGGTGACGCCCAGGCGCAAACGCTGGCGGTCGATGAGGACACGATCGCCCTACGTCTTGCCCACCTGCAGGCCACCGGAGAATGGAAACAGGGGTGGGGCCCGCAGCCGGCGCCGAACCTTCGGGCTGTCGGCTGATGGCGCGCCCGTTGCGAGATCAGCCGGAGACCAAGATGACCGGCAAGACCAACCTACCCGCGGCGACCTCGCCCGTTGGCCCGAGTGCCGCAAGCGCCTGGCTGGCGGAGAAGCTGGCCAAGGCCCGCACCGCGCCGAGGTTCAAGCTGAAGTCGACAGCCGGCAAGGTCGCCTCCATCGAGATGGACACGACCGATCAGCATGAGGGCCATGCCGAGCTCTGCCGCGCCCTGGGGTCGGCATCGTCCGGATTCTGTCACTCGTTGGTCGGCCAACTCGCGGCAGCGCCCAGCGAAAAGCCGGACGATGCCGTCGGCGCGCTGAACGACGCGTTGTCGTTCATCGCCAGCCATGGCCCTGAGTCCGAGCTCGAATGCATGCTCGTGGCGCAGGCCTGGCTGACCCACGCTGCCGTCCTAGAGCAGCATCAGCGGCTCGCGAAGTCCGTGCTGCTGCAGCAGCAGGATGCCCACGGCATACTGGCGGTGAAGCTCGCGAAATTGTTCGTCCAGCAGACCGACGCAATCGCCAAGCTGCGCAACGCCGGAAAGCAAAAGATCGAGGTGATCCATACCCATGTGCACGTCCACAAGGGAGCCAACGCCGTTGTCGGAACCGTCAATACCGGGGGCGGCCTCGAAAACGCCAGTCGGCCCCATGATCCTGCGGAGATCCTCGGTCTGGCATATGAACCAGGCACCCCGGTGTGGAGCGAAAACCCGATCGGGGAGCCCGTGCCAATCGCCCGCGGTGAAGGGTCGTCCGCGATGCCGGTTGCACGGATGCGGGAAGGGAGCGGGAGGCCAGACGGGCTCATCGAACGGCCGCTTCCGGACGGGGCTGCACACGATCGAGATGACCGAGGCTCGACGCATGGTGCGGAAGCTGACCGCCGAGACGATGGCCCTGCTGAAGGACGGTTGAGCGAAAGGCCCGGCCGATGATCTTTTCCGTGAGCGCCCTTCAGCACGCGATCGGCCAACAGCTCTCCGCCGAGGTCGCACGCCGCCTGCCCGATGCCTTGAAAGCCGTTCGCAGCCGGGCCGATGCTGCGATCAAATCGAAGACCACCGGGAAAAGCCCAGCCCACCAGATCCCGCACAACTTGATTGGTGAAACCCTCATCGAGGCCCTGGCTTCAGGATCATCGGTGGTAATCGCCAGCCTCCCGCTGAGCTGGGTCGAACTCCACGTCGGCGCGGAGCCCCAAGGCGCGCTGACCGCCGAGGATGCCGCTGAGCATCTGTTGCTGAGCCCATGGCTGCCGATGACCCTGGGCGCTGCGGTGTCGGCTCCTGTGATAGCCGGCGCGACTATGGCTCACCTGACGCCCAACGCGCCCCGCTGGGGCATGATCAGCATCATCGAGCGCGGCGACGTCGGGCCGCGCGGCGTTCTCTCCGTCGAGGTGACCACGTCCGCAGGTGAAGGGGTGGCGATCGCCCACTACGGCGCCGGCGCTGGCGATCCCGGTGTCATCACCACGCACCGCATCGACGCCCGTGGGCTGATGCTGGCAGGATGGTCTGCGGCCTCAGCGAACAACCAACCGAGACCAGTCGGCTTGACCGAGCTGGAGTTCGAGGCGGTAGTGCCAGCGGATTCGGTGCGGCATTGACCGTTGAACCGACGCCGTTGACAAGCATGGCGTCGAGGCGGCGCCCGCCCTATCATTTCGGCATGACATTCGAGATCGAGTTCTTTCGCCGCACCAAGGCCCATCCAGCTGGCAAAGCGGTTGGGCGCCACAAAGCGGAGTTCGCCAACCATGAGGATGCTAAGGCATATGGCCTTATCAACCGGCCGGAAGAGGCGGACGGTTTTCGCATCTACGTCGATGGAGCGCCTAAAGGGGAAGTATCAGTTCGGCCCGAGATACACGATATCTAGAGCCGCCACCCGCGCCCCGCGGCCCCCCAACCAGCTCACCTTGCGTAGTCTCTCAGTTTGCCAATATCGGCTGTTTGACAAGCATGGCACTGCGTTCAAGCCGCCGGTATCATCGGCGGTATGGACGAGACCAAAATCGCCGAAAAGATTGCGCGGCTCGATAGCGTGATGATCCCCGGTCGCCCTATCGCGATGGCGATGTTATACAATCCGTACCATATGACTCGACTTCTAAGCGTGGCCGTGATGTCTTCCCGCTACGGGAGCGGAGGGCGGCATGGCGAAGAGTCAGACTATTCGGTGCATCGTTAAGGGTGATCGCGACAGTCCATATGAGGCTATCGAATCCGTGGGCGGCACAAATCCCAACGGCACCCGCTGGACCCAGAGCCAGCAATGGGCGGTCCAGGGTATAGATTCAGGTGAATGGGAACTTCATTCTGAGGGTGTCGACCGGGTCCGCGTAAGGGTCGTTACCGCGACTAGTCGGTATGGCCATCGCTACATAAGGACTGAGGCGGACCACGATCTGCCCGACAATCTGCTGAAACTTCCGAAGTGCCCATGATCGTCGCGCATGGTGCGGCGAACTGGGTGGGATCGCTCGCCCACGCCAACGCCTGTTGCGCTAGCCAAAGCTCACGTTTCTCGGTCGGCGAGGCCGCCGCCATCGCGGCGACGATGCGGCCCTGTTCGCGCTGAATGAAGCTCATGGCAAGTCTCCGGTACGCCTAGCGCTCACTTGGCCGCTGCGTGGGTAAGGCTGTTTTTTGCATCGGCAAGGCAAAGGATCAGAAAGTCCCGCTCATAGCGTTCGCGGACCAGTAGCGTTTCGTCCAATGTGGCTTGGTTGATATGATTGTAGTCGACGCCCCACGGGATTGAACCGTCCCTGGGTCGGCCGTGGGATAACTCCATCTTTGCTGAGCAGTATCCAACGTAATCGGCGTCAATGCCGATGGTTTTCGCGTACCGGGTTGCGACGGCAAAGACCCGGCCTTCCGCCTTGACTTGGAGCGCTTCTTGGACTGCGGTCGGCACGTCCTGCGCTAAGGCTGGCCCGGCCACGCCGATCAGGATGGTGATGACCAGCAGCTTGGAGGATCGGATCATTTGCTTTTGCCGCTCTTTGGTTTCGGATTGCCCCCCTTCGGGGGCACGACCTTGGCAAAGATGCGCTCGAACGCTTCCGGGCTGTCGTCGGTCTCAGCTTCGCGGGCGGCCTCGATGAAGCGCTCGCGCTGGCTAGGCTTTTTGCTTGTCGCTGGTTTTGTCATTCTTGGTCTCTAGGAGATCTAGTTCTGGCTGGGCTGGGTGGATTGTCTGCGCCGGGGCGCGCCTGGCCCGTATCTTCGGCGCCGCCGCCTTTTGTCGTTCGACCAGCTCCAGGCTCAGGTCCGCATGCGACACCTGCGCAATCCCCGCATCTGCGTTCCACGTCGCCGGTATACGCCAAAACGAAGGTTTTGGCGCGGTCTCTGCTATCCCAAGCGTCTGCGGCCACCAGTGCAGGAGCATGGCGCACTTGTCGCAAAATTTGAAATTGTTCCATGCTGGGTCGAAGAAGAATACGACCATGCCGGTCTGGACTAGCGCCTCGCGTTCCGCCGGGTCCGACCGCATCTTCTGGTCGCCCGAAATGATCGCCTCCCCTCCGGCGGAGGCAAAGCGCTTTATCCAGGGCGCGTCATTGCGCCGTATGTAATCATGGTCATCCGGGCGTGGGGCATAGTCTTTCGCGTTCTCTATGACGAGGCCGCTGGATAGCTTTCGAATCCCTCGGTGACTGGCGAGGCTCTGAAAGACCGTCGCCATTACTGGTGGTAGGTGCTCGTCAAACGCGAGCTTCAAGCCGCCCTGAGCACTGCTTGGAACTCCATAGCTTCCCTGACTTGTTCAACGGGAACTTCGTACAGGTCGGCGGTTCCTTCGACGCCTTCCACCTTGACGGATTGTTCGATCGCCGCCGTCGGCACTTGGCTTTCACGGAGTATGGGGCGCCCAAAGGAGAAGCGCGGATGGATCAGCACGTTGGGGGCGATCCCTCGGCGCGGGAACCAAGCGGTCGCTTCGCCAGCCGCGTCGAAAATTACGTCGGGCTTGAGGCTATCGACGATAACGGTCAGCATCTCATAGTTCCCGGATTTCAGATCGAGAACATCTTCTTGGCCGCTTTCGCTAAGTATCCGGGCAAGAATCTTTTTGCCGTCGGTTGTAAACACGGTGCTGGTTGCGAACGCGTGCGGGCGATTCATGAGTTCCTGAACTTCCCCCATGACGGCCCGTACCACGCGCAGCTTGACGCCAGCTTCGGCGAACTTCGCGATGAAACGCAGCTCCATCAGATTGGTGAAACTGATCAGGTATGTGTGTCCGGCGCGTCCAAGCTGGTTCTGGATTAAAGGCGCTTGGCGTTCGCCGCGACCGTTCACCCAAACGCGAACCTTGTTGACGGGGACGTTGAGAAGCTTTGCAGCGTCGCTCAAAGAGTAGATGCCGCTTTCCAGCAGATCGGGATTGGTGCGCGCGTTCATAGCGCGCCGGACGAGTCCCGGTATTTCAGCCGCTTCCCCACAATCCCTTCCAGGGCGCGTCCTGCCCGCTCGACGTCGCCGATCCCCAAGGCGACTCGTTCACTGTAGCGGAAATCAAACTCAGCCATATAGCGGTGAAGGTGACGTTTCGCGCAATGCTGGTATGTGCCCTTCATGCCCCTTTTGAAGATGCTGAAGTAACCTTCGACGGTGTTGGAGTGGATGGTCGGATCGACGCGGGAAACGTATTCGTCGGCCTTGTGGTTGACGCGGCCATGCTCGGCGAACGTGCGCCCCGGCTGAATGTAATGCGTGGCCTCGTCGGTCATCAGGCGCGCTTCCTTGGCGATGTTCGCTTCCAAGATTGGCGTGATGGTGGATAGTTTCAGATCGTCCACAACCGTGCTGCGAGCGCGTCCGCTTTCGCGGTCGACGAGGGTGAGAACCTTCAGCTTGTGGTGCCAAGCATGCTTCACTTCGGACCCCGGCTCGCGTCCGATGAAAGTTTCGTCCGCCTCGACAACGCCGCCGCCAGCGCCGAACGGCGCTAACTCGCCGGAGCGCATGGCCTCGCGGATGCGGTGAGCCATGAACCAAGCGGTTTTCAGGGTGACGCCCAGGGTGCGGTGAAGCTGGTTGGCGCTGAAACCCTTCTTGCTGGAGCAAAGAAGGTGCATCGCTTGGAGCCATTGATGGAGCGGAACATTGCTGGCCTCAAACACCGTTCCAACCTTGACCGTGAACGGCTTGCGGCAGTCCCGGCACTTGTAGGTGCCGGCCCGAGTGCTCTTGCCCTTTAGCAGGACAGAGTTATCGACGGTCCCGCACTTCGGGCAGACACGACCGTTCGCCCACACGCGTGCCTCGACAAAGGCGCGGGCGGCGGCCTCATCGTGAAAGTGTTTGGCGGAGAGAATGGATGCCATCGGTCGTCTTCCTTCAACGACCGTTTATCCCATGTGTAGCAAGGGATTACAAGCTTTTTGGTACGGATTGTATAATATCGCCATCGCGATGGGTGCCGCGTTTTACGATGCGTGCTGCGACCGCGGGCTGGTCGCGATGGACGTTCAGCCGCGCGACGCAAACCCGTCCTACAAGGGTTTGTCGCGGATCATCATTCGGTCGGAGTTGCCGGATTGGGAATTTCAGATCGGTCCACCTAATGCCTAAGGACCCGCCAGCTACTTGGCCGGCGGCGTGAGATATTTCAGCAGGTCGTGGGCATCGAAGACGTTGCCTGGCGCATCGGCTGGTTTTGGGCCGTGCATCATTTTGATCAGCACCGTTTCGCCGGGCTTGAAAATGCGAGTGCTGTAGCCGACCGCGTAGGCGCTGTTCCCATAGGCCGTTGCGCTGCCAGTCGAGATCTCCCCCGACCGCGATCGGTCGGCGTCGTTCATCACCGCAAACGTGTCAAACCCAGCGGCGACCGTTGTCTCCGCCGCCTTGCGCAGAACGTACCGCTGGATCGTGTCGGGATCGGTGTAGCCGTTCCCCCTGGCCGTGATCTGCGCCTCATCGGCACTGATCTGGGTAGCTCGCACGCCGCCCATAAATCCCATGTCCTGATACGGCGTCGCGCAGCCAGCCAGCGCGAGCCCCGCCGCCAGCGCCGCAAATGTACACTTGCCCATCATCATCACCCCCCCATAGCTCAGCTTATCAAGCATGGAACACGCTGAACGGCAAACTTAGTTCCGACGCAACCGATGCGGTGAATGCCAAAAGGGCTTGCATCGTTACGCGAACACATCGAAGCTTTGCTTCGTCTGGTGTACGCCGCGAGAGTGGCCCTCGACCGGTTCGCGAAAGCTGGAACCGTTCCTGACCTGAGCAACACCGGCATCGACCCCTCGCCACAACCCTAGCCGGGGTCCAGCGCGCGACCGGTCTCCCCCAAGATTAAGGAGAGCGGCTGCCATGGCGTATGGCGAGAAGTTACAGCATCAGTCAGGCGGCCGCTCGGGCGCAGGCTATCGCGAGGGTCGATTCTGATGCCCGAGCTCCAGCCCGTCCCCGGTCAAAGCCCAATCGCGAACGCCGCGCTCTCCTACTACGGCGTAGGCGCTTACCCGCAGATTCAACGCTCGCAGTACCTCGCCGACGCGATCAAGGCGCTGCAGGAGGGCTCCGCCTCGAACATCCGCACCAGCGGTGCGCTGGGCACGAACCTGCTCGCCAACGCCATCCTCCAACTCAGCCGCCAGGGGAACGACAACGAACTGATGGCCGACGTAAATCAGGGTCGCCAGGGACTCTTGAACGGCGGGCCGCCGTTGCCAGGCCAGGCTGACTACGACGCATCGCAGGCAAACCCGACACCAGACGCATCAGGCAGCGGCGCGGGAGCGGCGACCGGGCCGGCGGCTACTGATCCAGCGACCCCAGGCAACCCCGCACAGTCCGCGCCTCCTGTCGCGGCCGCCCCTGCGGCTGCAGGCGACCTTACCGGCCCGCAGCTCGCCGCTGCGGTCAAGGGGGGTGCTCAGCAATCGCAGCCGCCAGCCGCACCTGGCGGGCTCACTGGCCCCCAACTGGCCGCAGCGGTCCCCGAGGCCACCGGTCAGTCACCGGCGCCAAGCGCACCGCTGGGAGGCGGCGGCCCCCAGCTGGCTGCGGCGATTTCGGGTCAGGGACCTCAAGGCGGGCCGCGCCTCGCCGGCGCCGACTTCTACAACAACTTCTTCGTTCCGCATGAGGGGCGGCTGAACAAGTCCGACGCCAATGGGACTTTCTCAATCTACGGGCTGAATAAAACGGCCAACCCGGACGTGACCCCGAACATGACCCAGGCCCAGGTGGAGCCGCTGTTCGAGCAGCGGTACTACGACGCCAGCGGGGCCAACAAAATGCCCCCGGCGCTGGCTGCAATCCACGCCGACACCTACGCACTCAACCCGACGTGGGCCAAGAACATCCTTCAGCAGTCGGGCGGAGACCCGGCGCAATACATGGCGCTGCGCGAACAGCACATGCAGGCCGATCTGGCGGCCAATCCGGCGGTGCGGCCCTACGCCCACGCCTGGGCCAATCGCAACCGCGACCTGATGGCCTACGCCTCGCAGGTGAGCGGCCAAGGCTCGGCTTCAGCCGGCGACCCCAACAGCATCGTCGGGCAAACCACTGGCCAGATCACCACCGCCCAGGTCCCCGCCGAGGTCGCGGCCAGGCCGTACCAAGTCGCGAGCAACGGCAGCACGCCTCCCCCGCCTGGCATGGGGACGCCGACAATGAGCGTCGCCGGTCAACCGGTACCGCCTCCACCCGCACCGCCAGGCTCGAGCCAGGGCATTCCTGTCGGCGGCTTCGCGCCGAGTGCTCCTGCCGCGAGCTCAGCTGGTGGTGCTAACGCCATGCCCCCAGGCGACCCGATGGGCGTCGGAGCGCCGACCTTGGACCAGAGCGGCCATATCGTGCCAACGCCGTTTCCGCCCGCACCCAACGCGCCGCCGCAGCGTGCGTTTGCGCAAGCCAACGCGCCCGCGCCACCGCAGTCCAATTTCCCCGCACCTCAACAGTCGGGGAGCGGTCAGGGCGGCCAGATCAGTCCGCAACCCTTTCCGATCCAGCCGTCGCAGTTCCGCGAGCTGGAGCAGCTGCAGCAGCAGGCTCGGCAGTATCCCCAGTTCTACATGGAGAAGTTTCTCGCACTGCGCGATCAGCTGCGCCAGCAGGCTTCAACGCCGGAAGAATTGGTTGCGAGTCGCCCAAATGACGCAGGGCAGATCACCTTTACGGGCAAGCAGAGCGGACGGCTTTATGGCGTACAGTCGCCGCAAGGCGTCATTGTCACCGCCGGCGCCAAGATGGTCAGCGACGGCCGCGGCGGTTTCGCCCCCGTCCAATCCACGCAGCTGCAGGATGTGGCCGGGAGCGGCGCGAATAACGTCGAACAACGCAATCCGATGACCGGCGAGGTCACCTTCAAGCAGAACCCCGCCTATGGCCCGGTCGGTGCTGGCCAAGTCATGGGGCCAGGCGGCCAGCTAACCAACGCGCCCGTTCAGCAGCGTAACACCTTCACCATCCCAGGCGCGTCCGGGGTCTTCGTGGCCGGGCCCGATGGGACGCCAGTCCGGGTCGCCGACCAGCAGTTCACCCCGAAGGACCTGGGCGACCGCCTGACCAAGCTGCAGGGTTCGCCGCAGTACCTGGCCGCGGACAACGCGACGAACATGTACACCGCTGCGACGCAGGCCGCCCAGCGGCCCGGTGGCATCTCCGACGTGGAATTGCGGGACTTCGCGGCTCGCCAGTTCTCAGGCGGTGTAGCCCGGCAGTTCAACGTCGGCGCGCTCGACAATGCCCAGGGACCATGGGCGGGTCTCAAGCAGTTCGCGCCCGAGATCATCGCCGGCCAGCACCTCAGCCCTGGCGCACGGCAGGCGATCCTTCAGGCGATGCACGACGACGCCGTTCAGTCGCAGACCGCCTTCGGTGGCTTGGCCAGAAGCGATGAGGCCTTCGTCAACAGCCAGGGCATGTCGCTCAAGCCTTACCTCGCACCTTTGAACCGCACGCTCGCTCCTGTGCCGTCGATCGGCAGCATCCCCACCGGTATGCCGGGCGCAGGATCGGTTGGCGTTTCAGCGCTGGATCCTCAACTCGCTCAGCGACTCGCTGCGAAAGGGCTGCGGCCAATCATCGTCAACGGCCAGCGCCGCTGGGTTCCCGCCAACGGGGCTCGATAATGGACCCGTCGCAAGGTCTGACCGACGAGCAGGCGGCGGCCCTGGTCGGTGCACAGATCGCGCCGCCAGCCGCGCCCCAGGGCCAAGCAGCGGCCCCGGCGCAGCAGTCGAACGGGCCGGCGGCGGACGCGCCCTATCCGGTGCAGGACGGCGGCTCCCTGACGCCCGCGCAGAACAGCACCGCCTGGCAGCTCTACCATGCCGGCGTGATCCAGCCGGGAGCCGCCCAGGGCACGCCGAACTCTCCCTACATCGTCCAGCCGGGGCGTCCTGCCTCGCCGGGCGCCTACATCATCGATCGTGATACGGGCCAGTATGGGCAGGCCGGCCAGGACGGCTTCACGGTGAGTCATCCGGCCGGCATGAGCGACGATGAAGCGGACGCGGCAACCCGTTCGCCTTGGTGGGAGGATGCGGCCAAATCGGTCGGAAGCGGCCTGTACGGCGGCTTGGCGTCGACCGCGGACATGCTCAACCCGGAGGCCGGGCTGCGGCTCGGCATGAGCATTGCCAATCCGCACCTCCCATCTCAAGCCGCGCCCTATCTTGCCCAGTCCAACACCGATGTCGCAAACCAGCACGGCGCGGACTACCAGCCGCAATATCCGGCCGACCGTTACCTCAAGACTATCGCCTCATTCGCGCCCGCCGCCGTTGGTGGAGAGGGCAGCGCCCTGGAGCGCGGGCTCAGCATTGCGGCCAGCGGCTCAGGCTCGGAGGGGCTTGGCGAGCTGGCCGACCAATACCTGCAGCCACAATACGCTGTCCTTGCGCGTATGTTGGGAGCCGGCCTTGGCGGATTCGGCGCAGCGCTTACGACCTCCCCGAGCCGCGCGGCTTCCCTGCTTGCTTCCGCCGGCAAGGACGTCTCGCCCGCCGACCTGGCAGCGGCGCAGGCTCTCCGCACTCAGGGCGAAGGCTACGGGGTGCCGCTGACCATCCCCGAGGCAGTGGCGCAGGTCTCTAGAAATGGTAATCCGCAGCTTGCCCAGCTGCAGCAGCGTGTCGAGGGCTCGGCAGCTGGCGGACCGGTCATGGCTCCGATGATGCAGACCAGGCCCTCGGCCGCGGCTGCCGCGCTGGCTGAAGCCGTTCGGCAGGTAGGGTCGTCCACCGATCAGCCGTCAATGGTGGGCGCGAACGCCCAAGCGGCGGCCAAGGGCGTGATCGGAGGCCTGCAGAACGAAAGGACGGCCTTAGTGCATCCGTACTATGCGGCCGCCGGACCGACGACGGTCGACCCCGTTGGCATGCAGGACCTGATGGCCTCGATCGACGATCGGATCGCTGGCGACAAAACCGGCATCATGGCCGCGCCGCTCGGCAAGCTCCGTGACCTGCTCACCGATAACGAACAGACCGCCGCGCAGGCCAGCGCCCAATCGACGCCAGCAGCCCCAGAGAGCGTGCGTGACAGCGTTGAGCGGTCTTGGGCTGAGAACACTGGCCAGCCCGCCCCAGGAGTCCCTGCGGCCCCCCCAGCGGCCAACAGGGTGCCTTTGCTCGACATCGAGAACCTAGACAGGGCGCGCCAGTACATGCGCGACCAGACCGCCTCCCAGGTCGCCAGCGGCCACCTCACGTCCGAGCAGGGCGCAGCGGTCGGCCAGCACCTCGATCAGCTCGACCAGCTGATGGAAGCGGCGTCGCCGGATTTTCGCGGGGCAAAGGCCAATTTCAGCCAATTTTCCAACGAGGTGCTTAAGCCCGTCCAGGCTGGCCCGGTCGGAAGGATCGCCGCCACCGCCAACCCGGCTACGCAGGCTTCCGCTCTTTACCCCGCCAATCCTCTGCCAGGCGCTCCTGCGGAGACGACGGCCGCCGCGAACGCCCTAAGTGCGCAGGACGCCAATGTCGTGGCCGCACTGACGCGGCAGCATTTGGAGCGCGCCGGCAACGAGGCGCTCAAGACCGGGGCCAACGGCCCGAATCCCTACGGACCTGCAGCCTTCGCCGCGCGCGTGGCCGGCAATCCTGAGCAGGCGGCCACCCTGGCTGCCGGTGTCTCGGCCGCAGCGGGTCCGGCGGTCTCGGAGCACGTGGCGAACCTGATCAAGGTTCTGAGCGCGACCGGCAGGCGTCTTCCTGTCACCGCAAGCGACGCGGCCCAGGCCGCTGCGCTCGACCAGCCGCATCCGTTCAACTCGTCCGAGTTTGGGGTTGCGCTGGGTGTGGCCAAAGAGGCGGCCGGACTTCCCGGCCTAGCCGGCTTGGGCGCGATCAAAGGAACAGCCGCGCTCGTTGATGCTATTCGCAAAGCAAAGGTCAACGCGGGGGCGGCACAGCTCGCGAAGGATCTCACTGGCCCAGCTGTCAACACGGCCAAGACCCTGACCGTCGCACAAGCCAAGCAGGCGGCTCATGCGCAGAATCTCGCGCGTGCCGTTGCAGCCGCCGGGATAGCTTCGGGCGCCAACAGCCGGGGAACATCCCAGTGAGCGGGGCTAGCGGATGTTGAAGATCAGGACGACGAGGACGATGGCGCAGGCAAGAGCGCCCGCGGGGCCCCCGAAGAGATAGCTCGCGGCCAGCGCGAGTGCACACGCTGCAAGGGCCAGTAATCGAAAGCCAGCGGTTCTAAGCGGGGTATCGACCGCTAGCCGGAATTTCGTCGGCTCTTTGCGATTGTCAGGCTGAACAGCGGCCATCGGCTGCGCTCCGGGGTTCGATCCGGCGAAGCTTAGTCCCAGGGCGCCCCGATCGCAAATTTGCGCAAGCGCACCCATCAGGATGGCGCGCCGCGAAGCCGCGCGCCGGTCCCATCCCCATTAGTGATTTCGACGCCTTCACGGCCGAAGGCGGCGGTAATCTTCTCGGTCGTGTCAGCGTTCACGGCCCCGTCGTTTTCTAACTTAAGCACGGTCGGCAGGGACACCCCTGCGGAGTTTGCGAGATCACGCATCGACCATTTCAGGAGCGCCCGCGCCGCCCTGCACGCGGGTCCCGTCAACTTCGCCATCTCGACTCTCCAGATTGCACAAGTGTGAAATAGCACATTGCACGCCCGTGCAATAGCATGTTATACACCTGTGCAAGTTAACGAGGGCTTTCGCCATGACCGACACCCGCCGCAACTATCTCCGCCGCATCATGGGCCTGGCCTGGGACCTGTTCCGCTCTGACCCCACCCGCACCTTCGCCGACGCGCTCCGCGGGTCCTGGAAGTTCATTCGGGCCACCGCCAAGGCGTCCCAGGCGTTCCGCGCCCGGTCGCGCGGCGCACGGCACGTGATGCTTTCGCCCTCGCTGATCCACTCGCCGGCCAGCCGCGTGACCTCGACCCAGCGCTATCCCGGCGTCGCCGACTGCCGCGCCGGCATCACCATTTCCCGCATTGGAGCCTGACCATGGAAACCACACGACGCACGCTCTTTGCAGGGGCCGCCGGACTGGCGGTCGTTGCCGCTGCCGCTCCCGCGCTTGCGGCTGAACGTCCTATCGCAGACCTTTGGCGCGAAGCCGTCGAGATCCGCACCTATCTGGATCGCGACGCACTGGCTGACGACGACGTGGCCATGTCCCGCATGTTCGAGTTGGAGAACGCCACGCTGCTTGGGCCGATCCGGACCAGGGCCGACGCCCTCGCAAAGCTGAAATGCTCCGGGCTGGCGCTCGAGCGTGGCGAGCGGCTCGACGGCAAGGATGAGCCCGCCTTTAAGGAAGCGGTGCTGTGGCTGGAGACGCACTGATGGGCGACGTGTTGCGCTACCCAACCTCCCGCAAGCGGCCCTACAACAAGCCCTACAACAAGCGCTTCGGCTACCGGGGCGAACTGCCCGACAACGTCGTCCGGCTTCGGCCGCCGCCGCCACCGCCTGCTCCATCGCGAACCGGCCTCATCGCCTTCCATCTGCTCGCCGCCATGCTCGCGGATCAGACCGGCGCCGAACGCATGCGCATCGCCGATGCGGTCAAGCGGGCGAGTGACCGGTCACCCGAGAGCGCGGCACTGGAGGACGCCTACGAACTCCTGCTCGACCTTCCCTGCCGCCTAGAACCGCGCTGATGCGTTAGGCGGCCGGTGACGGGCCCGCACCCTATCCAAGGTTGTCTTTCGGCGGAAATTCGGTCACCTTCCGACTCGGGAGCCTGCCGCCACATGACCATCGCTATGTGTTACCTCACGCGCGAGGGCGTCGTGTTAGGCGCAGATAGCACTGCATCGACGGCTTCAAGCGGTTTCCACTACTACAACCACAACCAGAAACTTTTCGAACTCGGCGAAGAGAGTACGATTGGCGTCCTGACTTGGGGAATGGGTGGCCTGAACGAAGTCAGCCACCGCACCTTGATCGCGAACCTCGCCGACAGTCTTGCCGAAGAACACGCGGCCACGGTCGCTGAGGTGGCCTATCGTTGGACCGCCCTGTTCTGGTCAGCATACCAAGCTTCAACCTGGGTCATAGCCGAACGCGGGCTGAGCCGAAAACTCGCTCACGATCCGGCTGCTCAGCCGAGCCCGTCCATGCGCACTCTCGAAGAAGAGAACGCCTACTCGCTGCTCTCGAACGCGTTGGTAGCCGGCTTCTGCATCGCCGGCTTTCTCCCTCCAGATCGGACGCCAAAGGGTTTTGAGATCACATTTGACCGCGACGTCCCGCCGGCGGTGGAGGAAATTCCGCTCGGAGAATATCGGTTCTTCGGCGCGCCGAATATGATCGCGCGCCTCATCTTCGGCTACGACTGGTCGATCCGCGAAAGCCTGCTGGCCTCCGGCAAATGGACCGGAACCCCGCGAGAGTTGGACGAAGTGCTGATGGCGCAGTTCCTCCAGCACCACGTTTTGCCCATCCGCGACGCGGTAGACTTTGTGCATGCATGCATCTACAGCACCATAAAGGCGCTCAAATTTTCGAATTTTTCACAAATCTGTGGCGGTCCTATCGAGATCGCAACCATCACAACCGACCGCCGGTTTAGATGGGTGCGCCACAAGCCATGGGATGCTGCCGTGACCGAGGGAGAGCGGTGATGACTGCGAGTTTGCCCGGTGAAGGTGGTGTGGGTCACACCGAACCTGACTGGATAAAGAGCATGCGCGAGCACTATGTGCGAACTGGCTTCTACCGCGCGCAGGATGTTCAACGCCTTCTCGGCGACCCCAGGAAATCCTTCCAGGGCCGGCCACTCGACGACCTCGCCATGGCGTCGCGCATTTCTGAATAGCCGCTGCCTTCGTTAAGGGCGGCTACAGCCCTTCCGATTCAGCGCGCAGATCGTCCGACGTCTTGTCGGCTCTCAACCCTTTAAAGCTGGCCTGGCGCAGCTTGCCGCTGGCCGTCAGTTCGGCCATCTCGACGTCGGCGACCAGACGCGGCCGCATCCAGTGGATGTCTCGGGCCTTGCGGGGCGGGTCGCCCAGCTCGAACGGATAGTCGGCGACCTGAAGTGCTTCTAGGATCGGCATCAGCTCCCGGATTGTCGCATCGGAATAGCCAGTGTGGACACGCCCGACATAGCGCAGCCGGCCGCCTTCCCAGACGCCGGCCATCAGTGAGCGGAAGCGCGGGCCGTCCGTACGCCAGCCGCCTATCACCACCTCGATACCGGGCCGGCATTTGGTCTTCACCCAACTGTCCGACCTGCCGCTGCGATAGGGCGCGTCCCGGCGCTTCGAGACGATGCCCTCCAGGCCCATGCGGCAGGCCGCGGCGATCAGTTCCTTGGGCGGGAACGGGCTCTCCTCGATGTAGCGAAACGCGTGCTGCACCTGGTCGCCGCCCTGATCGAGCACGCCGTGTAGCCGCGCCTTGCGCTCCGCCAGCGGCAGCAGGCGCAGATCCTCGCCGCCCTCGAACAGGATGTCGAACACGAACACCGCCAGTTCGTCCTTGCGGCCCCGCGCGCCCAACGCTGATCGGAGCGCCGAGAAGTCGGAATAGCCCTCCGCGTTCACCGCACACAGCTCGCCGTCCAGGATGCAGTCGGGGAGGCCGCCGGCGGCAACGGCCAATCCGCGAAACTTCTCCGTCCAGTGAAGGCCGTTGCGGGTGTAGAAGCGCGCGCTGTTGTTCTCGACGCGCACCTGGATGCGGTAGCCATCCGGCGGCGCGGTGACCAGCTTGACCAGCTGGAACGGGATGAAGTCGGGCATGCGAACCGCCCCGACCACCTGCTTTCGCTTCGCCATTTGGAACCCTGAGCTCGGACCCGGACTCAAGCAGGATGCGCCCCGAGGGTTCCATAGTCGTTGCTTGGCCGCGGCGCGCCGTCATCAATGTGGGCGCGCGCCAGGAGACCGTTATCGAGGTCGACGTCTGGCCGACCAGGAGCTGGCATGTGGGCTGGACGATCTGCTGGGAGTGCGGCGGAGACGGGGACTGGACGAAGTATCACCCGGAGCCTGAGGCGCTGCTGGAGCCGCTGGCGTGCGTCGAGTGCAAGGGCACGGGCCGTCGCCCCGTCTCTATCTAAGCGCCAGCGCCCATCTTGACCGCTGGCACTGACACCTCGATCCGAGCATTACGCTCCCCGCATACCTTGCATCGCGATTTCGCCCGGACCTGCTCCAACGTCGCCTCCGCTCCCCAGCGCTCTACAGCCTCTACCGCGCTGAGCGACAGCCCGTACTCACCCCGGAGCATGTGCAGTTCGAAGGTCTCGCCCAGCATGTCACCAGGGACATAGACCCTCGACGCGCAGGTGATGTGGACGCCGCAGTTGCGCTCAGCGAGCCAGCCCAGGGTGGCGCTAGCCATCCGCCTCCCGATCGTCGCTGGTGAGTGTCTGATAGAACCCGACGCCAGGGAACCGCGCCTGGAACTCGACCCAACCCTGACAGCCGATCCGCTTACAGCGCGCCTTTCGGTTCCAAAGAACGGTCTTGGCGCCTGACCGCCAGGCGATGACGTCCAGATTGACCGGCATCATCAGACCGCACGAATTGCACTTGGAGATGACCTCCCAGCGCTCGCGCAGCATGTCCGCGACGGTCGCCACGGCACGCCGAAAGTTCGAGATGGCGATGCGATCGGCGTTGCGGCGGCCCATGGATGCTCCACGCGGTGACTCACACCGTTCCGCATTTGTTCAGGGGAGTGCAAGGGCGTTCGCATGCATCCCGGTAGATAATCGTATTAAGCCTGCGCCCTCCCCGCGCTCAGCGCTGCGCTTTGGAATTTCGCGGGTTACCGCCTGCGCCGCGACCAAGTCTAGCCCCGGTCTTGGCGGCTTCCCGCTCCTCCCAAAACCTAGGATTGACACCATCAGCTGCAGCGATCCCAAGGGCGATATCCCAGGGGTTGGCGTGCGTCTCATCGACCCGGCGGGTGGGCCCCGCGGTCAACAGCACTACAGAACCGTCCGGCCGCACCTCGATAGCCGGATCGGCATAGCCCAGGCGCCTGGCAGCGCGCAGTAAGCGTTCAATCTCGGCCTGCTTGAACCTTGCCCTGGTCATTCGCAAACCTTCCGGCTGACCTAATCCCAGTCGGCTAGGCGCGGCCGCGGGCCGGCAAGTGCACCAGCGATCGTGAAGATGCGCACGCCCCCGTCCGGTGAAATCTCCACGGACGCGACCTGTTCGCCAGCAGCCTGCACGGCAGCGACGAGGTCCTGGACCCGCCGCGCGATGGCTGACACGCGGGTCCGAGGGAACCCCTGAGGGATCTGGGCGACGACATCGCGGGGACGGACCTCGATCTTCGTCATGGCATTTCCGTTCGCTTGAACTAGCACGCCGGTGCGCGCGTTTTTTGGGGTAGGGAATAATGGCAGGAAGCTGCCGACCAGAGGTACTTGGTCAGATCACTCCTGCGTGAAACTTAGTCCGCTGACTGTCCCAGCAAATCCACATGAGCCCAGACAAAACATTGGGGCAAATGTTGGGGTAGCACGTCGGAGCCCGACATATTTCCCTGTTAGTTCCGCCGCTTATGCAGGCGGAGTGGCGGTGAGGGTGGGATTCGAACCCACGGTACGGCTATAAACCGTACAACGATTTAGCAAACCGTCGCCTTCAGCCTCTCGGCCACCTCACCGTCTCGGGCGACCCGATAGCCTGTTCGGCCAGGGCTGGCAAACGCAACTGGCGCCGCGCCGGCGTTAACGTGGGGCTCACCCGCAAGTGGCATGGGTGATGCTGGTCCCGCCAGTACGACGCCATGCCACACGCTTTTAATTCACTTCCCGAACCGGACGAGCCCTTCGCCGAAGCCCCGGCAAAGGCCGAGCCTGTCGTTCGCCCGATGCCGGCGGCCATTCGCCGGCCGGTGGATCGCCGTGGGCCATTGCGTCCTGGCCGTCTCATTTCGACCCGCTCGCGGCTGAAGGGCGAGGTGCTGGCCAAGACCTTCGCCGGCGCCGATGCCGGTGCGATCCTGGTCCTGAGCTGGCTGGCCTGCGGCCTGGCCAATCCGGCGGGGATCTGGCTGAGCCCCGTGGCCACCGTGGTTCCCTTCGCGCTGGGCGCCGTGCTGCTCATGCTCGGCCTGCAGGCCGCCGGCGCCCACGGCTTTCGCGCGCGCGAATCCCTGGTGCTGCAGCTCGGCCGCGTCACCGGCGCCTTTGCGCTGACCGGGGCGCTGCTGGTAACGGCGCTCGCCCTCGCCGGCTCGGCCGGCAGTGTCTGGCAGGCGGAAGGCGTCTGGTTCTGCCTGGCCTTCGCCAGTCTTTATCTGTTGCACGTCTGGTGGTGGATAAGCGTCCGGCGCCTGCGCCAGTCCGGCCGCCTCACGCCCAATGTCGTGGTGGTCGGAGCGACCGCCAATGCCGAGCGGCTGATCGAAAACGCCCTGGCCAGCCGCGAGGTCGCGGTGCTGGGCGTGTTCGACGACCGCCGCGGCCGCGCGCCGGACGCCGTCAAGGGCGTGCCGATCCTGGGCGACACCACCGCCCTGATCGGCCACCGCATCATGCCTTACGTCGACCGGGTGGTGATCACCGTCACCTCGAGCGCCCAGGCGCGGGTTCGCGGCCTGGTCGAGCGGCTGCGCGTCCTGCCCAACGAAATCACCCTGTTTGTCGATCTCGGCGGCGACGCCGGCCCGAACGCGGTGCTCGATCGCCTGGCCGACATCCCGCTGGCGCAGATCTCCGGCGCCCGCATCGACGACCGCCGGGCCCTGATCAAGCGCGCCCAGGATCTGGTGGTCGGCAGCGTGGCCCTGGTGCTGGCCGCGCCGATCATGCTGGGCGTGGCCATCGCCATCCGCCTGGACAGCCCCGGCCCGATCCTCTTCCGCCAGCGCCGCCAGGGTTTCAACAACGAAGAGATCGTGGTCTGGAAGTTCCGCTCCATGCGCCACGACCTGCGCGACGAGCGCGCCGAGCGGCAGGTGTTCACCGGCGATCCGCGCGTCACCCGCGTCGGCGGCTTCATCCGCAAGACCAGCCTGGACGAGCTGCCGCAGATCATCAACGTGCTCTCCGGCGAGATGTCGCTGGTCGGCCCGCGGCCGCATTCGCCGACCATGAAGACCGGCGAAATCGAATCCGCCCGCCTGGTCGCCGAATACGCCCATCGCCATCGCATGAAGCCCGGCATGACCGGCTGGGCGGCCATCAAGGGCTCGCGCGGCCCGGTGGACACGCCCGAGCGGGTCAAGCGGCGCGTGGCCCTGGATATCGAATATATCGAGCGCCAGTCCTTCTGGCTGGACATGTTTATCATAGCCATGACCCTGCCCTGCCTGCTCGGCGACCGCCGGGCGGCGCGCTAGGCTCGCGCGCGCCGATGTTCTGGCGCGGGGTGATCGGCTACCTGCCGGTCAACATCGTTCAGGGCGTGACCGGGCTGCTCGGCCTGGTGGTCTTCACCCGCCTGCTGCCGCCAGCCCAGTACGGCGTCTATGCCCTGGCCTTCTCGGTGATGAGCCTGGTCTATACGCTCAGCTTCACCTGGCTGGAGGCGGCCATGGCCCGCTTCTACGCGGCGGAGGCTGAAGCGGTGGCCCTGCCCAACCACTTCACCACCCTCTATCGCAGCTTCGCCGGCCTGGCGCTGGCCCTGGCGATTCCGCTGGGCCTGGCGCTCTGGCTCTGGCCGATGCCGGCCGAGTTGAAGGTGGCCATCGGCGTCGGCCTGGCCAGCATACCGATCCGCAGCCTGGCCAAGCTCGGCCAGGAGCGACGCCGGGCCGCCGGCGATGTACGCGGCGCCGCGATCCTCGACATCTTCATGACCAGTGTCGGCTTCGCGGCCGGGGCGGGCCTGGCCTGGGCCGGCCTTGGCGGCGCGGCGCCGCTGGCGGGCGTCGGGGCCGCCGCGGCCATCTGCCTGATCTGGGCCCTGCCGGTGGAGCTGAAGAGCCTGCGCGGCGGCCGTTTCGAGCCCGGCCTGGCCCGGCGCTACCTGGCCTATGGCGTGCCGATCTCGCTGTCGCTGATCCTGGCCCTGGTCATCGCCACCACCGACCGCTTCGTGTTGGCGGGCTTTCTCGGCGAAAGCAGCGTCGGCGTCTATCACGCCGGCTACAGCCTGGCGAACCGCACCCTGGACGTCGTCTTCATCTGGCTGGGCATGGCCGGCGGACCGGCGGCGATCGCGGCCCTGGAGCGGGGCGGCAAGAGCGCGCTGGACGCGGTAGCACGCGAACAGTCCTCGTTCATGATCGCGCTGGCCCTGCCCGCCGCGGTGGGCCTGGCCCTGGTCTCGCGGCCGCTGGCCGAGGTGATGATCGGTCCGGCTTTGCGGGTCGGCGCGGCGCACGTGACGCCCTGGATCGCCGCCAGCGGATTTTTTGGCGGCATGACAACCTATTATTTCCATACCGCCTTTACGCTCGGTCGCCGCACGCGGCTGTTGCTGGCCGCCATGACCATTCCCGCGGTGAGCAATCTGATCTTGACCCTGGTTCTCATTCCCCGCTTCGGCCTGGACGGCGCCATGTGGGCGACGCTCGCCAGCTATGCGCTGGGCGCGGTCGCCTCCTATACGCTCGGCCGCCGCGCCATCGCGCTGCCGCTGCCCTGGGCGACGCTCGGCCAGGCGCTGCTGGCGTCGGCGGTCATGGCGGCGGTGGTCAGCCTTGTCCCCAGCTCAGGCGGCGCGCTCGAACTCTTCGCCAAGGCCGCGGTCGGCGCGCTCGTCTATGGCGCGCTGGCGCTTGGCCTGGACATCTCCGGGGCGCGCAGCCGGGGCCTGAGCCTGGCGCGCGGCCTGAAGGCGCGAACGGCATGACCACCTATCCGGAAAAGATGTTCCAGAACGCCGCCTGGGCCGACGCCGCGCCGATGCTGTCGGTGTTGATCCCCTTCCTGCGCGACGATCCGACGGCCCTGATCCGCATGCTCGGCACGTCCGCCAAGGGCAAGAAGATCGAGATTATCGTCTTCGACGACGGCACCAACAACGAGGCGCAGACCAACCGCGTCAGCGAGGCCTTGCGCGGCATAGCCCTGCCCGGCCGCCTGGTCTCGTCGCGGGTCAATCTGGGCCGCGCCAAGGGCCGCAATCGCCTGGCGCGGTTCGCGCGCGGCGGCTGGCTGCTGTTCCTTGACGCCGACATGGCGCCGGACGGCCCGGATTTCCTGAAAACCTATCTGGAGCTGATCGCGGCGCACGCGCCGGCCGTGGCCTTCGGCGGCTTTTCGCTGGACCAGGCGCCGGCCAAGGCCGAACACGCCCTGCACCGGCACATGGCATTGGCCTCGGACTGCGCCAGCGTCGAGGTCCGCCGCGACCATCCGGAAAAGCACGTCTTCACCTCCAACCTCCTGGTCCGCCGCGACGTCTTCGCCAAGCACGGCTTCGACGAGACCTTCGCCGGCTGGGGCTGGGAGGACGTCGAATGGGCCATGCGGGTCGCCCGCCACCACTGGATCACCCACATCGACAATACCGCGACCCATCTGGGCCTCGACCCCGCGGCGACCATCGCCGCCAAGTACGAGCAGTCCGCCGGCAATTTTGCGCGGGTGGTGGCCGGCCATAAGACCGTGGTCGAGCGCTATCCCAGCTACAAGGCCGCGCGCATACTCAAGCGCGTGCCGCTGCGCGGGGCCTGGCGGCCGGTGCTGAAGTCTCTGGCCCTGACCGAGGCGGCGCCGCTCGCCGCCCGGGCCTTGGCCATGAAGCTCTACCGCGCCGCCCTCTATGCCGAAGCGGTCTGATGAGCGAGGTCGCGACCTATAGCGCCGACCGGTCGCTGAAGGGGAAGCTGCGCCGCCGCCTGGTTCGCCTGGCCGAGCGTCGGCCAGCGCGGCGCGCGCCCGGCCACGCCATGGTCTCGTTCAGCTTCGACGACGCCCCGGCCACCGCGGTCAGCGAGGGGCGGGCGGCGTTGGAATCGCACGGGCTGCACGGCACCTATTTCGTCGCCGCCGAACTGGCCGGCCGCACCGGGCCGATGGGTCCGAACGCTGAGCGCGACGACCTGATGCAGGCGGCCGCGGCCGGCCACGAGATCGCCTGCCACACCTTTTCCCACCTCGATTGCGGCCAGGCCGATCGGGCGACCATCGAGGCCGACGTCGCGCGCAACAGCGCCGCGCTCAGCGCCTGGGGCGCGGTGCCGGCGACCACCTTCGCCTATCCTTACGGCGACGTCAGCCTGGCGGCGAAACAGACCCTAGGCGGCCGCTATGACCTGCTGCGCGGCCTGCATCACGGGCTGATCGAGGCCGGAACCGACCTGAACCAGGCGCCGGCGGTCGGCATCGAGGGCCCGGAGGGCGAGGCCATCGTCCGCGACTGGATCGACCGCGCCATCGAGCGACGCGCCTGGCTGATCGTCTATACCCACGATGTGGTCGCGGCGCCGTCGCCGTTCGGCTGCACGCCCGGCGCGTTGAACCGGCTGATCGACCACGCCTTGATCCACAAGGCCGAGGTCGTCACCGTTGCGGAAGGCGCCCGTCGTCTGGCGGGCTGATCGGCTCACGCTGGTCGCGGATCGCCAGCCGCACCGAAAAGGCCACGAACATCACCCAGCGCATGTCGTTGTAGCTCACCGCGACGCTCTCGGTCAGCGTGGTCAGGGTGTAGACGACCAGGAACGGCAGGGCGACCAGGGCGCCGTTGGTGCGGAACATGGCCGCGATCGCCCGGACCATGGTCATCAGATAGTACAGGCTCCAGGCGCCGAGGCCCCACAGCCCCATGCCCAGCCACTGTTCCAGCCAACTGTTATGGGCGTGCTGTGGCGTGAAGCCGGCCTGTTTGACGATCCAGGCCAGCGGACCCCAGCCGGTGTCTTCGCTCCAGACCGCGCCGTAGCCCCATCCGAACCAGGGCCGCTGCTGGATCTGCCGCATCACCGCCGCCCAGATCTTGGTGCGGCCGGTCAGGGTGGCGTCCTTGCCCAGCAGGTTCAGGAAGATGTCGGGGGCGAGCAGCACCGTCGCCCCCAGCGCGATCAGCGTCACCACCGCGCCCCAGCTGGCCAGCACCGCCACGCTGCCGCCGCGCCGCACCACCAGCACCAGGCAAAAGACCGCAAAGCCCAGCATCACCGCGACCAGCGAGGTCTTCGAGGTCGAGGCGAAGATCATCGCGAAGGCGACCACGGCAAGACCAAACCACAGCCGCCGGCGTTCCGGACGCAGCACCCCGGCCGCGGCGAAGGTCAGCAGCGCGAAGGCCATCTCGCCGCCAAAGATGTTCTTCTCCAGCCACAGGCCGCGCCAGGAGCCGGGGAAGGTGTTGCTCATCCGGCCGATGCCCGGCAGGAACAGGCCGGCCAGCAGCGAGGCCATGGTCAGCAATCCGAAGATGGCGGCCAGCATCTCGGCCAGCGCCGCCCAGCGCCAGCGCGCACCGATCGCGATGCCGCAGATTGTGGTGAGCACCACGGCCAGCGCCCGCCGCGAGGTCTGGTCCGGCGAGACCGACCAGACGGTCGAGGTCGCGGCGAGGCACAGGATGGCGATCAGGAAGGGCTGGCGGATCGCCGCTGACAGCGACGCCCCGGGCTTCAGCGCCACCAGGAAGAGGCCGGCGAGATAGCCCGGGATATAGAGCGCCCTGACCAGAGGACCCTCCTGCCCGGTCACCGTCTCGCCGAACACCGGCACCAGCCAGGCCTGGCTGTAGAGCAGCAGCATGACCGCGGTGGCCAGCCAGGCCGCGACATCGAGCGTCGTCGTCGCGGGCGCGGCCCGCCGCGACGCCACGTCCGCAACCCCGGTGGTCACGGAATGATCGCCTTGAGGAAGTTGGGCGGCTCGGCGGCGGCGCGGTTGAACACCAGGCCGGCCACGCGGCCGCCGGCGTTCAGGATCGCCTCCTTCAGCGCCGCGGGCGCCGCCGCGTCGCCAGAATCGGCGGCCACGACAATGACGGTGAAGTCCATCTGCGGCGCGACGGTCAGCGCCGTGGTCGCCTGGTCCAGCGCCGGCGCGTCGACCACCACCAGTTCGGCGAAGCGCCTCAGCGCGCGCCAATAGTCGCCGGTCGCCAGGATGTGCGGGGTCTGGTCCGGCTGCAGCGCCTCGCGCCGGAAGCGGGTCACCCACAGCTTCGGCCCGCCGACCGGATGGGCGACCAGAAAGCGGGCGTCCGGCCAGGGTCGGCCGTCTGGAGCGCGGGTCGGCGGCTGCACGGTGAAGAAGGACGATCCGTCCGGCGAGGCGGCGCTCTGTCGGCCCAGCACGCCATAGCGGGCCGGATCGGCGGCGATGGCGCGGTGCTGCGGCGCGTTCATCAGGTCGAGATCGACCAGCCAGACGGCGCGGCGGGCCCGATGGGCGGCGAAATGGGCGAACTCCCGCGCCACGGTCGAGGCCCCCTCGCCGGTCCGCGCGGCGACGAACTGGATGGCGCGCACAGGCCCGACGGACGGCGCCCCGAGCGTCGTCCAGAGCTGAGCCATTTCAGTGGTTAGATCGACCATCATCCCCGAATCGCCGCACGCCTCTGGCGGCCCAATCCTTAGCATACAACCCCGCCGCCACCCGGCGCCTCGGCTTAGCGAACGCCAGCGGGTTTCAGGGTCGCGGTGGCCAGCACAGGCAGGTCCAACGTGCGCCCGGCGCTGGCCGAGGTGGCGAAGCCGGGCCGCGCGAACCCCCGCGCCAACCCGGCGCAAAGGGCGGTGAAGGCGGCGATCAGCAGGCTGAGGATGGCCACCGGCCGCTTCAGGCTCTTGCCCTGGGTCGGGATCACGGCGCGCTGCACCACCGCGATATTGTCGTTGCTCTGCCGGGCGATGGCGTCGGCGGCCTGGGTCTCCTGCTCCTTGACCGTGAAGTCGCGGACATTGCTGGTCAGCACGTCGCGGTTGCGCGCCAGGTCGTCATAGCGCGGCTCGAGCTGGCCCAGGCGCAGCTGGCGCTCGGTGACCTGCTGGATCTGGCCGGCCAGGGTGTCAGAGGACGACTTCAGCGCCGCCACTTCGGCGGTCAGCTGGATGGCGTCGCTCTGCACCGTCTGCAGCACCGGATTGACCCCGACGCGCCTGGAGCCGTCGCCCTGAACGCTGCCATTGCCGATGCTGTGTTCGAGCTGGGCGATCTGGACGTCCAGGTCGTGCACCGGCTGGGACTCGGGGCGGTAGCGGGCCAGCAGGTCCTGGCGCTGCACCTTCAGCTGCGAGAGCTTGTCCTGGGCGGTGTGGTCGATGTCGCGATAAAGGCCGATTTCCGCCGGCAGTTGGGTCTGCTGAGCGGCCAGTGCGCCCAGCCGGCCCTCGCGGTCCTGCAGCTGGGTGTCGGCGGCGTATTTCTGCTGCTGCAGGCTGGCCTGCAGCTGCGCCAGCGAGGTCTTTTCCGATTCGAAGTCGCCGATATTGTTCGAGGTCAGGAAGGCCTCATAGGCCTCGTCGGCCTCCGCCAGCCTGGCCTCGAACGCCTTGCGCTGGGTTTCCAGCGGCGCGGTCGGGTCGAGCAGGATCGAGCGGCGATAGATCAGGTATTCGTCGAGCAGGGTGTTGAGCACCTGGGCCGCCATCTGCGGATCGGGGTGCTCGTAGCTCAGCCGCACGATCGGCGCGCCGGGCGCGGTCACCACCTTCAGGCTCTTCTCCATGGCCGCAACGGCCTTGCCGATTTTTTCGCGCCTCTGGTCGGGGTTGGCCTGGTCATAGCCGCGGCCAAGCGCCGGGAAGACCCGCGCCAGCCCGATACGGTCCAGCACGCGCTCCTTGACCTGGGCGCTGGACAGGATCTCGACCTCGGACGACAGCACCTGGTCGGGCTCCGGCACTGCGCCGCGGGCGGCGTCGCCGGCATTGGGCTCGTAGACATATTCCTGGCTGAGCCGCACCAAGAGGCTCGACTGGGCGGCGTAGAGGGTTTTCAGCGAAAAGGCCAAGGCCAGGCCCAGCGCCAGGATGACCAGGAAGACGCCCAGCATCAGGAAGCGTTCGCGCCAGAGCAGCGGCACGAAATCGCCGGGCTCATAGCGTGGCCGGGTGCGCAGCTCCGCCGGCCGCCGGAATGGCGCCACCGTCTCGTTCCCAGGCGCCCAAGCGCTTTCCGACATGAGAATCCCGATACCAAAGCCTGGATCGACCCTCGCCTCGCGCGATTAACGCTTGGTTACCCATTTCCGTTAACCATCGGCATCAAGGTTGTTTTTCCGCTGGAAGCCCAGATGTCCCTGTCGTTCGCCGTTCGCGTCGCCGTCATCAGCCTGGCCCTGGGCGCCGGCGCCTGCGAGAGCGGCGGCCCGCAAATGTTCACCCCGGCCCCGCGGCCGAGCGCCGACTTCACCAATATCGGCTATGCGACCTGGACCAACGCCGAGCCGCCGTACCGGCTCTATCCCGGCGACGAGGTGGATCTGGCGGTGGCCTCCGCGCCGGAGCTGAACAAGACCCTGATCGTGCAGCCCGACGGGCGGCTGAACCTGGCTCTGGCCGGCCCGATCATGGTCGCCGACCGCACCATCCAGGATTCGGAAAAGCTGATCTCCCACGCCTATGCCAGCCAGCTCCTGCGGCCCGAGGTGACGCTCACCGTGCGCGCGGCGCCGCTGAAGGTGTTCGTCGGCGGCGAGGTGGACAAGCCCGGCGTCTACGACATGCCCGGCGACATCAATGCGCTGCAGGCGGTGATCATGGCCGGCAGCTTCAAGACCTCGGCCAAGCGCAGCCAGGTGGTGATCATCCGCCGCGGCCCCGACGGGCGCGCCATGCTGCGGACAGTGGATTTGCGGGCCGGATCGGGCAATCCGGCGGTCGACCTCGTCCCCTTGCGGCGGTTCGACGTGGTCTATGTGCCGCGCTCCGGCGTCAGCGAGGCGGGGGTGTTCGTTCAGCAGTATTTCCGCGATCTCTCGCCGGTCCAACTCGGCTTCAACTACACCCTGGGACCGACGCTGCTATCCGCCTTCTGATCGATCAGCCGTGGCTGAGCCATTCGCGGGCGGCGCGCTGGGCTTCGGCGACATCGGCCGAGGCCATCTCCTGGCTGATCTCCTTGCGGTAGATCTTCGCCTCGAGCGAACCGCGCATGGCCGCCAGGTTGAACAGCATATGGGCCGAGACATAGTCGAGCGGCGCGCCGCCCTGACCGGTCGAATAGAGCAGCCCCATCTTGAACAGCTCGTCCCCCGACGAGTCTGGCCCCGGCAGCGGCAGATCGTGCCCTGCCGGCTCGGGCGCGACGGGCGTATCCCGAAGTGCCAACATGATTGAACCCCCAATGTTCAAAGGGCGAATTCGCCGTCACGACGAAAGGCGTTCTTGCCCTGGGTACGATGAGAGAACCCCGCGGATAAACATATGGTTAAGCCGGGCGTTATTCATCCTTCACTTGGCGACAGGGGCTCTGGAGCGTGTCTATTCTGCCCGGCGGCTCGGATACGTCGTGGAAAAGAATGAACCCCGAAAAACACGAACTGAGCGGCCAACCTTCACCGTCAGGGCCCGGCTTGTCCGGGCCACCCATGAACACCGTCGAACGTGAGTGTTCATGAATCCCCCGCATTCCGCCGCCAAAGCGGCTCCAGCGGGGATGACGGGAAGGGAGTGGCGCTGTCCCCTAACGTTCGTGTTTTTTCGTGTTTTTCGTGGCCAGACAAACCCAGCCGCCCCGCCGCGTTGGCCGGAGAGTCACACCCGGGCGCGTTGGCCGAAGAGGACCTTGCGGGCTGCTTCGGCGTCGCGGCCACCGGCTTGCAGGCCGCCGCCGGTGCGGACCTGGGCGGCCGCCTCGATCGCGCGCTTCACCGCCGCGCGTTCGCCGATGCGGGCGTGCCAGGCTTTGATGTTCGGGAAGTCGTCGATCATGATCCCCTGGCCGTCGCGGGCGAAGATCCAGGGCCAGCTCATCATGTCGGCGATGGAATAGTCGCCGGTGATGAAGTCGCGGCCTTTCAGCTGGGTCTCCAGCACACCGTACAGCCGGCTGACCTCGTTGGTGTAGCGAATGGCGCCATAGGCGACCTGGCGCTGGTCGAGGATGAAGCCCGGCGCGTAGTTGCGGAAGTGATTGCGCTGGCCGGCGTTGGGGCCAAGGTTGGCCATCTGCCAGTGCACCCACTCGTCCACCTTCACCCTGGCGCGCTCGTCGGTGGGATAGAACTGGCCGGTCTTGCGGCCGAGATATTGCAGGATGGCGCCGGATTCGAAGATGGCGATCGGTTTGCCGTCCGGCCCGTCCGGATCGACGATGGCCGGCATGCGGTTGTTCGGGCTGATGGCCAGGAAGTCGGGCTTGAACTGGTCGCCGCGACCGATGTTCACCGGCACGATGGTATAGGCCAGGCCCATCTCTTCAAGCGCGATGGTGACCTTGTGGCCGTTGGGAGTCGGCCAATAATGCACTTCGATGGACTGGCTCATGACGAAACGGGCTCCCTGACGCGTTAGGGTAGAACCATGGCGGCGTCGTTGGGCGCGGAGCAAGACGAAATGCGCCGACGAGACGTGTTCAGTCCAGGTTCAGAGCCGCGCGCCTACAGTGCTCGCCAGAGGAGCGCGGAATTGAACCCTGCCGGCCCCAGAGACGGTCGATCCGCGTTGCTGGCGGCGGCGCTGGCCGCGGGCCTGCTCTGGCCGGTGGCCGGGTTGGCGCAAGGCGCGGCCGCTGGCGACCAGGGCGCGGCGCTGGCCCAAGTCGCCGCCCGCCCCGCCCCGCCGGCATCCAGGCCCGGCCATCCGTACAAGCCGAGCTATGGCCGCTGGTCGCCCGGCCAGGTGCTGCCGCCGGACGCGGGCGCTGTGCTGATCACCGACTACGAGCCGTTCCATCTGCGCAAGCCGCCGCGCGGCTACACCTGGATGCAGTGCGACGGCGACTTCATCCTCACCAACGCCGCCGGCCTGATCTTCGAAGTCATCCCCGGCGGCGGCCGCTAGGGATCTGCACTTTTTGTTTAGACGAACAGGTCGGCCAATATGACAAAGATGCCGAGCTGCGCGGCGAGCCAACAGATCGGGCGCGCTCCTGGAGGGGCAAAGGCGTACGCGGGAACGTAAACGAGACGAGCGATCACGAACATCCAGGCTCCGACCACCGACAGCATGCCCGCCGCATACGCCGCATGCACCAGGAACAGGGCCGCGAGGAACTGTGGAAATATCTCAAGCAGGTTGCGGTGGGCTCGGACAAAGCGACCGCTGGTTCCGGTCACCTCGCGGTGTTCATCGCGCGGCCCTGCGACCCAGGTCCCGCCGAGCTGGCGGAGCGTCAGAACGCTCGCCAGCGTGAGCTGGACCGCGGCCAGCACCAGGGCTGCCAATAGGGCCCAGAGGTCGGCCGTCATCTCCGTCGCTCCAAATCCGTAACGAGCGCGCCGGCCACGGTTTGAAGACCGGCGCTTCCGTGCTCCTCACTCGACACAAGCCACTCACAGACGCACGGCTGACGTCGGTCATCAAGGGGGCCTGGCCTGCCGCTTCGTCGGCGGGTCAGCGTCAGCTATTCGGTGAGCCCCAGCCTGCGGGCGACGTAGGGCGTGAGTGGCGGCGCGACGATCAGCGTGAGCAGGATCACCCACATCCCAATTTCGACGAGCCCGTTGACCGGCGTCTTCAAGCTTGAGACCGCCGTCACAAGCAGCACGGCGGGGATCGCGCCGGTCTCGCGGACGAATGAGATGAACAGCAGCTCCTGAAAGCTGAGACCGCCTGAGCATTTCGGGAGCAGGCCGTAGATCCCAAGGGTGATGAACACCATCGCCGGTCGTATGATCAACATAAAGGCCAGCGCCGCCGCGATGCCGACGGGGGCGTAAACGATCAGCGCGTGGACATTCACCAGCGCTCCGACCAGCAGGAAGATGATGGGCTTCGCGACGCCGTCCACAACCTGGTCGAAGAACGCCTCGGCCGCCTTCATGTGCTCTTCGATGTGGAAGAGCAGTCCCGCGATAAATGCGGCGAGGAAACCGCTGCCACCGAACGCGACGGCCCCGACGAAGGCAATGATGGGCGTCGCAATGAAGTAGACCTGGTCGGCGCCATAATGTTCCGAGTGTTCCCGCTTCATGTGCGTCAACAGCCACAGCAGCGCGTAGCCACCGAGCCCGAACAGCACCCCGAACCCAACCTGTTCCGCCAGGAAGCGATAGGTCCCTGTCGCCGCAAGCGCCTGATAGGCCGCGGTGACGGTCAGCGTGACGAGCGAGAGTTTCAGGAATGCCGAGGTCAACAGCGTCCCGACGACGTCGTTCAGAGCGCTCTCCGCCACCACGATGTCCTTCGGATCGCGCCGCTTGAAGCGGACGTTCTGGAGCACCGGAATGATCGCCGCCGGGTCGGTCGAGGCGAGAATGGCGCCGAGCAGAACCACAACCGCCGGGGCGATGGCGAATCCAAATACGGGGCCTAGCCTGCCGACCGTCCAAGAGAAGGCGAAACCCGTAATCAACACACCCGGAAACGCAAGCAGCGCGATCTTGGCGAACAGGCGCAGGAAGTCCCGAAAGGGCATTTCCAGCCCGCCGCCGAAGAGGATGATCGCCGCGCTGCCAGTGACCAGCGACGCAAGCACCTGGGGATTTCCGACGATCGGGCCAAAAAGCGTGTGTCCCGCGACGCCAAACGCAATCGCCACCACGAACGACGGCAGCGCCGTTCCCCGCGCCGTGTAGAAACTGGCGAAGCTGCAGACCGCGAACAGGACCAGCGAGGCCAATATGGGCGCGGTCGGCGCATCGTCGAGCGTCGCGAGCCGATGCAGCAACTGGTCCCCGCCTCCGTAGGATACGGCGGCGAAGCCCGCCACAGCGAGCAGGACCCAGAGGTACTGCAGGAGCGGCGAGGCCGGTTTCTCGATGATATCTTGCACGGTCGCCTGTCCCCTTCGATCAACCGCGAATCAGAAGCCAAGGCGATGCTACCTGAACTGTCTCCGCCTTCCCCCACGAACCGATACGACGTTCAGCCCTCGCGGAAACCGGTATGCGGGCGCGGGCGCCACCGCCGGAGCCGCGCGGCGACGTCTTCATCCGGGGTAGGACGGCAGCTCGAAAGCGTCCTTCATTTGCGCGCCGACGAGCACACTGGGCACGCCGGGGATGGCCATCATTCTCGTAGCCATGTTTCGCGCCCAAACACCAAGGGCGGTGCGGGGCGTGAAGGCGCTGGCAAACTTGCGCGCGGACGCCTGCTTGCCGTCGACAAATCTCCTCAGCTTGGCCTCATATAGACCGAAGGCGGCGACATGGTCGGGCGCCGCCCCCGCGAGCTCTCCGGCAAGGACATAGGCTTGCGTCATCGCGAGGCCGGACCCCTCGCCGGCGACCAAGGAAACGCAACTGGCCGCATCGCCGAGCAGAGCCACACGCCCCTGGCTCCAGCCAGGCATCACGATCTGGCTTACGCGGTCGAAATAGAGATCACCGGTCAACCCGAGGGCTTCCCTGATCGACGGCCACTCCCCCCACTGTGCGTCCGCGAAGACGTCGAGGAGGCAGGTTGTTCGATCACCCGGGGTTCTCGGCTCGTCGCCCTTGATGTGCTCGGAGGCAAAGACAAACAGGAACATGGTGCGATCGTCGCGCTGCGCGAAGCGCGATATCTGGCGCCCCGGATAGCCGTAGCTGACGTAAGCAAGCTCGTCGCGCGGCCGATAGCCGGACGTCTCGAAGGCCGCGACGTGGTATCCGATAGGTCGCTCGAACCGATCTTGCGGGCCGAACGCCAGGCCGCGCACCTGAGAGTGCATGCCATCCGCGCCGACCAGAAGGTCGAATTCCCTGGCGCCGCCGTCTGTCAAAGACACGGTGACGCCGCCGGCCTCTTGTCGGATGGCCGCGACGCTCACGCCAAATAGCGTCTCTACCGCGGGTTCGATCGCGTTGAAGATCTGTTCAGCGAGCGCGCCGCGAGGAAGGCTGCAAAACCGATCGCCAATCTCGCGACGCATGGTCTCAGCCGAAATGCTGCCGGCCGTTCGGCCGCGGCCGTCGACGTATCGGACCTCCTGCAAGTCGTAGCTGGCCGCGTGCACGGCGGCCCTGATCCCCATCCGCTCGGCCACATCGTAGCCGACGCCCCAGAAGTCGATCATGTACCCGCCGGTGCGCAGCGACGGGGCCGCCTCGATCAGCGTCGGAACGTGGCCGAACCGCTGCAGCCAGAAGGCAAGCGTTGGGCCGGCGATGCCGGCGCCGCATATGGCGATGTTCATGCCGGTTTCGTCCTCTCAATGAGAGCTAGCGCGGATAGATTTTGATGCTGTCGGCGACGGAGTCGGCGACGTGCTCCTTGGTGATCACCCCGGCGACGTCGCCGCCGCGCGGGACGCCGTGACCGCGGACAACGACGGCCATGATGGCGTCCTTGCGCCAGATCCGCCGGATAACGTCGGCGGCGACATCGTCTTCAGGCACGACGACGAAGTTGCGGCTGGCCACCTCGCCCAGGGTGACGCCCGTGTTGGTGGCCCCGAGGCCACGCCTGAGCCCCGTGTTGACCCGGATGACGCCGTAGAGCCGGCTCTTCTGGGTGACGACCACATAGCGCAGCCGCCCCCTGTGTTCCGGCTGGCGCAGATAGTCGTCGAAGCTGAACTCGGCCGGCAGCACCTGGACGTCGGGGTCCATCACCTGGCGCGCCGACTTCACCAGGAACATGTTGGCGTGCAAGGCCTTCGGGATAGCTTGGCCACGCCGCACCAGCTTCAGGGTGTAGATGGTCTCGCGCGACAGCACCCGGCGCACGCCAAGGCTCATGGCCACGGCGACGATCAGCGGCATCACGATCGAGTAGTCGAGGGTCATTTCGAAGATCATGACCACGGCGGTCATCACCGCGCCGGTCCCGCCGCCGACCATGGCGCCCATGCCGACCATGGCGAAGGCGGGCACGCTGAGCGCGATCGGCAGACCCAACACGTTCAGGAGCGCCGCGAAGCCGCCGCCCAGCGCCGCGCCCATGAACAGCGACGGCGAGAAGATGCCGCCCGACGATCCGGACCCCAGGCTGAGCCCGGTCGCCAGCGCCTTGCACAGAAACAGCAGCCCGAGCAGCCAGAAGGTCGAAAGCTGTCCGGTCAGGATCGCCTGGACGGTCGCGTAGCCGACACCGTCGACATAGTACTGACCGAAGCTGATGAAGAGGACGTACATCAGGACGCCGACCAGCAGCATGCCCAGCATGTGGCGAATGTAGCGGCCGCCGATGCGGTCGAAGAGGTCTTCGAAAAAGTGCAGGCCGTGGATGAAGCCCGCCGCGGCCACACCGGTCAGGGCGCCCAGCACCGCGAACAGCACCAGTACGATGAGCGCGCTCGGACCGATGCTCAGGGCCTGCAGCGCCGGTACGCGGAAGGCCGGGGCGTCGCCGAGGAACCAGCGGCCGACAAAGGTCGCCGCGCCCGTGGCGATCGCCACCGGCAGGAAGGTGTCGACGCTCACCTCCGGCATCATCAGCTCGATGGCGAACATCACCCCGCCGATCGGGGTGTTGAAGGTCGACGCGATCCCGGCCCCGGCGCCGGCGGCGACCAGGGCGATGCGCTGGCCGACCGGCATGCGCACGATCTGCCCCAGCGTCGACCCCAGCGCCGAGCCGATCTGGATGATCGGCCCCTCCCGTCCGACGGACGAGCCCGAGCCGATGGCGATGGCCGAGGCCAGCGACTTGACCAGCGCCACCACTGGCCGGATCACCCCGCCTTTGAAATAGATGGCGTCCATCACTTCCGGAACGCCGTGGCCCTTGGCCTCGGGCGCGAAATTGCTGACCACAAAGGTGACGCCGACCGCGCCGATCACCGGCACCAGCATCACCAGCGCGCCCCAGGGCGCCGGCGTGGTGAAGACGTTGGCGTCGTAGTGGACCACTGCGTGGCCGGTGAACATCAGGTTGTGGATCAGACCGATCAGATCGCGGAACAGCACCGCGCCAAGCCCGGTGACGGCGCCGAGCGCCAGCGCCAGCAGCGACAGCAGCGACAACGGCAGGCGACGGCCTTCGTCGTCGTGCGTCAGGTCTGCCCGGCCGGCCGCGTCGGTCATGGTCGAAATCCCATGGTGGCGAACTTAAGGTCGCGCGAGAACGCGCGCCATCGCGTCGAGCAGCATCTCGACGCACGAACCGGCGTATATCACGCTATGATTTAGTTTCCACGGGCCAGCGTCACTTCTCAACGTCCGATGAATTGAACGGCAAGCTGAGTTGGGGGTGTGGAGGGATCGATCATATTATAACTATTCGGCGGCGGCCCCAACCAGCGTCGCCCCCACGCAGATCAGACCGACGACGAACATTCCGGCCCGCTGAAGCCGCGATCCGGCGCCGGTTCTGGCGCAGACCACCAGCCCTAACGCGCACTGGCAGGCGTAGTACAAGGCGAATGCCCGCGACGACAGAGCGACCACCTGCAGGGGATCCGTCAGCCAAACCACGCCCAGCGCAAGTGCGCCGGCGATGGCGAAGGCGACGGGCGGGCTGAGCCGGCGCCTGGAGAGTTCGCTCATCAGCCCGCCCGATCCGACGGAATCGGCCACCGCGGCGCTGAGTTGACTTGTGACGGCCGCCACCATCACGAACGCGATCATCGGCGCCGCCACCAGCGCCACGATGTCCAGTATGCCCGCCACCCCCTGCGCCTGAGCCGCGCGACCGAGGAACGGCGTCAGCAGGGCCAGGAAGACGAGATAGATCACCGATGAGATCCACTGCGCCTGCCGCATGGTCTCAATTCTCAGCGCTCTCGGATAGCTGTGGCCGAGATAGCGGGAGGTTTCGAATCCCTGGACGGTGATCAACAGGCCAAGCAGGGTGGCGATGCTGCCGGCCGACACGCGGACCGGCGGCATCGCTGGCGTGGCCGCCGCGTGCGTCAGCCACCAGAACCCCAGGCCCGCCAGCAGACCGGCGATGACGCCGATCTTGATCGATACGCTGCCGTGGGTCAGGTGCTCGACCCTGCGCAGGCCGCCCGTGAACGACAGGGCGGCCAGGATCAGGATGATCGTGGTCACCAGCCCGTTGGTCGCCAGTAGATGCCAGCGATCGGGTACAGCCAGCGGCTTCAGTACGAATTCAGCCAACAGCTTGAGGTAATAGGCCACCGAAATGGCGTAGGCGATCGCCAACACGCCTTGCGTGGCCCTGGTGAGCCAGGCGATCGGGTCGTGGAACTCGGCGGTGTCCGCGTGCGCCTCGACGTGGACGATATTGAAGCGAACCACCGCGCCGACGGCATAGGCCAGGAGCAGCAGGACGGCCATGGCCGGAAGCGCCGCGGCGCCGAATTCGCGCGCGAGGAGTGGCCCACAGATCAGAAATCCGCTGCCGATAATGGAGGCGAGCGGCGTGACCGTGGCGCGCCAGCGGTCGGTCCGCGTGAACGGACTGAACATCAACACGGCGGTGACGACTAAGGCGACGATCGCGGCGACAGCGGTAACCAGCAAGAAGCGATATCCCTAGGCTGACCGGTCGTCGGGCGGCGCCGGCGAAAGGCCAACGCGCGAGCAAGGACTTAAGCCGCGAAAACGGGTCGGTCGACGTCATTGCCGGGCCTTCGATCAAGGCCCGGTCGGGGACGCGGCAAGCGAGAGGCGCGCGATCTGCCCTGCGGCTGGGGCCGGAACAGACTGCATACCCTGGTCAGCCAGGATTCGGGAGATGGCCAACGCTCGGCGCTGGGCCAGCAGCGGGTGGGTTGGAGGGGCCTTGGCCACCGGCGGCAGGCCAGGAACGCTCAGCCTCAGGCTGTTCCACCGCCGCGCCGCCCAGGCCGATGTCAGTACGGCCTCACGCGCCGCGTCGTCGATCGCATCCGAACCGCTGGCGAACCTGACGGTGGGCAACGGCTGGAGTGGCGGCACGATCGCGATCTTCCAGGTCGGCGCGGAAGCCGCGGCGCGTAGCTCAAGGGCGCGATAGGCTTCAAGGTCCGCGCCCGGCAGCGCAACAGCGGCGGCCTGCGCCCGCAGCGTGTTCGGATCCACGGTCACGGCGTCCGGCGCCACGCCGGCGGCCAGTGCGACCACCTTTGCGACCCGGTCGCTGGCCGCCTTGGCGGCCGCCGCGGCACTGTCGCTGGCCTGCAACTGGGCGCGCTGGGTCTCAAGGTCGTTCGTGGCCGATCCGAGCAGAACCTGGTCGACCTGGACCGTCAGGGAGGTCCCGAGTTTCTTCTCCAGCCCGGCCCGAAGAACGTTGCTGGCCTTCGATTTCGAGCGCGGGACAATGACCACGGCGTGGACCGCCAGAGGCTTCGCGTCGAAGTCGACGGCGAGCTGCGTGACCCGCGCCTGGGCGCCGAATTGATCCTCCAGGAAGGCCCTGACCTCCGTCACGGTCACCGCTTCACTGGCGATATGGCTCAGCGATATGCCGAGCGGCACGGCGAGCGCGGCGAACACGCCAAGCAACAGGCCGGTCTGTATCCAGCCCTGATGGCCGGACATCGAACTGCCGAACCCGTATAGGCGCGCCATGACCGTCGCCGCGAGCGCGATGGTGACGAAGTTGGTCACGAACAGAGCCAGCGCCCCGCCGAGGACCGGCAAGTTCCAGGTGGCCAGGCCATAGCCGACGACCGCGAGTGGCGGCATCAGCGCCGTGGCGATCGCCACGCCGACGATCGTGGCGCCCTGGCCCTTGATGATCGCGAAGGTACCGGCGAGCGCGGCGAAAAGGGCGACCAGCAGATCAAACAGGTTCGGCCGGGTTCGCGACAGTATTTCCGCCGTCGTCTCCTTGAGCGGAGACACAAGCACGATCAGCGCGGTGAAGGCGACCGCGAGGACCGCGCCGATCACCAGCGCCACCAGGGATCGCCGGGTCTCGGAAAAATCGAAGGTGGCGAGGGAAAAGCCGAAGCCAAGGATGGGGTTCATCAGCGGCGAGATCAGCATCGCCCCGATCACCACCGCGGGCGATGACAACAGCAGGCCCAAGACCGCTATCCCGGCCGACATCACAGTCATGAAGGCGAACCGAGGCGACCAGCCGCTCTCGCCGGCGATCCTGGCCATCACATCCGCATGATTGACCCCCTGCATTACGGCGTGGCGCCACCAAAGGCGCACGTCCAGGCCGTGGCTTGGCTCTTTGCGGAAGCGGCTTGGGTCTTGATCTTTTGGGGGCACGGTCGCGCTGCCTTGTCGTTTGAGAGCGCGAACATCCGCAGGTTGAATGGTCGTGTGAGGCGCCGGCCCGCTCAATCCCGGTCCGACGAGAACAAGCAGCCTATTCCGTCCTGGCCCAGGGCTTTCAATTGAATGAGCACGGCGCGCAATAGTTCTGGAACGGGGTTCGGCTCCGGAGGCTCCATGCCTTCCCGAGAGGCGGTCATCTGTTGCCGCAGATCCTGTTCCCAATCTCGCAGCAGCTTGAGCTTCTGCTCCAAAGACAAGTTGGTCGCGGCCCCGATCTCATTGGGGCTGCCAAAGCTCTCCGCCGGGTGTTCGCGTCCATACGCATCGGACATCGGTTGCTCCCGCAAAATGTACGCCTTCAACCTCGTCGATCTCGGCCGGTTGAACTCGAACCCTACCATGAATAGGAAAGACCTTGGAGCGCGCTGGCTGGCCTCATGACTCCCGGCCAGTTCCGGCCTTGGGACCATGGAAGTCCTGGCGCCGGCGCCGTTCGAGAGCAACATGACCCTCAGCCCATTCGAGACCGCCTCCATCGTCATCGTGGCGGCTGCTCTTGCGGGGTATCTGAATCAAATCACCCTGAAGCTGCCGCAGACGATCGCCCTGACCCTGTGGGGCGCGGTGACATCTGTCCTGGTCGCTATGGCCGACGCCATCTTTCCCGGATTGCATGTCAGCCACACGATCGGCGGCTTCATGGGCGCCATCGACTTCAAGACAGCACTGCTCAACGTCATGCTGTCCTTCCTGCTGTTCGCCGGCGCTCTGCACATCGATCTGGCCCAGGTGAACAAGGGCAGATGGCTGATCGCGGTGCTCTCGGTGATCGGCGTTGTGGTCTCGACGCTGATCGTCGCGATCGGCTTCTGGGCGCTGACGGCGGCGTTCTCGATGCGGATCCCGTTCGCCTGGTGCCTGGTGTTCGGAGCCTTGATCAGCCCGACCGACCCGGTCGCGGTCATCGCCCTGCTGCAGAACTCGGCGGCGTCAAAGCTGTTGCGCGCGACGGTGGCGGCCGAGAGCCTGTTCAACGATGGTGTGGGCGTGGTGCTGTTCACGATCCTGTTGGCCGGAGCGGCCACCGGTCGCCTGGTCGGGCCTCTCGAGGCCGGCCGGATGTTCGCCGTGGAAGCGGGTGGCGGCGCGGCGCTCGGCGTGGCCCTCGGCCTCATCGGCTTCTGGACGATGCGATCGATCGAGGACTACGTGACCGAGGTCCTGATCACCGTCGCCCTGGTCATGGGGGGCTATTCGATCGCCGTGCCGCTCGGCGTCAGCGGGCCGGTGGCGATGGCGGTGGCCGGCCTGATCGTCGGCAACTTCGCGGCTCATCACGCCATGACCGAGGCCACCCGCGATCATCTGCATAAATTCTGGGATCTGATCGACCACATCCTCAACGCCGCCTTGTTTCTATTGATCGGCTTGCAAGGCATCGCGCTGCTGGCGAAGCCCGGTTTGCTGATGATCGGGGCGGCCACCGTGCCGCTTGTGCTGATCGCCCGCGCCGTGTCGGTGGCGCCGCCGCTGGCGATCTGGCGCAAACTGTTGCCGTTCGGCGAGTCCTTTCCGCTGCTCACCTGGGGCGGGATGCGGGGCGGCATCTGCATCGCCATGGCGCTCAGCCTGCCGAATACGCCGATCCGAGACATCGTGCTGATGGCGACCTACCTGGTGGTGATGTTCTCCGTGCTGGTGCAGGGCCTCACCGTCAATCGTCTGATCAAGCCCGCGCCGGCGCTTCAACAGGATGCGAACTTCGCTCCCTAGCGCGCCACCGTCTCGTCAGCGGGGGCTCACCTGGCGGCCCAAGGTCAAAGCAAAATCCGAGACCGAGACCCTGGCTATTGCCAAATGTGGGTCAACCTCCGGACTATTTGGGTGTGACCTTGAGCTGGCCGCGAATCTCGCCGCTTGGATGAGCGGCGGTATGGACATTGAAATACCATCTGCCCGCTTTCAGGTCGGCGATCTGGGCGTCGGTCAAGGTGGTCGCGCCCGAGATCGGGCTCGTCAGGTTGGTGATGCTGATAACCGGTGGTGCGTTCGCCCCGGGCGCGGCGGGGCCGTGGAAATGCGCCGCCTTCGCGGGGCCGGTGAGCCCGGAATAGCGCACCGAGTAGCTGAACGACTTGGTTGCGGTGTCCAGCGTAGCGGAGACCGTCCCGTTGCCGGTGGTTGTATTCGGAGGGACCTCGTCGGAGCCCTTCAGCGTGGCGTTGACGCTGAACAACGCGGCGTGAGCCGCACTTGCGGACAGGACCAGAACCGCCGCCGTAACCGCGATCGCTTTGAGCTGCATCGGACATTCTCCGTTGAAATCCGGGCGGAATTGCGCTCTTCGCAGAGCCCAACCTCTATCATGCTATGATATAGATGGCCGGCCGCCAAGGCCCCACTCGGCCCGACGACGCGCCGGTCCGCTGCTAAACGGTGGGCTGGGGTTCGCGACCCCTTTTTGCCCCGCGCCGGGGTTCGGTCTATGACGGCGACACCCCGAATCGGACGGAACCGGCGTGGGCGCCTTTGCCGCCCAGCGACTATCCGAGACGGAACAACGCTGCGGGCGACCGCACGGCCTCGATCAACAAGCCTTTGGCGCAATGATTCTCGATCCGGAACAGTACGAGGGCCTTGCTGGATTTCGCTCTGCGCTGCGCCGCTTCCTGGCGGCGAGCGAGGCGATCAGTCGTCGGGCCGGCGTCACCCAGCAGCAATACCAGGCGATGCTGGCCCTCAGGACCGGGCCGTCCAGAGCCATGACGGTGAAGGCCCTCTCGGAGCAGCTCCTGCTGACGCACCACGCCGCCGTGCAGCAGGTCAATCGGCTGGCCAAGGCCGGCCTTGTGGAGCGGGCCCCCTCCTCCACCGATCGCCGCAGCGTGCTGCTCAGCTTGACGGCGGCGGGTGTCGGCTTGATCGACACGCTCGCGGCGGAGCACCTGGCGGAAATGCTTCGCCAGGAACCCTTGCTGGCGAAGTCGCTGCGCAAGCTGCGCAGTATAGGCGCTGACAGAGGCGTCAACGCGGGGAGGTCCTGATGCTCTCTGCGTCTGCCCATGCGGCCAAGGTCCGACCGCATCTGCTATGATTGAAGAGCACGTCGGTGAAAGAGATGCTCGAACAGGTGCATGACGCCCTTTGGGTCGTGGACGGAGAGAACGTCAACTTCTTCGGTCTTCCCTATCCCACGCGTTCGGTGATCGCGCGGCTGCAGAACGGCGATCTGTGGATATGGTCGCCGCACCGCCGATCTGGGCGCCGAAGTGGATCGGCTCGGCCCGGTTCGCCATCTCGTGAGCCCCAACAAACTGCATCACCTCTATCTGAAGGATTGGCATGCAGCCTATCCCACAGCCCAGTTGTGGGGGCCGAGTTCGACAATCAGGAAGCGTTCCGACCTCACGTTTCGCGAAGCTCTGAACGACAGCCCGCCGCCGGAATGGCTTCCCGATATCGACCAGGCATGGTTCGGCGGCTCGTTCGCCATGGACGAGATCGTCTTTCTTCACCGCCCCTCAGGCACGGCGATCGTCGCCGACCTGATCCAGACCTTTAGCGATCGTTTTCTTCGAGAGCACTGGGGTTGGTTGCGCTTCGCGGCGCGGCTCGATGGCCTTACACAGGACCAAGCCTGCGCACCGCTCGAATGGCGATTGTCCTTCATCAACCGCGCGCCGGCGCGCCGGGCGCGGACAAGGTGCTGAGCTGGAATTGTCAGCGCGTCATCGTGGCCCACGGGGAATGGCCGCTTTCGGACGGAAGGGCCTTCCTCGCCAGATCATTTCGCTGGCTTGGCGCCTGATCGCGCGATCGCTTGGCCGGCGGCTCGGGGACGCCAATCCTGCTGGAGGCTGCAACCGCGCCACCGGCTGTGTGAGCAGCGCGGCGGCGGCGCGGTCGGGCGCCTAAGACTTCTCCCAGAGGGAGAAGGAGGGACCCGCGCACGCAAGTGCGCGGGAGGTTGAGGGGTTACAGCCTAGACGGGCTGGCGCTGGCGCGTTTCGCGGCGCTGAGTTAGCGCTTGAACCGGTGCCAGCGAAACGCCTCACCCTCCCATTTGCTTCGCTCTGGGCCTCCCTCTCCTTGTGGAGAGGTCATTACTCCACCCCGAGCTTCGCCTTCAGGATCTCGTTCACCGCCGCCGGGTTGGCCTTGCCGCCGGTTTCGCGCATCACCTGGCCGACGAACCAGCCGATGGCTTGCGGCCGCGTCTTCACGGCTTCGGCCTTGTCCGGGTTGGCGGCGATGATGGCCTCGATGGCCGTCTCCAGCGCGCCGGTGTCGCTCATCTGCACCAGGCCGTGGGTCTCGACGATCTCTTTGGGGGTCCCCTCCCCGGCCGCCATGCGCTCGAACACCTCCTTGGCGATCTTCGACGAGATCACCCCGTCCTCGATCAGCTGGGCGTATTGCGACAGCATCGGCACCGTGATGTGCAGCACGCCTTCGGCCGTCACCTCGGCGCCCGAGGCGTTGGCGAAGGTCAGCACCGACTGGGTGATGGTGTTGGCCATCAGCTTCGGGTCGTGGCCGACCACGGCCGCCTCATAGAGGTCGGCGCGCTCGGTCTCGATGATCAGCACGCCGGCGTCGTAGGCCGAAAGGCCGTACTGGCTCTGCAGCCGCGCCTTCTTGGCGTCGGGCAGTTCCGGCAGGGTCGCCTCCAGCGCCTTGATCCAGGCCGGATCCAGTTCCAGCGGCAACAGGTCCGGATCGGGGAAGTAGCGATAGTCGTCCGACTCTTCCTTCAGGCGCATGGAGCGGGTCTCGCCCTTTACCGGGTCGAACAGCCGGGTCTCCTGGACGATCTTTCCGCCGTCCTCGATGATCTCAATCTGCCGACGCGCCTCATACTCGATCGCCTCGCGGATGTGGCGATAGGAGTTGACGTTCTTGATCTCGCAGCGCGTCCCGAGCGCATCGCCCGGCCGCCGCACCGAGACGTTGACGTCGGCGCGCAGATTGCCCTTCTCCATGTCGCCGTCGCAGGTGCCGAGGTAGCGCAGGATGGTGCGCAGCTTCTTGACGTAGGCCGAGGCCTCTTCCGAACTGCGCATGTCCGGCTTCGACACGATCTCCATCAGCGCGGTGCCGGCGCGGTTCAGGTCGATGTAGGTCCAGTCCGGATCCAGGTCGTGGATCGACTTGCCGGCGTCCTGCTCCAGGTGCAGCCGCTCGACCCCGACCACGAAAGTCGAGCCGTCTTCGCGCTCGACCTCGATCACGCCCTCACCGACGATCGGATGGGCGAACTGGCTGATCTGATAGCCCTGCGGCAGGTCGGGAAAGAAATAGTTCTTCCGGTCGAACCGCGACCACGGATTGATCTGGGCCTTCAGCCCCAGCCCCGTCTTTACCGCCTGTTCGACACAATAGCCGTTGATCACCGGCAGCATGCCGGGCATGGCGGCGTCGACCAGGCTGACCTGTTCGTTCGGTCCGGCGCCGAAACCGACCGCCGCGCCGGAGAACAGTTTTGATTTCGACGCGACCTGGGCGTGCACCTCCAGGCCAAGGACGATCTCCCACGCACCGGTCCGGCCCTGAATCTGATCAGTCTGAGCGCTCATAAGGCCTTCCTACCATGTCCCGTCGCGCGCGAAAGTCGCGAAGCTTGGCTTGTGCGGCGGCGAAAAAGCCGCTTTCCTCCGCGCCGCTGAATTGCATCACCCTCGGGGAGGAACCCAATGCGCAAGATTTTGTCCATCGCCCTGGCCGGCGCGGCCGTCGCTGGCCTCGGCCTGGCCGCCGTCGCCCAGGCCCAGGACATGCCCGCCGCGGCCGTCAAGTCCGGCCCGCCCTCGGTCGACTGGCCGATCCAGGACCTGCTCGCCGACCCGATCACCAACGCGGTGATCGTCAAGGACCTGCCCGACCTGCCGACCAGCCAGTATCTGGACATGATCAAGCCGCTGAGCATCCGCTCGGTCGCCACCTTCCCGCAGGCCAATATCGACGCGGCCAAGCTGGCCTCGGTGCAGGCGGACCTGACCGCCGCGGCGGCTAACGACCCCGGCGCCGCCGCCCGTCCGCCGGTTGGCGGCGCCGCTGCGGCGCCCGCTGCCCCGGCCCCGGCGCCCGCCGCGCCGCAATAGGCCTCACCACCAACGCTCGGGCTTGGCCGTAAAGTCGGCGGCCTGCTCGAGCGCACCGGCCAGCGAAAACAGCGTCCCCTCGTCGAGCGGCCGGCCAATCAGCTGCAGGCCCAGCGGCAGGCCCTTTTCGTCAAGGCCGGCCGGAACGCTCATCCCAGGCAGACCGGCCAGGTTCACCGTGACGGTGAAGATGTCGTTCAGATACATGGCCACCGGATCGCTGGTGCGGTCGCCCAGCCCGAACGCCGCCGACGGCGCGGTCGGGGTCAACAGCGCGTCGACGCTTTCGAACGCGGTCTTGAAGTCGTTGGCGATGCGCTGGCGCACCCGCTGCGCCTTCAGATAATAGGCGTCGTAATAGCCGGCGCTGAGCACGTAGGCGCCAATCAGGATGCGCCGCTTGACCTCGGCGCCGAAGCCTTCACTGCGTGTGTCCTTGTAGACATCATCCAGCGTCTTGCCGTCGACGCGGAGGCCGTAACGCATGCCGTCGTAGCGGGCCAGGTTCGACGAGGCCTCGGCCGGCGCGATAATGTAATAGGCCGGCAGCGCAAAGCGGGTATGCGGCAGCGAAACCTCGACGATCTCGCAGCCGGCGTCCTTCAGCCAGGCAACCCCTTGAGCCCACAGCGCCTCGATCTCCGGCGGCATACCGTCGACGCGGTATTCCTTCGGCACCCCGATGCGCAGGCCCTTGACCGACTTGCCGACGAAGCTGGCGAAATCCGGCGTCTCGACGTTCAGGCTGGTGGAATCCTTCGGATCGTGGCCGGCCATGGATTTCAGCAGGATGGCGGCGTCCTCGACCGTCTTGGCGATCGGCCCGGCCTGGTCCAGCGACGAGGCGAAGGCGACGACGCCCCAGCGCGAACAGCGGCCATAGGTCGGCTTCACGCCGACCGTGCCGGTGAACGAAGCCGGCTGGCGGATCGAGCCGCCGGTGTCGGTGGCCGTGGCCCCCAGGCAGAGTTCGGCCGCCACCGCCGTCGCCGAACCACCGGACGAGCCGCCGGGGGTCAGCGCCTGGTTGGAGCCGCGATTGCGCCAGGGGTTGACCACCGGTCCGAAGGCCGAGCTCTCGTTCGACGAGCCCATGGCGAACTCGTCCATGTTCAGCTTGCCCAGCATCACCGCCCCGTCGCGCCACAGATTGGCGGTGACGGTGGATTCGTAGGTCGGCTTGAAGTTGCCCAGGATCTTCGAGCCGGCGGTGGTGCGCACGCCCTCGGTGCAGAACAGGTCCTTGATGCCCAGCGGCACGCCTTCCAGCGCTCCGGCGTCGCCGCTGGCGATGCGGGCGTCCGAGGCGCGGGCCATGGCCAGGGCCTGCTCCGGCGTTTCCAGCACAAAGGCGTTCAGCGGCCGCGCCTCGGCGATCGCATCCAGGTGCGCAACGGCCAGCTCTTCGGCGGAGAAGCGCTTGGCGCGCAGGCCGTCGATGGCGGCCTTCAGGGTCAGCCCCTTGGTCTCGGTCATTACTCAAGCACCTTGGGCACGATGAAGAAGTTGCGCTCGGTCTTCGGCGCATTGGCCAGAATCCGCGCCGGGTCGCCGGGCTCGCTGACGACGTCCTCGCGCACGGGCAGCTTGGCGTCGACCACCGAGGTCATCGGCTCGACGCCGTCGGTATCGACCTCGTTCAGCTGTTCGATCCAGGCCAGTATGCCGTTCAGCTCGGCCGCCAGGGGCTCCAGCCGCTCATCCGGGACACGGATGCGCGCCAGGTTCGCGACCTTTTTCACCGTCGCCGCGTCGATGGCCATGGGAGCACCTTTTGCAAAGTCGCGTGGGGTTAGCCGCCCCCGCCCGCCTTTGACAAGGGGCGCCGGACGATAGAGAGACCGGCGCATGGCTGTCCTGGACCTCACAGACCTGCCCCGGGCCTTGCCGCCGTTCACGCCCGTGGTCGGCCTGGACCTCGGGACCAAGACCATCGGCGTCGCCGTCTCCGACATCGGCCGGGTGATCGCCAGCCCCCTGCAGCTGATCCGCAAAACCCAGTTCACCCAGGACGCCCAGGCGCTGTTCGCCCTGATGAAGACCCGCGGCGCGCGCGGCATCGTCATCGGCCTGCCGGTGAACATGGACGGGACCGAAGGCCCTCGCAGCCAATCCTCCCGCGCCTTCGCCCGCAACCTGCTCCGCCTCGACCCCACCCTGGCCATCGCCTTCTGGGACGAGCGCCTGTCCAGCGCCGCGGTCAACCGCATGCTGATCGACGAAGCGGACCTGAGCCGCGCCCGCCGCGGCCAGCTCGTCGACAAGGCCGCCGCCGCCTACATCCTGCAGGGCGCGCTGGATCGGCTGAACGCCATGGCATAGCCCCTGAGCCTCCTAAGGAGTCGGGGAGATTAACTGATCGATCGAGTCGATCGAGCGCTGAAGCGCTCCGCGATCGGGGTCGGCAAGTCCAGCGACGATCAATAGTTTCCGTCATCGCCTGGCTTGTCCAGGCGACCCATGAACACCGTCGTCGGTCAGTGTTCATGGGTTACCCGCATTCCGCCGCTTTCAGCGGCTCCAGCGGGTAATGACGGGTTATTTAAGCGACCGCTTTGACAGCGAGCGGAGCCCTTATTTTCCAACGGACCCTACCCCACTTTGGGCACGCCCGCCTTTGAGATGGCCTCTGACGTGATCGCCCAGCGGTTGGCCTTTATGGCCAACACCCAGGCGCCGGGTTTGACGCCATCCGCCACCTTCTGGACCGCATCGCGGACCTGGACCTCGGTCATCGGGTCTTCGAAGATCGAGTGATATTCCGCGGTCGGCAGCCGGTAGACGCCATTGACGGCCTGAATCGCCTGGAAGTAACCCGTTGCCCGCATCCGCTCATCGAGCAGCGCGTAGTGGGCCGGGGTCGCGTCCTGCAGCTGAACGCGCACGAAATAGTCAGCCACTCAGACCTCCGCTGATTGCCATCAGCGGCACTCTGCCACAATTGGCGATGGAGCGAGACCCGACGGGTTCGAGCGGATCGAACCCTCAGCCGCCGAACTGGTAGCGCAGGCGCACCCCGAACATGCGCGGCGGAGCGTAGGTATAGGTGACCGCCCCCATCGGGGAGTTGTAGAAGTCCGCGTCGCCGGTCGCATAGACCGCATCGGTCAGATTATCCACGAACAGGGCCACGTCCACCGGCCGGCCGGCGATATTGCGCAGCCCCAGTTCGGCATTGACGTAGGAATAGGCCGGCAAGGACCGCACCTGGGCCTGGTTGGTCTGGGCGGTCGAGAAATCGCTCTGATAGGTGTAGTTCACCGATCCGAACAGCGTGCCCAGCCGATCGCCGAGGTCGGTTTCGTAGTTGACCCCGAGCGCCACCTTGTTACGCGGCGTGTAGGGAAAGGCGCTGCCGACCAGTATGCCCGCGGCGCTGCCGACGATCTTGGTGTATCTGGAGTCGATGTAGGAATAGGTCGCGTTCAGGGTCAGGCCCCTGATCGGGACCACCACGCCGGTGAACTCCACGCCCTGGATCACCGCCTTGGCGGCGCTCTGATTGACGTTCAACTCGATGCCGCCGACATCTTCCTGCACCGTCCTTTGGATATTGCTGTAGTCGCCATGATAGGCATCGAGGTTCAGACGCGCGGCCACGCCGCCGACCTCGAATTGCGATTTCAGACCGATCTCGACATCCTGCAACTCCTCCGGCGGGAAGGTCGCGAAGGCCGAGCCCGGCGGCAGGCCGGCATTGATCCCGCCCGACTTGAAGGCGTCGCGCACGGCAAGATAGACGTTCGCATTGCGCCCGATCGCCTGGTCGATGTTAAAAGTGTAGCTCGGGTACTGGGAGTTGTAGGTCCCGCCCAGAGCCGGCGGCGCAATGATCTCGATGGTCTGGTGCAGGCGCTCCCAGGTGTAGCGCAGTCCGCCGGTAACGGTCAGTCCGGCAAGGGCGGGGATCTTGTCGCCGATATTCAGCGTCGCCTGGCCGAAGACAGCGTGGCTGGAACTGGTCTGGACCACGAACGCTGGGATCGGCCCCAGGAAGAGGCTGACCGGCAACTGATAGGCGTCCTCGATCCCCGCGGGACTGTTCCAGGACTGATCGTCGTAATAGACGCCCGCCGTGTAGTCGAGCGCGCCGCCGGCCGCCTTGCCCTGGATGCGGAATTCCTCGGTGAAGACGTTGGGGGCCAGAACCGGGATGTGCCGGCTCGACTGGCCGCCAAGCTGAAACGGCGTCGCGTCGTAGTCATAGCCGTAATAGTCGCGGAACTGGGAATAGCTGATGATGTTGTGCAGCGAAATATTGTCGTTCACCCGGTAGTCGGCGTGGTTGATGACCTGCCAGTACTGGGTCTTTGAGAACTCATTCAGGTCGTAGGACACCTTGCGCACGCCCAGGCTCTGCTGGCGCGCCAACGCGCCGTCCAGGCCCGGGAAGAAGGCGCCATAGGTCGCGATCGTCGCCGGATTGAGCTGCTGTAGAACGGTGCCGGGTCCATTGTTGTTCGAATAATAGTAGCGGGCGACGGTGTAGAATCCGAGGCGGTCCGTCGGCTTGACGGTCAGGCTGACCCGACCGGAATCGTAGTTCAGGTTGTCGTAACGCTTGCCCGGGAAGACCGGCCCGACGTCGGTGGTATAGCCGTCCCGAGCGCCGACTTCGCCGGCCACGCGCAGTTCGACCTTGTCATCGATGATCGGGATGTTGATCGCCCCGTCGGCGCGGCGGTCGTTGTAGTTGCCGTATTCGCCGCGGATATAGCCCTCGAACCTGTCTGTCGGCCGCTGCGGCTCGAACAGGATGTTGCCGCCGGTGGCGTTCTTGCCGAACAGCGTGCCTTGAGGGCCGGCCAGCACCTGGACGCTGGCCAGGTCGAAATAGGTCCCGACTCTGCCGTCGATCCCGATGGGATTGGCCACTTCCGAAAAATACGGAATCACCCCTGGCGTGACGCCGAAGGCCGGCCCCTGCCCTCTCAGAGCGAAATAGGCGAACTCGCTCGGATAGCCCCCGGTTATGGTGATCATCGAGGGCGTGAAGTCCGCCAGTGCGGTCTTGTCGGTAATGCCCTTCTGCTCGATCTGCCGGCCGGTGAAGGCGGTTACCGAGACCGGGACCTTTTGCAGGTTTTCCGCTCGCCGGCGGGCGGTGACGACCACGTCGCCCAAGGCCGAGGATGAGGGCGACGCCGCGGCCGGAACGTATCCCGGCGCAGGCGGCTGATCCTGGGCCGCCGCCGCGCCTCCGACGATGCTGGCTGCGCCGCACAACAGCATGAGACCGTACCTGGACATTCGCCTCCCCCCCTTCGCGGCGACATTCGTTTCCACGACTCGCGCCTTGATTCATGTTATCGATATCATGGTATCGATGTCATGGCGGCGATGTCAACCGGCGAGAGGGTCGCTCCGTAACGCCTCAGGCCACGGTCGAGCCGCGGATCACCAGCCTTACCGGCAGCTTCTCGGAAGCCGTGCGGCGCCCCGCCAGAAGGTCGAGCATCTTGTCGGCGAGCATCTCTCCGGCGAGGTCCCATTCCTGGCGCACCGTGGTCAGGAAACCTTCCGCGGCCATGTCGTCGAACCCGGTGACCGCGACATCGCCCGGTATATCGACGCCCGCCGCCTTGAGGACATCGACGGCGCCCATCGCCATCGTATCGCTGCAGGCCATGATGGCGTCGAAGCCGATCCCGCGTTCGACCTCCGCCGAAATCACGGCCCGTGCCGCCTCGCGATTGAAGGCGCAGGCCAGCGGGGTCACGGTGATCTCACGGTTGGCGACCGCCCCCGACAATCCGGCCAGCCGCTCGGCGACTTCGGAGTGGGCGATGTCGCCCAGGAACAGGATGCGCCGGCGCCCGAGCCCGGCCAGATGCTCGCCGACCAGGCGGCCGCCGTCGTAGTTGTCGCTGGCGACAAAGACGACGTTGTCGAATGCCGGCCTGGAGCCGCCCCACACCACCAGAGGCAGGCGAAACCCGCGGATCTGATGGATGGCGTCATCGTTGGGGCCGAGTCCCAGCATGATCAGCCCGTCAGTGTCCAAGGCGTTCGACGAAGTGACTTCGGACAGGGTGGTCAGGACCAGGCGATAGCCCTCCATGGTGAAGGCCTGCAGCAACTCGCCGACCACGGTCAGCACCAGGGCTTCCGAGGCCGGCCGTTCGCGCGACGGGTTCATCTCGATCACCGCCGTGACGCTGTGCGCGCGGTTGGTGCGCAGGCTGCGGGCAGCGGCGTTCAGGCGATAGCCGTGCGCCAGGGCGATCTTCTTGATCCGGTCACGCACTTCCGCGCGCACCACGGGACTGTCCCGCAACGCCCGCGACACGGTGATCTTGGAGACGCCGGCCAACGCCGCCAGGTCGGCCATGGTCATGCGTTCTTCCGCCGCCTTCGCGCCTATTTGCCCCACGCCTGTCCGTCCTTTCCGCCGTCCCGGCAATAGCCGCCGCCGACGCGCCGAACAAAATCGTTGCCCCACGCTTTGACATCGATACCATGAACACCGTCGATGCAAAACCTGGCAGGCGAGACGCCATTCGGAGGACCAGACGTGACCGAGGCCGCCGACGCTGCGCACAGGGCGAAAACCAAGATCAAGCCGGGCCGGCCGCACCTTCGCGCCGACGGGACGATCACGCTCTCGCCGACCGCCATGCCCCATTCAGACCTGGCGAGCGACGCCGCGCGCGAGACCTTCCTGGCCGAACTGGGGCCGGCGCCGGCCGTGATCGCCGCCGATCTTATCGCCTTGCGCGGCCACTATGCGGAACAGAACAGCCGGCTCGCGGATCGGATGCGCGAGATCTTCGCCGTCGAGGTGCGCGAGGCCGAACTCGGCGGCGTTCGCGTCCACCGGGTCTTGCCCGTCGAGGCCAGAGCCTCGAACACAAGGCGCGTGCTGATCTGTCTGCACGGCGGCGCCTTTGCCTGGGGAGCTGACTCCGGCGCCCTGGTCGAGGCCATACCGATCGCCGCGCGGATGGGGGTCGAGGTGGTGGCGGTCGACTACAGGATGGCGCCGGAGCATGTCTTCCCTGCCGCTTCCGAGGATGTGGCGGCCGTTTATCGCGCTCTTCTCGAGCGGCATGACGCCGCCTGTGTCGGAATCTACGGTTGCTCGGCCGGGGCCATCCTCTCAGCCCAGGCGGTGGCCTGGATTCACGGCTCGGGCCTGCCTCGGCCCGGGGCCATCGCCATGCTCTGCGGCGGCGCCGGCGATCTTGGCGGCGATTCCGTCTATCTGGCGCCGATCCTTGAAGGGCTGGAGCCGGCGGGCGGGCCTTTGTCGCTGAGCAGCTTCCCCTATTTCGCGGGGGCGGCGATGGACGATCCGTGCGTTGCACCGGGCGACCACCCGGAAATGCTGGCCCGCTTCCCGCCCACCCTACTTATCGCCGGTGGACGCGACTTCGCTGCCAGTAGCGTCACCGACCTGCACCTTCGCCTCGACAGCGTCGGCGTCGACAGCCGCCTCTACATCTTCGACGGCCTCTGGCACGCGTTCCATATCTTCCCGGACCTGCCCGAGGCCAATCATGTCTATCGCCTCGTGACACAGTTCTTCGAGCGGACCCTGGCGGGGCGCAGCCGCCTTTAGGCGGATCGTCCGCCCCTCAGGTCAGCATCGGCGTCATGCCCGGCTCGGCCTTTTCCATCGCGCGGCGGTAGGCGGGGCGCTGGCCGATGCGTCCGAGATAGGCTTTCAGGTTGGGATAGGCGTCGATCGACAGGCCGCGGAACGCGCGGCTGGTGGTCAGGCAGTAGACCATCATGATGTCGGCGGTGGTGAGGTTGGCGCCGCCGAAGAACGGCGCCTGGCCCAGCCTTGCCTCGACCATCGCCCAACCTCGCCGGCTGCGATCCTCGACGAAGACCGCCGCCGGATTGCCCTCGCCGCCGCCGGCCAGCACCAGCTGCATCATCAGCGTGGTCATGAAGGTCCCATTGGACCAGTGGAACCAGAACAGGTGGTCGGCGAAATCGGGATCGTCGGGCGCCGGCGTGAGCCTTCCGTCGCCATAGCGGGCGCAGATATAGTCGCAGATCGCGCCGCTCTCCCCCAGCACCAGGTCGCCGTCGCTGATCACCGGCGCGATCCCCATGGGGTGCAGCGCCTTGTACTCGTCGGGCGCGAGCCGGTTGTCCGCGCGCCGGTCGTAGCGCTTGAGCTCGTAGTCGAGCCCCAGTTCCTCGCAGAGCCACACGATCCGTTCGGATTGGGAAATCCCCAGGTGATGAACCGTCAACATGCCGCGCCCGATCTCCTCAGCTGCTGGGCCGAAGCTAGGCCATCGCACCGCGCCCCGATAGCCTGTCGCGCGACCTGAATGCGAGGCCGCCGCCCTACGACGGGCTACGAGCCGCATCGTTTGCCAGCAGTGCTGCGCTGGCGGCGCTGATCTGTTGGCCGCGGGCCTTCATCTCAGCCCCGCAGCGGACCTGCAGCGCCTTGACCTCGTCAGGCGTGAGTTTCGAGGCTTCGGCCTTGACCGCGGCCGTAAGGTCGATCGCCGGATCGCCACCGAACACCTGGCCGGCGAAGAACATCGAGGCGATGAGGCCGACGGACTTGATCGTGGAGTCGCTGCTTGAGGCGAGCTCTGCCACGGCGATCAGACATTGGACGTTGTGCGTCGTTGCCGGGCTGTCGCTCTGCGCCAACGAAGGCGTGGCGATCAGAAAACCCGCCATCGCGGCGCAGGCCAGGCGCTTCATCATCGGACTTTCCCTGACGCGGTTGATCGCCGGATCACGCTTTACGGCGAGTCTACCGCGGCCGCGAGCGCTGGCGTCGGCGAAAGGTCGACCGGGAAGCCCTCTTTACCGTTGAGCAACCGGCGCTCGCATAGGCTTGGGCTATGCCATTTTGGCGAGAGGCAGCCCGATGCAACAAGCTTCAACCTTCGGTCGTCGGGGCGTGCAGCCGCCTTCGCCACCGGTCAGGGTCGCACCTCTCAGCGCGGGATATCTCAGCGCACCTCTCAACGAGGCCGGGGCCGCGCGCACGCCGGCGCCCCAACCCTACATCGTGTGGCTGCTGACCAGCTTCGAGGGCCGCGCTCGCCGGCGAGATTACTGGCTGGCCTGCATCGGTGTTGAGACCGTCTTTTTGGCGGCGGAGGCCGCCATCCGCGCTGCTTTCCCGCACTATCCGACGTCGCTGCAGATGATTGCAAACCCGGCGATCATGATCGACAACCCGATCGCCAACCTGGTCCCGGCCTTGCTGATGCTGCTGGTTTCGGTCCCAACCCTCTACATGCGCGCCGCGGTCATAACCAAGCGCTGGCATGATCGTGGCAAGACCGGCTGGCTCACGCTCGTCAGTTACGTGCCGCTGGTGAACCTGTGGCCGGTCATCGAACTCGGCTTCTTCGACGGCCAGCCGGGGGAAAACCGCTTTGGTCAATCGCCGAAGAGCCCGTCGATGGACCTCGAGGTCTTCAGCTGAACCTGGTTTCAGTCGCGGGCGGCAAATCCGCGGCGGGTTCAGTCCATCAGCTTGCGCTGCAGATAGGTCATGGTCAGGGCAATGACGTGCGCCTGCTGCTTCATGTCGGCGCTGCCGCCGTGGCCGCCTTCGATGTTCTCGTAATAGAAGAAGCCCAGGCCCATCGCCTCCAGCCGCGCGGCGAACTTGCGGGCGTGCTGCGGGCCGACGCGGTCGTCCTTGGTAGTCGTGAAGATGAAGGGTTCCGGATAGGCGACCCCGGCTTTCAGATTGTGGTAGGGCGAGGTCTTCAGCCAAAAATCCATCACCGCCGGGTCGGCCTCCACGTCGCCGTACTCGCCCTGCCAGGAGGCGCCGGCGGCGATCTTGCCGATGCGGATCATGTCCAGCAGCGGCACCTGGATCACCACCGCGTTCCACAGTTCGGGCCGCTGCACCATCTGCACGCCCACCAGCAAGCCGCCGTTGGAGCCGCCCTGGATGCCCAGCCGGCCCGGCGAGGTGATCCTGCGCACGATCAGGTCCTCGGCCACAGCGGCGAAGTCGTCGTAGATGATCTGGCGCCTGGTCAGCAGCCCGGCCTCGTGCCAGGCCGGGCCGAACTCGCCGCCGCCGCGGATATTGGCCAGCACATAAGCCCCGCCGCGCTCCAGCCACAGCTTGCCGATCATGGCGGCGTAGCTCGGCGTCATCGAGACCTGGAAACCGCCATAGGCGTAGAGCAGGGTCGGCGTCGAGCCGTCGTATGGCACGGCGTTTGGACGCACGAGGAAATAGGGAATGGCGGTCCCGTCGCTGGAGATGGCCTCGAACTGCTCCACGATATGGCCGGCGGCGTCGAACTGGCTGGGCGCGGTCTTGACCGGCTCGATCTCACCGGTCGTCACGTCCGACAAGGCCAGGGTCGCCGTGGTCAGGAAGCCGCTGTAGCTCACGAAGGCGCGGTTGCTCCCCCACTCGATCGAGCCCACGCCGCCCGACAGATTGTCCGGCAGGTTGAGCCGCTTGCGCGTCCAGCCGCCATTCGCCGCGGGCGTGAACACCCAGACGCGGGTGCGCACATTGTCCAGGGTGGCCACGACGAGCTTATCCCGCGTGCTCGCCACGCCGGCCAGGGACCCGCGCGGTCCTGGCGCCCAGATCAGCGCCGGGCTCGGATGCGCCGGGTCGGCCAGGACGGCGGCCAGATCCGCCTGCAACAGAGCGCCCGCGCCGAAGGTCTGGCCGTCGACCGTCCAGGCTTGGTCCGGCGACAACAGGATCCGCCCGTCGAACAGGCCGTTGACGTGGGTCCGGTCGGAGATGCCCAGCCGCTCGACCCCGCGCGGCGTGAGCACGTGGGTCTCGTGCCGGTAGGTATCCAGCGGCCGGTGGAAGAGGGTCAGGCGATCGCCCTGGTCGTCATGCAACACCGCGGGGCTGACGCCATAGCCGCCGTCGGACGCCTCGCCCCGGTAAACCTCCCGCGCCTCGTCAAGCGCCTGGCCGCGCGCCAGCCGCTTGACGATGAAGGGATAGCCGGAAGATGTCAGCTCGCCCGGCGTCCATTCGCGCGAGATCAGCAGGTGGTCGTCATCCTCCCAGGCGATCCGCTGCTTGCCGCGCGGGATATTGAACCCATCCGCGACAAAGGCGCCGGTCTTCAGGTCGAACTCGCGCCCCTCGTCTGCGTCCTCGCCGCCGTCCGACAGCATGATCAGGCAATGCCGGGCCTCGGGCATCAGCATATTGGCGCCATGGAACACCAAGCTCCGGCCCTCGTCTCGGCCCAGCGCGTCGATATCGAGCACGGTGGTCCAGGCGGGATCGGCGCCGCGGTAGTCGGCCAGGCTGGTCTTGCGCCACAGGCCGCGCAGATGGTCCTCGTCCTGCCAGAAATTATAGATCTCGCCGTGCAGAAAGCTGGGCGCCGGAATGCGATCCTTGGCCCCGGCGATGTCGAGCGCTTCTTGAAAAAGCACGCGATAGCGCGGGTCGGCCTCGAGGACGGCGGCGCTGGCCGCGTTCTGCGCGCGAACCCAGTCCAGCGCTTCCACGGAGGTGAACGCTTCCAGCCACAGGTACGGATCGTCCATCGCGAACAGGCTCCTGGAGCGGAAACGACGTCTGACGGATGGGTTTAGAGGCAGGGCGCGCCCGCCCCAAGCACCGATCGCGTGGCGCCGCCGGCGCGCGGAGCTAGCGCGCCTGGCGCGGCCCTCTGTTCAGCTTCAGCAGGGTCTCGAGTAGCGAGGTCGGCAGGCGGGTCATGAACTGGTCGAGTTCGCGCGCGGCGCTCGACGGCGACCAGGCCAATTCAGCGGACCTGAAATTTCTCGGCAATATGGTCACGCGCACGCCTCCACGCACATCCGCCCCGCGAATCACCCTGCGGGCCTACCGTGAGTGGAGGCTGGCAATCGATCCAAAGTTGGACCCGATTGAGGCCGAAATGCGCGCCGGGATCCCGGGCAACCGAGCGGACGACGGGGCATCAGCTTCGCGCTTCGATCCAGGCCGAGATCAGGTCGATCATGGCGGTTCGGCTGGCCTCGGAGTCCTCGAAATAGTGGGCGCCCGGGATCAGCTCCAGGGTCTTGTCGCTGGAGGCGATGGCCGCGTGGATGCCGCGCGCGTCGCTCGGGAAGACGCCCATGTCGCCGGTGCTCTGCACCACCAGGGCCGGGAGGTCGACCCGGGCCAGCTGTGCGCCGCCCTGGCAGTTCGAGGTCTCCAGGCTCCACATCGAAAGCCACGTCTTCAGGCTGTTGACCCGGCCGATGCCGGGCAGCCGGTTCACGTCCGGCGGGAAGCCGCGATAGCAGCCTGGGCAGGGCCGATCCGAGGGGTCGATCGCCGGGTCCATGAAGCGCAGGTCGGCCCAGGTGCGGTAGAGCGGGAACAGGATGTCGGGGACGCCGGCAGCCTTGACCCGCTCCAACTCGGCCTTGGCCCAGTCGGTGATGCGCTGGTTGCGGGCGCGCTGGGCGGCCCGGTAGGTGGCGGTGAACCCCGCCGAATAGGGTGGCCCGTTCTCAGGATTGAACGGATCGAGCGCCGGGTCGGTCCGGGTCGGGTCGAACTCGTCAACCACCGAGGGGTCCATCCAGTCGGTCAGCACCTCGGGGCGACCCTTGTGCGCGTTCAGCGAGACATAGAGGTCAGCGCTCGGCAGGCTGGCCAGGGCCTCGGCGCCCGGGCCGCGCAGATTGGCGCTGAGCGTGGGCGTGCTCGCCTCGGCCTGATAGGCGCCCATCAGCGAGCCGCCGCCGGAATTGCCCAGGATCACCACCCGCTCGACCCCGGCCTCCTCGCGCAGCCAGCGGACGCCGACGCCGATGTCGATCAGGGCGTGTTCGAGGATGAACTGGTCCTCCGCGCCGCGGAACCGGGTGTTCCAGCCCAGGAAGCCCAGTCCGCGCGCGGCGAAATAGGCCGCGCTGTAGTGCTCGGCGAAGTCGACATTGTAGTGGGTGGCGATCAGCGCCGTGCGCGGCCGTCGGCCTTTCGGCGTCCAGTAGAGCCCCTGGCAGGGATGGCCGCCGGCCTGGATGCGCGGCGCCGTCGGCGAGACCCGCCCGATGAACTGGACGTCGAAGTCCGACAACGACCTCAACGGCCCAATCTCCAGCGAGACCCCCGCCGGCGCCGCCTTCGTCCGTCCCTAGTAGTTGCTGTGATGGTGGTGATGATGATGGTGGTGGTGATGGTGATGATAGTAGGGCTGAACATACGGGATAAGGCGCGGGAAGTAGCCGTATCGATAGTAGCTCCGGCGATAGCGGTAATGCGGTCGGTAGTATCGCCGTATGATCACATGCGCGTGATGATGATGGTGGTAATGCAGGAAATACTGCGCCTTGATCAGGCGCGGCTGGGCCGCGTCGTCCTGCGCATCGGCGATCTTGAGGCGCTCGACGGCGTTGGGGATCGGTTCCAGCAACTCGGCGTAGGATCGAGCCGTCGGAACCCCCGGCTGGAACGGGACGGCGGCGCCAACCGCCATGCCCGGAAGGGCCGCCAGGGACGAGATCGCCCCTAGGACTCCTAAGGTTTTGGTTTCCATCTGTGCTGCTCCTGAATGTCCAGACCGTGACAATCGCGGCTGCCAGCTCACCGCCGCGGCGTGTGGTCGTCAACGCAGATGTCGGCGCAACGATCCCCGCAAGCCCACGATCCAGAAAGCGGCTGAACTGGACGTGAACGATGATGCGGTAATTGGGGACACGTACGCATCCCAATGGTTTCGCCTTCTCGCACAGAGTGCGATGCGCACGTGTCCCCAACTACGACGGTACTATTTCGGCGTCACCTTCAGTTGGCCGCGAATTTCGCCGCCGGGATGGGCGGCGGTGTGGACGTTGAAATACCACTTGCCCGCCTTCAGGTCGGCGATCTGGGCGTCGGTCAAGGTGGTCGAGCCCACGATCGGGCTGGTCAGGCTGGTCATGGTGATGACCGGTGGCGCACTGGCGCCAGGAGCCGCCGGTCCGTGAAAGTGCGCGGCCTTCGCCGGACCGGTCAGGCCGGAATAGCGCACCGAATAGCTGAATGACTTGGCGGTGGTGTCGAGCGTGGCCGTAACCGTACCGCCGCCGGTGGTCGTGTTCGGCGGCGTCTCATCCGCGCCCCTGAGCGTGGCGCTTACGCTGAACGACGCCGCATTGGCCGCGCCGGCGCCGATGATGACAAGCACAGCCGCGATCGGGATTGCTCTGGCATACATTTGGACACTCTCCCTGGTTTCTTGGTGGAGGCGCACCATGACTCTCCATCCGGAACATTACGAGGGCCTCGACAAGCGCCGCGCGGTTTCCTCGCCGCCGGCGGAACAGCCGGGCGAACTTGATCGATCTTAACGAGCCCACAAGGCGCACCGACTATCATTGCGAAGCGTCTGGCTGAGCGCCATTCGCCAAGTGAACCGCAGGATGCAGCGTCATGACCGGTAAGATCGAGGAGAAGGCGTTGGGCCGCCGCAAGCTCGATGTTCCGCCGCACCAGGACCCCGCCTTTGACGGCCCCGACCAGCGCACCGGCATGGTCCGCCGCGCCGCACCAAGGGCGCGCTCGCTGCTCACCGGCAAAATCGTCATCGGCGACGGTCGTGAGAGCCACGAGTGCGTGGTGCGCAACCTGTCGGCCACGGGCGCCCACGTGCGCATCGCCGGCGCGGTGAACCTGCCGGGGACCGTGGGCCTGCTGGTGGTCAAGGAAGCCCTGCTGTTCGACGCGGCGATCGCTTGGCGGCGCGGCGATCAGATCGGCCTCACCTTCAGCGCCCAGTACGACCTTCGCCAAGATAAAGATCCGGCCCATCGCCAGGCGCGGGCGCTCTGGACCGCACTGTCGCCGCACTAGCCAGTCGGGGCGCTTCAGCGGGCCAGCGGCATCCATCTGAATCCTTCGCCCTTGGCTTTGATCCGCCCGACGCCCGGGAAGGGAAAGTGTGGTGCGAAAACCAGTTCGCCGCTGGATGCGACGTGTTCCAACGCCCGGCGACGGCTGGCCGCGGCGGCCGGCCGGTCGAGGTCCATGCCACCAGTCCAGTCGGGCCTTTGCACCGAGATGATCGAACTGTGCGCGGTGTCACCGATGTCCTCGAGCCTCTGGCCCTGCGAGGTGATCTCGTAGCCGACATGCCCCGGCGTGTGGCCGTAGAGGGCGACGGAGGTGATCCCGGGCAGCACCGTCCCGCCGGGCTCGAAGGTCGTGACCTGCGGCGCAATGACCGCCGCCAGCGCCTTCGTCTCGCCCTGGCCGCGCATCCAGGCCCACTCCGTGGCGGACATCCGGATCGTCGCATTCGGGAAGGCGGATCGATGGTCGGCGCTCATCAGGCCGCCGACGTGATCGAAGTGCGCATGGGTGATCAGGATGTCGGTGATCTGGCCGGGCGAGACGCCGGCCATGGCCAGGCTCAGGGGCAAGGCGCCGTGGTTGGATGGGCCGAGCCCGGTATCCAACAGCACCAGATGTCTGCGCATCCTGACCAGCAGGGCGTCGACGTCCAGGCGGATGGCGTCGGTGGGCGCGCCGGCCGCGGCGAGCAGCCTGGTTACCGCCGCCGCCCCCACCATCGACCCGAAGTCGGCCCCGTCGTTCGGGGTCGCAAAGCCGCCGTCGCGCAGTGCGGTAAGCTCCAGCGCCCCCAACCGGAAACGCCACGCCGCCGGCGCCGCGGTGAACGGACCTGAATCCATAGCCTCAGCGAGCCCGCCCAGCGCCCAGAGGAGTGCAACCGCGACGGCCAGACGGCGAATGGGCATGTCCTTCAAACTCCTGGCGGCGGATTGCCGCCCCGCGCCTGCCAGACTAGCCTCTGACCGAACGGTGACCAGCCGGCGGGGGCGGGAATGTCAGAACCGAAAACGTTTCTTCGCGGCTTTGCGGCGATCGCCATGGCTATCATCATGCCGATGCTGGCCACTCCGGCGCTGGCTACTGGGCCCGACCTGCACGTGGACGTCGCGCCGTCGGCGGTCCCACAGGAGGTCCAGCTGGTCGAACACGATCTCCGCAAGGGCCAGTCGTCCGGCTGGCATATCCATCACGGCGTTGAACTCACCTATGTCCAGCAGGGGCGCCTGCAGCTCAATGTCGCCGGCCAGGCGCCGGTGAACCTTCGCGCCGGCGACAGCTTCGAAATCGCACGCAATCGGCCACATGAGGTCAGGAATGTCGGCTCGGGACGGGCGATCCTGATCATCAGCTATCTGATGGACAAGGGCGTGCCCGGCATGATCCCGGTTCCCGCGCCAGCCGCCCCCTAGATCACCAGCCGAACCGCGATCGGACCCCTCATGAAAACTCCCCTCGCCCGCTGCGGCCGGATCCTGTGGTTGGCGCCGGCCCTCATGATCGCCCTCGGCCTCGCCACGGCCAGTCAGGCGCGCGAGGCCGACCGCGAAACGGCGCTGTTCGACCATCCGGCGCACGTGCAGACGGTGAAGCCCAAGTCGGTCGACGATCCGGTCGGTGAGATCGTCTGCACCACCTATGCCGATCTGATGATCCGGGAGACCGGTACCGACACGCCGGACCCCGGCGGGGCCAGCCTGGTGCGTATCGCCGGGGCCAGGCGGCCCGTCTGCGGCCACGCGGCGGCGCCCGGAAGCGTTCCGCTGAAGACCGAAGGTCAGTCGCTGCTGGGTCGCAAGGGCGGTTTCCTGGTTTTCAGCGACACCGATCCCAATGGGGCGGTGGCATTTCAGCTCATCGCCGCAAGCAACGGCCGGCCGATCTTCACCGACGCCAAGACCGACAAGGGCTTCACCGCCGTCGGCCTGACGGGCGGCGCGCTGCACCTGGTCTATCGGCACGGCTTCAACGCCTCGTGCTCGATGGTCAAGGACGCCGCGGCCTGCTGGGCCAGCCTGGTGAAGCAGGGCGCGATCCCGCCGGAGATGGCCAAGTCGCCGCCGGCCGCCAAGGCCTGCGCCGCGGCTTACGCCAATGACCAGCCGCGCCCGGCGCCGGCCGACGACCCCACCATCATCACCTATGCGCTCGACCTGACCGTGGACGCCGCCGGCAAGGTGAAGGTGAACGCCCACGGCGCCCCCGCATGCGAGCCGATGCCCTAGGAAATTAGGGACACGTACGCAGCGCAAAACTCTGCGAGTGAAACTCGAAATCCAGGGGATGCGTACGTGTCCCTAATTTCTGTGTCCCCAATTTCCCAGGCTTCACGAAGCCGCGGCTTGGTGACTTACTGGGCGCGCCAAAGGGAGAGAAACGATGACCGACCAAACGGCCGAAACCACGACGGCGCCGGAGGTGCGGGGCTTGCGGGTGGAGAAGATCGCCGAGGGGGCGAGCGAGGTCTTTGCGCCGATGCGCGACCGGATGAAGCTCGCCGGCAACCTCTACCTGCCTGAGGGCGATGGACCGTTTCCCTGCATCGTCACCCGCACGCCCTATGGCAAGGACACCATGGAGCTGTTCGCCAATCCGCGCGCTGCCCGCAAGTATACCAAGGCCGGCTACGCCTACCTGGTCCAGGACACGCGTGGGAAGGGGCGCTCGGAGGGCCACTACGGCGGCTTCACCGACGATCGCAACGATGGCTACGACACCATCGAATGGATGGCGCGGCAGAGCTGGTGCAACGGCAAGATCGGCATCACCGGCGCCTCGGCCATGGGCATCACCACCAACATGGCGGCGATCGCCAATCCGCCACATCTGGTCTGCGCCTTCGTCATCGTCGCCGGCAACGACACCGCCTTCGTCGGCGGCGCCTTCAAGCAGCGCGACATGGGTGACTGGAACCGCGGCCAGGGCGTCGCCGAAGAGCGCACCCGTTCGAGCGCGGCGTCCTATGCCGCCACCGCCCTGTCGGTGACCGGCGATGTCCTGCACAACGCCCGCTTCATCCACATTCCGATGTACAATTACGGCGGCTGGTACGACCTGTTCAGCGTCGGCAACGTGCGCAATTTCCAGCAGCTGCAGAACCACGGCAGCCGCGGCGCGCGGGGCAATCAGAAGCTGGAGATGGGCCCGTTCGGCCACGGGGATTTGTCGGGCGATCTCGCCTACCCGAACGGCTCCGAGCTGCTGAAGGCGCCACCGACGAGATCCGCTGGTTCGACTACTGGCTGAAGGGTGTCGACAACGGGATCATGGATGAGCCGCCGGTGCGCATCTACATTATGGCCTCGGCCCGCAAGGGCGAGCTCTCGCCGAAAAACCGCTGGGTGCGGTTCGCCAACTGGCCGCCGGCGCCGCAGATCGTCGACTATTTCCTGCATGAGGACGGCAGCCTGTCGCGAACGGCGCCGACCGAGGCGTCGGCTTCCCGCGCCTACGACTTCGACCCCGCCAACCCGGCGCCCACCCACGGCGGTTCGAACCTGACCTTCGAAAAGGGGCCCATGGACCAGCGCCCAATCGGCGAGCGGCAGGACTATCTCCGCTTCCAGACCGCCGTGCTGGATCGCGACGTCGCCATCGCCGGGCCAGTGAGCCTGGAGCTCTGGGCCTCGACCGACGGTCCCGATACGGACTTCATGGTCAAGCTCGTCGACATCTACCCGGACGGCTACGAAGCGATCGTGCTGGATAGCGCGCTCCGCACCCGCTACCGCCAGGGCCGCCACCGCGACGACATCGCGATGATGACGCCGGGCGCGCCGGAGAAGCTGACCCTCGACCTCTGGGACACCGCGATCACCTTCGAGACGGGCCACCGGACGCGGTCCACGTCACCAGCTCGAATTCACCCCGCTTCGACGTCAATCCGAACACCGGCGAATTGCCCGGGCGCGGCGTCGCCACCCGCGTCGCCCGCAACGCTATCCATCTCGACGCCACCCACCCAAGCGCGATCCGCCTGCCGGTCATCTATCTGGAGGAGTGAGAAATTGGGGACACGTACGCGTCGCTAACGTCGCAGGCGTATTTCGGAGAGCCGGGGGACGCGTACCTGTCCCCAATTTCCAATTTGCTGAAGATGACGCAAGAGTCACTTGGCGGAGCCGCCGGTTCGGTATCTCCTGCCTGAAGCTGAGCCAACGGGAGAGACGCCATGGCCGACGACGGTAGCGTAAGCGCACTCGAAGCCGCCCGCGCGGAGGCCTATTCGACGCCGCTCGACCAGATCGACGTCTCGGCCGGCGATCGGTTCGTCACCAACACCTTCTGGCCGTTCTTCGAGCGCCTGCGCAAGGAAGCCCCGGTCCACTACGGCGTAAGCCCGGAGTTCGGGGGCTTCTGGTCGATCACCAGGTTCGAAGACATCATCGCCATCGAAACCAACCACAACGTCTTCTCGTCGGAGAAGAGCATTTCCATCGGCGACAACGACGGCAATGATCCAACCGCCGACGGCTTCGAGCTGCCGATGTTCATCGCCATGGATCCGCCCAAGCACGATGAGCAGCGCAAGACGATCGCGCCGATCGTCTCGTCGGAGAACCTGCGCAACATGGCGCCGCTGATCCGCGAGCGGGCCGGCAAGATTCTGGACGAACTTCCGGTCGGCGAGCCGTTCGACTGGGTGCAGCGCGTCTCGGTCGAACTGACCACCCAGATGCTGGCCACGCTGTTCGACTTCCCGTTCGAGGAGCGCGGCAAGCTGACCTACTGGTCGGACATGATCACCAATCCCACCACCCCGTCGAAGATCAATCCCGGGGTGGACATGGACTTCGAAGAGATGAAGGCCGAGCTTCTGGGCTGCGCCGCCTACTTCAAAGGCCTGTGGGATCTGCGCGTCACCGAGCCGCCGAAGGCCGACCTGGTCTCCATGCTGGCGCACGGCGAGGCGACCAAGGAGATGCCGCTGTTCGAGTTCCTCGGCAACATCCTGCTGCTGATCGTTGGCGGCAACGACACGACACGCAACACGCTCAGCGGCGGCCTGCTGGCGCTGAACGACAACCCCGACCAGTACGACAAGCTGCGCGCCAACCCCGCGCTGATCGAGACCATGGTGCCGGAGATGATCCGCTACCAGTCGCCCGTCGCCCATATGCGGCGCACGGCCAAGGAAGACTTCGAGTTCCAGGGCAAGCTGATCAAGAAGGGCGAAAAGGTGGTGATGTGGTATGTCTCGGGCAACCGCGACGAGACCGCGATCCCCAATCCCGACGCCTTCATCATCGACCGCGAGCGGCCGAGACACCACGCCGCGTTCGGCTTCGGCATCCACCGCTGCGTCGGCATGCGGCTGGCCGAGATGCAGCTCAGGATCGTCTGGGAAGAGATCATGCGGCGCTATCCGCGCATCGAGGTCATCGGTGAGCCGGTGCGGCTGAAGTCCTGCTTCCTGCGCGCCATCCGCTCCATGCCGGCGCAGATTCCCGCGCGAGCCTGATCGGCTGTCGAAGCTGAATCGTGGCGACCGCTTTCGGGCTTTTCGAGCCGCTTGGCGGCCTAGGGCTCCCACTGTCCCAGGCTGAGGTGCTCGTGGGCAATAAGCCAGCCGGAGTCAGCACCCCGGGAAAACACCCGTGTCCCTCGCCCGCTCCCGCTGACCTCTTGGCCGCGAGCGACGCCTGACCAGGCAAAACTGTAGATAACAGCCGCCGCGGCGTCCGACCGCGCGACCCAGGCCGAGTCCAGCGTCGAATACTTGTAGTTCTCGACCACCTTCCAATTCGACGTCATCGCGGCGGCGAAGGCGTCCTTGCCGCGGATCGCGGTCCCGTTGCTGTAGAAGAAGACGACGTCGTCAGTGAGCAAGGCCAAGGCGGAACCGATGTCGCGAGCGACCAATGCGGCCGTGAATTCCGTCATGCAGGCTTGTGGACTACCTGCCGTCATTGACCATCCCCTGCGCCGCGCTGTGCGTCGTTGAAAACCGCCAGCTGAGCGGCGAAAGCGCGCTTGTAGGCCGGCCGCGCTTCGCCGCAAGCGACATAGGCGGCGAGGTTCGGATACTCGTCCAGCAGGCCTGACGGTTTCAGCCTGAGCAGCACCGACGCCGTCATCAGGTCACCGGCGCTGAACTCACCGTCCAGCCAGTCGGCGCCGCCCAGGCGATCTGAAAGTGGCTGCAACCGGCTCCGGACGCGATCCTCGACCAGGGGCAGGCGCGCCTCGCTCCAGGGTTTGTCGCTCTCCAGAAGCCTGGCGGTCGCGAGTTCGAGGATCGGCGGCTCTACCGTGCTCAGCGCGGCGAACATCCACGTGATCGCCCGCGCCCGGGCGTTGGCGTCCTCTGGAAAGAGGCCCGCATGGCGCTCGGCGATGTGGAACACGATCGCGCCGGTCTCGAACAGGGCGAGGTCGCCTTCCTCATAGGTCGGAATCTGGCCGAACGGATGCAGCGCCAGATGCGCCGGCTGCTTCATCTCGCTGAACGACAGAAGACGGACCTCGTAAGGCTGGCCCACTTCCTCGAGCGCCCAGCGAACGCGCGTGTCCCGCGCCAGACCCCGGCCACGATCGGGCGACTGCGCGAAGGCGGTGATGGTCGCGGTCATGATGTCTCCAGTGCCAGCGTTGGGGCGTGTCGGTGGCTCCTATTCCGTATGGACGAACGGCCGGGCTGGGTTCCGACAAAATTAGGGACACGTACGCATCGCAGGCTCTGCGAGTGGAATCCCAAATCTGAGGGATGCGTACGTGTCCCTAGTTTCGGAGTGGGAGACCGAATTAGTCCGCCGATCGGGCCGGGTCGCCGGCGACGAGGCGGCCGCTCTCCAGCCAGGCGGCGAGCGCCGGTGTGAACTCCGCCGCGACCCTGACCCTGTAGGCCGCGAGATCCGCCTCGGCGAAAGCGCCGTGCCAGCGGCCGTTGACGCCCTTGTGCAGGAAGGTCTTCGCGCCTTCGGTCCAGGCCATCTCCGCGCCGGGCATAAGCGCCTCGCCCTGGGCGCGCATGGTCTCGAAGCCCGCCGCCGCGACGATCTCGTCCATCACCACGCCTGGCGGCTCGATCTCGAGGTAGCGGGCGATGCGGGCGATCTCGCCGCCGAGGTCGGCCTTCATGTCATTGTAGTGAACCAGCAGCATGTTGGCGTCGCGCCGCGCGGCCCAATAGCTGCGCTCCATCTCCCAGAAGGAGGCGCCCGGATCGCCCCGGCCGCCGCCGTCGACCAGCCACTCGCGGAACGACTCGGCGGGATCCTCCGGCGTTGGCGGCGCCGCGTCGCCGAACTTCGGATCGGCGAGGCTCACCTGGTCCATGACCGCGTTCATCTCCGGCCTGAAGCCACGCATGTGGTTGTGCATGCTCAGCGCCGAGTCGCGCCCATCGCGGGCCACATGAATGAACTTCACGCCCTCCCACACGGGCAACGCATCATAGGGCAGGTGCGATTTGAAGTGCCGCCGCCCTGGATCGGCTTCGGCCGCCTCCAGCATCGGCTCGACCGGCCCGCGCAGCCGAAAATCGGGCCACACGCCGGCCACCGGGGCCGGAGCCGCACTGCCGGCAAGCAGCATAGAGACGATCCGCTGCGTCCAGGTCGTGCCGCACTTCGGAAAGGTGGAGATGATGATATCGTCAGGCCGGCCCCGGTAGCCGGCCCACCGGGCGCTGTCGAAAATCCGCGAACGCACCTCGCGGCGGGGAGCCCTGACCAGCGCGTTCATGCGGAACTCCCCCCAATCCGATCGCGACGAGACTAACCTTTGCCGTAGGCTGCGCAAGCCGCTCGGGAAATTGGGGGGAAATTGGAAATTGGGGAAATTGGGGACACGTACGACTTCCCACCGCATCGAAATACTGGGCGGGGCCTCGGTAAGTCGTACGTGTCCCCAATTTCCAATTTCCCTAGTCGCTTGGCCGGCGGGCAAAAGCCGCCTATGACAGCGCTTTAATGGCCACGACCGCTCCTGGTATCGACGACGTCCGCGCGCGGACCTTTCCGTTCCCGAGCCGCCATTTCATTTCCGCCCTCGATCTGGACCGCGTCGTGCTGGGCGACCTGCTCGACCTGGCCGACGGTTTCGTCGCCCTGAACCGGGAGAAGTCGAAGAAGCTCGACCTGCTCAAGGGTCGAACGCTGATGAACCTTTTCTTTGAAAATTCAACGCGCACCCAGAGTTCTTTCGAGTTGGCCGGCAAGCGGCTGGGCGCCGATGTGGTCAATATGAGCCCGCGCGCCTCCTCCATGGCCAAGGGCGAGACGCTGATCGACACGGCCGTCACGCTAAACGCCATGCGCCCGGACCTGCTGGTGGTGCGGCATTCCTCGTCCGGCGCGGCTTCGCTTCTGGCGCAGAAGGTCGGTTGCAGCGTCATCAACGCCGGCGACGGCCAGCACGAGCATCCCACCCAGGCCCTGCTCGATGCGCTCTCCATCCGCCGCTCGCTCGGCCGCGTCGAGGGCCTGACGGTGGCGATCTGCGGCGACGTGTTGCACTCGCGGGTGGCGCGCTCGAACGTGCTGATGCTGCAGATTCTGGGGGCGCGGGTGCGGCTGGTCGGGCCGGCGACCCTGATGCCGGCCGGCGTCGATCGCTGGGGGGCCGAGGTGTTCCACGACCTGCGCCAGGGCATCGCCGGTGTCGACGTGGTGATGATGCTGCGCCTGCAGCTGGAGCGCATGACCGGCGCGTTGGTCCCCTCGACCCGGGAATATTTCCGCTTCTACGGCCTCGACCGCGAAAAGCTGGCCCACGCCGCGCCGGGCGCCAAGGTCATGCATCCCGGCCCGATGAACCGAGGCGTCGAGATCGATTCCGACGTCGCCGACGACCTTTCCGTCAGCCTGATCCAGGACCAGGTTGAGATGGGCGTCGCCGTGCGCATGGCGGTGCTGGCCAGCCTTGCCGCTCGGCTGGACAACGACTGATGGCCGAGACCCGCCCCATCGCCTTCACCGGCGCACGCCTGGTCGATCCGGAGACCGGCTACGACGGGCCCGGCTGCCTGATGGTCGCCGACGGCGTCATCGCCGAGGTGGTGCGCCAGCCCACCTACGAAGGTCTGTCCAGCGACATCGAAGTGATCGCCTGCAACGGCGCGATGCTGGCGCCGGGCCTGGTCGACCTGCGCGTCAAGACCGGCGAACCGGGGTCGGAAACCAAGGAGACGCTCAAATCCGCCGCCCGCGCCGCTGTGGCCGGCGGCGTCACCTCCATCGTCGTGCAGCCGGACACCGATCCGGTGGTCGACGAGCCCTCGGTGGTCGACTTCATCCTGCGCCGCTCGCGCGACATCCACCTGGCCAAGGTCTATCCCGCCGGCGCGGCGACCAAGGGCCTGGACGGCCGCGTCATGGCCGAGATCGGCCTGATGCGCGAGGCGGGCTGCGTCTACGTCACCGACGTCGACCGGCCGATCGTCGACTCTCAGGTGATGCGGCGGGTGCTGGTCTATGCCAACGGCTTCGGCGTGCCAGTGTCGCACCGGCCCTCCGACCCCTGGCTGTCCACTGGCGCGGCGCACGAAGGCGAGTTCGCCGGCCGCATGGGGCTGGCCGGGATCCCGGCGGCGGCCGAGGCCATCATGCTGGAGCGCGACCTGGCGCTGGCGGAACTGACCGGCGCCAGCCTGATCGTCGACCAGCTCAGCTCGGCGGCGGCGCTGGAGAGCCTGAAGCGCGCGAAGGATCGAGGCGTCGCCGTCCACGCCACGGTCTCGATCAACCATCTGAGCTTCAACGAGCTCGACATCGGCGACTATCGCACCTTCTACAAGCTGGTCCCGCCGCTGCGCGCCGAGGACGACCGCCAGGCGCTGATCGAGGCGCTGGCGAGCGGCCTGATCGACGTGGTGGTCTCCGCCCACGCCCCGGCCCCGGCCGAGGACAAGCGCCTGCCCTTCGACGAGGCGGCGCCCGGCGCAGTGGGGCTGGAGACCCTGCTGCCGGCCCTGCTCAGCCTCTTTCACGAAGGCCGCGGGCCGCTGATCGACCTGATGGCCGCGGTCACCACCAAGCCCGCCCGCCTGCTCGGCCTCGACGCCGGCACGATGGCGACCGGGGCGCCGGCCGACCTAGTGCTTTGCGATATCGGCGGCCCGATCCGTATCGATGCGGACAAGCTCATTTCCAAGTCGAAGAACTCCCCATTCGACGGCCGCAGCCTGCAGGGCAAGGTGCTGATGACCCTGGTCGACGGGCGGATCGTGCACGCCACGCGTACGGCGGACTGAGCCAGTGGCCGTCGAGCGCGGCTTCGTCATTTTTCCGGCCCGCCGGGCGCCGGCAAGTCGACGCTGGCCATCCCCCTGGCGCAACGCCTTGGCCTGCCGCTGCTGCGCAAGGACCACATCAAGGAGACGCTGCACGACCGTCTGCCGGTCCACGGCCCGCCCGGCGACTGGTCGCGCGGCCTGGGCGGAGCGTCGATGGAGCTGATCTGGGCGCTGGCCGACGTCTTCCCGGCGGCGGTGCTCGAGGCCAATTTCCGGCCGGGCAGCGACTATGAACGGCAAAGGCTGGCCGCCCTGTCCGCGCCCCTGGTCGAGGTCTATTGCCGCTGTCCGCTGGAACTGGCGGCGACACGTTACAACCGTCGCTTCAGCGCGCCCGGCCACCACCCGACCCATGCCCTGGCCGAGGTCGACGTTGAGATGCTGCGCGAATTTGACCGCCCGATGGCGCTAGGTCCGGTCATCGAGGCAGACACCACAGACCCGGTCGACGTCGCCGCCCTCGCCGCCCAGGTGCGCGGGGCGCTTTCAGGCCTCAATCAAACAACCTAGACTGGCCCGATGCTGAGCGTTCCCATCATCGCCGCCGTCCTGATCGGCGGCTATCTCCTGGGCTCGATCCCGTTCGGGGTGATCGCCACGCGGCTGGGCGGGGCCGGCGACCTGCGCGCCATCGGTTCGGGCAGCATCGGCGCAACCAATGTCCTGCGCACCGGCCGGCGCGACCTGGCCGCGATCACGCTCATTGGCGATGGCGGCAAGGGCGCCGTGGCCGTGCTGGTCGCGCGCCTGGCCATCACCCACGCCCAAGGCGCCGACGCCGGGCTCGTCGCCGCGGCTCTGGCCGGCGGCGCGGCCTTCGTCGGCCATATCTTCCCGGTCTGGCTGAAGTTTCGCGGCGGCAAAGGCGTTGCGACCTTTTTCGGGACCCTGCTGGCGGTGGCCTGGCCGGTCGGGGTGCTGGCCGGCGCGACCTGGCTGGCCATAGCGGCTCTGTTCCGCTTTTCGTCGCTGGGCGGGCTCACGGCGGCGGCGGCGGCCCCGCTCTTCGCCTTTGCGGTGCATGCGGGCTATCCGGTGATCGTGCTGTGCGTCTTCATGGCGGTGCTGATCTTCATCCGCCACCACGAGAACATCGGCCGGCTGCTGCGCGGCGAGGAGCCGAAGATCGGCGCCGGCCGCAAGCCACCCGGGCCCGATCCGGCGCTGGGCCACAACGGCGGTCCGCCCCTGGCCGGGACGTGACGTCGCTCTCCGACGCCGAGCGCCGCGACTGGCTCCGCCTTCGCCGCAGCGAGAACGTCGGCGCCGTCACCTTCCACCAGCTCATTAGACGCTATGGCGATGCCGGCCGGGCGCTCGCCGCCCTGCCCGCCCTCTCCCAGCGCGGCGGCCGCAGCCAGCCGCTGGCGATTCCCACTGAAGCAGACGCCGAGCGCGAGCTTCGCGCCGGTGCGGCGTTGGGCGCCCGCCTGCTGGCGTCCTGCGAGGCCGACTTCCCGCCGCTGCTCGCCGCCGTCGACCCCGCCCCGCCGATCCTCTGGGCGCGCGGGCGGACGGAGCTGATGGCCGTGCCGGCCGTCGCCATCGTCGGCGCACGCATCGCCTCGGCCGCCGGCCAGCGCTTCGCCCGTAGCTTGGCAAACGACCTGGGCCAGGCCGGCTATGCGGTCGTCTCCGGCATGGCGCGGGGCGTCGATGCCGCCGCCCATGAGGGCTCGCTGGCCAGCGGCGCCATCGCCGTGCTCGCCGGTGGCGTCGACGATGTCTATCCGCCGGAACACAAGGACCTCTACGCCCGCCTGGTCGCCGAGGGCTGCGTGGTCTCGGAAAGCCCGCCGGGCGCCAAGGCCCGGGCGCGCGACTTCCCCCGCCGCAACCGGCTGATCTCGGGCCTGTCCCTGGGCGTGGTGGTGGTCGAAGCCGAGTTGCGCTCGGGTTCGCTGATCACCGCCCGGCTGGCGGCGGAGCAAGGCCGCGAAGTGCTGGCCGTGCCCGGTTCGCCGCTGGACCCGCGCGCCAAGGGGACCAACGACCTGATCCGCCAGGGCGCGGCGCTCTGCGAGGGGGTCGATGACGTCCTGCGGGCCATCTCCGGCCTGTCGTCCATCCGCGAACCGGAGCGCGGCTATGGCGACGGCGGCGATCCCGGCGCCGACGACGAGATCGCGACCTTGCGCGAACGCATTGCCGAACTGTTGTCGCCAACCCCGATTCCACGTGACGAACTGGTCCGCATTACCGGTGCGCCGGCAGCCACGGTCTATGCCGCCCTGACCGAACTGGCGCTGGCAAACCGGGCCGAACTGCTGCCCGGCGGGCTGGCCGTAAAGGCCTAAAACAGCCCTGCGACAAACCCCAAGTTGACACAGGCGGGGTGTCGCCCCCACTTTCCGCGCCCTTGGCTGGACCGTTTCCCGGTCAGTCCATCCCATGAGATTGCATGAACGTCGTTGTCGTCGAGAGCCCGGCCAAGGCTAAAACCATCAACAAATACCTGGGCTCCGGTTACACGGTGCTGGCCAGCTATGGGCACGTGCGCGACCTGCCGTCGAAGGACGGCTCGGTGAAGCCCGACGACGATTTCGAGATGATCTGGGAGGTCGATCCCAAGGCGGCCAAGCGGCTTTCCGACATCGCCGCGGCCATGAAGGGCGCCGACAAGCTGATCCTGGCCACCGACCCGGATCGCGAAGGCGAGGCGATCAGCTGGCACGTGCTGCAGGTCTTGAACAACCGCAAGGTGGTCAAGGGCGCGGTAGTCGAGCGGGTGGTGTTCAACGCCATCACCAAGTCGGCCGTCACCGAGGCGATGAAGCATCCGCGCGACATCGACATGGAGCTGGTCGACGCCTATCTGGCCCGCCGCGCGCTGGACTATCTGGTCGGCTTCACGCTCTCGCCAGTGCTCTGGCGCAAGCTGCCGGGCGCGCGTTCGGCCGGCCGGGTGCAGTCGGTGGCGCTGCGCCTGGTGGTCGATCGCGAGATCGAGATCGAACGCTTCAAGATCGAGGAATACTGGACCGTCGAGGCCGACGTCACCGCTGGTTCCGACCCCTTCGCCGCCCGCCTGGTCAAGCACGAGGGCAAGCGGCTGGGCAAGTTCGACCTGCCTAACGCCGCGGCCGCCGACGCCGCCAAGGCCGCCGTGCAGGCCGCTGCGTTCAAGGTCACCGCCGTCGAGAAGAAGCCGGCCCGGCGCAACCCCGCGCCGCCCTTCACCACCTCGACCCTGCAGCAGGAGGCTTCGCGCAAGCTCGGCTTCTCCGCCCAGCGCACCATGCAGGCCGCCCAGCGCCTCTATGAGGGCATCGACATCGGCGGCGAGACCGTCGGCCTGATCACCTATATGCGCACCGACGGCGTCGCCTCGGCGCCTGAGGCGCTGGACGAAGCCCGCAACGTCATCAAGGGGCTGTATGGCCCGACCTACGTTCCCAACAGTCCCGTCATCTACAAGGTCAAGGCCAAGAACGCCCAGGAGGCGCACGAGGCGATCCGCCCGACCAGCCTCGACCGCAACCCGGGATCGCTGCGCCTGGAGCCGGACCTCGGCCGGCTCTACGAACTGATCTGGAAGCGGATGATCGCCTCGCAGATGGAGGCCGCGCGCATCGAGCGCACCAGCATCGACCTGGAGAGCGCCGACGGCCGCACGGCCTTACGCGCCTCCGGTCAGGTCATCCTCTTCGACGGCTACCTCAAGGTCTATGAGGAAGGTCGCGATGACGCCGATGACGAGGACGGCGGGCGCCTGCCGCAGGTCGCTCAGGGGGCCGGCGCCCGCGTCCAGGCCGCCCGCGCCGATCAGCACTTCACCGAGCCGCCGCCGCGCTATTCCGAAGCTTCGCTGGTCAAGAAGCTGGAAGAGCTCGGCATCGGCCGGCCCTCGACCTACGCCTCGATCCTCACCGTGCTGCGCGACCGCGACTATGTGCGCATGGAGAAGAACCGCTTCGTGCCGGAAGACAAAGGCCGGCTGGTCACCGCCTTCCTGGAAGAGTTCTTCCGCCGCTACGTCGAATACGACTTCACCGCCGACCTCGAGGGCAAGCTCGACCAGGTCTCGGCCGGCGATCTCGACTGGAAGGCGCTGCTGCGCGAGTTCTGGAAGGACTTCCACACCGCCGTCGGAGAGATCGGCGGCTTGCGCACCACCGCCGTGCTCGACGCCCTGAACGAGTCGCTTGGCCCGCACATCTTCCCGGACAAGGGCGACGGCTCCGACCCCCGCCTCTGCCCCACCTGCGGCGTCGGCCGGCTGTCGCTGAAGACCGGCCGCTACGGCGCCTTCATCGGCTGCTCCAACTATCCGGAATGCCGCCACACCCGCCCGATCGCCGCGACCGAAGGCGAGGCGGCGGCCGGCGGCGGCGATCGCGAACTGGGCATCGATCCGGAAACCGGCAACGCCGTATGGCTGAAGGCCGGCCGCTTCGGCCCCTATGTCGAGACCACCGGCGCCGACAAACCCAAGCGCGCCAGCCTGCCCAAGGGCTGGCCGCCGGAAGTCATGGACCTGGAAAAGGCGCTGCGCCTCCTGCACCTGCCGCGCGAGGTGGGCGCCCACCCGGAAGACGGCAAGATGATCCTGGCCGGCATCGGCCGCTATGGCCCCTACGTCCAGCACAGCGGGACCTACGCCAACCTGCCGACGGCCGACGAGGTGTTCGACGTCGGCCTGAACCGCGCCGTCGCCGTCCTGGCCGAAAAACGCGCCGGCGGCGGCCGCCCGCAACGCGGCGCGGCCGCCGCGCTGAAGGAACTTGGCGCCCATCCCGCCGACGGCCAGCCGGTGCGCATCCTCTCCGGCCGCTACGGCCCCTACATCAAGCACGGCGCCGTCAACGCCAACGTGCCCAAAGGCTCAGACCCCGCCGAACTGACCATGGACGAAGCGGTGTCGCTGTTGGCCGCCCGCGAAGGCGCCGGCGGCGGTGGCAAGAAGCGCAAGGCCAAGCCGTCGCCGAAGACCGCGAACGTGGTGAAAGCCAAGAAACCGGCGGCGAAGAAGAAGACCGCGCCAAAGAAAAAGGCAGCCTCTTAAGACCTCTCCAAGCGCGCCACGGCCTCAGCCCATGGTCACCGGGTCAGGCCCTCGCCGCCCTGACGGGCTGTCCAGGGCCTGGACAGCGGCGAGGTCCTCGGCGTCGAGCTTGAAATCCCAGACGTCGTAGTTCTCGGCGATGCGCGAGGGGGTGACCGATTTCGGGATGACGATCAGGCCGAGATCCAGGTGCCAGCGAATCACCACCTGGGCGGCGGTCTTGCCGTGCCTTTTGGCGATGCCGGTCAGCACCGGGTTGGTCAGCGCATCGCCCTGACCGAGCGGGCTCCAGGACTCGGTGAAGACGCCGTGCTTGGCGTCGGCGGCCCGCCAGGCGCGCTGCTGGAAGCTCGGATGCAGCTCGATCTGGTTCAGCACCGGAACCACGCCCGTCTCGCCGATGATCCGCTCCAGATGCTCCGGCGCGAAGTTGGAGACGCCGATCGAGGTCGCCCTGCCCTCTTCGCGCAGCCGGATCAGCGCCTTCCAGCTTTCCAGGTAGAGGTCCTGCTTCGGCGCCGGCCAGTGGATCAGATAGAGGTCGACATGGTCGAGGCCGAGCCGCTCCAGGCTCTTCTCGCAGGCGCGCAGGCCGCGGTCGAAACCCTGGCTGCCGTTCCACAGCTTGGTGGTGATGAAGACCTCATCGCGCGCCAGGCCCGAGGCCTTGAACCCCTCGCCCACCCCGGCCTCGTTGCCATAGACCGCGGCGGTGTCGATGGAGCGATAGCCGTCGACCAGGGCGATCCGCACGGCGTCGGCCGTGGTTTCCGGCGGGGTCTGAAAGACGCCAAGGCCAAGCTGCGGCATGGTCTTGCCGTCGTTGAGGGTCACGGATTGGGCTTGCGTCATCGGAGCATCCTTCAGCTTTCAGCGCGGGTGTATGGCGCATCGGGCGCTTGACCTCCAGCGACCAGGCTGGCTAGCTCCCGTCCATGTTGAAGATTGTCGTGAGCTGAGGCCCGCAAGACGCGGGATATCAATCGGACCGCCAGGCCGCGTCGGGTCGTGACGACCCGCACCCGCGTTGGCGCCCGCCCTCACCCTCTCTTCGAAAGACCACGACATTGACCGATATCGAACCCGCGGCCCCAGACGCCGGGACCGCCATGCCGGTCCTGCACACCGAACGCCTGGAGATTCGGCCCGTCCGGGCAGGCGACCTGGCTGCCTGTCACCAGCTCTACCTGGACATCGGCTGGGCCGACTCCGCGCGCCCGGAAGCCGAGAACCTCGAGCGACGGCGAAGCTGGGTGGACTGGTCAATCGCCAACGAACGCGAACTCGCGCGTCTCAACCAGCCGCCCATGGGCGAACGCACGGTGATCGACCGGACCACCGGCGATTTCGTCGGCCTGGTCGGCCTGAACCCGACCCTAAAGCCGCTGGACCAGCTGCCCTCGTTCGGCGGTGTCGAGCACGCCCGCCAGGTGCTTGAGGTGGGGCTGTTCTGGGCCATCACGCCGGCCCGCCAAGGCGCAGGGCTGGCCACCGAGGCGGCCGGCGCGGTGATCGCCTACATGTTCGACGTTCGCCGGCTGGCTCGGATCGTCGCCACCACCGACAACGACAATCTGGCCTCCATCGGGGTCATGCGCCGGCTTGGCATGCGCATCGAGGCCAATCCCTATCCGGACCCGTTCTATTTCCAGACCATCGGCATTCTGGATGCGGGTGATCGGCCGTGAGCGGCCTGCTTGTCCGAACCGACGGCGGCCACGCCGCCTTCGAGGACGGTCCCGATCGCGGCCGCATCTTGGTCTTCGGCCGCGATACCGGCGGCGCCTATGGCCTGATGGAATGGATCGTCGCGCCGTCGCCGGCGGGAGACGGGCCCCGGACCTACGGCGCGCACCGGCACGATGGCTGCGAGGAGACCTTCCTGGTGCGCAGCGGCCAGCTGGAGTTCCTGCTCGGCGAGGAAGTCGTCACGCTCGGCCCCGGCGACTTCGTGCGCGCGCCGCCGGGCGTCCGGCATGGCTATGCCAATGTGTCGGGCGAACCGGTCGAACTGCTGGTCAGCTTCCATCCCGGCGGCCTGGAGGAACTCTTCCTCAAATACCGTACCGACGGCGCGGGACCGGCCGAGGGCGAGGGCTTCATGGCCGATGCGACACGCCTGTTCGGCTCGGCCTTCAACCTGGACTGAGCCGCTTCGGTTGACCTTGCCAGCGCCAAAGGCGATTCCAGCCACATGACGCCTCGGTCGATCGATGTGGTGGTGGTCGGCGCCGGCAACGCCGCCCTGTGCGCCGCGCTGGCGGCGGCCGACCGGGGCGCCTCGGTGCTGGTGCTGGAGCGGGCGCCGGAAGCGCTGTCGGGCGGCAACAGCCGCTTCACCGCCGGGGCTTTTCGCTGCGTCTATGACGGGGTCGAGGATTTGCGCGCCCTGATGCCGGACCTGACCGAGGCCGAGGTCGCCAGCGCCGATTTCGGGACCTATACGGCCGGCCAGTTCTTCGACGACATGGGCCGGATCACCGAATACCGCACCGATCCGGAGCTCTGCGACCTGCTGGTCAACCGCAGCCGGGCGACCATGCTGTGGATGCGCGACCAGGGCCTGCGCTTCATGCCGATCTGGGGACGGCAGGCCTATCGGATCGACGGACGGTTCAAGTTCTGGGGCGGGCTGACGGTCGAGGCCTGGGGCGGCGGACCCGGCCTGATTGACGCGTTGTATGCAGCGGCGGGCAAGAAGGGCGTCACGATCGCCTTCGAGGCCCACGCCCTCGACCTGATCGCCGATGACGGCGGGGTCAAGGGCGTGCACGCCCGCATCGGCGGCGTCACCCATGAGATCGCCGCCAAGGCCGTCGTGCTGGCCTGCGGCGGCTTTGAATCCAACGCCGAATGGCGCACCCGCTACCTCGGCCCGGGCTGGGACCTGGCCAAGGTGCGCGGCACCCGGTTCAACACCGGCGACGGCCTGCGCATGGCGCTGGACCTGGGCGCCCAGGCCGCCGGCAACTGGTCGGGCTGCCACGCGGTCGGCTGGGACCGCAATGCGCCGGAGTTCGGCGACCTCGCGGTCGGCGACAACTTCCAGAAGCACTCCTATCCCCTGGGCGTGATGCTAAACGCGCTCGGCGATCGGTTCGTCGACGAGGGGGCGGACTTCCGCAATTATACGTACGCCAAGTACGGCCGGGTGATCCTGAACCAGCCGGGGCAGTTTGCCTGGCAGGTGTTCGACGCGGCGACCATCCCGCTGCTGCGCGACGAGTACCGCATCCGCCAGGCCACCAGGGTGCGCGCCGACACCCTGGACGAGCTGGTCGGCAAGCTGGAGGGCGTCGATCCGGTTCGCGCCCTGGCGACGCTGAGGGCCTTCAACGGCGCTGTGCAGCGCGACGCGCCGTTCGATCCGAACATCAAGGACGACCGCTGCACGGTGGGTTTGCCGATCCCCAAGTCGAACTGGGCCAATCCGATCGAGACCGGGCCGTTCGAGGCCTACGCGGTGACCTGCGGCGTCACCTTCACCTTCGGCGGCCTGAAGATCGATGGCGACGGCCGGGTGATCAGCGCCGATGGCGGCCCGATCCCGGGCCTCTACGCCGCCGGCGAACTGGTCGGCGGCCTGTTCTATTTCAACTATCCCGGCGGCACGGGGCTGATGGCCGGCGCGGTGTTCGGCCGCATCGCCGGGACCGCCGCCGGATTGCGCGCCGCGCGGCCGTCATAGGGCTGGCGCCGCCCCGCCGCTTGGGCTGAAATACGCCCATGCCCATCGCCAAGCTGCCGAACATCGAACTCTATTACGAACGCGCCGGCGAAGGCCCGCCGCTGCTGTTCATCTCCGGCACTGGCGGCGACCTGCGCGTCAAGCCGAACGTGCTGGACGGGCCGTTCCCGAAGTCGTTCGACCTCCTGGCCTACGACCAGCGCGGCCTTGGCCGTTCCGCCAAGCCGGACGTCGACTACACCATGGCCGACTATGCCGACGAAGCTGCGGCGCTGATGGACAGCCTGGGCTGGACGTCGGCCAGGGTTGTCGGGGTCTCCTTCGGCGGCATGGTGGCCCAGGAACTGGTCTTGCGGCATCCGGACAAGGTCGAGCGCCTGGTGCTGGCCTGCACCTCGCCTGGCGGCGCCGGCGGCGCGTCCTATCCCTTCCACGAGATCCAGCACCTGCAGGGTGAGGAGCGCGCCCGGCATCTGATCCCGGTTTCCGACACCCGCCGCGACGCCGCCTGGCAGGCGGCCAACACCGAGCAGTTCGCCCAGTTCGTCGCCATGGGCGCCGCCGACCCCTATGCCGGCGAGACCGACCGGGAGATGGGCGCGCGCCGCCAGCTGGAAGCCCGCGCCGGGCACGATACCTGGGACCGGCTGGACCAGATCCGCTGTCCCGTGCTGATCGCCGCCGGCCGCTACGACGGCATCGCCCTGCCCGAAACCCAGGATCGGATGGCCGGCCGCATCAAGGGCGCCGAGTTGCGCTTCTTCGAAGGCGGCCACCTGTTCATGCTCCAGGATCGCGCGGCGCTGCCCGCGATGCTCGAGTTCCTGAACGGTTAGCATTTTTACCGTCATGGCCCGACTTGTTCGGGCCACCCATGAACGTCGGCGAATCTGAGTTCGCACGGCATTGGCGGCCGGGCATCACCGGCCCCTCCCGTGTTCATGGGTCGCCCGAACAAGTCGGGCGATGACGGGGAAAATAGGCAGCACGTCGCGGTTTGTTGCGAGGTGGGGTATGCGGAACCATGGCTCGTCCGCGCAACCCAAGCTTTTCGAGAACGCCCCGCACGCCGCGTGGCGGGCGGCGGAGCAAAAGCAACGCCCTGCCGCCGGTAGGCGTGGTTGATGTGGTCGAGCGCGACGCCGACGGCGACCTGTTCGTGCGGCCGTCCAAGGGCAAGGGCGACGGGCCGACCTACCGGCTGGCGCCCGATCGCGGCGAGGCCGCCGCCGGCGCGCCGGGCATGGGCGACCGGCTGCTGGTGCGCTTCGAGCGGCTGGAGGGCGGCGAGACAGAGGCCAGGCTGATCAAGCGCCTGGGCCAGAGCGCGCATCGGCTGCTCGGCGTCGTGCGCAAGGGCCGCGGCGAGACCCGCGTCGAGCCGGTGGATCGCAAGAGCCGCGACCGGCTGGTGCTGACCGGACCGGACGCCGCGGCCCTGCGCGACGGCGACCTGGTCCTGGCCGAGGTCGGCGTCGCGCGCGAACGCTACGGCCCCAAACAGGGCAAACTGCTGGACGTGGTGGGGCGTGAAGACGAGCCCCGCGCCGCCTCGCTGATCGCCATCCACAGCCACGGCCTGCCGACCGGCTTCACCGCGGCCGCGGAAGCCGAGGCCGAGGCCGCCGAGCCGCCCACCCTCGCCGGCCGCACCGACCTGCGCGACCTGCCGCTGATCACCATCGACCCCTCCGACGCCCGCGACCACGACGACGCGGTCTATGCCCATCCGGACGACGACCCGAAGAACAAGGCCGGCTGGGTGGTCTGGGTCGCCATCGCCGACGTCGCGGCCTATGTCCGCTCCGGCTCGGCCCTCGACCGCGAAGCGCGCGACAAGGCCAACAGCGTCTATTTCCCCGACCGGGTCGAGCCGATGCTGCCTGAGCGGCTGTCCAACGGCCTCTGTTCGCTGCGCGAGGGCGAGAACCGCGCGTGCATCGCCGTGCGCGTGGTGTTCGACGCGCAAGGCCGCAAACTCTCCCACCGCTTCGTGCGTGGCCTGATGCGCTCGGCCGCCAAGCTCTCCTACGAGCAGGCGCAAGCCGCCATCGACGGCCTGCCGGACGATGTGACCGGCCCGCTGCTCGAACCCGTCCTGCGCCCGCTCTGGGCCGCCTATCGCGCCCTCAAGATCGGCCGGGACAAGCGCTCGCCGCTGGAGATCGAAAGTCCGGAGCGGCGCATCGTCATCGGTCCGGACGGCCGCGTCGCCTCGATCACGGCGCGCAAGTTCCTCGACGCCAACAAGCTGATCGAGGAGATGATGATCCAGGCCAATGCGGCCGCCGCCGAGACCCTGGAGCAGCGCCGCACGCCGCTGATCTACCGGGTGCACGAACAGCCCAGCCAGGAGAAGCTGAAAAACCTCACCGACTTCCTGTCGACGCTGGACGTGCGCTGGAGCATGGGCGAGGCGCCGCGCACCGAGCGCTTCAACCGGCTCTTGCAGCAGATGCGCGAGACCCCGCACGCCGAGATCGTCAATGAGGTCGTCCTGCGCACCCAGATGCAGGCCATCTACAGCCCCGACAATGTCGGCCATTTCGGGCTGAACCTGGACCGCTACGCCCACTTCACCTCGCCGATCCGCCGCTACGCCGACCTGATCGTGCATCGCGGCCTGATCCGCGCGCTAGGCCTTGGCGACGACGGCCTGACCGATACAGAGATGGCCACCCTGACCGAGATCGCCGAGCACATCACCCTGGCCGAGCGCCGGGCCATGGCCGCCGAGCGCGACGCCACCGACCGCTATGTCGCCGCCTTCATGGAGGGCCGCGAGGGAGCCGAGTTCACCGGCCGCATCACCGGCGTCACCCGCTTCGGCCTGTTCATCCGCCTGGCCGAGACCGGGGCCGACGGGCTGGTGCCGGTCTCAACCCTCGGCGGCGAGTACTTCATCCACGACGACCGCGCCCACGCCCTGGTCGGCGAGCGCAGCGGCCGGCGCTGGCGGCTGGGGGCCGAGGTGCAGGTGCGCCTGCGCGAAGCCACGCCGATCACCGGCGGCCTGCTGTTCGAAATGCTTAGTGAGCCGGAAACGCCCGACCCGGAAGCGCCGCGGGCGCGGCTGGGCGTGCGCCGGCGCGGCGGCGGTCCCCGGCGCTAGCGCTTGGCGAACTCGTAGTCCTCGCGCTGGCCTGGAACGCCGGAGCGCAAGCCCTCCGGCAGCGGCGCGCGAGTGGCGTTCATCTTGGCGTGGGCGTCGAGGGCGGCCTGGTCCGTCCAGAGTTCGAGCAGCACCAGCTTGTCGGGGTTCACCGCGCTCTGAAACACCTCGAACTGTTCGCAGCCGGGCTCCTGCATCACCTCTTCGCAGCGGGTCTTGAAGGCCTTGGCGAAATCCGCGCCCTTGCCGGGTGCTGCATTGAGCGTGATCAAGAGCCGGAGCGACATCTGGTTTCTCCCGTTGCGGTCATTCGGCGAGAAGCGCCGCGTGGCGGCGCCGCGTCAAGGCTCTCGCGCGCTTTGACCCCAGGGCAGGCTTTTCGGCGCCCGTGGGACTCGCGATACTAGGAGCCATGGACACACCGATCATTACGCCCGCGCCGCGCCCCGACGTCGCCGCTCGCCCACCGGGGACCCGCAGCGTGCGGCCCCGGGACGCCGCCACCCTGATCATCCTGCGCCGCGACGCCAGGAAGCCGCGCGTGCTGATGGGCCTGCGCGGCGCCGGCCACGACTTCATGCCCGACAAGTGGGTCTTTCCCGGCGGCCGCATCGACCGCAGCGACTTTCGCGCGCCGACCGCCAACGAGCTTCGCCCGGACGTGGCGGCGCGGCTGGGCGAGGGCGCGATCCCGCGCCGGGCCCGGGCGCTGGCGCTGTCGGCGATCCGCGAAACCTTCGAGGAAGCCGGGCTGCTCTTGGCGCAGAAGGCCGAACCCCGGTTAGTGGCTGGTCCTTGGCGCGATTTCTTCGCCATCGGCGCCCTGCCGGACCTGGAGGCGCTGGACGTCATCGCGCGCGCGGTGACGCCGCCATCGCGGACCAAGCGGTTCGACGCGCGCTTCTTTGTCGCCGAGGCCGACCGGCTGCTCAGCCTGGAGCGCCGGCCCGACTGCGGCGAGCTGGACGAGATCGCCTGGGTCGACCTGGACGAGGCCTTGGCGCTCGACCTGCCGGACATCACCCGCTACGTGCTGCGCGAACTCGAGACTCGGCTGGAAAACCCCGACGGCCCCGCCCGCTTCATGCGCTTCTGGCGTGGCCGAAGGTTTACCGAGCAGGGCTAATAGACGCCCGGTATCAGCCGGTAGGGCGTCGCGGCGCGGAAGCTGGCGAAGGCGGCGTCGTGGGAGAGGACGCGTTCCTCGGCGGCGATGCGGAAGATCTGCAACCCGAGCCCGACGCCGTAGACGGCGGCGTTCCAGAGCGACGGATTGAGCAGGAAGAAGCCGGCCTGGCCGATCAGATAGGCCGCATAGATGGGGTGGCGGACGATGCGATAGGGGCCGCTCACCTTCAGGCCGCGATTGGCCGGCGCCATGCCGAAGCTGAACCGCAGGGTCAGCTTGGCGATGACCTGGAACACCAGGCCGGTCAGCATCAGCCCGGCGCAAATGCCGATCGGGGCGAGCGGGGCCGAATGCGCCATCGGCGCCACCAGCAGCGGCGCCGCGGTCGCGCCGACCGCCAGCGCCCAGTCCATGGGAACCAGCGACAGCTCGCGCGCCCGACGCCTGAGCAGGATGAGCCCGACCGCAAGGGCTTCGGCGGAAAGCTGCAGGTAGTTGAGCCAGCTGCCGCCCGATCCGACCGACTGGTAGACCCGCCAGGCCATCAGCCCGAACAGGCCGAGGACGAACAGCTTCTCGGCGACGTCGAGGACGCTCAGAAGTCGCGCCCGCCCGACGGTTGTCGGCGCGGCGGCGTCGGCGGGTTGCTGGGCGAGAGCCATGTCCGGATTTGGCGCGGGAACGGATAAGAATGGGTGAATGAGCGACCCTAGAGGCCCTTGCGCCGCTTGGCGAGCGCCCCATTTCCGACGGGCGCGTTGGTGAACCGGCGACCCGAGGAGTTCTGATGGCGTCGCCCGCATCGCCCGGCCAAGCCGCCGCCCTGCCGCCGCTGGAAGGCCTGCCGCTGGCGGTCATCTCGATCGGGCTGGCGCTCGGCACCTTCATGCAGGTGCTCGACTCCACCATCGCTAACGTCTCCATCCCGACCATATCGGGCAATCTGGGCGTGGCGCCCGACCAGGGCACCTGGGTGATCACCCTCTTCGCCATGGCCAACGGCGTCTCGGTGCCGCTGACCGGCTGGCTGATGGGTCGCTATGGGGTGGTGAAGACCTTCGCCGCCTCGGTGGCGCTGTTCACCTTCGCCTCCTTCCTGTGCGGCATAGCCTGGAACCTGCCGTCGCTGCTGGCCTTCCGGGTTTTGCAGGGCGCGGTCTCCGGACCTATGATCCCGGGCTCCCAGGCGCTGCTGATCTCGATCTTCGCCCCATCCAGGCGCGGTCTCGCCCTGGCCATCTGGTCGATGACCACGTTGGTGGCGCCGATATGCGGCCCGATCCTGGGCGGCTGGATCTCCGACAACATGTCCTGGCGCTGGATCTTCTTCATCAATGTGCCGGTGGGCATCGCCTGCACGTTGATCTGCTATCGCGGCCTGATCTCCCGCGAGACCCCGACCTTCAAGCGCTCGATCGACACGGTGGGCTTCGCCTTCCTGCTGATCTGGGTCTGCGCCCTGCAGGTGATGCTGGACCGCGGCCAGGACCTCGACTGGTTCCATTCGCCGCTGGTCGTCACCCTGGGCGCCGTCTCGGCGATCGGCTTCGTCTCCTGGCTGATCTGGGAGCTGACCGAGGCCAATCCGATCGTCGACCTGTCGCTGTTCAAGTCGCGCAACTTCGCGGTCGGCACCCTGGTCTTCTGCCTGGTCTATGCCGTCTTCTTCGGCGGCAATGTGCTGCAGCCGCTCTGGCTGCAGACCCGGCTGGGCTATATCGCCACCTGGGCGGGTCTGGTCGCGGCGCCTAGCGGCGTGGTCGCCGTGCTGCTGACGCCGATCTTCGCCCGCTACAGCGCCCGCATCGACGCGCGGATCACCGGCACCCTGGCGCTGCTGGCCTTCGGACTGTCATTCCTGATGCGCGGCGGCTGGACGCCAGACGTCAGCTTCAGCGTCCTGGTCCTGCCCATGCTGGTGCAGGGGGTGGCGATGAGCACCTTCTTCGTCTCGATGATCACCATCCAGCTCAAGGACGTGCCGCCGCAGCAGACGCCGCAGGCCAGCGGCCTGTCCAACTTCGCCCGCATCACCGCCGGTGGGTTCGCCGCCTCGCTGACCACCGCCTTCTGGGCCCGGCGGGCGAGCCTGCACCAGTCGCACCTGGCCGATCTGCAGGCGAGCCGGATCCCGGAATGGCAGCAGGCCCTGTCCAGCCTGCAGCATGCCGGCGCCAGCGCAAAACAGGCGCTGGGCGCCTTGAACGCCCAGGTGGTCAACCAGGCCTCCACGGTCGCGGCGGTGGACATTTTCTGGCTGTTCGGCGTGCTTTCGGTGGCGATGGCGCCGCTGATCTGGTTCACCCACCGCTCGCTCAGCGGCGGCGCCCCGGTCTCGGCGGACTAGGTGGAGATCGACGCCGCCCTGGCCGGCCGCCTGGTCGCCGAGCAGTTTCCGCAATGGGCGGAACTGCCGATCCGGCCCGTGGCGCTCGGCGGCTGGGACAACCGCACCTTTCACCTTGGCGAGCGGATGATCCTGCGGCTGCCCAGCGCCGCGCGCTACGCCGCCCAGGTGGAGAAGGAGCAGCGCTGGCTGCCCAGCCTGGCGCGCGGCCTGCCCCTGCCGATCCCCGCGCCCTTGGGCGCGGGACGGCCAGGACAGGGCTATCCGTGGCCGTGGTCGGTCTACGGCTGGCTCGACGGCGAGACCGCCGCCGCCGCGCACATTGACGACCGGCCCCGATTCGCGACCGAACTGGGGGCCTTCATCGGCGCCCTGCACCGGATCGACGCCACCGATGGTCCGCCGGCGGGGCCGCATTGCTTTTGGCGTGGCGGACCGTTGGCGACTTACGACGCCGAGACCAGGGCTGCGATCGCGGCGCTGGGCGACCGGATCGATGGCCGCGCCGTGACGACAGTCTGGGAGGCGGCGCTCGAAACCACATGGACCGCCGCGCCCGTCTGGGTCCACGGCGACATGGCGGCCGGCAATCTGCTGGTCCAGGAACGGCGCTTAAGCGCCGTCATCGACTTCGGCTGTTCCTGCGTCGGCGATCCGGCCTGCGATCTCGCCATCGCCTGGACCTTCCTCAAAGGCGATGCCCGCGAAGCCTTCCACGCCGCCCTGCCGCTCGACCCGGGAACCTGGGCGCGCGGCCGCGGCTGGACCCTGTGGAAGGCGCTGATCGTCTACGCCGGCCTCTCGTCCAACCCGCTCGACGCCGAAAAGTCCGGGCGGGTCATCGGCGATCTGGTAGCCGAGCATGCTCGCCTCGGCCAAGCCCGCCATTGACTTGCGGGCCGCTGTCAGTATGTTCCGCGCCTCCGAATTTCCGCGTGAAAAGACCAGACTCGCATGGCCAAGCCCGCCTCCATCAAGATCCGCCTGAACTCGACGGCGGACACCGGCTTCTTCTACGTCACCAAGAAGAACGCCCGCACCATGACCGAGAAGATGGTCGTGCGGAAATACGACCCGGTCGTGCGCAAGCACGTCGAGTTCCGCGAAGCCAAGATCAAATAGCCTAGAGCCCCCAAAACTCCGCTCATCCCCGCGAACGCGGGGGACCCAGGCTTTTTCCTGTTATCCCGCGCAAGCGGGAGCTCAGCTTTTCACCACGAAGTACACAAAGGGCACGAAGGGTCAGCGCTGACCCTTACTCTTCTTGGTGTCCTTCGTGTCAAAACCTACGACCTCTCCGCACCTCATCGCCTCAAGCAAAAAAGCCTGGGTCCCCGCCTTCGCGGGGATGAGCGGAAAAAACAAAAGCCTCGGCCATCCCTGAACCGCCTCAGGCCGCCTTGGAGATGACCTTGTTGCGGCCGGCGGCCTTGGCTTCGTAGACCGCGCCGTCGGAGCGTTTCAGCAGCGCCTCGGGCGTGTCTTGTTCGCCGAGGGTGGCGGCGACGCCGATGGAGATGGTGACGGTCAGCAGTTCCTTGCCGCCGTCGACGCGGAAGGGCGAGCCGGCGACGTGCAGGCGGATGCGTTCGGCGATGCGTTCGCCCGCGGCCAGCGGCGTGTCGGGCATGATGACCACGAACTCCTCGCCGCCATAGCGGCACGGCAGGTCGATGGCGCGGACATTGGAGGCCAGCCGCACGGCGAATTCGCGCAACACCTCGTCGCCTACGTCGTGGCCGAAGTTGTCGTTGATCTTCTTGAAATGGTCGATGTCGATGAGCAGGCAGCCGACCGGGTCGCCGCCGCGCGTGGCGCGGGCCACCAGGGCGCCCAACTGGCCGACCATATAGCGGCGATTGTGCAGGCCGGTCAGCTGGTCGGTGACCGCCAGCTCCAGCGAATGGTCGAGGTTCTTGCGCAGGAAGTCGGTGTAGCGCTTGCGCTTGATCTGGGTGCGGGCGCGCGCCGACAGCTCCTGCGGGTCGATCGGGCGCGGCAAGACGTCGTTGACGCCGATCTCCAGCGCCTTGACCATGCGGGCGCGGTCGTCGGGGTCGATCACGGCCAGGATCGGCACGTGGCGGGTGGCCTCGTCGGAGCGGATCTGCGCGGCCAGGCGCAAGCCGTCGAAGCCCTTGGCGTTGGCGTTGATGATCAAGAGGTCGATGGGCCCGCGCGCCGACAGATGGGCCTTTTCCGGGTCCAGCTCGATCACCGGCCGATGCTCGATGGCCAGTTCGGAAGCGATGCGCTGGGCCTGGCGACCGTTGTCGTCGCAGATGACGATGCGGCCGCCGGCCCCGGCCAGACGCGACGCCGCGCCGGCGATGACGCCCATGCGCCGCCCCGAGGCCTCGCGCTGGCGCAGCTCGTCGATCACCGTCTTCAGCCGGGTCAGGCTGCGCACGCGGCTGAACAGCATGACGTCGTCGATCGGCTTGTTGAGGAACTCGTCGGCGCCGGCGTCGAGGCCGGCGATGCGGTCGGAGCGGCCGTCCAGCGCCGTGACCAGCACCACCGGAATGTGGCGGGTCAGCGGGTCTTCCTTCAGGCGACGGCAGACCTCGAAGCCGTCCATGCCCGGCATCATCACGTCGAGCAGCACGATGTCGGGCTGGTCGGCGGCGGCCATGGCCAGGGCCGTCGGGCCGTCCGAAGCGCTGATCACGTCGTAATACTCGGCCGTCAGCTTGGCTTCGAGCAGCCGGACGTTGGCTTCGATGTCGTCGACCACCAGGATACGCGCGGTCATGGCCAGCTACCCTATGAAACGCTTGATGGTGTCGAGGAAGTGGGCCACCGAGATCGGCTTGGAGATATAGGCCTCGCAGCCGCCTTCGCGGATGCGCTCCTCGTCACCCTTCATGGCGAAGGCGGTGACCGCGACCACCGGAATGTGGGCCAGCTCGTCGTCTTCCTTCAGCCACTTGGTTACCTCCAGGCCGGAGATTTCCGGCAGCTGGATGTCCATCAGAATCAGGTCCGGCCGATGCTGTCTGGCCAGGGCGAGCGCCTGCAGACCCTCGCGGGTCTCCAGGGTTTCGTAGCCCTGCGCGTCCAAGAGGTCGTGAAAGAGCTTCATGTTCAGCTCGTTGTCCTCGACGATCAGGACTTTCTTCGCCATTCGGGCCCCGGTTCCAGCGCGCCAGTGGACACAACGGTCCTGCGCGCGGTTATGGTTCAGCAATCACACCATATCCTTAAGTCCGCGTTGACTGCAGGGGCCGCCTTGGACGCCGCACTCGAACCGAACCAGGTCGTCATCGACCCGCACAGGCCCCTGCTGATCGTCGATGTCGACGAGGTGCTAGGCCTGTTCATGCATGGGTTTGGGCGCTTTTTGGGCACGCGCGGCTACGAGTTCCGCATGGACCGTTTCGCCCTTTTCCAGAACATTTTCGCGCCAGGGGCCGACGAGCACCTGGACCTCGCCGCCGGCCAGGCCCTGTTCGACGACTTCTTCCGATTCGCCTGCGACGACATGGAACCGGCGCCCGGCGCGATCGACGCCCTTGCCGAGCTGGCCAAGGGCTGCGGCATCGTCGCCCTCACCAATGCCCCCGACCACGCCCGCGAGCCGAGGACGCGATGGATGGTCCAGCATGGCATGGACTATCCGCTGCTGATCAACAGCGGGCCGAAGGGAAACGCGGTCGCCGCCCTGGCCGCGCGCACCGAGCGACCGGTCGCCTTCGTCGACGACCTGCTGGGCAATCTCGACTCGGTGGCCGCCGCGGCGCCCGGCGTGCACCGGTTCCAGATGGTCGCCGATCCGCGGCTGCGCGACATGGCGCCCACCGCGCCGGATCGGCATCCGCGCGTCGACGATTGGCCGGCCCTGCGCATGCAGATCGCGCTGGTGCTCGGGCTGATCACCGAATGATCCGCATCGGGGTCGACTTCGGCGGCACCAAGATCGAGGCCGCGGCGCTCGACGCCGACGGCGCCTTCCAGGCCCGCGTCCGCGCACCCAATCCCGGCGAATACGAAGCCGCTCGCGCGGTGGTGCGTGACCTGGTCGCCGAGGTGGAAAAGCAGGCAGGCGCAACGGCCAGCATCGGCATCGGCACGCCTGGATCGATCTCGCCGAAGACCGGGCTGATGCGGAATTCCAACAGCCTTTACCTGAATGGCCGCCCGTTCCGCGAGGACCTGGAGCATACGCTCCGCCGCGCGGTGCGGATGGCCAACGACGCCAACTGCCTGGCCCTGTCGGAGGCGATGGATGGCGCGGCGGCGGGCGCCGGTGTGGTCTTCGCGGCCATTCTGGGCACCGGCTGCGGCGGCGGCCTGGTCGCGAACGGCGCGCTGATCAATGGCCGCAACGGCATCGCCGGCGAGTGGGGCCACAACCCCCTGCCCTGGCCACGATCCGACGAGCTGCCGGCGCCTGAATGCTGGTGCGGCAAGCCAGGGTGCCTGGAGCTCTACATTTCCGGCAGCGGGTTGAAGACCGACTACCAGCGTCAGGGTGGCCAGACCCCGGACGCCCAGACCGTCGTAAGCCGCGCCCGCGCCGGCGACGCCGGCGCCACGGCCGCGCTCGACCGCTATGTCGACCGGCTGGGCCGCTCGCTGGCCACCGTCGTCAACCTGGTCGATCCCGACGCCATCGTGCTCGGCGGCGGCATGTCCAATGTCGATGAGCTTTACGCCCGCGTCCCGGCCGTGGTCGCGGGCTACGTCTTTTCCGACGTCTTCGAGACCCCGATCGTGGCCGCCGCCCACGGCGACTCCTCAGGCGTGCGCGGCGCGGCCTGGCTCTGGCCGCCGCCATGAGCGCCATCTGCCGCGACTGTTTCTTGCATGGCGAGGCTGAGCCCAAGCGCTGCCCGACCTGCGGCTCGCCGCGTATGGTCGCCCACCCGGAGCTGACGCGGCTGACCATCGCGCATCTCGACTGCGACGCCTTCTACGCCTCGGTGGAGAAGCGCGACCGGCCGGAGCTGCGCGACCAGGCGGTCATCGTCGGCGGCGGCAAGCGCGGCGTGGTCACCACCTGCTGCTATATCGCTCGGCTGTCCGGCGTGCGCTCGGCCATGCCGATGTTCCAGGCCAGACGCCTCTGTCCCGACGCGGTGGTCATCCCGCCGGAATTCTCCAAGTACCGCGCCGAGAGCGCCCGCATCATGGCCAAGCTGGAGGCGCTGACGCCGTTGGTGCAGCCCTTGTCGCTCGACGAGGCCTGGGTCGATCTGGCCGGGTCGGAGCGCCTGCACGGCGGCTCGCCGGCGCAGGTGCTGATCCGGCTGCAGGCCGAGATCGAGCGCGAGATCGGCATCACCGTCTCCGTGGGTCTGGCCGCCAACAAATTCCTGGCCAAGATCGCCTCCGACCTCGACAAGCCGCGCGGCTTTTCGGTGATCGCGGCGGGCGAGGCGCGCACCTTCCTCAGCACCCGCTCCGTCGCCATCCTGCCCGGCGTCGGCCCGGCCTTCGCAAAGGGGCTGAATGCGGCCGGTTTCACCACCGTCGGCGACCTGGCGCGCGCCGAGCCGCAAGCCCTGGTCAAGCGCTGGGGGGCCTATGGCCTGCGGCTTTCCGAACTGGCGCACGGGCGCGACACGCGCGCGGTCGATCCGGACCAGGTGCGCAAGACCATCAGCGCCGAGACCACCTTCTTCGACGACCTGAGCGGCCTTGAGCCGCTGGAAGACCGGCTCTGGCCGCTGTGCGAACGGGTGGCGCGGCAGGCGCGAAGCGCCGGCGTCGCCGGCCGCGTCGCCACCCTGAAGCTGAAGACCGCCGACTTCCGCCAGATCACCCGGCGCCGCACCCTGCCCGTCCCGACCCAGGCGGCGCGGACCCTGTTCGGCATCGCTCGCGAGCTACTCGCCGCCGAGGCGCACGGCCAGGCCTACCGGCTGATCGGCGCCGGTCTTTCAGACCTGGTCGACGCCGCCGCCGGCCTCGACATGTTCGCCGAAGACGAGCGCCGCGCCCGGCGCAGCGAACAGACCATCGACGCGGTGCGCGCCAGATTCGGCGCCGACGCGATCGTGACCGGCCGAACCCTGAAGAAGGACGCGCATGAGGGGTGACGGGCGGCAGGCCGAGAGGCTATGACCAGCCGACAAAAGGAGCGCGCATGTCCGAGGTCGAGCAACGCCTGACTGCCATCGGGGTGGTGCTGCCGAAGCCCAATGCGCCGGTGGCCAACTACGTGCCCTTCGTGCGTTCGGGATCGCTGGTCTACATCTCCGGCCAGGTCTCGGTGGACGCCAATGGCGGCATCAAGGGCGTCGTCGGCGACGACGTGGACCTGGAGGGCGGCAAGGCGGCCGCCTTGCTGTGCGGCATCAACCTGATCGCCCAGATAAAGGCGGCGACCGACGGCGACCTCGACCGGGTCAAGCGCGTCGTGAAGCTGGGCGGCTTCGTCCAGGCGGGGCCGGGCTTCTTCGACATTCCCCAGGTGCTGAACGGCTGTTCGGACCTGATGGTGCAGGCCTTTGGCGAGCCCGGCCGGCATGCCCGCTCGGCGGTCGGGGTCTATCGCCTGCCGCTGAATTTCGCCGTCGAAGTCGATGCCGTGGTGGAGGTCCTATGACGCTCGTTGACGATATCGCCCCGCAGCAGCGCTTCGGCGAGGCCTGGGAGCGGCTGTTCGATCCCCCCGTCGCCCACCGCGGCCTCTGGGCGCCGGGCGGCGCGCCGGAGAACTCGCTGGCGGCCTTCCAGGCGGCCTGCGCCCACGGCTACGGCATCGAACTGGACGTGCAGCTGTCTTCGGACGGCCAGGCCTTCGTCTTCCACGATTCCAGGCTGGAACGGATGACCGGCGCCGAGGGGCGAGTCTCCGATCATTCCGCCCGCGACCTGGCGGCGCTCCGGCTGCTCGGCACCGACGAAGGGATTCCGACGCTGGCCGACACCCTGACCGAGGTCGGCCACCGGGCCATGGTGCATATCGAGCTGAAGACCCCGGCCGGCGAGGTCGGTCCGCTGGAAAAGCGCGTGCATGAGATCCTGATCGACCACAACGGACCGATCGCCGTCATCGGCTTCAACCCCTATTCCCATGCCTGGTTCGCCCAGCACCACCCCGACATTCTGCGCGGCCTGGACAGCCACAGCTATACCGACGAGGGCTCGCGCAAGCTGGCCCCAGAACAGCGCAAGGCCTATGGCCGGCTGGAACATGTAGCGCTGGCCAAGCCGCACTTCCTGGCGCTCGGCATGGACATGCTGCCCAGCGCCCGCGCCGACGAGTTCCGCGCCAAAGGCATGCCGATCGTCGCCTGGACCGTGCGCTCGCCGGCCGAGTGGGAGAAGGTGCGCAACGGCTGTGACAACCTGATCTTCGAAGGCTTCGCTGCGTGATCGGCGTCAAACCGGCGGTGAAGGTTCACGGCCGGATCAAGGATATCGGCCGCGAGGCCTGGGACGCGTGCGCTGCGACGCCGGAATATCAGGACAACCCTTTCATATCCTTCGATTTCCTCGACATTCTTGAGGAGTCGAACTGCGCCGTCGAGCGCACCGGCTGGGGCCCGCGGCATATCTCGGTCGAGGACGAGAACGGCCGCATCGCCGCGGTCATGCCGCTCTATCTGAAGTCCCACAGCCAGGGTGAATACATCTTCGACGGCGCCTGGGCCGATGCCTATGAGCGGGCCGGCGGAAACTACTATCCAAAGCTGCAGTGCGCTTCGCCTTTCTCGCCGGTGACTGGCCCCAGGATGATCGTGCGTGAGGATGTCGACCGCGACGCGGCGCGCCGGATCCTGCTCGGCGGCGCGCTCACCGTCTGCGAGCGGTTCGGCGCCTCGTCCCTGCACGTCACCTTTCCCAACGAGTCCGACTGGCGGTTCATGGGTGACCAGGGGCTCTTACAGCGGCAAAACCAGCAGTATCATTGGCGCAACGCCGGCTATGCGACCTTCGACGACTTCCTGGCGGCCCTGTCGTCCGGCCGGCGCAAGACCATCAGGCGCGAGCGGCGCGACGCCCAGGCCGGTCTCGAAATCGTCGGCCTGACCGGCGCGGACCTGACCGAGGACCACTGGGACGCCTTCTTCGCCTTCTACATGGACACCGGCGCGCGCAAATGGGGCCGGCCCTATCTCAGCCGCCGCTTCTTCTCGCTGCTCGGCGAGCGGATGGCCGACAAGGTGCTGCTGATCATGGCCCGGCGCGGCGAGCGCTGGATCGCCGGCGCGCTGAACCTGATCGGCGCCGACTGCCTCTACGGCCGCAACTGGGGCTGCCTCGAGGAGGCGCCCTTCCTGCATTTCGAGCTCTGCTACTACCAGGCGATCGAGCACGCCATCCGCCTCGGCCTCGCCCGCGTCGAGGCCGGCGCGCAAGGCCAGCACAAGATCGCCCGCGGCTACCTGCCCTCGCCGGTCTATTCCTGCCATTGGATCGCCGACAAGGCGCTGCGCGTCCCCGTCGCCCGCTTCCTGGAACAGGAGCGCGAGGCGGTCGAGGGCGAGATGGAATGGCTTGAAGAGGCCTATTCGCCGTTCAAGCAGGCCTAGCAGCCGACGCCTCCCCTCCCGCTCGATCGCTTTGCCGGCGGTTCAGTCCGGACCGGTTTGTATTACCCCAGGCGTAATCGACCGGCCGCGCCCGCGTGGCGCACCCTTCTCCCAGCAACAAGAGAAGGACCCTGTCATGCCTCACCTCACCACCTCCGACGCCACCGACCTGTTCTACCGGTCCTGGGGCGAAGGCCCAGCCGTGGTCTTCACCCACGGCTGGGGGCTCAGCTCAGAGCTTTGGCAGCCGGAAATGCTCAAGCTGGCCAAGGCCGGATTCCGCTGTATCGCCTACGACCGCCGCGGCCATGGACGGTCCGACGACCCGGGCCGCGGCTACGACTTCGACACCCTGGCCGACGATCTTGGCGCCGTGTTGGACGCGCTCAACCTCAGCGCGGTCACCCTGGTTGGCCATTCGATGGGCAATGGCGAGATCGCCCGCTACCTGAGCCGGCATGGCGACGCCCGCGTGGCCCGCGTCGTCATGGTGGCGCCGGCTCTGCCCTTCGCCTTGAAGACCGCGGCCAATCCCGAAGGTTGGACCGATCCGGCGATCATCGAGGGCTGGCGCGCGATCTGGGCGACCGGTTTCGCCGAATGGCTGGCTCCGGCGGCCGTTGCGGCCTACGGCCCCGGGGCCTCCCCCGACCGCGTGCAGCAGACCATCCGCGTCATGCTGCAGGCCTCGCTGCAGGCGGTGATCGAGACCAATATCGCCGGCGTGGAGACCGATTTCCGCGATGAGTTGCGGCAGATCGGCGTTCCGGTTCTGGTTCTTCACGGCGACGACGACCAGTCCTGCCCGCTGGACCTGGCCGGCCGCAAGACCGCCGGCCTGATCCCCGATTGCCGGCTTAAGATCTATCCCGGCGCCAAGCACATCGTGATCGACTCCCATGTCGATGAGATCGTCAGCGACATCGTGGCCTTCATCGGTGAGTCGCGCCGCAGCCGGGCAGCCTGAAGCTGGCCGGGTGGGCGATTCAGCGGGATGGGGTTCTAAGCGTTGCCATCCGGCGCTGGAGGCGGCATTAGCGCGTCTCCGATCTGGATGAACCCCGATGCCCTGGCCGCCGGACGTCACGCTTGCAGGCGAACACGCCACCCTGGTTCCGCTGACGCCGGACCACGCGCCGGCCCTGGCCGAGGCGGTCAGGGACGGCGCGTTGTGGAAGCTCTGGTACACCTCCGTGCCGGCGCCCGAGGACGTGGCCGCGACCATCGCCGAGCGGCTGGAGTGGCGCGCTCAAGGCGGCTGGTCGCCGTTCGCCGTCATCGAGCCCGCCACCGGCGAGCCGGTCGGCATGACCAACTATATGCGCATCGACCCCAAGGCGCCGCGGGTCGAGATCGGCGGCACCTGGTATCGCCGCCGGGTGCAGCGCACGCCGCTGAACACCGAGTGCAAGCTGATGCTGCTCGCCCACGCCTTCGAGACGCTGGGCTGCACTTCGGTCGAGTTCCGCACCCACGTGCTGAACCACCAGAGCCGCCGCGCCATCGAGCGGCTGGGTGCCAAGCTCGATGGCATCCTGCGCAACGAGACCCGCACCCGCGACGGCAATTTGCGCGACACCTGCTGCTATTCGATCGTCGAGGGCGAATGGCCGACGGTGCGCACGCACCTGAAGCACCAACTGGAAAAGGCGCGCTGATGGCCGACTTCGATCTCGACGCCTAGTTCGCCCGCATCGGCTACGGCGGCCCGGCCGAGCCAACCCTGGAAACGCTGACGGCGCTGCAGGCCGCCCAGGTCGCGGCCATCCCGTTTGAGAACCTCAATCCGCTGCTCGGCCTGCCGGTGAGGCTCGACCTGGAGAGCCTGCAGGCCAAGCTCGTGGTCAGTCGGCGCGGTGGCTACTGTTTCGAGCTGAATGGCCTGTTCAAGGCGGCGCTGGAGGCCATCGGCTTTCAGGTCACCGGCCTGGCCGCCCGCGTGCGCTGGATGTCGCCGCCCGACGCGCCGCCCAGCGGCCGCAGCCACATGCTGATGCAGGTGGACCTGACCGACGGGCCGCATCTGGCCGACGCCGGCTTCGGCGCCCACCTGCTGGATGCGCCGTTGAACCTGCGGGCCGGGGACCAGTCGACGCCCTGGGCCAACTATCGCCTCACCGAGGCCGACGGCGCCTTTACCCTGGCCGCCCGCATCGGCGAAGACTGGCGAGCCACCTACCTCTTCCGCCTGGAGCCGCAGCTGGCCGCCGACTACGAAACTTACAGCTGGTTCACCGCCACCCACCCGCAGTCGCTGTTCGTCAGCTACCTGATCGCCGAACGGCTGACCGAGACGACGCGCTACAACCTGGTCAACACCCGGCTGACCGAACGCGGCCGGGACGGCAGCGTCGCCGAGCGCGTGCTGGCGAGCGCCGCGGAACTGGGCGAAGTGCTGGACGGCGTGTTCAACATTGGATCGCCCGCGCCGGCTGAGGCGGTGTTCGCCAAGCTGAGCGGCGCCAACTAAGGCGACCCTTCTCCCCCTTGCGGGAGAAGGTGGCGGCGAAGCCGACGGATGAGGGGTCGCGGTGAGATTGCCGGGTAACGGCGGGACTTGCCGGACAAGGCTTTCAACCCCTCATCCGACCTCCTTCGGAGGCCACCTTCTCCCGCAAGCGGGGAAGGAGCGCGATAGCTACCCCGCCTTCTCCCACGCCGCCCGCAGCAACCCCGCGATCTCGGCATCCACGTCCGCCGCATCCGCAATCAACACCCGCGCCTTCAGGCGCTCGGACCAGCTCTCGTTCTTCGGCGCTTCCAGCTGGGCGTTCGCATCGGGCGGCACGGCCAGGCCGAGCATGGCCTTGCCGCCCTTGAGCGGGCGGGCGGCGGCGAACTGCACCTTGCGGGACCAGGCGTTGTAGCCCTTGCGGGCGGTCTGGATCACCTCGCCCGGCTGGCGCGCCGCCGCGTCGATCGCCTGGAAGATCGCTCGAGAGGCCTGGTCCGCCCACAGCGCCTCGATCAGCTTGTCCGGCTCGCTCCAGGCCATGCGCGAACCGAAGGCTTCGCTCAGCACCTGGGAGGCGCGGTTCTGCAACAGGCCGTGGTGGTCCTTCAGCCATTTCAACCGCGCGCGGTGGCCCGTTTCCGGACAGGTGCGGGCGATGGCGACCCATTCGTCCATGCTCTTGCCGGTGTGGCGCTCGAGACCGGCGCGGATGGTGGCGAACCACTTGCGCTGGCGTTCGGTCGGGTTGGCCTCGGGCATGGAAGCGGGCTCCCCGGTTTGTTAGACCATGGCCGACGCAGCAAAGGGTCGGCAAGCCATGAGCCTCGACGGCGCTTACGACGACGCAAATATCTTCGCCAAGATCCTGCGCGGCGAGGCGCCCGCCGCCAAGGTGTTCGAGGACGATCAGGTCTTCGCCTTCATGGACGTCTTCCCGCAAGCCCGCGGCCACACCCTGGTCATCTCCAAGCAGAGCCAGGCGCGCAACCTGCTGGAGGTCGAGCCCGAGGCGCTTGAGCACCTGATCCTGGGCGTCCAGCGCGTCGCCAGGGCGGTGCGGGCGGCGCTGCAGCCCGACGGGATCGTCATCGTTCAGTCAAACGGCGCGGCCGCCAACCAGAGCGTCTTCCACCTGCATTTCCACGTCATCCCGCGCTGGACCGGCGTTGCCCTCAGGCCCCACGGCGAAGGCGGCATGGCCGACCTCGGCGAGCTGGCGGGGCTCGCCAGGTCGATCGCGGCGATGATCGCCTGATCGCGCCTGGCCGTTGGACGACGCGCTCACCTTGCGCTTCACGCGCGTTTCGGCCGACCGGCACCGGCTCGAATACCTGAGCCCGGACGGGACGGGCGAGGCCTTCGAGCTGGAGACCCGCGGCCTGCTGGTCCACGACCTGCTGCACTTCGCGGTGGAGACCGAGGCTGGCCTGCGCGGCTCCTTCTACGGCCTGCTGGCCAAGGTCGGCGGCTATGCCGAGCTCAGCGTCGGCGGCGGCGCGGCGCTGGGCGGCGAGATCGCCATCACCGAGCGCGTCGTCGGGGCGCTGACCGGGGCGCTGCAGGCCGAGGACCTGGACGCGGACGCCTTCGTCGAACAGGCGCGCGATTACCTCAACATCTATGACGAACGCGCGCCGCGGTGGTTCACGCCCACCCTGGTGCTGGCCGTGCGCGAACGCATGCGCCAGCTCGAAGGCCGCTGGCGCGCCACGCCGTTCGGCGAGACCCTCGAGCTGCGCTTTCCGCTGGCGCGCTGAGCCGGTCGGCGCTCTAAGCTTGGCCGCAAGGTCCGGTCCGGGAGGGGAGATCACAGGATGCGTACAGCAGCAGTGGCGATTTTCGCGGCTCTCACCGTTGCGGCGACGGCCGCGGCCGCGCCGGTCGAGCGCCTGGTCCTGGCCCCCTACCCCGGCCCGCCGGCCTGGAAGCTGATCACCAACAAGGCGGCCGGCGCGCAATTCTATCGCGAGCAGATCCCGGCCAACCAGACGGTCAACAACTTCACCGACATCCTGACCTCGCAGAACTTCCCGCAGCAGCGCGGCGTCGATGCGTCGGTCTATCTGCGCAACGTCTTCCAGGCGGCGGCCGGCAGCTGCGACGGACTGCGGGTCAATGGCCCGAAGGCGGTCCAGGAAGGCGGCTATCGGGTCGCCTACGGCCAGGTCTTTTGCGGCCAGCAGAAGGGCAAGCCGTTCGGGGTGATCATCTTCTTCAAGGCGATCAGCGGCGACGACGCGCTTTATTCCGTCGAGCGCGACGTGCAGGTCCCGGCCAACCCGGGCGGCGGCTCGCTGAGCTACGCCAACCAGGCGCAGATGACGGCGTCGATGAAGGACCAGACCACCGCCGACAGCTACCTGCTCAAGTCGGTCTATCTCTGCGGCGCGAAGGCCACGGATAAGCGGTGCAAATAGCCCTGCACCTTCTCCACTTGCGGAGAAGGTGTCAGCGGAGCTGACGGATGAGGGGGCGCGCTGAGATCGCCGCATGACCGTCGGGATTTGCCGGAGAGGGCTATTAACCCCTCATCCGACCCCCTTCGGGGGCCACCTTCTCCCACAAGGGGAGAAGGGGCGCCGTTTCGTTAACCCGCCAGTTCGGGTTCTTTCTCGCCGGCCGCGGCCTCGTCCGCCCCGCCCGTGCCTTCGAAGTCGAAGGCGAGCTTGCCGTCCTTTAGCGTCACCTTGACGTGGCCGCCGCGGACCAGGCGTCCGAACAGGATCTCGTCGGCCAGCGGCTTCTTGATGTTCTCCTGGATCACCCTGGCCAGCGGCCGGGCGCCATAGAGTTCGTCGAAGCCGTTCTTGGCCAGCCAGTCAGCCGCGTCGTCGGAGACCGAGACGGTGACGTGCCGGTCGGCCAGCTGCACTTCCAGCTGGATGACGAACTTGTGCACCACCTGACGGATGATCTCCGGGGTCAGCGACTTGAAGGCCACCGTCGCATCCAGCCGGTTCCTGAACTCGGGCGAGAAGATGCGCTTGATCGCCTCCTCGTCCTCGCCCTCGGAGCGGCCGCGGCCGAAGCCGATGGAGTTGCGCTGGCCTTCCGAGGCGCCGGCATTGGTGGTCATGATCAGGATGACGTTCCTGAAGTCGACCTTCTTGCCGACCGCATCGGTGAGCGAGCCGTGGTCCATGACCTGCAGCAGGATGTTGTAGACGTCCTGGTGGGCCTTCTCGATCTCGTCGAGCAGCACGACCGCGTGCGGATGCTGATCGACGGCGTCGGTGAGCAGGCCGCCTTGGTCGTGGCCGACATAACCCGGCGGCGCGCCGATCAGGCGGCTAACCGTGTGGCGCTCCATGTACTCGCTCATGTCGAAGCGCAGCAGTTCGATGCCGAGCGTCATGGCCAGCTGCCGCGCCGTCTCGGTCTTGCCGGTGCCGGTGGGGCCTGAGAACAGGTAGCAGCCGATCGGCTTTTGCGGATCGCGCAGGCCGGCCCGCGACATCTTCATGGCGGCGGAGAGCTGGTGGATGGCCTCTTCCTGGCCGAAGACCGCGCCACGCAGATCGGTCTCGAGCTGCTTCAGCGCCTCGGTGTCGGACTTGGACACCGACTTTGGCGGGATGCGGGCGATCTTGGCGACCACCGCCTCGACCTCCTTCAGCCCGATGGTCTTTTTGCGCCGCGATTCAGGCAGCAGCATCTGCGAGGCGCCGGCCTCGTCGATAATGTCGATCGCCTTGTCTGGCAGCTTGCGGTCGGTGATGTAGCGCGCCGACAGGTCGACGGCCGCCTTCAGCGCCTCGTTGGTGTAGCGCAGCTTGTGGAAGTCCTCGTAGTAGGACTTCAGGCCCTTGAGGATCTTCAAGGTGTCCTCGATCGTCGGCTCGTTGACGTCGATCTTCTGGAACCGGCGCACGAGGGCCCGGTCCTTTTCGAAGTGCTGGCGGAACTCCTTATAGGTGGTCGAGCCCATGCAGCGCAGCGTGCCGGAGGCCAGCGCCGGCTTCAGCAGGTTGGAGGCGTCCATCGCCCCGCCGCTGGTCGCGCCGGCGCCGATGACGGTGTGGATCTCGTCGATGAACAGGATGGCGTTGGGGTGGTTCTCCAACTCCTTGATCACCTGCTTGACCCGTTCTTCGAAGTCGCCGCGATAGCGGGTGCCGGCCAGGAGCGCGCCCATGTCCAGCGAGAACATGGTCGCGCCGGACAGCACTTCCGGCACGTCGTGATTGACGATCTTGCGCGCCAGGCCCTCGGCGATGGCAGTCTTGCCGACGCCGGGATCGCCGACCAGCAGCGGATTGTTCTTGGTGCGCCGGCAGAGGATCTGGATGCAGCGCTCGACCTCGCTGTTGCGGCCGATCAGCGGGTCCACCTTGCCGGCCTTGGCCTTGTCGTTGAGGTTGACGCAATAGGCTTCCAGCGCCTCGCCGCCGGTCTTCACCGGGGGCTTCTCGTCGTCGTCCGCCCCCTTGACCTGGCGGGCTTCCGAGGCGCCCGCCTTCTTGGCGATGCCGTGGCTGATGAAGTTGACCGCGTCGTAGCGGCTCATCTCCTGCTCCTGCAGGAAATAGGCGGCGTGGCTCTCACGCTCGGAGAAGATGGCGACCAGCACATTGGCGCCGGTGACGTCCTCCTGGCCGGACGACTGCACGTGGATCACGGCGCGCTGGATGACGCGCTGGAAGCCGGCGGTCGGCTTGGCGTCCTCGCCGTCGTCGACGACGATGGAGGTGAGTTCGGTGTCGAGATAGTTGACCAGGCTCTTCTTGAGCGCCCCCATGTCGACGTCGCAGGCGTTCATCACCGCCGCGGAGTCCTGATCCTCGATCAGGGCCAGCAGCAGGTGCTCCGGGGTGGCGTACTCATGCTTTCGCTGATTGGCGAATTCGACCGCCCGGTGAAGCGTTCTTTCGAGATTCTGCGAAAAAGAGGGCAAGGCGGTTCAATCCTTTTCCATGGTGCACTGAAGTGGATGGCCCTCACGGCGGGCGGTATCGATGACCTGGGCGACCTTGGTCTCGGCGACGTCGAAGGTGAAGACGCCGCAGACGCCGACTCCATGCTGGTGGACGTGGAGCATGATGGCGATCGCATCCTCACGGGACTTGTTGAAGAATCGCTCGAGTACGTAGGTTACGAATTCCATCGGCGTGTAGTCATCATTCAAGAGCAAAACGCGGTAGAGCGACGGTTTGTGCGTCTTCGGCTTGGTCTGAGTGACCACGCCGATACCAACGTCTGTTTTCTGATCACCTTGCTTTCGCTCGGCCATCAAACGCTCTCCGGGGCGCGCCGCGAACCATCCACGGGCGGATTAGATATGGAAATGTTTACCAGATGGAAGGGCGCAAGGCCCCTCCGCGACGATTAAACTCGAAACGGCGGCATAGGCTGCCGTAAATATAAGGAGTCGGGCCAAAACAAACGAGCCCGGAGCGGTTTCCCGCCCCGGGCTCGACTCAGTCTTAAGGACTTGAAGTTCGAATCAGCGAGCGGACTGGAAGGTCTCGACGGCGGCGGTGACGCGCGCGTTGAGCGGGGTCAGCGTCTCTTTCAGCGAGGCGGCGACGGTTTCCGACGCCTTGTTCACCTGGGCCAGATAGCCTTCGAGGGCGGTCTTGGCGAAGGCGCTCTGCAGTTCGAAGACTTCCTGGATGCTCTTGGCGGTGGTCAGCGACCTGGCCGCGGCCACGTAGTTGTCCATGGAGGTCTTGGAATAGGCCATGGTTTGCGCGCCGAGGGTTTCGGCGCCCTTGCCGGCGGCGGTGACCGAGGCGACGACCGCCTCGAGGTTCGACTTGGACTGGGCGTTGAGCTCGTTCATCGCGGTCATCGACTTATCGACCGCGTCCTTGAACGCGTGGCTGCCGGCGGCGGTGTACTGATCCGCTGTCGACTTGATGGTTTGGGCGCTGGTGGCCATGGTTTTTCTAATCTCCGGCGCGGCGGGGTTTAAGGGAGGGTCCGTGCGGGTTTGGAATTTGCCAGCCATAACACCGGTCGTCAAGAAAAATTTGTGCAGTGCACAATAACGGCTCCGCTCGTTGTGCGGCGCAGCATCCATATATAAACGCAAACGAATCGTCAGCGTGCGGCATTGTCGCTCACTAGTTGTTTACTTTAACGAAAGGAGATGATCGGCATGGTACACGCACGCGTTGGCGGAGCGGGGTCCGCCAGTAGTTTTCCGACGAGCGCCCTTATGTACCAGCCCGCCCGCCGCCTTTTCGTGGCACTCTCATTGGTTCTCGCCACCGTTTTCGCGGCCGATTTCAGCACGGCCGGCGCGGCCCAGGCGCAAGCCCCCTTCTTCACGATGGCCCCGCGCTATGCATCGATCGTCATCGACGCCAGCAATGGCGAGGTGCTCTATCAACGCAACGCCGACAGTCCGCGCTATCCGGCGTCAATCAGCAAGATCATGACGCTCTATCTGACCTTCGAGGCGCTGGCCTCGGGCCGGATCAAGCCCAACGACATTATCGTGGTCTCCCAGCACGCGGCCAGCATGGCCCCCAGCAGGCTGGGCCTCAAGCCCGGCGAGACCATCACCGTCGACGACGCGATGCACGCGATCGCGGTGCACTCGGCTAACGACATGGCGGTGGCCATGGCCGAGAAGATCGGCGGCAGCGAAGCCCGCTTCGCCACCCTGATGACGCTGCGCGCCCAGGAGCTGGGCATGACCAACACCCACTACGACAACGCCTCCGGCCTGCCCGATCCGCGGCAGATTTCCACCGCCCGCGACATCGCCACCCTGTCGCGCGCCGTGATGCGCGACTATCCGCAATATTATCGCTTTTTCAGCCTGCGCAGCTTCGACTACCACGGCCTGAACATGACCAATCACAATGGCATGCTGGGCCGCACGCCCGGGGTCGACGGCCTGAAGACCGGCTATATCGGCGCGTCTGGCTTCAACCTCGCCGCCTCGGCCGTACGCGACAATCGCCGCCTGATCGTGGTCGTGCTTGGCGGCTCGTCCAGCGCCGCCCGCGACGCCCACGTGGCCGACCTGCTCGACGCCGGCTTCAGCGTCCTGAACCACCGTGCGCTCGGCCAGAACATCACCGTGGCCGACAATCTGCACGAACCCATCCCGAGCGGCCAGATCGTTCGTCCGCCAACGGAGCAAGGCTCCGGCGACCAGGCTGGCCTGCAGATCGTGCTGACCGACGCCTCCCCCACCCATCACCTGATCTCCCAGGACGTGCCTGAACAGATGGGCCCGCCCCGCGCCGACCGCGGCGGGCCGCCTGCCCGCGCCGACGACCGCCGCGCCGCCCGTGAAGCGGCTCAGGCGGCGAAGAAGGCCGCCAAACTGGCCAAGGCCGACAAAAGGCGCGCCAAGGGCCGCGACTCCGAAGACGCCGCCTATGCCGTCCAGATCGGCGCCTATAAGAAAAGGGGCCAGGCCCACGACGCCCTGAGCGCCCTGCAAGAGCACTATGACCGCTTGGGCGACGCCGAACATGACGTCCAGGCCGCCGGCCACGGCTATTATCGCGCCCGCTTCTCCGGCCTGAGCGCCGCCGAGGCCAAGCGCGCCTGCAAGACGATGGCCGCCCATCACCAGACCTGCGTGGTGGTCTCTCCGGAAGGCTGAGCCCGTCGGTCTTTAGGGCCGACTGAGCCTGTCGCGCGCCGCATTCACCTGCGCCGCCAGTCCGCTGGTTCCACCCTGGTCCGGATGCGCCCGGCGCATCAGCCGCGTATAGGCGGCGCGGATCTCGGTCGCCGTCGCGGTCGGGCCGACGCCCAGGATCGCCCTGGCCTCGTCCAGGCTCATGGCCTCGCCGTTCGCCGGCCGAGGCGCCGACACGCGCGGCCAGCGGGCGCTGAGCGCCAGCCCGAGGCCGGCCACCGCCAAGGCTCCGGCCGCGATCAGCAGGCCGCGCACCACCAGGAAACCCGCCGCCGCCAGCACGCCGATGGCGGCCAGGCCCGAGGCGCCGCGCCAATCCCTGAAGCGACCGAGGTGGCGGGCGCCCGCGCCCCAGACCACAAGAAAGACAAAGGCGGCCGCGGCCAGCAGGTAGATCAAGGCCGCCCCGGGATCATGACGCCGCGCGAACCGGCTCGGCCAGCGGCCCCTCAGCCGCCAGACCCAGGTCCACGACCAGCATGCGCAGCTCCTGGCGCGCGGCGATGTGGCTGAGCGAGATCGGCACTGGCCGCACCTTGGAGGAAAGGTCGGCCGCGGTCAGGCCGAAGGGATGCAGCTCGCGATAGATCACCCGCTCGCGCAGGCCGGCGCCGATGCGGAAACCGACGCGCTTGGCCAGGGTCTGCACGCGCTCCTCGAGCCGCTGGCGGTTGCGCGCCCGCACCGGGGCCAGCCGGTTGGGCATGACGACCCAGTCGATCGAGCCGCCGTTAGCCACCGCCTTGGCCTTGCGCGAATTCCAGACGGTCTCGGCATAGAGGCTGGGCCGGATCACGTTCAGCGTCAGCGGATCGACCTGGCCCAACAGGTCGAAGTCGACAAAGCTGTCGTTCATCGGCGTGACGATGATGTCGGCCTGGCCATGGGCGGCGCGCGACAGGGCGTTGTCGCCGCCGGGGGTGTCGATCAGGACGAAACCGCCCTGCCCGCGCGCCTCGGCGATAACGCGTTCGAAGGCCGACAGCGCGGCCTTGTCGTCGACATTGGCCGGCGGCCCGGCCTCGGCCAGTTCGATCTCCTGCGGCATCGGCAAGGCGGCGGCGTTCGAAGCGCACCAGGTTCGCCGGCTCTGCAGGAAACGGGCGAGCGACCGCTGGCGCAGATCCAGATCGATCACCGCCACCGGCGCCTGCTCATGCAGCAGCGCGGTCATCAGATGGATGGCCAGGGTCGATTTGCCGGCCCCGCCCTTTTCGTTGCCGACCACGATGACGCGTGCCTGACCCACCGTTTTCTCCGCCTGATTCGCTGCTGCCCGTGCCTTCAACCAGACACCCCGGCCGCCTGTAGCGTCAATGTGTGCGGCGCCGCAATCTTGGGGGTCGTTTTCCGCGACCGCTTTGCGCTATTGGGGCGGCCATGACCCTTGCCGCCCCGCCGATCGTTCGGACCGTCGCCGAGCTCCGCGCCCAGGTCGCCGCCTGGAAGGCCGCCGGCGCGCGCGTCGCCCTGGTCCCGACCATGGGCGGCCTGCACGAGGGCCACCTGGCCCTGGTTCGCCGCGCCCGCGAGCTCGCCGAGCGTGTGGTCGCAAGCCTTTTCGTCAATCCGACCCAGTTCGCGCCGGGCGAGGATTTCGACGCCTATCCCCGCGACGAGGCGCGCGACGCCGCCCTGTTGGCGGCCAACGGCTGCGACCTGCTCTATGCGCCGACCGCGGGCGAGATGTACCCAGGCGGCTTCGCCACCACGGTGACCGTCGCCGAGGTGTCGGCCCCCCTCGACGGCCTCTCGCGACCGCAGCATTTCGCCGGCGTCGCCACCGTCGTGTCCAAACTGCTCAACCAGTGCGCCCCCGACGTCGCGGTGTTCGGCGAGAAGGACTACCAACAGCTCTTGGTCATCCGCCGCCTGGCCCGCGACCTCGACATGCCGGTGCAGATCGTCGGCCTGCCCACGGTCAGGGACACTGACGGCCTGGCGCTCTCATCGCGCAACGCCTACCTGACGCCCGCCGAGCGGCCGGTCGCCGGCCAGCTGAACGCGGTGATCAAGGCCGCCGCCGAGGCCGTGCGCGGCGGCGAGGCCGTAGCCGCCGTCGAGGCCCGCGCGCTGGCCGCACTGGCGCAGGCCGGCTTCGAGCGGGTCGACTATCTGGAAGTCCGCGGCGGCGAGGATCTCGCCCGCCTGGGTCCCGACCCCACCACCGCGCCCGCCCGCATCTTCGTCGCCGCCCGCCTGGGCAAGACCCGCCTGATCGACAACTGGCCGGTCTAGGCGCCCTAGGCCGTGCGGGAGCTTTCTGCGAGTATCGGGGGGCTGGCGTTTCGGCTGGTGCGGACGACCGGACTCCCATGAGGACGCTGAGATTTAGCATCCCCTTCCTGTTCTTGGCCTCGGCGCCGCTGGGCTTCCTGCTGGGCGGCCCCTGGGCCTTTCTGACCGTGGCGCTGGCGCCCGTGTCGCTATGCAGCCTGGACCTGGCGCTCGGGTTCGAGGCGGAGGCCGGGACGCCGCCGGGCGGCCTGCGCTATCGCGCCCTGCCCTATCTCTACATCGCCGCCCAGATCGCGGTGACGGTCTGGGCGGCCTTCGCCATCGCGCGGTCGGGGGCGGGCCTGATCCCGGCCATCGGCCTGACCGTTTCGGTCGGCGTCACCGCCGGCGTATTCGGCATCTGCGCCGCCCACGAGATGGTGCACAGCCCGGTCCGGGCCGAGCGCGGGCTGGGCCTCGTGCTGCTGGCCAGTGTCGGCTAAATGCATTTCCGCATCGCCCACATCCACGGCCACCACGTGCATGCGGCGACCTTCGAGGATTCCGCCACCGCCCGGCGCGGCGAAGGCGCCTATCGCTTCATCGTCCGCTCGGTGACCGGCCAGTTGCGCGAAGCCTGGCGCTTCGAACTCGCGCGCCTGCGCCGCACCGGCCGGCGCGTCTTCGGCCCCGCCAACCGGATGCTGCTTTATTTGGCCATCGAGGCGCTGATCGGTGTCGGCGTCGGCCTGCTCGGGATTCGCGCGCTGACCTTCTTCGCCGCCCAGGCGGCCCTGGCGGTGGCCTTGCTGGAGATGTTCAACTACATCGCCCACTACGGCCTGGCGCGGCGGCGGCAGCCGGCCGGCGGCCTGGAGCGGCTGGGTCCGCAACATTCCTGGAACTCGTCGCGGCGGATGAACAACTGGGCGCTGTTCAATATGGGCCGGCACAGCGACCACCACCGCCGGCCGACCCAGGCCTATCAGCGGCTGGCGATCGAGCCGGATGCGCCTGAGCTGCCCACCGGCTACGCCGGCGCCATCCTGCTGGCCCTGACCCCGCCCCTGTGGCGCCGCGTGATGGATCCCAGGGTCGATGCCTGGATGGCGGGCGAGACTTCGGACGTCGCGGCGGCCGGCCGTTGATCGCGACCCTGCTGCACAGTCCGCTGGTTTGGATCTTAGGCCTGGTTGCGCTGCAGCGGCTGGTGGAGCTCGCCCTGGCCGCCTCCAACACCCGCCGACTGCTCGCCCGCGGCGCCCGCGAGGTTGGCCGCGCCCACTATCCGCTGTTTGTGCTGCTGCACGCCGCCTGGCTGGTCGCCATCGCCGCGACCACACCGCTTGACCGCCAGCCCTATTGGCCGCTGATCGGGGCCTTCATCGTGCTGCAGCTGCTCCGGGTCTGGGTGGTGGCGACGCTCGGCCCCTATTGGACGACCCGCATCATCACCCTGGACGCGGCCCCGATGGTACGCCGCGGCCCGTTCCGCTTCGTGCGCCACCCCAACTATTGCATCGTCGTCGCCGAGATCGCCGTCCTGCCCCTGGCCTTCGGAGACTGGCCCGTCGCCCTGGTCTGGACCCTGCTCAACGCGCTGCTCCTGCGCCACCGCATCCGCATCGAAATGGGCGCCCTGAGCGCCCGCGAAGCCCGGGCGCCGACCTAGCCCTGGCCGGGGTCTCGGCGGCGAGGCTATGGTGCGGTGTCCGGCACGACCTGGAAGATGGACCGATGACGATGCAACTGGGCGCCGGCGCGCTGGCCTTTGCCGGCGAGTTGGAGGCCTGCGGCGAGGTGGCGGAGGTCGCCCGGCTGTTTGACGCCGCGGCCGCCAAGGTGGGCATGACCGCTTCGGCCTGCGGTATGGTTTCGGGCCTCAAGGCGCTCAGCGGCGAGCCGTTCTATTTCGTCAACTGGCCGGCGGACTGGCTGCAGCTCTATCGGGAACGAGGCTATCTGAAGATCGACGCCGGGCCGCGATGGGCGATGGTGTCCGGCGCGCCGGTCGCCTGGAGCGAGCTGATCCCGACCCTGCCGCGCGGCGATCCCGGCCGGATCGTCCATGCCGAGGTCGCAAGGTGGGGCTTTCGCGAGGGCTATGTGACGCCGGTGCGTTCACGCGACGGCTATCTGGGTCTGGTCAGCGTCGCCGGACCGCGCCGCGCCCTGGCCGCGGCGGAGAAGCTCTATCTGCAGGCCATCTCATCGGCGACCCTGCAGCGGGCCCAGGCGTTGACGCCGGATCTGCGGCCCACGGACAACGACGCCTTCACCCTGCGTGAGCGCGAGACCATCGCCTTGTTGTCACAGGGCTTCACCGATCGCGAGATCGGCAAGGTGCTGGGAATCTCCGCCCTGACCGTGCACAGCCACGTCTACAACGCCCGCGCCAAGGTCGGGGCGCGGTCGCGCGCGCACCTGGTCGCCATCGCCGGCGGCGCGGCGGCCCTATCCTGAGCGCTAGGCCGGAGGCGTCAGCGACCGCACGATGGCGGCGGTCTCGGCGTCGGCGGGAAAGAAGGATTCCAGCGCCAGTTCCGACAGGGTCACTTCGACTGGCGTGCCGAAGACCATGGTGGTCGAAAAGAAGGTGAGCACGCCGACGGCGGTCTTGATGCGGAACGGAATGACCATGTCGCTCGGCGCGAGGCTCGGGTGCGCCAGGGTGAGGCCCTTGCCATAGGCCTGAACCTCCTCAAGCAGGGCGATCAGCACCGGATCGGCGGTCAGGTCGATCTGCCGCCGCAGGCGGCTGAGCAGGTGGCCGCGCCATTCGGCAAGATTGAGGATGCGCGGGCTGAGCCCGTTCGGATGCAGGCTGAGCCGCATGACGTTCACCGGCGGCGCCAGAAGCGCCGGATCGACGCCCTCGAACAGCTCCGGCAGGGCGTTGTTCGACGCCATGATGTTCCAGTGCCGGTCGAGCGCGAAGGCGGGATAGGGCTTCTGGCTCTCGAGCAGGAGGTCGATCGCATCGCGCGCGGCCTTCAGCTCCGGGGCGGCCAGGGCGCGCTCGGGGAACAGCGGCGCATAGCCGCCGGCGACCAGCAGCACGTTGCGCTCGCGCATCGGGATGTCGAGCTGTTCGGCCAGGTGCAGGATCATCTCGCGGCTGGGCAGAGAGCGGCCGGTCTCGACGAAGCTCAGATGGCGGGTGGAGATCTCCGCCTCGCAGGCCAGGTCGAGCTGGCTCATGCGGCGACGCAGGCGCCATTCGCGCAGGTGGTCTCCAACGGGCATGGCGACAACGGACATGCCGCATCGATAGACCCCCGATCGGGTCGTTCCAATGACCTCGCAGGTAATCGACCTGCCTCAGCCGGTCGGCCACCCTTCACATCGTCCGCAGCCGATCTCCGGCGGCGGCCAACCTCTAGGAGAGCCCCCCAATGAACGCCCCTGTCGCCTTGATCGACCGCTATATCGCCATGTGGAACGCCACCAACGCCGAGGATCGCCGCGACCTCGTCGCCGGCGCCTGGACCGAGACGGCGAGCTATCTCGACCCGCAGATGGACGGCCAGGGCCATGACGGCATCGACGCCATGGTCCAGGCCGTGCAGGATCGCTTCCCCAACCACCGCTTCCGCCGCACCAGCGAGGTCGACGCCCACAACGACCGCGTCCGCTTCGGCTGGGAGCTTACGGCCGAGGGCGAGGCGCCGATGGTGCGCGGGGTCGACTTCGGCGTGGTCAGCGCCGACGGTCGCCTGCAAAGCATCACCGGCTTCTTCGAGCCGGCCGCCCAGGCCTGACGTCCCTGCCCGCCCATTCCGGCCAAGGCTGGGATGGGCGGTCTCTTCGCCCACGGAGGCAAAGCCTTGACCGATCTCGAACGCCTGCGGGCCTCGCCGATGCCCTTCGCCGCCCTTATGGGGGTCCGCTTCATCGAGGCCAGCCGCGAGACGGTGGTCGCCAGCCTGCTGGTGCGCGAGGATCTCTGCACCGCCGGCCACAGCATCCACGGCGGCGCCCTGATGGCCTTCGCCGACACGGTCGGGGCCGCGGCGACCATCCTCAACCTGGCTGAAGGCGCCGGCACCACCACTTTGGAAAGCAAGACCAACTTCCTGCGCGCCGCGCCGGCTGGATCGACACTGACCGCCACGGCGACCCCGGTGCACCGCGGCCGCCGCACCCAGGTCTGGCAGACTCGCATCGAGAGCGACGACGGCAAGCTGGTTGCGCTTATTACCCAGACTCAGATGGTGCTTTGACGCCCGTTCAGGCGGAGGCGGGCCGCAGGGGGTTGGGGCCGTAGCGGTTGGCGCCCTGTTCGCTGTCCATCACGCCGAGTTCGATGGCCGCCCAGATCAGCACCAGCATGAGCAGGAAGTCGAGGAAGCCGGCCGGATGCGGCCAGACCACGGCGACGGCGAACAAGATCAGCGCCGCCCACCAGCCGGAGCGGCCGCGGTCGTGCAGCCGCTTGGACACCACGCAGACGCCGCCGTAGAGCACCGCCGGATAGACGATCAGCCCGGTCAGCCAATGGCCGACCGGGCCGACCAGCGCCTCGTAGAGCGCCGTGATCGCGATCAGCATGGCCGACCCGATCAGGAAAGGCGTGCGCGGGAGCCTCCCGTCCGCGGACAGGAAGAGCTCCCGCCAGTCGATCTGGCCGCCGTTCATGCCCGTACTGACTCGCCCCGTTTGATGCTCGGGCCAAGTCTAGGGCCGCAACGATCCGGCCGGAAGAGACTTACGCCTGGACCGCCGGTCCAGCCGTGACGCTCGATTCGCCAATCCCCTTCGGCGAAGGGCCGAAGCGGTTGGGGCCTTGCGTGCCGTCGAGGAAGCCGAGCTCGATCAGCAGCCAGATGCCGCCGATCAGCGGAATGAGGCCGATGGCCAGGAACCAGGCCGACTTGTCACGGTCGTGGCAACGCTTCGCGCCCAGCGCCAGGCTGATGTAGATATCGACGATGTAGATGATCCCGAGCACGGCCATGAAGAGCGGATTTGGCGTGCCTTGCGCCATGCCCGACATCGGCGCGAGCACCGAGATGACGATGCCGACCACAACGCCGACACCAACGGCCGCGAGCCACCAATGCAGGCGCCGGATACGGCCCTGAAAGCTGAACAACAGATGCATAATGTCCATTGGATTTCCCCCCTGATAGACACGGATAACGACGCTATCTCTTTCTTTGGCGTTCGGCCAGCCTCGTGTGGCGCCCCTGGAAAGCCTCGGCGAAAAGGCCCATGTTGAGCCCATGACCGACACCTCCACCAGCCACGCCCGCTCGGCCCTGGGTTTCGACCTGACGCCGCCTTCGCCAGACGAGCTGAAGCGGCTCGAAGCCGACCTGACGCCGGAAGAGGCCGAGGTGCTGCTGCATCACGGCACCGAGGCGCCTTTCTGCGGCGGCCTGCTCAACAACAAGACCGACGGCGTCTATTGCTGCCGGCTGTGCGGCCTGCCGCTGTTCCGCGCCCAGACCAAGTTCGAGAGCGGCACCGGCTGGCCCAGCTTCTATGCGCCGATCGACGAGGCGCACGTGCGGGCCATCAAGGACGTCAGCTACGGCATGGTGCGCATCGAGACCCGCTGCGCCCGCTGCGACAGCCACCAGGGCCACGTCTTCCCGGACGGTCCGCCGCCGACGCGGCAGCGCTACTGCATCAATTCGGTGTCGCTGAGCTTTGCCGCCGATGGCGCCAAGCTGCCCGATCCCCTGCATCGCGGCGATCACCTCTAGCGCCCTGAACCGGGTTAGGTTTTCGGCGTCGTCGGCGGCGTTTCGTATTCGGGGCCGCGGCTCATGGTGCGGGCGAGCGACATGTTGAGCAGCCAGTCGCCGCCGAGCGCCACGGCGGCGGGGCCGAAATCCCGCACCAGATGCTTTTGGACGTGCTCCGGAATCGAGCCCTCTGGGGCCAGGGGGTTCTGCGACGCCAGCTCGGCGAAGCGCGCGTCGTCGGCCTCGCGGTCGCCGCTCAGCTGCCCCACCCGTTCGCAGAGCATGGCGGTGGCCATGGGCGAGCGTCCCTGGTCGAAGCCCGGGACCAGCGTCAGGCCATCGAACACATCGACACGCGAAGCGCCGAGGCCGTTGAATATCCCGAACAGCAGGGTGCCGGTGCTGACCTGGGCGCTGATGCTGTAGAGCTGGCCGTTCAGGGGGATCATCCATCCCTCGACGATGGTTTCGGCGCTACCCATGGTCAGGCGCAGCAGGCCGATCTCATCGCGCCTGATCATGCCGTATTCGTGCAGGAACCTGCCGACGCTCCTGGGATGTGGGCGCGTGGAGCGAAAAAATCCCTCATAGGCCGCGCCGCGCGAGGCCGCGGTCGAGATCATCTCATCCCAGATCGCGATCGGCAGCGCCGCTGGCGCTGGCGCTGGCGCTGGCGGGCGGATGGTCGGGATGACGTCGGGATCCACCCCGAACTGCGCCGCCAGGCTCTCCAGGCTGCGCTCCCAGTCCAGGGTGCGGAATCCCTCCACCCGGGTTGCGACCAGGGCCGACAGCAGCGACAGATTGTGCGCCGAGGGCTGGACGCTGCCCTTCAGCCAGCGACTGATCACCGACTTGTCGATCGCCAGCTCGGACGCCAGCCTGGCGGCGCTCATCGACAGCATCTTGAGGACGAGGCGGAGCTTTTCCGAAAACGGTGTGGTGGTCATAGCCCCTGCCGAACGACGCGCCCCTCAAAGGGGGATATTGTCATGCTTCTTCCAGGGGTTCTCGAGCTTTTTGGCTCCTCTTCCAAACCCTCAAAACGCTTCGAGACCCTGCTCTGGCCACTTGAGCGGGCACCTCTTCTTGATCTTGTACAATATCTGGTACATGCTTGTGGCATGAAGAGCGGCAGCATCAACGTCACGACCTTTTCGGAAGCGCGGGCCAACCTGAAGTCTGTGATGGACCGGGTGGTCGAGGATCACGTCCCCATTGTCATCAGCCGCCGCAGGGCCGATCCCGTCGTGATGATGTCTCTGTCGGATTGGAACGGCTGGCAAGAGACGGCCTACCTCAATTCGACCGAGGCCAACCGCAAGGCCTTGGATGAGTCGATCGCCCAGTTGAATGCTGGCGAGATTGTCGAAGCTGAGTTCGGCGCGGACGGCGGCCTAGGTCGGGTGGTCGGCGACGCGGCCGAATGATCCTGGCCTGGTCGGTTCGCGGCTGGAGCGACTATCTGTACTGGCAGGACCACGACGCAAAACTGGTCCGCAAGATCAACGCCCTCCTGGCGGACATCCGGCGCTCGCCGTTCAGAGGCCTCGGTCAACCCGAGCCTCTGAAAGGCAATCTCGCAGGTTTCTGGTCGCGGCGCGTCAGCGAGGAACATCGCCTCGTCTACCGTGTCGTCGGTTCCGGCGCCGTGCAGCGGATCGAGATCGCACAGTGCCAGTTCCACTATTGAGCCAGCAGCACGGCCCCGCTCAGAGCGGAATATTGTCGTGCTTCTTCCAAGGGTTCTCGAGCTTTTTTCCCTTCAGGCTCTTCAGCGCGCGGGCGATGCGGCGGCGCGTTTCACTGGGCATGATGACGTCGTCGATATAGCCGAGGCTGGCGGCGACGAAGGGGTTGGCGAAGCGGTCCTTGTATTCGGCCTCGCGCGCGGCGATGGCTTCCGGATTGTTCATGTCGGCGCGGAAGATGATCTCGACGGCGCCCTTGGCCCCCATGACCGCGATCTCGGCGGTCGGCCAGGCATAGTTGACGTCGCCGCGGATGTGCTTGGAACTCATCACGTCATAGGCGCCGCCATAGGCCTTGCGGGTGATCAGGGTGATCTTCGGCACCGTCGCCTCGGCATAGGCGAACAGCAACTTGGCGCCGTGCTTGATCAGCGCGCCGCCTTCCTGGCGTGTGCCCGGCATGAAGCCCGGCACATCGACGAAGGTGACCAGCGGGATGGAGAAGGCGTCGCAGAAACGCACAAACCGTGCGGCCTTGCGGGCGGCGTCGATGTCCAGCACCCCGGCCAGCACCTGCGGCTGGTTGGCGACTATGCCGACCGATTCGCCGCCGATGCGGGCGAAACCGACGACGATGTTATTGGCCCAATCCTTTGCAATCTCGAAGAAATCTTCTTCGTCGGCGACCTTGAGGATCAGTTCCTTCATGTCATAGGGCTTGTTGGCGTTGGCCGGGACCAGCGTGTCGAGCGAGGCCTCGCGACGCTCGACATCGTCGTAGCTTTCGCGCACCGGCGGCTTCTCGCGGTTGGACAGCGGCAGGAAGTCCACCAGCCGCCGGACCTGGTTCAGGGTCTCCAAGTCGTTCTCGAAGGCGCCGTCGGCGACGCCGGACTTCAGCGCGTGGACGCGGTAGCCGCCCAATTCTTCGTGGCTGACGTCCTCGTTGGTGACCGTCCGGACCACGTCAGGGCCGGTCACGTACATGTAGCTGGTGTCCTTGACCATGAAGATGAAGTCCATGATCGCTGGCGAATAGACGTCGCCGCCGGCGCAAGGCCCCATGATCACCGCGATTTGCGGGATGACGCCCGAGCACAGGGTGTTGAGCAGGAAGATGTCGGCATAGCCGGCCAGGGCCTCGACGCCCTCCTGGATGCGCGCACCGCCGGCGTCGTAGAGGCCGATGATCGGCGAGCCGACCTTGGCCGCCTGCTCGTACAGCTTGACGATCTTCTTCGCATGCGCGCCGGAAAGAGAGCCGCCGAAGACCGTGAAATCCTTGGAGAAGACGAAGACCGGCCGGCCGTTGATCGTGCCCCAGCCGGTGACCACGCCGTCGCCGGCGATCTTGTTGTCGGCCATGCCGAAATCGGTCGCCCGGTGCTCGACGAACATGTCGAATTCCTCGAACGAGCCCTCGTCCAGGAGGACGTCGATGCGCTCGCGGGCGGTGAGCTTGCCCTTGGCGTGCTGGGCGGCGATGCGCCGCTCACCGCCGCCCGCCCGCGCCTGGGCGCGCCGCCGTTCGAGTTCGTCCAGGATGTGCTTCACTTAGGCAGGGCTCCGCGCTCAGGCTTGAGCGTGCAGGCGTAGACGCGGGGGCCGCGGGTGACAAGCCGGCGCGCTTCGCCGAGACGATGCGACCGACGGAAGCCGGCTGCGCCGCGCGTGCAAGCCCATGTGAACGCTTTCGCATCAAGGTAAGGCCAGTCCGCGTGTCCATCGACCCCGATCTGAAGGCTTCGATCGCCGCGACCCGGTTCGGCCTTGGCGCGCGTCCAAGCGAGATCGCCGCCACCCGGCCCGACCCCATCGCCTATCTCAAGGCGCAGATCCGCCCCGAGGGCGCCGAGCAGCCGCAGGGCCAGTTCGAGACCAGCACCGAGGCCTTCGCCGGTCTGCGTCAGCTGCAGATGGACAAGCGCCAGGCCAAACGCGACGGCGACGCCAACGCCGACCCGGTCAAACAGGCCCAGAAGATGATCCGCCAAGGCGCCGGCGGCGAATTCATCGCCCGCGCCGCCCTGGCCAGCGAGACCGAAGCCGGCTTTCGCGAACGCTGGGCGCTGTTCTGGTTCAACCATTTCACCGTCGGGCAGAAGAACCTGCAGACGGTGGTCCTCACCGGCCCATTTGAGCGCGAGGCCATCCGCCCGCACGTGTTCGGACGCTTCGAGGATCTGCTGGTCGCCTCCTCGTCGCACCCGGCCATGCTGATCTACCTGGACCAGATCCAGTCGATCGGGCCGGGCAGCCAGTACGCCAACCTCGGCCGCGCCGGTTTTCCGGGTCTGAAAGGGCTGGGCGGCCTGAACGAGAACCTGGCCCGCGAGATCATGGAGCTGCACACGCTGGGCGTCGGCTCCGGCTACAGCCAGGCAGACGTGACCGAGTTCGCCCGCGCGCTGACCGGCTGGAGCATCGTCGGGTTCAAGGAACGGGTCGGCCAGTTCGGCGAGCCCGGCCAGTTCACCTTCCGCCAGGGCGCCCACGAGCCCGGCGTCCGTCACATCCTCGGCAAGGCCTATGCCCAGGGCGGCATCGATCAGGCCCACGCCGTCCTCACCGACCTGGCGGCCCATCCGGCGACCGCCCACCATGTCGCCGTCAAGCTGGCGCGCCACTTCGTCGCTGACGATCCGCCGCCCACCCTGGTTTCGCGGCTCGAAAAACGCTTCAATGAGACCGGCGGACAGCTTGATAAAATTGCTGAAACCCTGATCGACTCTCCCGAAGCCTGGTCGCCAGAAGCGCGCAAGTTCAAGACGCCCTACGAGTTCCTAATTTCCAGCTATCGCGCCGCCGACGTGCCGGCCGGCCCGGAGATCGCCCCGGTGCTAAACGGCCTCGGCCAGAAGCCTTTCAGCGCGCCGTCGCCGAAGGGCTGGTCTGAGGACGCGGCCGATTGGGCCTCGCCCGACGGCATCGTCAAGCGCATGGGCTGGGCCGAGGCCTTCTCGGCCAAGGTGGTCGCGGCCGACGCCCAGCCGATGCAGATCGCCGAAAACACCCTGGGCGCCCGCCTCAACCCCGCTACGGCCACCGCCGTCGCTCGCGCCGAGTCGCGCACCGAGGCCTTTTCCATCCTGCTGATGAGCCCGGAGTTCCAACGCCGATGACCCGCTCATTCGACCTCAACCGCCGCTCGGCCTTGTTGGCCGCCTCCGGACTTGGCCTCAGCGTCACCTTCCTCGGCCGCCAGGCCTTCGCGGCGTCCGAGAGCGCGATGGCCAGGCGCAAGCTGGTGGTGTTCGTCTGCCGCGGGGCCATGGACGGCCTGTCGGTGTCGCCGCCGATCGGCGACGCAAACTATGCCGGCCTGCGCCGCGAGATCGCCATTGCCGGCTTCGGCCAGCCGAACGGGGCGCTGAAGCTGGACGAAACCTTCGGCCTGCATCCCAAGCTCGAGACCGTGCACGCGCTGGCGCTGAAGGGCCAGGCGCGGATTGCGCCGGCCATCGCCACCCCGGACCGCGCCCGTTCCCATTTCGAGGCGCAGGACGTGCTGGAGACCGGCGTGCCCGAGGTCGACAATTCAGGCTCCGGCTGGCTGAACCGGGCCATGGAGGCGCTCAGCGCGACGCGCAAGGTCGATGCGATCTCGGTCGGGGCCCAGGCCCCGCTGATCCTGCGCGGCAAGCTGCAGGCGGCGTCCTGGTCGCCTGGCGGCTACAAGGATCGCGACGCGCGCCTGCCGACCATCCTGACCGACCTCTATGCCGGCGACCCGCTGCTCTCCCCGGCCCTAGCCAGTGGCCTGGAGACCGAAGCCATGGCCAAGATCGCCACCGCCGTTCCGGCCGATCCGTCGGCGACCGCCGTCTCGATGGCCGCCGACCCGATGGCGATACAGCCCGCGGCCGATACCGCCATGCAGGCCGCGCCGCAAACGCTGCAGGGCTATGCGGCCCAGGCCGGCCAGCAGGCGATCGACGCGGCGCGCAAGATCGGCGTCACCCTGGCCAGGTTCATGACCGAGCCGAACGGGCCGCAGATCGCCGCCGTCTCGCTGGATGGTTTCGACACCCATGCCAACCAGGGCGGCGCCGACGGCCAACTGGCCGGCCGACTACGCGGCCTGGACGCTGTGATCGACGGCCTGTCCAGCGGCCTGGGGCCGGAGTGGAGCAACACCGTCGTGGTGGTGGCGACCGAGTTCGGCCGCACCGCTCGCATCAACGGCACCAAAGGCACCGACCACGGCACCGCCTCGACCGCGCTGGTGCTGGGCGGCGGCCTTAAACCTGGCGGCCTGATCGGAGACTGGCCGACCCTGCAACAGGCCAAGCTGTTCGAAAACCGCGACACCGCGCCCACCATGGACATGCGCGCCCTGTTCAAGGGCGTCCTGGCCGAACAGCTGGGCGTCGATCGCCGCGCCCTGGACACCACCGTCTTCCCGAACAGCGCCGACATCGCGCCGGCGGTGGGCATTGTGGCCTAGGCTACGGAGCGGATAATAAGAGTTCGCTATCGCCGTTTGCGTGGCCGGAAGGGCTCCGGATTGGCTTCGGATTCGTTGAAGCCGAAGCGCTCGAAGCCGAGCTTCATTTCCGGGCTGAGCGGCGCCTCGATGACCAGCATGCCGCCATCGGGGTGCGGCAGGCTGAGTCGGCGCGCGTGCAGTTGCAGCTTCAGCCCGGCCGAAAGTGCGATGGAGGCATCGCTGGCGTATTTCGGATCACCCAGAATGGGATGGCCGAGCGCCTTCATGTGCACTCTGAGCTGGTGCGTGCGCCCGGTGTGGGGCCGCAGCGCCATCCAGGCGGCGCGATTGGCGGCGTGGGAGACGGTCGCGTAGTCCGTCTCAGCCGGCTCGGCGCCGACGTCCTTCGGCTCGGCCGGAACCACCATTTCGCGGTCGCCGACGCCCTTCTTGGCCAGGTGCAGCTCGATCGTGCCCTGGCTGGGCCGGGGCTGGCCAGCGACGATGGCCCAATAGATCTTCTCCGCCCGCCGCTTGGCGAAGGCGCCGGCCAGCCGGGCTGTGGCCGCCGGGGTCTTGCCCAGCACCAGGACGCCGGTGGTGTCGCGGTCCAGCCGGTGCACCAGCCGGGGCCGATCCACGCCTTCGCCCCAGGCGCTCAGCAGCCGGTCGATGTGGCGGCTGGTCTTGGTGCCGCCCTGCACCGCCAGGCCCGACGGCTTGTTCAGCGCCAGCACCTCGTCGTCTTCATAGAGCACCAGCGAGCGGGCGAAGGCCGCGTCGCGCGGTGAGAGCCGGTCGGGGCGCTCGCCTGGCTCTGGCGCGTCCGGCAGCGGCGGGATGCGCACCTGGGCGCCGACCGCCAGTCGCGTTTCCGGCTTCACCCGCGCGCCATCGACGCGGATCTGGCCCGAGCGGGTCAGCTTGTGGATCTGCACATGGTTCAGGTGCGGCCAGCGACGCTTCAGCCAGCGATCGAGGCGGCTGTCCTCTTCGCCGGGCGCCACCTCAAGGGTGCGGACCTTGTCCATGGCCGCCTTATGCGACGCCGGCGGGGAAACGCAAACTGTCCGCCAGCGCCTGGAAGTCGGCGGGGGGCGGCGCAGCCAGGCTCATCCGCTCGCCGTTGGGGTGCGGGAACGACAGCGCCGCGGCGTGCAGCATCAACCGCTTTACCGGCTGGCCGGCCAGCATCAGCACGCCGCCATATCGGGCATCGCCAGCGATCGGCCGGCCGATCGAGGCCAGGTGGACGCGCAGCTGGTGCATTCGGCCGGTCTCCGGCTTCAGCTCCATCAGCGCCGCGCCCTCGCCGGCCGCCATGGTGCGATAGCGGGTTCGGGCGGTCTCGGCGTCGGGGTGGTCGGGGGTGCAGATGCGCATAAAGGCCTCGCGGCCCTGTTCGTCGCGGCGCAGCGGCGTGTCGATCTGCCCCGCGGGCGGCGCGGGCGGGCCAGGGGCGACGATGGCCCGGTAGGCCTTCTCAAACCGCCGCCCCATCATCGCCTTGCCGAGAAAGGCCGCTGCCGGCTTGGTCTTGGCGGTCAGGATGACGCCGGAGGTGTCGCGGTCCAGCCGGTGAATCAGGCGCGGCCGGTTGCCGTTCGACTTGGCGAAGGCGAACAGCAGTTCGTCGAGCGTATGAACCTGGCCCCGCCCACCTTGGCTGGACAGGCCCGACGGCTTGGCCAGCGCGATGATGTGCTCATCCTCGTGGATCACCAGCGACCGCACGAAGGCGATCTCGCCGGCGCTGAGGTTGGGGGCGGACCCAAGTGGGCGTTTCGACATTAGGCGCCCCTTCTCCCCTTGCGGGAGAAGGTGTCAGCGAAGCTGACGGATGAGGGGTCTCGCGACGATCTCCGAGTGACGGCACGAGCCTGGGCGGATAGGGCTTGCAACCCCTCATCCGACCCCTTCGGGGCCACCTTCTCCCACAAGGGGAGAAGGATTCCAGATACTTGCCTCACGACCCTCGTCCGCCACGCTCAACTCGGAGCTTGGCCCAGCGGTCCAGGCGCTCCGTCACCCGGGCCTCGGCGCCCTCGCCTTTCGGGGCGTAGAAGGTCTGCCGCTCCATGCCTTCGGGGAAATAGTCCTGGCCGGAGAAGCCCTCGTCCTCGTTGTGGTCGTAGGCATAGCCCTTGCCGTAGCCCAGCTCCTTCATCAGCTTGGTCGGGGCGTTGCGGATATGGGCCGGGGGCATCAGCGAGCCGGTCTCCTTGGCCGCCCGCATGGCCGCGCCAAAGGCGGCGTAAACCGCGTTCGACTTGGGCGCGGCGGCCAGATGCACCACCAGCTGGGCCAGCGCCAGTTCGCCCTCCGGCGAGCCCAGGAAATCGTAGGCGTCCTTCGCCGCATTGGCGAGGATCAGAGAGGTGGGGTCGGCCTCGCCGATATCCTCCGACGCCGCGCGCACCAGCCGGCGGGCGATGAACAGCGGATCTTCGCCGCCAGTGAGCATCCGCGCCAGCCAATAGAGCGAGGCGTCGGGGTCCGAGCCTCGGATCGATTTATGCAGCGCTGATATGAGGTTATAGTGTTCTTCTCTGTCCTTATCGTAAGCTGGGCTGCGCTTCTGCAACGTGCGGCCGAGGTCGGCGATGGAGAGCGGCTCGGCCGCGCCGATGTTGAACAGGGTCTCGGCCAGGCTGAGCAGATAGCGGCCATCGCCATCGGCCAGGGCCAGCAGGGCGTGCCGCGCATCGGCTTGCAGCGGCAGGGTGCGGCCATCATAGGCTTCGGCCTTCTGCAGCAAGGTCTCCAGCGCCGCGTCGTCCAGCCGCTTCAGCACGAAGACCTGGCAGCGCGACAGCAGCGCGCCATTCAGCTCGAACGACGGGTTTTCGGTGGTGGCGCCGACCAGGGTGACGATCCCCTGCTCGACGAAGGGTAGGAAGCCGTCCTGCTGGGCGCGGTTGAAGCGGTGGATCTCGTCGACGAACAGCAGCGTCGCCTGGCCGGCGGCGCGACGGCCGCGGGCGGTCTCGAAGGCCTTTTTCAGGTCGGCGACCCCGGAAAACACCGCCGAGAGCTGCTGGAACTGATAGCCGGCCTCGTTGGCCAGCAGGCGCGCGATGGTGGTCTTGCCGGTGCCGGGCGGCCCCCAGAGGATCATCGACGCCAGACGATGCGCCTCGGCCATGCGCCGGATCGGGCCGTCGGGTCCGAGCAGATGATCCTGCCCCACCACCTCGTCGAGCGTGGTGGGCCGCAACCGGTCCGCCAGCGGCGACGGCGTCTCGGGCGTCAAGCCGGCGGCTTCGAAGAGGTCCGTCATGGGGGGAAGGTAGCAGAGATCGGGTTGGACCGAACGGCACATTAAAATCCGTCGTCCCCCGCTGGAACCGCGAAGCGGTGGAATGCGGGGGATCCATGAACGTCGGCGCTGGACGGTGATCATGAGCGGTTGAACCACTCCACGAACTCACCGGCACTCGTGTTCATGGGTGGCCCGAACGAGTCGGGCCATGACGGTAAAAAATATGCGAGAACGCTTATATTTCCGGGCCTTCCAGGGCGCTTCTAAGCTCGCTCAGCGACTCCAGCCGCACGTCCGCCTGCGCCGCCTCGGGCCAGCCGGCATGCACCACGCCCCAGGGGCCGCGACGGATGAAGACGGCCGTCATGCCGGCGGCCTTGGCGGGCAGGACGTCGTTGTCGAGCCGGTCGCCGACATAGGCGATCTCGGCGGCCGGGCAGCCGGCGACCTCGACGACGCGCTCGAAGAAGGCTCGCGATGGCTTTTCGACGCCCCAACCGGTGGACGAGGCGATGAAGTCGGCCGGGATGCCCACCGCCTTCAACGAGGTTTCTGCCGCCTCAGGCTGATTGCCTGAGATTCCAACGCGATAACCATGACTCCTAAGGTCGGCCAGACAAGCAAAGGCGTCCTCGTAGAATTCCTCGCGCTCAAGGCTATAGGCCCAGCCGGCTGCCTGTCCGCTTGGCGGACTCCGCCTCGTGGTCGTAGCCCGGCCGCACCAGGGCGAACACCTCGCGGTGCGGACGACGCCGTTCGACGATGACGCCCATGGCCGCGAAGAAGGTGAAGGTCGGCACGCCCATCCAGTCGGCCCAGTCGGTCCAGTGGCGGGTCTCGTCGACCAGGGTCTCGCCGACATCGAAGACGACGGTGGTGATCGGCATGGCTTCCTCAGCGGTGGACGTAACCGGCCTGACCGACCTCGACCTCGAGACCGTCGGCGAACACCCGCACGCCCAAGCCCTCAGTCGCCTGGCCGATGGGGGTGAGCGCAATACCCGCGAGCGCCGCCATCGCCAAGAGGGCGGGCGCCTCTTCGGGCGCCGCGGCGCAGACGATCTCGTAGTCGTCGCCGCCGGTCGCCAGTTGGATCCGCGCCTCGACGGGACTGGCCGACCGCGCCAGCCAGGCCGCGGCCGCCTCCGACAAAGGCAGCTGGTCCAGGTCGATTTCGAACCCGACGCCGCTCGCCGCCGCGACCTTGCCCGCGTCGGCGATCAGGCCGTCGGAGACGTCCGCCGCGGCGCGGGCATGGTCGCGGAGAGCAGCGGCCAAGCCGGATCTGGGCTGCGGCAGCTGGTAGCGATCGGCCAGCCAAACGGCCTGTTTGTAAGATTTTATTACCCTTAATCCCTTACGCACCAACAAACCGAGATATCCATCGCCGATCGTGCCGGAGACGAAGATGAGGTCGCCAGCCCGTGCGCCGGCCCGGCGCACCATGCGTCCGGCGGGGGTCCAGCCGAGGATGGTCAGGCTGGCGGTCAGCGGTCCGGGGGTCGACACCGTGTCGCCGCCGAACAGCTTCAGGCCGAAGCGCTGCTGGTCGCCGGCCAGGCCGCGGGCGAAGGCCTGCCGCTCCGGCCAGCCGTATTTCGCCGGCCAGGCGACGGCGAGAAAGTAGCCGTACGGCTCGGCGCCCTTGGCGGCGAGATCGGAGAGATTGACCCTGAGCAGCTTTCGCGCGACCAGGTCGGGCGGGTCGTCTGGGAAGAAGTGAACGCCCTCGACCATGGCGTCCTTGGAGACGATCAGGTCGTATCCTGGCCGCGATGGAATGGCGGCGGCGTCGTCGGTCAGGCCGAAGGCTTCCGGCGCGCCCTCGGCGAGCGGCGCCAGGCCGCGCGCGATCCAGTCGAACTCGTCAGGCGGGCCGCTCATCGCGCGCGATTCCATCCAGGGCGCCGTTGACGAAGCCGGGCTCCGGTCCGTCGAAGAAGGACTTGGCGATCTCGACATATTCGTCGATCACCACCTCGTCGGGCGCATCGCCGCCGATCAACTCGAACGCGCCGACCCGCAGAATCGCGCGCAAGGTGGCGTCAATCCGCTCCAGCCGCCAGCCCTCGGCCAGACGGGTGCGGATGGCCTTGTCGACGCGGGCCTGGTGCTCGACCGCGCCGCGCACCAGCTTGCCGAAATAGGCCTCGTCGGCGGGGGCCAGCGCCTCGCCGTCGATATCCTTGTCGAAGCGGAAGTCGGCGAACTCACGGATCACCGCCTCGGACCCGGCCTCGGCCGTCTCCATCTGATAGAGGGCCTGGACGGCGGCCAGCCGGGCGACCGACCGCGCCCGGTGCGCGGGCGACTTCACCGCGCCTGTCCGAGCAGGCGGCGCTTGAGCGCGATCATCTCCAGACAGGCGCGGGCGGCGAACCCGCCCTTGTCGCCCTCGGTGACGCGGGCGCGGGCCCAGGCCTGGTCCTCGTTCTCGACCGTCAGTATGCCGTTGCCGATGGCCAGCCGCCGCCCGATGGCCAGGTCCATCAGCCCGTGCGCCGATTCATTGGCCACCGCCTCGAAATGGTAGGTCTCGCCGCGGATGACGCAGCCCAGGGCGACATAGCCGTCATAGCGCACGCCGGCCGGCCGGTGGCCGCCCTCCTCGGCCAGCGCGATGGCGGCGGGGATCTCCAGCGCGCCGGGCACAGTGACGGTGTCGCACTCGGCGCCGGCCGCGGCGATGGCCTTGGTCGCGCCGTCCAGCAGGGCGTCAGAGATTTCGCCATAGAAGCGCGCCTCGACGATGAGCAGGCGGTGCTTGTCTTCCAGCATGGCTAGTCCTCGGCCGGCAGCGGCACGGTGTCGATGATCTTCAGACCATAGCCCTCAAGGGCCGCCGGCCGCACGGGGGTTCTGGTCAGGAGCTTCATTTCGCGCACGCCGAGGTCGTTCAGGATCTGCGCCCCGACGCCATAGTCGCGCAACGCGTTGTGGCGTCCCTGGGTGGCCTCCAGACCGCCGCCATAGCGTTCGGACAGCCAAGCCGGATTGGGGTCGCGCAGGAAGACCGCGACGCCGGCGCCGTCGTGGGTGCTGATGGCGCGGAGCGCGGCGGGAACATAGTCGCGGCGCTGCTCGACATGGCCCAGCATGTCGGCGGCCATGTCGACGCGGTGCATGCGCACCAGGGTCGGCTTGTCGGGATCGATCTTGCCCTTGACCAGCACCGCATGCTCGGTCCGGTCGATGATGTTGCGATAGATCAGCATGCGGAAGCGGCCGCCGTAGATGCTCTCGAACTCGGTGTCGACCACGCGCTCGACCTGACGTTCGGTGCGGCGGCGATAGGCGATCAGGTCGGCGATGGTGCCGATCTTCAGGCCGTGCAGCTGGGCGAAGGCGACCAGGTCGGGCATGCGCGCCATAGAACCGTCGTCGTTCATCACCTCGCAGATCACCCCGGCCGGGTTGAGGCCGGCCAGGCGCGAGATATCCACCGCCGCCTCGGTATGGCCGGCGCGCACCAGGACGCCGCCCTCGCGCGCCACCAGCGGAAAGACGTGGCCGGGCGAGACCACGTCGTCGCTGTTCTTGGTCGGATCGATGGCCACGGCCACGGTATGGGCGCGGTCGTGCGCCGAAATGCCGGTGGTCACCCCTTCCCTCGCCTCGATCGAGACGGTGAAGGCGGTGCCGTGTTCGGCGTTGTTCTCGTGGCTCATCGGCGGCAGCCGAAGCAGTCTGGAGCGCTCGGCGGTGATGGCCAGGCAGACCAGCCCGCGGGCGTGCTTGGCCATGAAGTTGATCTGGTCGGGAGTGGCGAACTGGGCGGAGATGATGACGTCGCCCTCGTTCTCGCGGTCCTCCGCATCGACCAGGATGTAGGGCCGCCCCTGCCGGGCATCCTCGATGATGTCCTCGATCGACGAAATGGGGCTGTCTTCAGACATCCGCGGTCTCCTGCCAGCGGGCCAGGTAGCGGGCCAGCATGTCGATCTCCAGATTGACCCGGTCGCCGACCTTGAGCGCGCCCAGCGTGGTCGCCTCCCAGGTGTGCGGGATGATGTTGACGCCGAAGATGTCGTCCTCCACTTCGTTGACCGTCAGCGAGACGCCCTCGACGCTGATCGAGCCCTTCGACGCGATATAGCGATGCAAGGGGCGCGGCGCCCGGATGCGCAGCCGGTGCGAGCCGCCCTCTGGCGTGACCTGCACCACCTCGCCCACCCCGTCCACATGACCGGAGACGATGTGGCCGCCCATCTCGTCGCCGGCGCGGGCGGCGCGCTCCAGATTGACCCGCCGGCCCTCATGCCAGTCGCCCAACGTGCTCATGGCCAGGGTCTCACCGGAGACCTCGACGGCGAACCAGCCCCGGCCCTTGTCGACCACGGTCAGGCAGCAGCCGGCATGGCTGATCGAGGCGCCCAGGTCGATGCCGGCCACGTCGTAGGACGTCTCGATCTCGAAGCGCCGGTCGCGATTGGTATCGCGGACGCCGCGCACCTTGCCGATATCGGTGACAATGCCAGTGAACATCAGGCTTTCTCGTAACGCTCCCAAAGGTCGTCGCCCAGGGTCTGGACCTCGGTGCGCTGGAAACGCGGCGCCGCGGCCAGGTCTTTCAGCACGAAGGCGCCGACGGCCGGGCGGCCCTCGTCGCCGAGCACGATTGGCGCGCGGAACCACTCCACCGCATCGACCAGGCCGCGACTGAGGAAGCTCGCCGCCACCTGGCCGCCGCCCTCGATCATCACAGAGCTCACGCCCGTCTCCTTCAAGGCAAGGACCGCCGCCAAAGCATCGACGCGACCTTCGCTGTCGGAAACTTGGATCAGCCTTACACCCGCGTCAGTCAAACGCTTGTTTGAATTGCGCGTCGAAATAACCACCGTCGGCACGCGCCGGGCGCCGGTGACCAGCTTGGCGTCCGGCGGGATGCGCAGGCGGCTGTCCAGCACCACCCGCGTCGGCTGGGCCCCGACATAGCCGGCCAGGCGCACGGTCAGTTCCGGATCGTCGGCGATCACCGTCTCGACGCCGACCAGCACGGCGCCGTGGATGGCGCGCAGGCGGTGAGCCTCCTGGCGGGCGGCGTCGCCGGTGATCCAGCGGCTCTCGCCGGAAGCGGTGGCGATCCGGCCATCCAGCGAGGTGGCGAGCTTGAGGGTGACCCTCATTTCGTCGCCTGGTCGTCCGCCCCCTCGTCGCTCAAACCCTCCTTGTTGAGGAAGTTGGCGAAATCCTCGGTCTGGCGGAAGTTGCGATAGACCGAGGCGTAGCGGACGTAGGCCACGTCATCGAGGTCCTTCAGCGCCGCCATCACCATCTCCCCGACCACCGAAGAGGGCAGCTCGGTCTCGCCCATGCTCTCCAGCTTATGGGCGATGCCGGAGACCGTTCGCTCGAGCTGGTCGGCATCGACCGGCCGCTTGCGCGTGGCGACGGAGATGGAGCGCACCAGCTTCTCGCGGTCAAAGGGGGCGCGGCGCCCCGACCGCTTCAAGATGGTCAGTTCGCGCAGCTGCACGCGCTCAAAGGTGGTGAAGCGGGCGTCGCAGTTTGGGCAGGAGCGGCGACGGCGGATGACGGCGTCATCCTCGGTGGGACGCGAGTCCTTCACCTGGCTGTCGGCGTGTCCGCAGAATGGGCAACGCATGATGTGGCCCTCCCGCCGATGCCGTTACGCTATCAGTTGTAGATGGGAAAGCGCGCCGTCAAGGCCAGGACCTCTTCGCGCACCTTGGCCTCGGTGGCCGAATTGTCCTTTCGGTCGCGTTTGAGGCCGTCGGCGACCTCGCCGATCCACTGACCGATGCGGCGGAACTCCGCCTCGCCGAAGCCGCGCGTGGTCCCGGCCGGCGTCCCGACGCGCACCCCGGACGAGATGGCCGGCGGCCTCGGATCGAAGGGGATGGTCGAGCGGCTGCAGGTGATGTTGGCGTGCTCGAGGCTGATCTCGGCGGCGCGGCCGCTGACCTTCTTCGGGGTGAAATCCACCACCATCAGGTGGCTGTCGGTGCCGCCCGAGACCACGTTCAGGCCTGACGACATCACCGAATCCGCCAGGGCGCGGGCATTGGCGATGATCTGCGTCGCATAGGTCTTGAACTCCGGCTGCAACGCCTCCTTGAACGCCACCGCCTTGGCGGCGATCACGTGCATCAGCGGTCCGCCCTGCATGCCCGGGAAGACCGACGCGTCGATCTTCTTGGCGATCTCCTCGTCATTGGTCAGGATCATGCCGCCGCGCGGCCCGCGCAGGGTCTTGTGCGTCGTGGTGGTGACCACGTGGGCGTGGCCGAGCGGGCTGGGGAAGACGCCCGCCGCGACCAGGCCGGCGAAGTGGGCCATATCGACCATCAGATAGGCCCCGACGCTGTCGGCCACCTCACGGAATTTGGCGAAATCGATGGTGCGGCTATAGGCCGAGCCGCCGGCGATGATCAGCTTCGGCCGGCACTCCAGCGCGATCTCGGCCAGGCTGTCATAGTCGATGATCTGGTCTTGGGTGCGCACGGTATAGGCCACCGGCTTGAACCACATGCCCGACTGGTTGACCTCCTTGCCGTGGGTCAGGTGGCCGCCGGCGTTCAGATCCATGCCCATGAAGGTGTCGCCGGGCTGCATCAGGGCCATGAACACCGCCTGGTTGGCCTGGCTGCCCGAATGCGGCTGCACATTGGCGAAGCCGCAGCCGAACAGCTCTTTGGCGCGGTCGATGGCCAGCTTCTCGGCGATATCCACCCACTCGCAGCCGCCATAATAGCGCCGGCCGATATAGCCCTCGGCGTACTTGTTGGTCAGGATCGAGCCCTGCGCCTCCAGCACGGCGCGTGAGACGATGTTTTCCGAGGCGATCAGCTCGATCTGATGCTGCTGGCGGCCAAGCTCGCCGGCAATCGCCTCGAAGATCTCGGGATCGGCTTCGCGCAGCGAGGCCGTGAAAAAGCCGGAAGCAAGGGTGGTCACGATGGCGGGGGCCTCATCTCGGGGATTTAAGCGGACGCGGCCCTGTTTACCCGTCCGGCCACGCTGCGCAAAGCACCGCCAGGAACTTCCAAACCTTTTCACGCGTTGGCCTGCGACAACGTCGCCGTGATGTGGGGCCTGACGTTGAGGGGCGATTGGTTTGGGACGGAGATGAATTGGCATGGCGTCGGACACCCTGGTCATTGAAGAGCCCGCCGACGACGTCCTGCGCTGGAGCGCCGAGATCGTCGCGGCCTATGTGGCGCAGAACAACATCCCCGCCGCCGGCGTCGCCGAGCTGATCCGGTCCGTGCACGGAGCCTTGACCGACATCAACGCCCCGCCTCCGGTGCCGCCGGAACGCCGCAAACCCGCCGTGCCGATCTCGCGCTCGGTGCAGCACGAGTTCATCGTCTGTCTGGAAGACGGCAAGAAGCTGAAGATGCTGAAGCGTTACCTGCGCTCACACTACGATCTCAGCCCCGAGGATTATCGCCGCCGATGGGGCCTGCCGGCCGACTATCCGATGGTGGCGCCGGTCTATGCCGCCCGTCGCTCCGACTTCGCCAAGAAGATCGGCCTCGGCCGCGGCGTCCGGCGCAGCAAGCGCTGACTGCTGCCACATGCTGTCAGCAGGCGCGGTCTAGACCCCATCCTCACGATTAGAGGAGCGAGCATCGTGCCGATCAAGGGACGCTGTCACTGTGGGGCCACCCAGTTCGAGGTCAGCGAAGCGCCGGCCAGCGTCACCCGCTGCACCTGCTCCTTCTGTTCCAAGCGTGGCGCCCTGCATGCCTATTACACGCCTGACCAGTTCAAGCTGACCACCGCACGCGACCGGGTCTCGACCTATCAGTGGCGCTCCTACACCGTGCAGCATCACCATTGCGGCGTCTGCGGCTGCCCCACCTACGGCGAGAGCCCCGACTTCTCCACCGGCGTCGCCGACTTCAGCAAGCCGCGCATCGGCGTGAACGCCAGGCTGCTGGACGACTTCGACCTGGACGCCGTCGAGGTCGTGGTCATGGACGGCAAGAATCTGTGGTGACGATCGGGGTACTAAATCCGCTCATCCCCGCGAAAGCGGGGACCCAGGCTCTTTATCGAGACTCTGCGGTCTGCTGAGGTTCGAAGACGAACCGCCAAGTTCGCCAAGGACGCCAAGAAACAGCGCTCTTCTTGGCGAACTTGGCGTCCTTGGCGGTAAAAAACCTGGGTTCCCGCTTCCGCGGGGATGAGTGGAAAATGGCGCGGCCTTAGGCCGCGTAGCCGCCCAGGCGCTTGACGTTGCAGCGGGACCATAGCGCGTCGAGGGCGTTGACCAGGTCGTCCATCATCTCGTCGGTGTGGAAGGGCGTCGGCGTGAAGCGCAGCCGCTCGGTGCCGCGCGGCACGGTCGGGTAGTTGATCGGCTGCACATAGATGCCGTGGTCGTGCAGCAGCATGTCGGAAATCAGCTTGCAGTGCACCGGATCGCCGACCAGCACCGGCACGATGTGGCTGACCGATGGCATGACCGGCAGGCCCACTTCCTTGAAGCGGCGCTTCAGCGACTCGGCGCGCTCCTGGTGGCGGATGCGCACCTCGTTGTGCTCGGTGAGCCAGCGGACGCTGGCCAGGGCCCCGGCGGTCAGGGCCGGCGGCAGGGAGGTGGTGAAGATGAAGCCGTCGGCATAGGAGCGGATGGTGTCGACCAGCACCGCGTCGCCGGCGATGTAGCCGCCCATGACGCCGAACGCCTTGCCGAGCGTGCCCTCGATGATGTCGATCTGATCCAGCACGCCGTCGCGCTCGGCGACGCCGCCGCCGCGAACGCCGTAGAGGCCGACCGCGTGCACCTCGTCGAGATAGGTCAGGGCGTTGTATTTCTTCGCCAGCGCCAAGGTCCCGGCCAGGTCGCCGATGTCGCCGTCCATGGAATAGACGCTCTCGAACGCGATCAGCTTCGGCGCATCGATCGGCGCGTCGATCAGCAGCGATTCCAGATGCTGCAGGTCGTTGTGGCGGAAGATGTGCCGCTCGGCGCCGCCGTGGCGGATGCCGGCGATCATCGAGGCGTGGTTCAGAGCGTCGGAATAGACGATCAGCCCGGGCAGCACCTTGGCCAGGGTGACCAGCGCCGCCTCGTTGGCGACATAGCCCGAGGTCATCAACAGCGCGGCGTCTTTGCCGTGCAGCTTGGCCAGCTCGGCCTCGAGTTCGACGTGATAATGGGTGGTGCCGGATATGTTGCGGGTGCCGCCGGAGCCGGAGCCGGCCTCGTCGATGGCCTTGTGCATGGCCTCGGTGACGATGGGGTTCTGGCCCTGGCCGACATAGTCGTTGGAGCACCAGACCACGACGTCGCTCTGGCTGCCGTCGTCCCGGGTCCAGGCGGCGCGCGGGAAGTCGCCGCGATAGCGCTTCAGGTCGGCGAAAACCCGATAGCGCCCTTCGCCCTTGACCTGCTCGATGGCGGTCTCGAATGCGGCCTTGTAGTCCATCAGTCGAACACCTTAACCGTACAGCCTTTCCGGCCTGTTACTGGCGGGCGTTTTGCACCCGACAGACCCGTCTGTCCACTATGACAAAATCTAGGGAGAAGTCTGGTCAGGACAAGTCCTCTAACCGGCCAGCGAGCAACTTGATCACGGCCGAAAAGTCCTTGTCGCCGTGGCCCTGCCGATCGAACAAGGCGTAGAGCGCCTCGGCGCTGGCGCCCAGCGGTGTCGAAGCGCCGGCGGCGGCGGCGGCGCCTTGCGCCAGCTTCAGGTCCTTCAGCATCATGGCGGTGGAGAAGCCGCCCTCGAAATCGCGGTTGGAGGGCGCGGCCGGAACCAGGCCCGGCACCGGGCAGTAGCTGGTCAGCGACCAGCACTGGCCGGAGGATTTCGAGGCGATCTCAAAGAAGCGTTCGGCGTCCAGCCCGAGCGCCTCGGCCAGGTTGAGCGCCTCACTGACGCCCAGCATGGAGATGCCCAGCAGCATGTTGTTGCAGATCTTCACCGCCTGGCCGGCGCCCGCCGCGCCGGCGCGGATCACCGTCTTGGCCATGGGGGCCAGCACCTGTTCGATGGCCGTGAGGTCGGCCTCGGCGCAGCCGACCATGAAGGTCAGCGTGCCGGCGTCGGCCCCGGCCGTGCCGCCGGAGACAGGGGCGTCGGCGAAGCGGAAGCCACGCTCGCCGGCCTGAGCGGCCACCGCGCGCGCCGAGTCGACGTCGATGGTCGAGCAGTCGATCAAGAGCGCACCCTTGGCGGCGTTGGCGAACACCGCATCGGCATAGACCGAGCGGACATGGGCGCCGGCCGGCAGCATGGTGATCACCACCTCGGCGTCCCGCGCGGCCTCCTCGGCGGACGCGGCGCGCGCGCAACCGGCCGCAGCCGCCCGTTCGAGGGCAAGGGTGGAGAGGTCGAAGGCGCGGACCTCGACCCCGGCCTTGACCAGGTTGGCGGCCATGCCGCCGCCCATGTGACCAAGGCCGATGAAGCCGGTGTGGCCCATCAGCTGCGCGGCTTCCGGAACCTCAGGACGAACTGGTCGGTATGGCCGCGGATGGCCGGATTGAACACCAACAGGGTATGGGTGTCGGCCGGATTGCGCAGCACATTGCTCTCGTCCTCCAGCACGAAACCGGCGGCCTTCATTTCCTTCTTGACCAGGTCCTCGTCGATCCGGTGCAGCTTGTCGGTGTCGCGGGTTCCGGAGCCGAGCTCGGCGGCGTGGTCGACGATGATGAACACCCCGCCCGGCTTCAGCGCCGCGAACAGCGCCGCGTCGAGGGCGGCGATGTCGAGTTGCAGCTGGGTCAGGTGCAGGTCGTGATAGTTCTGCGAGGTCCAGATCACGTCGTAAGGCGCGTTCTTGGCCACCTCGCCGCCGGCGCTCATGTTCAGCTCGGTGATGTTGTTGAAGTGCGGATCGGCGGCGATGCCGTTCGATTTTGGCGAGGCATCCGAGCCGCCAACGGCCGGAACGGCCTCGAAGACGTGGCCGTTCGGCCCGACGACGCCGGAGAAGATGCGCTCGAAATAGCCACCGCCCGGGATCAGTTCGAGCACGTGGTCGCCCGGCTTGACCTGGGCGAAGACCATCATGTCGATCGGTTTGCGCAAGGGATCGCGGGCGGTGTCGGCGGCGGGCCGTGCCGGATTGGCGACCGCGGCGGTGACGTACGCCGGCTGCGCCGAAGCGGCCGTCGCGCAAAGGGCGATCATCAGGCCAGCGGCGAGCGCGGCCGTTCTCTTCAGGTTTTGCATGGTTCCTCCCAGCTGGTATGCCCGAGCTTAACAGAGATGGGCGCGGGCGCGCAGCTTCTCAACCGGGCGGCGCATGCCATTCTTCGTTCGCCGGCAGCGGCGCGAAGATCGCGTCGAGCATGGCCAGGGTGACGCCTTCGAGGGTTTGTGGATTCCAGCGCGGGGCGTTGTCCTTGTCGACGATCACCGCCCGCACGCCCTCGATGAAGTCAGGCCGCCGCACCACGCGCGCGCCAATGCGGTACTCGACCGCCATCTCGTCGGCGAAGCTGGCGATTTTCGCCCCCCCGCGCAGCTGGCGAAACGCCACCTTGAGCGTCTGCGGCGACTTGGTCTTCAGCACATCGAACTGCGCCTTGGCCCAGTCCGACGGATCGGCCGAGAGCGCAGCGAATATCGCCTCAACGCTGCTATGGGCGAACAACCGATCGATATCCGCTCGCTGCGCGGCGATTGGAGCAGGCCCGGGATCGGCCTCAAAATTCGCGAGACATCTAATCCGCTCGTCCCCGCGAAGGCGGAGATGAGCGGAGTTTATAAGGGCCTCCTTCAGCGCACCCACCTGCCCGCTCCCCACGAAATGCGTGGCGATCCCCAGCGCCAGGCAGTCCGCGCCGCGCAGCCGCGCGCCAGTCAGGGCCAGCCACATCCCCGTCTCGCCGGGCAATCGCGGCAGGTGCCAGCCGCCGCCGACGTCGGGGAAGAGCCCGATCCCCGTCTCCGGCATGGCGAAATTGGTTCGCCCGGTCGCCACCCGGTAGCGCGACGGCATGGCCAACCCCACCCCGCCGCCCATGGTGACGCCGTCCATGATGGTGATGACCGGCTTCGGATAGTCGAACAGCAGCGCGTTCAGCTGGTACTCGACAAAGAAGAACCGCCGCGCCGCCGCCCCGTCCCCTGCCCCGCTCTCGGCCAGCATGCGGATGTCGCCGCCGGCGCAGAACCCCCGCTCGCCGGAATGATCGATCAGCACCGCCTCGACGCCCGGATCGCCGCGCCAACCCAGCAAAGCCTCGATCATGATTTCGCACATGCCGGTATTCAGCGCATGCAGCGCCGCCGGCCGGTTCAGCGTCAGACGGCCGATCCCGTTCTCGAGCTGGGAAAGGACGTCGCTCATGCGTCCCTCCTGCCTGAACGAGTCGGATGACGGGCCGCCCCGCGATTTGAACCCTCATCCCCCGCTGGAGTGGCGAAGCCGCGGAATGCGGGGGACCCATGAACACCTGATCCAAGACGGTGTTCATGGGTGGCCCGAACAAGTCGGGCCATGACGGAGTGGGGTTGCGTCACCTGGCGATCAGCAGCGCGTTCGCTCATCCCCGGAACATCTCCCGCGAGATGATCACGCGCATGATCTCGTTGGTGCCTTCGAGGATCTGGTGGACACGGAGATCGCGGACGATGCGTTCGAGGGGGTAGTCCTTCAGATAGCCGTAGCCGCCGTGCAGCTGCAGGGCTTGGTTGGCGATTTCGAAGCCGGCGTCGGTGGCGAAGCGCTTGGCCATGGCGCAGAGCTTGGTGGCCTCGGGTGACTTGGCGTCTAGGGCCGCGGCGGCGCGGCGGACCATCAGCCGCGCGGCCTCCAACTCGGTGGCCATGTCGGCCAGGCGAAACTGCAGCGCCTGGAACTCCTTCAGCGGCCGGCCGAACTGTTGGCGGGTCTCCAGGTGCGCCTTGGCCGCCTCAAGGGCCAGGCCCGCCCCGCCGAGCGAACAGGCGGCGATGTTCAGCCGGCCGCCGTCGAGGCCGGCCATGGCGAAGCGGAAGCCGTCGCCTTCGTCGCCGATGCGGTTGGCAACCGGCACGCGGCATCCATCGAAATTGACCATGGCCGTCGGCTGGCTGCGCCAGCCCATCTTGCGTTCCGGCGCGCCGAACGTGAGCCCGGGCGAGTCCTTCTCGACCACCAAGGCCGAGACGCCGCGGGCGCCCGCCTCGCCGGTGCGGACCATGACCACATAGATGTCCGAGACCCCGGCGCCGGAGATGAAGGCCTTGCCGCCGTCGAGCACATAGTGGTCGCCGTCCAGGCGTGCGGTGGTGCGCAGCCCAACCGCGTCGGAGCCGGAGCCCGGTTCGGTCAGGCAATAGGAGGCGATCAGCTCCATGCTCGCCAGCCGCGGCAGGTATTTGCGCCGCAGGGTCTCGTTGCCGAACTTGTCGATCATCCAGCTGGCCATGTTGTGGATCGACAGGAAGGCCGCGGTCGAGACGTCGCCGTGGGCCAGGGCCTCGAAGATGATCGCCGCGTCGAGCCGGCCAAGCCCCGCCCCGCCAAGTTCCGGGTCGATGACGATGGCGGCGAAGCCCAGCTCGGCGGCCTTGCGCATGGCCTCGACCGGAAAGACCTCCGCCTCGTCCCAATGCGCCGAGTGTGGGGCGAACTCAGCCGCCGCGAAGGTTCGCGCCGCGTCTTCGATGGCGCGCTGGTCGTCGTCGAGGGTGAAATCCATTCCGGGCCGCTAAGCTTCAGATGAAGGTTGAGGAACTGAGCCCAAGGGCGCACCCTGTCAATCAGGTGAGCCGCGGGCGGGCGCGGCGTGACTTTCAGTGAGGCTGGGCGATGAGCGCCGCGTCGGACCTCGCCGGACCCAGACACTCCGATGATGCGGATCGGAACCTGGCGCTTCTGGCTTACGGGCTGCTGTTCGTGGCCATCTTCTTCGCCGGCCTGCCGGCCCTGATCGCCGTCGCCATCGCCTATTCCAGGCGCTCGAACACGCCGCCGCCGGTGCGGGGCCACTTCCGTCGGCAGATCTACATCTTCTGGGTCGGCTTTGCGCTCACCCTGCTGGCGGCGCTGTCGGGCCTGGCCGCGGTGTTGATCTTCCTGGGCGAACTGTTCTTCGGGGTCGTGGACGGCGGCGCCGGCGGTCTCAATACCGGCGTCTTCAACCATGTGCACATCGGCATCATGATGACCTGCGTCATCGCCGCCGGTCTGCTGGTGGTCGCCACCGGGCTCTGGTTCATGATCACCGCGGGCTACGGCTTTATCAGGCTTGCCTCGCGCCAGTCGATCAGCCAGACCGCCCACTGATCCCGGCTGCAGCAATGACAAGAGCTCCGCTCGCCTCCTATCCCGCGCTTCGCCTGCGCCGGCTGCGCCAAGCCGATTGGATCCGCCGCCTGACGCGCGAGACGACGCTGGCCCCGTCGGACCTGATCTGGTCGATGGTGGTCCACGACGGCGAGGAGGCGCGCATCCCGATCGCCGCCATGCCGGGGGTGGAGCGGCTGTCGCTGCGCGAGGCGGCCAAGGCGGCCGTGCAGGCGCGCGCGCTCGGCATCCCGGCCATCGCCGTCTTTCCGCACATCGACGGGGCGCGGAAGGACGCGCGCGGCTCCGAGGCCGGCAATCCCGAAGGCCTGATCGCCAGCGCCATCAAGGCGATGAAGGACGCCGCGCCCGAGGTCGGCATCATGTGCGACGTGGCGCTGGACCCCTTCACCGACCACGGCCACGACGGCCTGGTCGAAGGCGACCGCGTCCTCAACGACCCCACCATTGAGCAGCTGGTCGAACAGGGGCTGATGCAGGCCCATGCCGGCGCCGACATCCTGGCGCCTTCGGACATGATGGACGGCCGGGTTGGGGCCTTGCGCACCGCGCTGGAGGCTGCAGGCCACCAGGACGTGATGATCATGTCCTATGCGGCCAAATACGCCTCAGCCTTTTACGGCCCGTATCGCGAGGCGATCGGCTCGGGGAAGCTGGGGACAGGCTCTCTGGTCAATCCGCCGGACAAGAAGACCTACCAGATGGACCCGGCCAACAGCGACGAGGCCCTGCGCGAGGTTGCGCTGGACATCGCCGAGGGGGCCGACATGGTCATGGTCAAGCCCGGCCTGCCCTATCTCGATATCGTCCGTCGCGTGGTCGAAGCCTTCTCCATGCCCACCTTCGCCTTCCAGGTCTCCGGCGAGTACGCCATGCTGATGGCCGCCGCCCAGAACGGCTGGATCGAGGAAGACCGCGCCATCCTGGAAAGCCTCGGGGCGTTCAAGCGGGCAGGCTGCGCCGGCGTGATCACCTATTTCGCGCCGCGGGTGGCGGAGATGCTGGGCGCCTAACCCTCTCCGTCATCCCCCGCTGGAGCGGCTTTAGCCGCGGAATGCGGGGGACCCATATGTG
>JBEPUW010000001.1:0-209963 GCA_041691315.1 Caulobacteraceae bacterium | reverse complement strand
AGGGGGCTAACATTCAAAGCGAAAGGGGGGACAACATTGGGCGCGATTTGACAGTGAGTTCGCCAGCACCGGCTGGCTCGCCTATCCGCCGCTGTCGGGCGTGGCCTTCAGTCCCGGCGTCGGGGTCGACTACTACATCTGGTCGCTGCAGATCGCCGGCGTCGGCACGCTGCTATCCGGGGTCAACCTGGTCGCGACCATCATCAAGATGCGTGCGCCGGGCATGTCGCTGATGAAGATGCCGGTATTCACCTGGACGGCTCTTTGCACCAATGTGCTGATCGTCGCCACCTTCCCGGTGCTGACGGCGGTCCTGGCCCTGCTGTCACTCGACCGCGAGGTCGGGACCCACTTCTTCACGAACGATCTCGGCGGCAATCCGATGATGTACGTGAACCTGATCTGGATCTGGGGTCACCCGGAGGTCTACATCCTGATCCTTCCGGCGTTCGGCGTCTTCTCCGAGATCGTGCCGACTTTCAGCCGCAAGCCGCTCTTCGGCTACGCCTCGATGGTCTACGCTACGATCGCGATCACGGTGCTCTCGTACCTCGTCTGGCTGCACCACTTCTTCACCATGGGCGCCGGCGGCGACGTCAACGGCTTCTTCGGGATCACCACCATGGTCATCTCGATCCCGACGGGCGCGAAGATCTTCAACTGGCTGTTCACGATGTTCCGCGGCAGAGTGCGGTTGGAACTGCCGATGCTGTGGACCCTCGGGTTCATGGTAACCTTCGTGATCGGCGGTATGACCGGCGTGCTGCTGGCCGTTCCGGCGGCCGACTTCGTGCTGCACAACAGCCTGTTCCTGGTCGCCCACTTCCACAATGTGATCATTGGCGGGGTGGTGTTCGGGATGTTCGCCGGGATCAACTACTGGTTCCCGAAGGCCTTTGGCTTCCGGCTCGATGAGTACTGGGGGCGGCTGTCCTTCGGGTTCTGGCTGGTCGGTTTCTACGTGGCCTTCATGCCGCTCTATGTCCTGGGCCTCATGGGGGTGACGCGGCGGATGAGCCACTTCGACGACCCATCGCTCCGAATCTGGTTCGTGATCTCCGCGCTGGGCGCGGGCCTCATCCTGCTTGGGATCGTCAGCTTCCTGGTCCAGATCGTGGTCAGCATAAAGAACCGCGATGCGCTGCGCGACCTGACGGGAGACCCATGGGATGCCCGCACCCTGGAGTGGTCGACCGCCTCGCCGCCGCCCGAGTACAACTTCGCCTTCACACCGGTCGTGCATGCGCACGACGCCTGGTGGGACATGAAGGCGCGCGGCTACCAGCGGCCGGCGGCGGGCTATCTGCCGATCCACATGCCGCGCAACACCGGCGCCGGGGTCATCCTGGCCGCTATCAGTGTCGCTATCGGTTTCGGCCTCGTCTGGCACATCTGGTGGCTGGCTGCCGCCGCTGCGGCCGGCCTGCTGGCGTTCGCCATCGGCCATAGCTTCATAGAGGCCGGGGAGCGCGTCATCCCGATCGAGCAAGTGGTCGGGGTTGAACGTGTCCGCGGTGAAATCATCAGGAGCGTAGCATGAACGCCGCGTCGCAACTGCGCCTTGTCGCCGGGCGGCCCAGAACGCAGTTCCATCTGACCGAGCCCTACCATCCGGAGAACAGCGTCCTGCTGGGCTTCTGGATCTATCTGATGAGCGACTGCCTCATCTTCTCGGTCTTGTTCGCGACGTACGGCATGCTCGGCCAAAACTTCGCCGGCGGGCCATCGGGCGCGGCGCTGTTCGAGCTGCCGGTCGTAGCAGTGAACACGGGCCTGCTGCTGCTCTCGTCGTTCACCTACGGCATGGCGATGATTTCGGCGCAGGGCGATGCGCGCCGGTCTGCGCTGGCATGGCTCGGGGTGACGGGCCTGCTTGGCTGCGGCTTCCTTGGGCTCGAGTTGAACGAGTTCGCCCACCTGATCGGGGAGGGGGTGGGGCCTCAGCGGAGTGCCTTTCTTTCCAGTTTCTTCACCCTTGTCGGCGCGCACGGCCTGCACGTCGCCTTTGGCGTGATCTGGCTGGCGACCCTGATGCTCCAGGTCGCCCGGCGGGGACTGACGCAAACCAATCTGCGCCGGCTGACGTGCCTGAGCCTCTTCTGGCACTTCCTCGACGTCATCTGGATCGGCGTCTTTTCCTTCGTCTACCTGCTTGGAGCTTTGAAATGAACGCCAACGTCCACTTCGCCGAACAAGCCGATCCGGCGGGGCGAGGCGCGCGCGCCGACTACGTCCGCGGTTTCGCCATGGCGGCCGTGCTGACGGTCGCCGCTTTCACGCTCGTGATGAGCCGTGCGCTCGGCAATACCCCATCAACGGTCGCCGCAGTGATGGGCCTCGCCGTGGCCCAGGTGGTCGTCCATATGGTCTTCTTCCTGCACATGAACAGCAGCTCTGAGGGCGGCTGGAACCTGCTGGCGCTGATCTTCACGCTCTTGCTGGTGCTGATCGTGCTGAGCGGTTCGCTCTGGGTCATGTACCACCTGAACGCCAATATGATGCCGCCGTCGCCTGACGACATGCGGCAGATGCCTTGAGATGCTGTCCGCGATCCAGCCTCCAAGAGGCCGCGCCTTAAGACTGCGGCGTGGCGTTGCGGTCGCCATCGGCCTCTTCCTGTTCGGCGGCTTCATCGGGCTGGGCGTGTGGCAACTACAACGGCTGACTTGGAAGCTCGATCTCATCGCCCACGTCGAGCAGAGGGTTCATGCAGTACCGATTGATCCGCCGGGCCCCGCCCTCTGGCCCAGCATCACCAGCGCTGCGGACGAATACCGCCATATCCAGCTCAGCGGCCGATTCATGAAAGGCAAGGACAGCTTCGTTCAGGCGGTGACCGTCAAAGGTCCCGGATTCTGGCTGCTGACCCCGCTGAGGTCGGACGCCGGTTTCGTGGTGCTCGTCAATCGCGGGTTCGTCCCACAAGGCTGGCGCCCGTCGCCGCAAGGCGCCGATGCGCGCACAAGTCCCAGGGTGCGCATCACCGGTCTGTTGCGGATGAGCGAGCCGAATGGGGCGTTCCTGCGGGCCAACCGGCCGCTGGACGATCGCTGGTATTCGCGGGACGTGGCCGAAATCGCCCGAGCTAGAGGCCTGGTGGCAACAGCGCCCTATTTCATCGACGCAGACGCCACCCCACTTGTGGAAGGTTGGCCGCTCGGCGGCCTCACCGTCATCCACTTTCGCAACAGCCATCTCATCTATGCTTTCACCTGGTTCAGCCTCGCAGCAATGGTGGCCCTTTGGGGCGTCAGGGCGCTTGTCGAAGACCAGAGCGAGCGCCGTTCCGCCGCCCCGTTTTCGCGATCACCGGCCGATGACGTCAGAGTCTGATCAGGACGCTCCGGCGCGCGATCACGCGCCGTTGGCCGCCGCCACCGCGCGCGAGAACCTCAAACAGCTTGTCCATCTTCGGTGGATCGCCGTTGCGGGTCAGGTTTTTACGATCGCCATCGCGGCGCTCGCGCTCCATGTTCGGCTGCCTATCCCGCTGCTGGCCATTGTCCTGGCGACGTTCGTTGCTGGAAACCTGGTGAGCCTGCAGCGAACGCGCAGTGCGACGCGAATTACGAATTACGAACTGCTTCTCACGCTGACCTTCGACGCGGTCATGCTTACGGCGCTGCTCTATCTGAGCGGCGGAGCAACCAACCCTTTCGTCTCCCTATACCTACTGCAGGTGATCCTCGGAACCTTGCTCCTAGAGGCCTGGGCGGTTTGGGCGATCATGGGGTTCATCATCCTTTGCTTTGTCGGCCTGACACGCATCTACCGGCCGTTGAACTTTCCCCCTGACGGATTCGATCCGTTCACCCTGTACGTTGCCGGCACGGTTATTGGCTTTGTATTGAACGCCGTGCTGCTGGTGATCTTTATCGGTCGCATTACGGGCAACCTCCGGCAAAGGGACCTGCGGATTGCGGATCTTCGCCAGCGAGCCGCGGAAGAAGATCATATCGTGCGTATGGGCCTGCTCGCCTCGGGCGCAGCCCATGAACTGGGGACCCCCCTGGCGACGTTGGACGTGATCCTTGCCGACTGGCGCCGAATGCCCAGGCTCGCGAATGACCCCGAGATCGCCCAGGAGATCGAGGATATGCGATCTGAGATCGCCCGCTGCAAATCTATCGTCACCGGCGTTCTACTCTCGGCGGGCGAAGCCCGTGCGGAGTCGGCAGGCGCCTTCGAGCTTAAGACCTACCTTGCGGACGTGTTCGCGGAGTGGAAGGCGCGGCGAGCGACGGATATCGCCACTTACGACGACGAATTGGAGGCGAATCCCTCAGTCTTTGCGGATTCGGCCCTTAAGCAGGCGCTGTGCAATCTCCTCGACAATGCGCTGGATGCTTCGCCGCAGTCGGTGAGGATGCGGTCTCGCCTTGTTGGAGAGGAACTGGCGCTCGCAGTGCATGACTCCGGTCCAGGCTTTCCGCCCGAGATCCTTGCAGAGTTCGGCCGGCCCTATCAGTCCACAAAGGGGCGGCAGGGCGGCGGCCTCGGCCTGTTCCTCGTCTCCAACGTGGCGCGCAGGCTGGGCGGACGGGTCGAAGCCCGACACCTTCCCGGCGGCGGTGCGGAGATCACGATCCTCTTGCCCGTTCGGGCGCTGGAAGTTTCGGCATGACTGCTGCGGCCGAGCTCATCATAGTTGAGGACGACGAGAAGTTTGCCGCCGCGCTACAGCGGTCGTTCGAGCGCAAGGACTATGCGGTCTACCGCGCCCCGGACTTGGCCGGAATGATGGCGATCCTGCAGCACGTAGAGCCTAGATACGCTGTCGTCGATCTGAAGCTCGCGGGAGAGTCGGGTCTCGCCTGTGTCAAGGCGCTGCACGAATTCGACCCGGCCATGCAGATCATTGTGCTGACGGGCTTCGCCAGCATCGCGACGGCGGTCGAAGCGATCAAACTCGGGGCCTGCCACTATCTCGCAAAACCCTCGAACAGCGACGACATTGAGGCTGCGTTCGCCAAGAGCGAGGGAAATCCACGGGTCCCGATCAGCCTGCGTCCGACGTCAATCAAGACCCTCGAATGGGAACGCATTCACGAGACACTCGCGGAAACCGAATTCAACATCTCCGAGGCGGCCCGGCGCCTCGGCATGCACCGGCGCACGCTTGCGCGAAAACTCAGCAAGCGTCAGGTGAATTGAAGGAGGCTTGCGATAGGACCTGCGGTCTTGCGGCTCAGCCGCAAATCTTACGTCCAGCGGCCATATCTGGCCACATACTGCGGCGCGAGCAACACAGGGGTGCTTGGCTGGTCAATACAGGTTCAGATCGTGCTGCATTTTGTGCTGAGGGTTGTCCGGAAACACTCGCGACGGCTAGCGACCGGTAGTCGGAAACTCTAGAAGCGATGTGTCATAGCCAAGCGCCCTGGCGTCCACGATCAGCGCGTCGATCTGCGCGCGACTTGGTTGGGGATTGCGAGTGTAAATCCACAAATCATGGAAGGTCGGGTCGGCGGAGATAAACCAACTGTAGTCGTCGGCTAGCTTTAAAACCCAGTAGTCCCGCCGGATCGGGATAAGGCCCGCGAAGCGATAATTGACCTGCAACTTGGCGTTCTCGCCCGGGTCTACGATGTGGGCGGGTCCGCCGATGGTCTTCAGCTTACCTTTGGGTGACTTGTCATGGCAGAAGTCCAGCACCTGGATGTTCTCACCGCCCTGTGGCGTGTAGGTCGTTCCCCCCGCGACGCAGCCGTCGGTCAACTTCATCGGCCGTCTGCCGATCTCATACCAAGTCCCAGTGTAGAATTTACCTGCATCGACCCTGGTGACGGGGCGCAATGTTGGATCGATTTGACTGCGGGTGGCGCATCCGGCGGCCAGCATGACGCAGGCGGCGATCAACAACGAGCGCATGGTTTTTCTCCCATTCGCCGTAAGATACGCGTTGTAGCGCCCGTTGGATGAAGGCGCTTAGCAGATTGTCCAAACAGTATGGGACGTGACCCCTTAGCCGAATGAACTCGGTGCGGTCGTTCAGAGCCAGCGCTGCCTCATGGGGAAAATCTATGCCAATTATAAGAACAATCGATTTTACATATGAGCAGCCTGGGCTCTGTTTGCGAGAGAGCGGCAGGCGAACGCCGCGCTATCCACGGACCAAAGCACTCGTGGCCCGATTTCTCGCCCGAGACCAACCCTAAGCCATTGCTCGCGGAAGATACTTTCGCTTCCCGGCCGGCGCTGAACGGGGGAGAAACGGGCCACATCGGACGAGCCGCTGTCTGCAGTGGATCGAAGTCAGCTATCCTCTCCCGGAGCCTTTGGGGGACATCGCGTGACACTCTCCGACCTTGCGGCGCTCGGCAGCCTCATCAGCGGCATTGCGGTGCTCGTTTCCCTGATCTTTGTCGCCGTGCAGATGCGCCAGAACACGCAGGCCGTAAGGGCGGCCTCATGGCGGCGATGTGGGCTTCAGCCCTGCGGCCGGAGAGCGGACGTCGCCAACGTCGGTTCGGGGTGGAACCTGCCGTTGCCCTATTCCCCGAAACTGGTCGATCATGGACCGATGCATATGAACCGCTCCGCCGACGCCGCTCTTATCGTGACTTTGCTTGCGTCTGTTCGGAGCCGGTGCTGACGGGTTCGCAGCTCCGCATCCACGTCGCACCGCCCTCCGGAAGAAGACTCCGCCTTCCAGCCGCGCGCGGCCCGACGCGGTCAACCATCGGTTAAGCCAGCTAGTCTACACGGTGACTCTTGGCCTCCTTCCACAGGCGTCCAACGCAAAGGTGGATGATGCAGCGGATTTCCTCATACGCACTAGACAATCGCGTACCCGGCTTGATGCAGGTCAAGCTCAGGGACCTCGCAGTCAGCGAGGACACGGCCCATCCATTCCGGCCGTTGGATCAGGATAAGCGCGGCGCTCAACGCCGAAGGGTGCTGCTGAGCGCCATGGTGGTCAATCGAGAGTTCAACAGCATATTCCGCTGCCAGATTCGCGACGTCTCGGATCGGGGCGCGCGATTGACCATTCCCGAAAGCTTTCTTGTGCCCGTGGGGTTTTGGCTGATCGCGATCAGTTCCGGCATGGCCTACGAAGCGAGTCTGGCTTGGAGGCGCTATCCCAACGCGGGCGTGTCTCTGGGCGAGCCGATTGATCTGGGCGAGGCGGCTAGCGGCATGGGCCGCAAGCTGCGCGCTGTCTGGATCAACGCTGTAAGCTAAGCTGACCGCTGATCGTCTAGGCGCGCTTTCTCCATGCCGCCTCGTCCCGCTAGCTCAGCTGCACCGCTCTGGGACTGCCTCTATAGTCGATCATCACCCCGACAGCCTTGAGTTGGCGACGCCGCAGCCTGGGGCGACGATCCAGCCATTGCGCCTTCACCGCGGCAAGGCGGTTCGGAACCGCCCCCCGCAGATCGAAACGCCTTGAAAACCGCCATCCAGCCTCGGCGCCGTCGCGCCAGCACCGCTTGGCCTCAAGCGCGACACCGGTTGACCAGATGACCACTACGCAGTCATCCGCCGGTGGCGGTCCGATGAAGCGCAGGCGGGCGCCGGTCTGACTATAGTCGGCGATGATGCAATCCAGGCCGCCTGGAAATACCTTGCCGCGTAATGTCGTCGGCACGCGCGACGCGTCGCGCCGTTCGGCGGGTTGAGGTGTTTCCGCTGCGTATCTCACCGAACCAGGCTAGCAGACGAGTATTAAGGACCGGACAAAAGCAGGCAGCTACTCGACGGGCTGCGGGCTGTGGTGACCGACTGCCTGCGCTCATAGGGCGCCGCCCTGAAGGAGATCGGGGCCACCGATCGCCAGGTAACGGGCCGGCATCTGAACAACCGCGTCGAGAACAGCCACCTTCCATTTCGACGACGAGATATGGCTCGATTTCGGAGTATGAAAACACTCCAGAAATTCGCCTCGGTTCACGCCTCGGTCCACAACCATTTCAGTCAGGAGCGCCACCTCGTCAGTCGGAAAATCTACAAGGAGAGACGGGCCGCCGCACTGGTGGCCTGGCGGTCAGTCGTGGCCTAAACCCCCGTCGGGTTTGGGATCACTGCGCCCGCCCGGAGACAAGTTGCCGTTGGACTGACAGCACCGCCACTTGCTCCGCTGACTTTTTTCGCCGGCCGCCGCAGAGCCGGCGATCTGTGCCGAACGGGGCGCGGAACTAACGGCTAAGCTATGAGTTTGCTCTTTCAGTCCGGCCCCATGGCTGGCGCACAGGGAGCCTGATATGAGCATATTAGCGTGGATCGTGCTCGGGCTGATTTCCGGGTTCATCGCCAGCAAATTGATCAACAAGACTGGCGAAGGACTAATACTGGATATCGCTCTTGGGGTGGTCGGGGCGTTTGTGGGCGGCTTTGTCTTTAACCGCTTCTTTGGAGCGGCGGGGGTCACCGGGCTCAATCTCTACAGCATGTTCGTGGCCGTCATTGGCGCGGTCATCGTCCTGGTCATCTACCACATGGTTATCCGCCGTCGGACGGTCTGAACGTCCGCCCGCGCATGGCAAGCGGGCCGTACGTGTCATCAGACGCAATTTTGCGAGGGCCACCCCGGCCCGGCGTTAACAACACGGTTGGTCACGTTTCTTGGCCCTATCAGCGAAGGAGAACCTAATGCGCGTTTTAGATTTTGGAGCGGTGGCCTTACTGGCGCTTGCCGTCTGCGCGTGCTCGCCAGCAGCTAAGAACGACGCTGCCGCGGCGGGAGGTAACGCGGCCGCAGCTGCCGACAATGCCGGCGCCGCAGCGGCTCAAACGGCGACCGACGCCGGCAATTCTACCGCAGCCGCGGCAGACCATGCGGGAGCGGCTGCGGATCACGCAGCTGACAACACGGCTGCTGCCGCCGGGAACGCGGTTGACGCGACCAAAGCGGCTGGAGGCGTGGCGGCACGTAAGGCGGATGCAGCGGCGAGGGCCGCATCAGATACCCATTGAGGCTCCGACCCATGAAAGGGTCGGCCGGGCCGCGGCGCATCTGACGGCGCGCCGCGGCTTGGCGTCCGCCTGCCGGACCCTCTCCGGGCTTGGGGCAGCGCGACGAACGGAAGCTGTTGTCTGTGATTGCCGACGGGCATGGGGTTGCCTCCGACGACGTCTCTCGGGCCGTCTGTACAGAAACCCCCTATCCCAGACGGTTCCTGGTCGCGGTTATGGCGAACCGGCGTCGAGGCCCGCCCTGGCCGGCGCCCATCAGGTCCAGCCGCCGACAACAAGAAGAAGAGCGCCGATCGGCGAGCTCCGTGATTATCGTGGTGCGGCGGGCGACCGACGTTGACTGAACGCCGTTCTCGAATAGAGTGACAGGCCACATTGTGACGCTACCGTCACATTCACATTCGCTGATGGGGGCGATCATGGCCGAGAGGCTTTCCAACACCAGAATAATGGCGCTCGCGGGCGCTGCGCTGATCGTCGTGACCGGCGGGGTGGTCTATTTCGGCCACGCCTATCCGCTCCGGGGGGCGCCAGTCTCGGGCACGATCGCCCCGGCGGAGCGCTATCGCTCCAGCCAGCTGCAGAACCAGGATGTCCAGCTCGGCGACGACTCGGTGCCGGCGCTGATGCAGACCGACGCCTTCGAGCTGATGGTCAAGAACCCGTCCTTCCGCCAGCTGGCGATGGATCCGGGCTTCCAGGCGCTGGCGCAGAACCCGGCGGCGCTCAGCGCCATGGCGCAAAATCCGAAGGCCTTCACCGCCCTGGCGCAGGACCCGAAGGCGTTCGCCCAGATGGCCGCTCAGGCAGCCACGAGCCAGGCCTTCAGTTCCCAGGCCTTCAGCGTCATGGCTTCCAACGCCAAGGCGATGAGTGCGCTCTCCGCCGACCCGCACATGTTCGCGGCCATGGCTTCGCACGCCCAGGCCTTCGCCGCCTTCTCAAGCCAGCCGGCCGCCTTCCAGGCCATGGCGGCCAACCCCAAGGCCTTCGCCGCTTACGCCGGCAACCCGCAGGCCTTCGCCGCGGCGGCTTCGAACGCCAAGGCGGTTTCCTCGATGGCCGCCAACGCCGAGGCCTTCCAGGCCCTGGCCCAGGACGCCAAGGCGATGTCGGCAATCCGCGCCGATTCGCAGGCCTTCTCGGCGATGGCGTCGAACGCCAAGGCATTCCAGGCGCTCGCCTCCAACGCCCAGGCTTTCAAGATCGCGGCGAGTTCGAGTGCGTTCTCGGCCATGGCCGCCAATGCCCAGGCCTTCCACGCGCTGGCGGCCGATCCCGCCGCCCTGGCCAGCGCCGCCCAGTCGGCGGCTCAGTTCTCCAGCGCGGCGACTTCGGCCCAATCGATGAGCGCCATGGCCTCCAACAGCCAAGCCTTCTCGGCCATGGCGTCGAACGCCAAGGCCTTCTCGGCCTTCGCCAGCCAGCCGGCCGCCTTCCAGGCCATGGCGGCCAACCCGAAGGCCTTTGCGGCCTACGCCGGAAACCCGCAGGCCTTCGCCGCCGCGGCTTCCAACCCCAAGGCGGTCTCCTCGATGGCCGCCAACGCCCAGGCCTTCCAGGCCCTGGCTCAGGACGCCAAGGCGATGTCGGCGATCCGCGCCGATTCGCAGGCCTTCTCGGCCATGGCGTCGAACGCCAAGGCATTCCAGGCGCTGGCCGCCAACGCCCAGGCCTTCCAGGCCCTGGCCGCCAACCCGCAGGCGCTGGCCTCCATGGCCGTAAGCGCCCAGGCCTTCGCCTCGCGCGCGGCGGCGGCCAATATGGCGGCGTCGGGCATCAACGCCCAGGCGGCGTCGATCATGGCGCAAAACCCGCAGGCCTTCGCCTCGATGGCCGCCAACGCCCAGGCCTTCCAGGCCCTGGCGGCCAATCCAAAGGCGATGTCGGCGCTGGCGTCGAATGCGGCGGCCTTCCAATCCGCGGCCAGTCAGCCGGCCTTCGCGGCTCTGGCGGCCAATCCGGCGTTCGGGGCCGCCTTGTCCAGCCCGGGTTTCGCCAAGGCGCTTAGCCAGTAAGCTTATCAGAGCGGGTTGAGGAAAAGTGCGAAGCGGTTTTCCGCCCGCAACCCGCTCTAACTCTTAGTGATCGATCACGTTTATGATTTTGGATTCGATCCAAAATCATCGTGATCTGGGGGTCCGGGGGGACGCATTGCGGTTTAAGTCCGGCCTTCTTGGCGCGGCGTTGGCGTTTGTCTGGTGCGGGTTGGCGCTTGCCCAGACCGAGGCCGGCGCCCCCAACGCGCCCTTCCCGATGCAACCGCCGGCCCCCACCACCGAGGGTGGCCCGGTAGCCGCGCCGCCGTCCCCGGGTGAGTCGAACGCCGCCCAGCCGACCCCGCCCAAACCGCCGGCGGCGCCCGGCTTCCTGGATGAGATCGACCTGAATTCGCTGCAGACCAAGGATCTGCGGCTGCTCTATTTCGACCCGTCGGAGACCTATCTGACGCCCTATGTGGCGCGCAGCTTCGAGAACTCCATGGCCTTCCAGCAGAAGACCTGGGGCTGGAAGCCGTGGGACAAGACCACCGTCCTGCTGAAGGACTTCTCCGACTACGGCAACGCCGCGGCGCGCGGATCGCCGAACAACGCCATCCTGGTCGACATCGCCCCGCTCAGCCAGACCTTCGAGACCTTCTCGGCCGGCGAGCGGTTCTTCACGCTGATGAACCACGAACTCACCCACGTGGCGACCATGGACGTCTGGAACAGCACCGATGCGCGCTGGCGGACCTTCTTCGGCGGCAAGCCGATGCCGCTGCAGGACCATCCGGAATCGATCCTGTACAACTATCTGGCCACCCCGCGGGTGAACGTGCCGCGCTGGTATCTGGAAGGCAGCGCCGTCTTCATGGAGACCTGGATGGCCGGCGGCTATGGCCGCGCCCAGGGCGCCTATGACGAGATGGTCTTCCGCGCCATGGTCCGCGACAAGGCGCGCTTCTATTCGCCGCTCGGCCTGGAATCGGAGGGCACGGCCGTCGACTTCCAGGTCGGAGTCAACGAGTACCTCTATGGCACCCGGTTCATGAGCTATCTGGCCCTGACCCGCTCGCCGGAGAAGCTGGTGCAGTGGCTGCGCCGCGACGAGGGCAGCGCGCCCTATTACTCGGTGCAGTTCAAGAAGGTGTTCGGCCAGTCGCTGGACGAGGTCTGGAACCAGTGGATCGCCTGGGAGCACGGCTTCCAGGCGGCCAACCTGGCCTCGGTCAGCCAGTACCCCCTGACCCCCTTGCAGCATCTGAGCCCGCGCGCCCTGGGCTCCGTCTCGCGCGCCTTCATCGATCCGAAGACCGGCGACATGGTCGGCGCCTTTCGTTCCCTTGGCGTGATCGGCCATGTCGGCGTCTTGTCGCTGGGCTCGGGCCAGATCCGCCACCTGGTCGATATCAAGGGCGCCATGCTCTACCAGGTCACCTCACTGGCCTATGACCCGGATTCGGAGAAGGCCTACTACACCACCGACAACTACGCCTACCGCGACCTGATGCAGGTCGATGTGGCCACCGGCCAGACCAAGATGCTGATCCGCGACGGCCGTATCGGCGACCTAGTGGTCAATCCGCGCGACAAGTCGATCTGGGGCCTGCGGCACCTGAACGGCCTGGTCACCCTGGTGCGCGTCGACCCGCCCTATACCGGCTGGACCCAGGTCCACACCTTTCCCTACGGCCGCATCGTCTTCGACCCAGACATCTCGCCGGACGGGACCCTGCTGTCGGTCTCGGTCGGCGAGATCAACGGCGACCAGTCGGTGAAGGTCTACCGGATCGCCGACCTGGGCGAGGGCGAGCCGCAATCGATCGCAGAGCTCAAGCTGGGCACCTCGCAGCCGGAGAGCTTCGTCTTCTCTCCGGATGGCAAATATCTCTACGGCAGCTCCTACTACACCGGCGCCTCCAACATCTACCGGCTGGACCTGGCCACCCAGAAGGTCGACGCGGTCTCGAACGCCTCCACCGGCCTGTTCCGCCCGATCCCTCAGGCCGACGGCTCAATGGTCGCCTTCGAATATACCGGCCAGGGCTTCACCCCGGTGAAGTTCACACCCAAGCCGCTGGACGATGTCGGCTCGATCAAGTTCCTGGGGACCCAGGTCGCCGACCAGCATCCCGAGGTGAAATCCTGGGCGGTCGGCTCGCCGGCCAAGGTGCCACTGGATTCGCTGATCATAGCCCAGGACAAGTACTCGCCCTTCCACGCCATGCGGCTGGGGGCCGAATACCCGGTGATCGAGGGCTACAAGGGCCAGGTGGTCTATGGCTGGCACTTCATCTTCGAAGACCCGATGCAGTTCGACCAGCTGACGCTGACCGGTGGCTATTCGCCGACCGGGAACCTGTCGCGCGGCGAGCAATGGCACGCCGACGTCGACTTCCACACCATCGCCTGGAACTTCGAATACTGGCACAACGACGCCGGCTTCTACGACCTGTTCGGGCCGACGGAGCGGGCGCGCAAGGGCGACGCCTTCATCGCCGACTATCACAAACCGCTGATCTACGATCTGCCGCGCGAACTCGATTTCACCGCCAAGGTGGCGCGGTATATCGGCCTGGACACCCTGCCGGGCGCGCAGAACGTCTCGACCGGACGCCAAGACACCGACATCACCTCGGTGCGGGTGGCGCTGACATACACCGACACCACCAAATCCCTCGGCGCGGTCGACTATGAGCGCGGCCTGCTCTGGAACCTGGCCTATGACGACGACGTCTCCGACGGCGGCAACTATCCCAAGGCGCGCGGCGGTTTCGGGGCCGGCGTTCCGATCGGCGCCAACCACGCCTCCGTCTGGGTCTACGGCGCCGCGGGCATAGCCGGCGGGACCAGCTCGAACCCGCTCGGCAGCTTCTATCTGGGCGCGTTCGGCAACAACTATGTCGATGACGGCGAGGTGAAGCGCTATCGCGATTGGGACAGCTTCCCCGGCTTCGCCATCGACGCGATCACCGCCCGCGGATTCGCCAAGGGCCTGGTGGAGTTCAACCTGCCGCCACTACGCTTCGCCGAGATCGGCCGGCCGAGCCTGTACCTGAGTTCGGTGCGTCCGGCCCTGTTCGCGGGCGTATTGCAGGTCGAGCAGCCGGGCGGCGCGCCGGGGCGGACGCTGGAATCGCTCGGCGGCCAGGTCGACCTGAACTTCACCGCCGCGCTCCGCCTGCCGATGACCCTGTCGTTCGGCGCGGCGGAGGGGCTCGAGCGCGGCCAGCCCGGACACACCGAGCTGATGGTTTCGCTCAAGATTCTGTAAAAGGGGGCTGCCATGGACCCCATGTTGCTCAAAGCGGTCATCGCGCTGGCGCCCGTGCTCGTCTGCCTGATGGTGTTCGAGCGCGTCGACGCCTTCCGGCTGATCGGCCTGCGCGAAATCGCCCTGCTGCTGCTCGGCGGCGGCCTTTTGGCGGCGGCCAGCTATTTCGCCAACGGCAGCGTGCTCGACCAGTTCCCCTTGCGCCAGACCAGCTATTCGCAGTGGGTCGCGCCGGTGGTCGAGGAGAGCCTGAAGGCTGTCCTGCTGATCGGGCTCTTCGCTTATAACCGCATCGGCTACCTGATCGACGCGGCCATCGCCGGCTTCACCGTCGGTGCGGGGTTCTCGGTGGCGGAAAACATCTTCTATCTGCACGAATTCGCCCACGCGACCCTGAGCGTCTGGCTGGTGCGCGGCTTCGGCACCGCGATCATGCATGGCGGCGCGGCGGCCATCTTCTGCGTCCTCTCCCAGGTGCTCTACACGCCGCGCCAGCGCCTCGACGCCGGCCGTTTCCGCTTCAACCTCTTGCTGTTTCTGCCAGGCCTGGCCGCGGCCATCGCCCTGCATGCCAGCTTCAACCACTTCACCAACGCGCCGATCGAGGCCATGGCGGTGGTGCTGCTGGCGGTGCCGCTGGGCCTGTTCGCCATCTTCGCGCTTGGCGAGCGCTACGCCCATCGCCGGCTGGCCGAGAACCGCGAGGCGCACGGCAAGCTGCTGGCGGACATCGATTCAGGCGCCTTCGCCGATACCAACAACGGCCGGGCGCTGAAGGCGCTCGGCGAGCGCCTTGGCCCGGAGGGCGAGCGCGACCTGTTCGACTATGTCCACCTGCACACCGACCTGGTCGTCCGCGCCGAGACCAACCTCCTGGCGCTGGAGGAGCACGCGGCGACCGCCTTCCGCGACGACGTGCGCGAGCGTTTCCACCAGCTGCACGCGCTCGAGCGGCGCCTGGGCATGAGCCCGGTCATGGCCGTGCGCCAACACCTGCATTTCTCCCGCAACGACCTTTGGGAGATGCACGAGTTGGAATCCCACGCGCCGAAGAAGGCCTAGCGCTTCGAGGTGTGCGGCGCGATCGGGTCGCCGGAATCGCGCTCGGCGACGGCCTGTTTGAACCCGACCTCCTCGGCGCGCTCGCGGAACCAGATGCCTTCGGGCGTGTGCCTGGCGACGCCGTCGAAGAAGGTGGCCAGCATCTGGGTCGTGGCCAGGCCCATGTTCTCATAGGCCTGATTGACCACCATCTTGGTCATCATCAGCTGGTTGCGTGGCACCCCGCGCAGGCGCGTGACCAGCGCCTCGACCGCCGCCTCCAATTCGGCCTCCGGCACGGCGCGCAGCGCCAGGCCCATGGCCGCGGCCTCGCGCCCATCGATCAGGTCGCCGGTCATCATCAGCCGCTTGGCCGCCTGCGGCCCCAGCCGATAGACCCACATGGCCGGGGTCGGCACGCCCCAGACCCTCGACGGTGGATAGCCGATGCGCGCGGTCTCGGCCATGATCAGGAAGTCGCAACAGAGCGCGATGTCCGAGCCGCCGGCCACCGCCGCGCCATGCACCTGGGCGATGGTCGGTTTGCGCGAGCGCCACAGCGACATGAAGTCCTGGGTGTTGCGCCACATGCCGGCGAAGTCGAGCGTTGGGTCCCAGGGCATCTCCTGGCTGCCGGACGATCCGCCGCCATCGGAGCGCTCGGCGAAGCGCTTCAGGTCGTAGCCGCCGCAGAAGCCTGGCCCGGCGCCCTTGACCACGATCACATGCACGTCCGGGTCGGCGTCGGCCTGTTCGACGGCGGCGCGGATCTCGCGCGGCATCCGCTGTTCGATGGCGTTGAAGCGCTCCGGCCGGTTCAGGGTGATGGTGGCCACACGATCGGCGGTTTCGTAGATCAGGCTCTCAAAGGCCATGGCGCTTCTCCCGGCGCGACGCTGCGCGCGGGCTCAACGATACGCCAGGGGAAATTGGGGGGGCAGCCCTCAGGCCGGGGCGAAAGCCCGGCCGCTGGTAAAAGCGGTCTTTCGCGCGAGATCGGCCTTGGCCGCTTCGTATTCGGACGCCAATCGCGCCACCAGCTCGCCGGCGGTCGGCACGTGGGTGACCGCGCCGATGCCTTGGCCGCAGCCCCAGATGTCGCGCCAGGCCTTGGCTTCCTGATTGCCGCCGGAGCCGAAGTTCATCTTCGACGGATCGGCCTGGGGCAGGTTTTCCGGGTCCAGGCCCGCCCGCTCGACCGACGGCCGCAGGTAGTTGCCGTGCACGCCGGTAAACAGGTTCGAATAAAGGATGTCCTCGCCGCCGCACTCGACGATCATCTGCTTGTAGCCCTGGGCGGCCCTCGCCTCCTGGGTGGCGATGAAGGCCGAGCCGACATAGGCCAGGTCCGCGCCCATGGCCTGGACGGCCAGCACAGCAGCGCCATTGGCGATGGCGCCGGAGAGCGCGATCGGCCCATCGAACCAGGCGCGCAGCTCCTGGACGAAGGCGAACGGCGACAGGCCACCGGCATGGCCACCAGCGCCCGCGGCCACCGGGATCAGGCCATCGGCGCCCTTCTCGATGGCCTTGTGGGCAAAGTTCTGGTTGATCACGTCGTGCAGGATGACACCGCCCCAGCCGTGCACGGCGGTATTGACGTCTTCGCGCGCGCCCAGCGAGGTGATCACAACCGGCACGCGGTACTTGGCGCAGAGTTCGACGTCTTCCTCGAGGCGGTTATTGGTCTTGTGCACGATCTGGTTTACCGCGAAAGGCGCGGACGGCGCTTCCGGGTGGGCGCGGTCCCAGTCCGCCAGTTCCTCGGTGATCTGGGCCAGCCACTCGTCCAGCTGCGAGATCGGCCGGGCGTTGAGGGCCGGAAACGAGCCGACGATCCCGGCCTTGCACTGGGCAATGACCAGCTCCGGCCCGGAGATGATGAATAGCGGCGAGCCGATCACCGGCAGGCGGAGGCGATCGCGAAGAACGGGCGGCAGGGCCATGGAAACGCTCGGAGCTGGGAAATGAACGGTTGCGAATGGCTTTCGCATAGCCCGACGAATTTACGCCGTAAAGCACAATTCGGATCGACGGCCCTCAGCCGTCGGCGAAGACCGCGTCGCCGAGCGATGGCCAGGTCTCGTGCGGCCGGCGCGGCGTGCGCAGGCTCTGGTACTGGCGCTCGCAATAGCTGGTGAAGCCGGCGCGGACCTCGTCCTCGTCCTGATCCAGGAGCGCGATCAGGTGCATGCAGCGCGCCACCACCGACGGCGCCAGGAAGGCCTGCTCAGGCGCAAACCCGGTCACCACGCCGGCGACGCGGACGGCTGTGCCATCCGGGCCGGGCGGCGGCGGATTGCGCGCGCCGTTCAGGTCGAGGAAGCAGACGCCGAGATAGCCGGCCAGCGCATCGGTCTCGCGGCCCTGCTGGTCCGCGAGCGCCGCCTTGGCCAGCATGAAGTCGCGATAGCTGCCCAGTTCCAGCCGCCGCATGTGTTCGAAGGCGCGGTGCGAAATCAGCGAGGCGGCAATGTCGTCAGGCTTCGGCTCGCGGCCGAAGCGGATCGAGAGCGAGACGCGTTCGGCCTCCAGTTCGTGTTCGTCCAGCAGCGGCCTGAGCGGCGAGGCGCCGCCGCGCTCGCGCGACAGCTCCCATTGCAGCTCGACGGCTTGCGCCTCCGCCTCGGTGACCAGGACGCGCTCACGGTCCAGCGGCCGGGTGCGGACCAGGATCTCGTGGCCGCAATAGGGGCAAGGCAGCGATCGGGTCGGCCATTCGGGGAGGTCGCGATGACAATAGGGACAGGCGCCGTCCATCCGTCCCGCGGCCGTATAGGCCTGTATCCGCCGTCCACCCATCCGCGCCCCTTGGGGTTCGGCGACGCGAATCCCGCCGTTCCCCTTGGGGCAGGCTGGGCAGCGCTTGTGGCGGAACCAAGGCGGCGGGCGGTCCCTAGGACCTGGGGTTGTTCTTAACCACAAAGGCGGCGTAGCCCTCGACATATTCGGGCGGGATGAAGCCGGCCATCATCGCGGTCAGGTGCCCCTTTCCCGGCAACACCAGGTTGGTGAAGTCGCGGACCTCGCGAGCCAACCTGTGGGTGCGGGCGTTGGGGCGGTCGTATTCGCCGTTGATGGCCATGACTGGAAAGTCGATGGCCTTCAGGTCGACGCCGAGCAGTTGCGCCTGGAAGCGGCCGGCCATGTCCTCCACCGCGGCCACGGCGCGGGGCGCGGCCCTGGCGATGCGTTCGCCCAGATTATTGCCGACCTCCTCGCCCTTGGCCGCGCGCCGGGCGCGGACCAGGGCGTTGGCGCGCTCCTCGTCCGGGTCGCGGCCAGACGCGTCCGGCGGCACGCGGTCGCGCCATTCGGCAGTCTCCGAGACGCCCGAACCCTGGAAGCAGGCGGTGAGGAACCGGTGCGGGGCCTTGGCCAGGATCTGCAGCATGATCCCGCCGCCCATGGAGTAGCCGGCGACATGGGCCTTCTCGATGCCCTTCTGATCCATGAAGGCGATGACGTCGGCGGCCATGTGCAGGTGGCCGTGGCGCTCGCCGCCGGAGAGGCCGTGGCCGCGCATGTCGAGTGCATAGACACGGTTGGTCTCCGCCAGCTTCGGCGCGATGCCGTTGGAAAACCAGTTGCCGATCGCCGAGCCGCGCGCGCCGTGCAGCAGGATCACCGGCGCGCCCTCACCAGCTTCGACATAGTGCAGCCGGGCGCCGTCGGTGACGGTGAAGAAGCCGTCCGGCCAGCGGGTGGCGCGCGGAGCGGCTGCGTTGGATGGAACCGACATGATGGGCTGAGCTTTAGCCCGATCGCGGGCGGGCGGGATAGAGCGTGGCGTTTCGGTACCGACACATGGGTGCGCTATTGATCTCCTATAAGCCCCGTCTAGTGTCGATCCGCGGCCGGAGCCGCGGCGACCCAGGCCTTCACGGCCCCTCCCCGGTCGCCACCGTGCGCGCAACGACGAGGCAATGATTTATGGCAGCGCAGCAGCGGCGGTTTCGCTGGGGTATCGCCGCCTTGGGCGTTTTACTCATCGCCATTCTGGCCTGGGTGTTCCTACATCCGAAGGCCCCGCCGCCGCATAAACCGCCGCCCGTGCCGGTAACCGTGGCCAAGGCGGTGGCTCAGGACGTACCGGTCACGGTCACCGGCCTTGGCGCGGCGCAAGCCTGGCAGAGCGTGCTTATTAATACCCAGGTCAACGGCCGGCTACTGTTCGTCGCCCCCGAAGGCAAGACGGTGGCGGCGGGCGAACTGCTGGCCGAGATCGACTCCGCCCCCTATCGCGCCGTGCTGACCCAGGCTCAGGGCGCCCTCAAGCGCGACCAGGCGCTGCTGGCCGGCGCGCGCGTCAATCTCACCCGCTTTCAGCTGCTGGCCGCCCAGGATTCGATCGCGCGGCAGCAGGTCGATGACCAGGCCGCCCTGGTCAAACAGGATGAGGGTACGGTTCAGGTCGATAGCGGAGTGGTCGCGGCGGCTCAGGTGAACGTGCGCAACTGCCGCATCGCCTCGCCGGTCGCGGGACGCGTCGGCGTGCGCCTGATCGACGCCGGCAACATCGTCTCGACCGCAATCACCACCGGCATCATCAGCGTCAACCAGACCGACCCGATGGCGGTGACGTTCACGGTTCCGCAAGGCGACTTCCAGCGTCTGTCGCAGGTCTCCAACGGCTTCACCCGGCCCCTGGCCACCCAGGCGCTGAGCCAGGAGACCGGCGCGCCGCTCGGTCTGGGCGAACTCAGCATCGCCGACAACCACGTCGATCCGTCGACCGGCACGGTCGAGCTGAAGGCGCGCTTTCCCAACGCCGCCCGCACCCTGTGGCCCGGACAGTTCGTCAATGTGAGACTGACCCTGCAGACCTTGCCGCACGTGACCACCATTCCCGCGGCCGCGGTGAACCAGGGCCCCAGGGGCGCATTCGTCTATGTCGTGGGGGCGGGCGACAAGGTCGCCATGCGGCCGGTCGTGGTGAGCACGACCCAGGACTCCATGGCGGTGATCCAGACAGGGGTCGACCCGGGTGAATCCGTGGTCACCGACGGACAGATGTCGCTGAAGCCCGGCATGGCCGTTGCGACGCGGCCGGCGGCGGGGAAACCCGCCGCGTGAGCCTGTCCAGCCCGTTCATCCGCAGGCCGGTCGCGACCTCCCTGATCGCCGCGGCCATCCTGGTCTTCGGCATCGTGGCCTATTTGAACCTGCCGGTGGCCGCCCTGCCGCAGGTCGACTTTCCGACCATCCAGGTCAACGCCAACCTGCCTGGCGCCAGTCCCGAGACCGTGGCCTCCAACATCGCCACGCCGCTCGAACGCCAGCTGTCGCTCATCCCCGGCGTCACCCAGATGACCTCGGTCAGCTCCAACGGCTCGACCAACATCACCTTGCAGTTCGAACTCTCCAGAAACATCGACGCCGCCGCCCAGGACGTGCAGTCGGCGGTCAACGCGGCCAGCGGCCAGCTGCCGACCAATCTTCCCAGCGCCCCCAACATCCGCAAGGTCAATCCGGCGGATTCGCCGGTCATGATCCTTGGGCTAACCTCGGACACCCTGCCGATCTCGACCGTGAGCGACTACGCCGACAACGTGTTCGGACAGCAGATCTCGCGCATCGACGGGGTGGGCCTGGTCAATGTCGGCGGTCAGCAGAAGCCCGCGGTGCGGATCAGGATCGACCCCAACCGGGCCGCGGCGCTTGGCCTGCAGCTCGACGGCATCCGCGCCCAGATCGCGGCCAGCACCGTCAATGCGCCCAAGGGGCTCATCAACGGAGCCCGGAAGGCGTCCGCCATCTACGCCAACGACCAGATCATGGACATTTCGGTGTGGAACAACCTCGTCGTTGGCTATCACCACGGCGCGCCGATCCGCGTTCGCGACCTTGGCGGCGCGATCCAGGACGTCGAAAACAATCAGCTCGGCGCCTGGGTTTTCCCCGGCAAGGCCAACCTCGACAAGTCGATGCAGAGCAGTCGGGGCATCCTGCTGATCGTCTTCAAACAGCCCGGGGCCAACGTCATCCAGACGGTGAACCGGATCAACGCGGCCCTGCCCGGCCTGCAGGCCGACATCCCGCCCGGCATCCAGGTGCATGTGCTGGCCGACCGGACCCAGACCATCCGCGCCTCGGTGAAAGACGTCGAGATCACCCTGCTGATCACCGTATTGCTGGTGGTCGGCGTCATCTTCCTCTTCCTGCGCAATGTGCGCGCGACGCTTATTCCGAGCGTGGTGATCCCGCTGTCGCTGCTGGGGACAGCGGCGGTGATGCTGGTCGTCGGCTTCAGCATCGACAACCTGTCGCTGATGGCCATGTCGATCGCGGTGGGTTTCGTCGTCGACGACGCCATCGTCATGACCGAGGTGATCTGGCGACGCATCGAGGCGGGTGAATCGCCCTTGGCCGCGGCCCTGGCCGGCTCAAGCGAGGTCAGTTTCACCATATTGTCGATCTCGATCTCGCTGATCGCGGTCTTTACGCCTTTGATGTTCATGGGCGGCGTGGTCGGGCGCCTGATGCGCGAGTTCGCGCTGACGCTGAGCGCGGCGGTGGTCATCTCGCTGCTGCTGTCCCTGACCCTGACGCCGATGCTGGCCGGCCAGTTCCTCAGACCGCCCAAGCCGGCGTCTGGCGGACTGATGCGGGCCCTGGAACAGGGCTTCATCCGCATCGAAACCGGCTATGCGCGCGCCCTGGACGTGGTGCTGCGCCACATGCGCGTCACGCTGGCGGTGTTCCTGGCGGTGGCCGCCCTGGCGGTCATTCTCTACGCGACGGTGCCGACCGGCTTTTTTCCGCAGCAGGACACCGGCTTCATCAACGGCATATTGGTGACCTCTCAGGACGCGTCCTTCGCCAAGACCAGCGAGAAGGGTCAGGCGGTCGCCGACGTGCTGAAGCAGGACCCGGACATCGCCGGGGTCGGCATGTTCGTCGGCGGCTCGAGCACCAACCAGGGCAACCTGTTCATCAGCCTGTCGCCAAAGGACAGCGGCCGCAAGGCTACGGCGGACCAGATCATCGCCCGGCTGCGCCCAAAGCTCGCCCGACTGGTCGGCGTGCAGACCTTTCTGCAGGCCTCTCAGGACATCAATGTCGGCGGCCGGGCGGGGCGAGCCCAGTACCAGTACACCCTCTCCGATTCCGACCTGAACGAACTGAACACCTGGTCGCCGCGGCTGCTGGCGGCCTTGCAGGCGCTGCCGCAATTGCGCGACGTCAGCTCCGACCAGCAGTCGCAGGCCTCCGCCGTCCAGCTGACCATCGACCGCGACGCCGCCGCGCGCTTCGGCATCTCGCCGTCCGACATCGACACCGCCATCTACAACCTGATCGGCCAGCACCAGGTGGCCCAGTATTTCACCCAGCTGAACAGCTATCACGTGATCGTCGAGGCGCCGCCCGGCCTGCAGGCGACGCCGGCCCTGTTCAACTCGGTCCAGCTGCTCTCGCCGCTGACCGGCAAGACCGTGCCGCTCTCGCTGTTCGTCAAGATCGATCCGAACGCGACAAGCAGCCTGACCATCAGCCACCAGGGCCAGTTCCCCGCCGCCACCCTCTCCTTCAACCTGGCGCCGGGCGTCGCCCTCGGCCAGGCCACGACGGCGGTGGAGGAGGCGCGCGCCAAGCTTGGGGCGCCCGGGACCCTGACCGGCTCGTTCCAGGGCACCGCCCAGGCCTTCCAGCAATCCCTGGCCAGCGAGCCGATCCTGATCGCCGCGGCTCTGCTGGCCGTCTACATCATCCTGGGCATCCTCTACGAAAGCTACATCCACCCGCTGACCATTCTGTCCACCCTGCCGTCGGCTGGCGTCGGCGCGCTGCTGATGCTGATGGCGGTGGGCCAGAACCTCAATGTCATCGGCATCATCGCGATCATTCTTCTGATCGGCATCGTGAAGAAGAACGGCATCATGATCGTCGACGTAGCGCTGAGACTCGAGCGCGAGCACGGCCTGCCGCCCGAGGACGCCGTGGCTCAGGCTTCGCACCAGCGGTTGCGGCCGATCCTGATGACCACCGCGTGCGCCCTGCTCGGCGGCCTGCCCATGGTCTTTGCGCTCGGCACCGGCTCGGAGTTTCGTCAGCCGCTCGGCTTCGCCATCGTCGGTGGCCTCTTGGTCTCCCAGGTGCTGACCCTGTTCACCACGCCGGTGATCTACATCTATCTCGACCGCGTGCGGCGCGGGCGCGAGCCCAGGGCGCATCCGGACGAGCCCAGCCCCTACGCGCGGCATTTGCCAGCCGACCCCGCCGCAACCTAGTCTGCCGGCATGAGCAACCGCTACGTCGCCGCCATCGACCAGGGCACAACCTCGTCGCGCTGCATCGTCTTCGACGCGAAGGGCGACATCGCCGCGGTCGAGCGAAAGGAACACCGGCAGATATTCCCGCGTCCCGGCTGGGTCGAGCACGACGCCGAGCAGATCTGGGCCAACGTATCCGAGGTCGTGGCCGGCGCCCTGGCCAGGCTGTCCATCACCGCCGCCGACCTGGCCGCCGTCGGCATCACCAATCAGCGCGAGACCACCCTGCTCTGGGACAAGGCCAGCGGCCGGCCGATCCACAACGCCATCGTCTGGCAGGACACCCGCACTGACCGGCTGGTCCGCGACCTGGGCGGCGACGTCGGCCAGGACCGCTTCCGCGACCTCTGCGGCCTGCCGCTGGCCACCTATTTCTCCGGCCCGAAGATCCGCTGGCTGCTGGATAATGTCGATGGCGCGCGGGCGGCGGCGGAACGGGGCAACATCCTGTTCGGCACCATGGATGCCTGGCTGATCTGGAAGCTCACCGGCCGCCACGTCACCGACGTCACCAACGCCAGCCGCACCATGCTGATGAACCTGCAGACCCTGGACTGGGACGACGACCTCCTGGCCGGCATCGGCGTGCCCCGCGCCATGCTGCCGGAGATCCGTCCCTCTTCGGAGGTCTATGCCAAGGCCACCGGCGTGCTGGAGGGCGTGCCCGTCGCCTCGGCGCTCGGCGACCAGCAGGCCGCCCTGTTTGGCCAGACCTGCTTTGCGCCCGGCGAGGGCAAGTGCACCTATGGCACCGGCAGCTTTCTGCTGGTCAATACCGGCGCCGAGATCGTCCATTCCAGGAACGGCCTGCTCACCACTCTCGGCTACCAGATCGGACGCCAACCGGCGGTCTACGCGCTGGAGGGCTCCATCGCGGTCACCGGCGCGCTGGTGCAGTGGGTGCGCGACAATCTGGGCCTGATCGCGTCGGCCGCGGAGATCGAGACGCTGGCGCGGACGGTGGACGATAATGGCGGCTGCTATTTCGTGCCGGCCTTTTCCGGCCTGTTCGCCCCCTATTGGCGCAGCGACGCGCGCGGCGCGATCGTCGGCCTGACCGGATACATCACCAAGGGCCATATCGCCCGCGCCGTGCTCGAGGCCACCGCCTGGCAGACCCGCGAGGTGGTCGACGCCATGGTCGCCGATTCCGGCGTCGCCCTGACAACCCTGAAGGTCGACGGCGGCATGACCGCCAATGGCCTGCTGATGCAGTTCCAGGCCGATGTGCTGGACGCGCCGGTGGTGCGCCCGGTGGTCGCCGAAACCACCTGCCTGGGCGCGGCCTATGCCGCCGGCCTGGCGGTCGGCTACTGGCCCGACACCGACAGCCTGCGCAAGAACTGGCGCAAATCGGCCGAATGGAAACCCGCCATGGCCGCCGCGACGCGCGAAGCCGGCTATCGCAAGTGGAAAAAGGCCGTCCAGCGGACGATGGATTGGATGGATGACGACGACGGCCCTTAAGCCCCCTCCATCATCTCCGGGGTGACGACATAGGCGCCGTCGAGCCAGCCGACGATCTCGCGGGCGGCGGGGTGGTCGAAGGCGGCGTAGCGGGGGCGGAGTTTGGCGATGGTCTCCGCGCTCAGTCGGTCGCGGCCGACGTCCTGGAAGGTCTGCAGGTGGCGTCCCACCAGGCGGGCCAGGTCCGCGCCCAGTACCTCCGCGGCGGCGCGGTCGAAGGCCTCGACATACTGATAGGCCTCGCCCAGCTGGTAGCTTTCGGCCAGGGTCATGGTGGGGATCAGGCTGAGCGTCGGCTGCAGCGCCGGATTGACCGCGTGCGCGGCGATGCAGGCGCCGATCGCGGCCGGCCTGCCGGTGAAGGCGCGCAGATGCAGGTGCGGGCTCATGCGCGGGCCGTCGTTGACCGGATAATTGTCCCAGAGGAAGGGTTTGCGGCGCAGGCTCTCGGCCACCCGGTCGAGATGGCCGGGGCTGAACTCGCGCGAACAGACCTCCTCGCCGGTCCAGAAGATCTGGATCGCCGGATCCAGGCGCGCGCCGAAATCCTCCAGATAGCCGGCCGGCCGCGCCCCGAAATAGCGGTCGAGGCCGGCGTCGTCGCTGTAATAGGTCGGGCAGACGATCAGCCTGGAGGCGCGGCTGCGCTCGGCGATCCAATGGATGATGCGCACCTGGGTGGCGGCCAGATCCGGCAGGTCGCCGCGCATGTCGTCGAACAGGATGCCGAGGTCGTCGATACCCAGTTCGTCCAGCCAGTCCAGCTTGCGGGCCAGCGCGCCTTGCGCCTCGACGTTGAAGTCGCGGTAGATCTCGAAGGGGCTTAAGCCGACGCCGAACCGCACGCCGTTTTCGCGGCAATGGGCGGCCAGGGCGGCCAGCCCGTCGCGGGTCTCCGCCGGCGGCGTCTCGCGCCAGCGACGCCGCAGAAAAACGTCGGCCTTGGGCGCGTAGATGTAGAAGCCGTAGCCGTGGGCTTTCAGGCGATCGACATGCACCCGCCGCTCCGGCCAGGTCCACGGGCCGCCGTAATAGCCCTCGATCAGACCCAGTTCGACAGTCGCGGCCACGCCTGGGCTCACCCGCGCCCGAGCTGCAGCAGGTCCAGGTCGGTCTCGTCCGAGCGGGTCGCGGCATAGACCACCGCGCCGGTGGCTGGATTGACCGCGAAACCCTTGTCGTAGGCGTAGCCGGGCGCCTCGGCGATCACCCGTGCCGGCCCACCGGCGATCGGCTGGCTCATGATGTGAGCGGGATGGCCGAAGGGGTCGTCGACATAGTCGATGGCGTTGCCCGCCACCGTCCAGAGATTGGGAAAGGCCGGGTGCGGCAGGCTGGTGATGCGCCTGGGCGTACCGTCGATGCGCCAGACGCCTGGCGAGCCGGCGCGCACGCCATAGAGCTCGCGGCCACGCGTTTGCACGGTCAGCCAGCCATAGGCCGAGGCCGGCGTGGCCTTGCCGGCCGGCGAAGCGGCGGCGCGGTAAAGGCGCCATCCCCCGGCGTCGCGGCCGGCGAAGATCAATGAGCGGCCATCGGCCTCCCAGGCGGGGGACCCGAGCTGGCTGCCGAGGAAGGTGACGGCGCCGAGATCGCGGCCGGTGAGGTCGACGATGCGAATAGCCAGGTGGCCGGCGGCCTGGGCGGAAAAGGCCAGCCGGGTCCCGTCCGGCGAGAACCGCGGCCCGTCGAGGTGGCTCTCCGGCTCGACACTGACCAGCTGGCGCACCGCGCCGCCGGGCGGCTTGATCCAGACGCCGGACTCGCCCGAGCGCCATCCGGCCATGGCCAGAGTGCCGTCGGCCGAGACCGTGGGCGCGCCGTCGATTGCCTTGCTGGGGTCGATGATCTGCGGCTGGCCGCCCTTGCGCGCCGGCGGCGAGGCCAGGTTGTAGACCTCGGTGTCCACCTCGACCGCGGCGAGGTTCTTTGGCCCCGTGGCCAGCCGGCCCATGGTCAGCGGGCCGGACATCACGTGCTCCGGCCGGCGGCCATCGATCGGGAAGGCCCAGATCACGTTGTCGCCATTGACGCGACCGACCAGCAGCACGTCGCGGGAATCACTGGTCCACCCCCCCGGGTTCAGGTCCGCGCCCTTGGGGAACACCCGTTCCGCGCCGGTGCGCAGGTCGCGGATCACCAGCGGCGAGACCATGTCGCTCAGGCTGCGCTCGAAGCTGATGAAGCGGCCGTCCGGCGACAGGCCGAGGGCGCTGTCACCGGGGCTGCCCGCGGGCGGATGGGTCAGGTCGCTGGCCCGGCCGCTCGCCAGGTCGAGCCGGACGATGCGGTCGCTGGCCTCCTGGCTGGGCCGGTCGACGAAGAAGAGCGTCTCGCCCGAGCGGGCCCAGATCACCTGGGAGCGTTCATCGGTGGTGCAGCGGGCCACCTGGCGCGCTGCACCAGCGCGCACCGGACGGATGACGATGCGGCAGGGCTCGCCCGGCTTGACCACGATATAGGCCAGCCGCGCGCCGTCCGGCGACCAGCTGGAGGAGACGTGATCGCCCGGCTCGTCGGTCAGGCGCACCGGCTCGCCGCCGGCCAGGTCGCGCAGGTAGATCTGCCGGGTCAGCACATCCGTCCCGCCGGAATAGGCGATGGTCTCGCCGTCGGGCGAGATGGCGGCGTGCCGCTCGATGGGCTGGGCCGAGGTCAGCAGCTTCGAGCTTTCCACCGTCCACGGCCGCGGGTTCATGAGCTGCCAGGCCAGGCCGGCGGCCAGCATCACCAGAAGGCCGGCCGCGATCGCCAGCGGGGCCGCCAGGCGGTGGCCGCGCGGTGGCCGGGTGCGCAACGGGACGATATCTGCGCCTGGCCCCTTCAGCCGGTAGCCGACCCGCGCCACGGTATCGATCGCGAAACAGTCGTCGAAGGTCTCCGCCAGGCGCCTAAGACGGCCGATGCAGCGGTTGATGGCGTCCTCGCCGACTATGCGGCCGCCCCAGCAGGCGTCGATCAGCTCGTCGCGGGAGATAACCTGGCCGTCCATCCGCGCCAGCGCCACCAGCACCTGCATCACCCGCGGCTCGAGCATGTGCCGGCGGGCGCCCGCGGACGCTTCGCGAAGCGATGGCCTGATCAGCAGAACGCCAAGGCGGAAATCCGCTTCGCGGGCCAGGATCACCGGCCGCGAAGCCCTGGCGGGCTCCGGCGCCTCGATCATCGGCGATTGATCGGCGAAACGTCGCATCTCGATCCTTTCGGCGAACGCCGATCTCCCAGTCTTATCAGTACCGGGGCGTAGAGGCCATCGGGTGACCGAGGCCTAATGCACGGGAGACGTCTATGAATACCCGAATATTGCTGGGTCTGACCGTTAGCCTGGCTATCGCCGCCGCCGCCGAGGCCGCGCCGGCGTACCGGGCGCAAACGTCTGATTCGGGTGTGATCAGCGTCGCCGTGCCGATCTCCGACCTGAACCTGTCGCAGCCAGATGGCGCCAAGGCCCTGTTGGGTCGGTTGCACCGCGCCGCGATCGTCGCCTGCGGCGGTCGGCCGCAGACCCAGCTCGACCTGGCCCGCATGCAGGCCTTTCAGGCCTGTCTGCACACGAGCCTGGACGGCGCCGTGGATCAGGTGCGCGCGCCGCTGGTCTCCGCCCTCTATCGCGGCCACGATCAGGCGATGGCCAGCGCCGGGGGTCCGGGTTGACCCGCGACCAGTCCTTCGAAGCCCTGATGGCCACGGCGCGGGCGGAATTCCTGCGCTATGGCTTCGACGGCACCGACGTCAACCGGATCGCACGGCGATCCGGGATGGCGCCGAACAGCTTCTATCGCCTGTTCAAGGACAAGAGTGACATCTTCGTCGCCGTCTACCGGCGCTGGGAAGTCGAGGAGCAGGACGCGATGCGGCGGCTGATGGCCAGGAGCGGATCGCTCGCCACCCTGGTCGAGGCCTGCATAGACCATCACCGCGGCCACAGCGTCCTTCGCCGCAGCCTGCACCGGCTGGGCCACGAGGACGCCAAGGTGCGTCAGGCGCTGGCGGTAAGCCGGCTTGAGCGGCTGGCTGGCCTGAAGCGCCTGATGGGCGAACCCTACGCCAACGACGCCGACCTGGCGGTCGACCTTCTGGTGTTCGAGGGGCTGGCGATGATGCTCGCCGAGGCCGACCTGGGCGAGATGGGCCTGGACGACAAGGCCGCGCGCCGCCAGCTCGGCGTCATACTGGCGCGTTGGCGCGCCCGGCCCGTCCGCGCCGCCAACGACCCGGTCGCCGAATCGCGGCGTGGCGCCGGTCCTGCCTGACTTAGAGGTCCGAAAACAGCGCGCGGACCGCGGGCGATCCCATAGGATCAACGAATTCGCAGCCCGGTGAATTCGATGCCAGCCCTGGTCCTGAACCGTGAACTGATCCCGACGCCGGTCGGTGTGATCGTGTTGCTGACCGACGCCCGCGGCCGTATCCGCGCCCTGGACTGGGACGACCACGAGGCGCGAATGCAACGCCTGCTGCGTCTGCACTATGGCCGAGACGGCGTTACGCTCAGCGACGACGGCGGTCCGTCGGCGGCGCGGCGGGCGCTGGAGGCCTATTTCGCCGGCGCGTTCACCGCCCTGGACAACCTTGAGGTCGAGACCGCCGGCACGCCGTTCCAGCGCGCGGTCTGGGCGGCCTTGCGGCGCATTCCGGCCGGCCAGACCCTGAGCTATGGCGCGCTGGCCGCCCGGATCGGCAAGCCCGCGGCGGTCCGCGCCGTCGGCCTGGCCAATGGCTCGAACCCGATCGGCGTCGTGGTGCCCTGCCACCGGGTGATCGGCGCGAACGGCGCGCTGACCGGCTATGGCGGCGGCCTGCCGCGCAAACGCTGGCTGCTCGAACACGAAGGCGCCAGACTGCCCGCGGCCTGAACGGAGCCCGCCGATGCTTGAACTGCGCCCCAACTGCGAATGCTGCGATGCCGATCTGCCGCCCGAGAGCGATCAGGCGATGATCTGTTCGTTCGAATGCACCTTCTGCCGCGCCTGCGCCGAAGGCGTCCTGGCCGGCCGCTGCCCCAACTGCGGCGGCAATTTCAGCGCCCGCCCGATCCGGCCGGTGGGTCTGCTGGCCAATAATCCGCCATCGACCAAACGCATCCTCAAAGCCGAAGGCTGCGCCGCCTGACACCTCTCCCGACGAAGGGAGAAGGCCCGCGCCCGCTAGACTTCTCCCGTGGGGAGAATGAGGGGCCCACGCGCCTCGCGCGTGGGAGGATGAGGGCGTACGCCGTTTCAGGATAAAGCGGAGGGGCCGTAACCCCTCACCCTCCCGCAGCGCTTACGCGCGCGGGCCCCTCCCTCTCCCTTTGGGAGAGGTCTTAAGAGGGCGCTTCGTCCACCACCTTATTGGTCAGCTGGCCGACGTTTTCGATCTCGACCTCGATCTCGTCGCCGGGTTTCATCCAGAGCGGCGGGTCGCGGCGGGCGCCGACGCCGCCAGGGGTGCCGGTGACGATGACGTCGCCGGGGCGGAGCTCGGTCCAGAGCGAGCAATAGGCGATCAGCTTCGGCACGTTGAAGATCATCTGATCCAGTCGCGCGTCCTGAACCACCACCCCGTTCAGCCGGGTCTGGATGCGCTGCGGCCCCAAGGGTCCCACCTCGTCCGGCGTCACCAGGAAGGGTCCGAACGGACCGGTCGCCGGAAAGTTCTTGCCTGGGGTGAACTGCGAGGTGTGCGACTGGAAGTCGCGCACCGAAACGTCGTTGTAGCAGGCGAATCCGGCGACGTGCTCCAGGCTGCGATCCTCGGCGATGGCGCGGCCGGGCTTGCCGATGATCACCGCCAGCTCGCCCTCGAAGTCGAAGGTGATGGATGCCTTCGGTCGAACGATCGGCTGCTCGTGGCCGACCTGGGTGTTGAAGAAGCGGGTGAACACCGTCGGATGGGCGACCACCGGCCGGCCGGTCTCGGCGCGGTGTTCCTCGTAGTTGACGCCGATGCAGATGATCTTGTCCGGATCGGGAATGACCGGCGCAAACGATATATCGCCCCAGGCGTGGTCGGCGTTCTCGCCGGCAACCGCCTCGGCCCGCGACAATCCATCGGCGGCGATCAGCGCCTTCAGCGAGCCGACACCCAGGCGGGTCTTCAGGTCGATGACCCCGTCGATGGCGGCGAGGCCGAAACTGGTCTCGCCGCCAGTGCTGTAGCTCAGGAACTTCATCGCCGGCTCTAGACCAGGGCCGAGGGCTCGAGGTCCATTTCCTTCAAGAACGGCGCGGCGTGGTCGATGCGGCCAGTGAGCGTCTTCGGATCGCCCGAGGCCAGCCGATAGACCGCTTCGGCGATGTACTCGATCGGCTGCACGCGGTCCTTGGTCTGCTCGTTGATCAGGCCATGCACGGCCACGCCCGGCGTCGCGACCAGGCCCGGCGAGACGACGTTGACGGCGATGTTGTCGCCGTAGACCTCCGAGGCGAGGCCGGTGGTGAACCGCTCCAGCGCCGCCTTGCACATGCCATAGACCGTGCCGCCGCGGCCGGGGCCGTAGGGCTGTTTCGGATGGAAGGCCGCGCCCGAGGAGATGTTGACGATCCAGCCCTGGCGCCGCTCGCGCATCGACGGCAACACCAGTTGCGACAGATGGAAGGGCGCATAGACCTGCACCTCCATCATCAGCTTGAAGCGCTTCTCCGGGAAGTCCTCGACCGGGATGAAATAGGTGATGGCGGCGTTGTTGACGAGGATGTCGACCGGCCCATAGGCCGCGACCGTCTCCTCGATCAGCCGTTCGCGCTCGGAACCCTGCGCCAGGTCAGCCTTGATGAAGCGGGCCTCGCCGCCGGCCTTTTTGATCCGTTCGACGGTGTCAGTCAGGGTGCCGGGCAGCCGGCTCTCGCCGTCCTCGGCGGTGCGGGCCGAGGCGACGACGCGCGCGCCCTCCATGGCCAGGCGGGCGGCGACGGCCTCGCCGATGCCGCGGCTGGCGCCGGTGACGATGGCGGTGCGGCCCTTCAATGGGCCATTCGGATTGATCCTGGCGTCGCTCATGGAAATCTCCTCCTTTGAAATGTGATTTGCGCAATCCCTTCCCGCCAAACGCCCGGCGGCGCAAGACTTGACGAAATTGACCGAGCCAGGGCGCGGCGCCAAGGTGACCGGCGATCACCCCATCCCGCGCTCAACTGCGGTCAGGAACGGCGGAACATGCTCAGCGAAACCACCAATCCCCAGTCGGATGCCCAGATCGACGAGGCGCTGGCCGATGCGCATCTACCGTCGCTGATGATGTCGCTGGTGCACTTGACCGGCGACGCCTCCATCCTCTCCGACGATATGAAGCCGGCCTACGACTTCTTCGCCGACGGCAAGTTCGGCGGGCTGACGCCGGACAAGCAGGAGCGCGTCCGCAGCCTCGCCAAGGCGGCGATCAAGACCTACCTCGCCGGCGACGGAAAACTGCCGCCGCCGCCCGCGGCCAAGACCGTGCGCCGGATGATGGACTTCATCGTCGGCGGCGAGGTGCCCGAACGATACATGGGCATGATGATGGAGGAGCTGGCTGTCGACGGCGTCGATCAGAAGCGGCCGCACTGGGACACACCCGTCCTGAAATCGGCCGCCGCCAAGCTGAAGGTGCTGATCATCGGCGCCGGCATGTCGGGCCTGCTCTCGGCCATCCGCCTGCAGCAGGCCGGCGTGAGCTTCGAGGTGATCGAGAAGAACGCCGACGTCGGCGGCACCTGGCTTGAGAACACCTACCCCGGCTGCCGGGTCGACAACCCCAGCCACCTCTATTCCTATTCGTTCGAGCCGAACCACGAATGGCCGATGCACTTTTCGACCCAGCCGGTGCTGCGCGACTATTTCAAGGGCTGCGCCGACAAGCACGATCTGCGCCCACACATCCGCTTCAACACCCAGGTGGTCGAGGCCCGCTTCGACGAGGCGGCGAAGCTGTGGCGGGTCAAGATCCGGAAATCAGACGGGACCGAGGAGACCCTGGTCGCCAATGCGGTGATCAGCGCCGTTGGCCAGCTGAACCAGCCGCGCCTGCCCGACATTCCCGGCCGCGACAGCTTCGCCGGCGAGGCCTTCCACTCCGCCCGCTGGCGCCATGACGTCGATCTGAAGGGCAAGCGAGTCGCCTGCATCGGCACCGGCGCCAGCGCCTTCCAGTTCGTGCCGGCCATCGCCCCGGACGTCGAAAAGCTCACCGTCTTCCAGCGCACGCCGCCGTGGCTGGGACCGACGCCCGACTACCATTTCAAGGTCACCGGCGGTGAACGCTGGCTGCTCGAACACGTGCCCTATTACGAGAAGTGGTACCGGTTCTGGCTGTTCTGGATGCTGACCGACGGCCTCTATGAAGGCGTCAAGGCCGACCCGAACTACAAAGGCCCCGACAACGCCGTCAGCGATTTCAACGCCGGCATGCGCGCCATGCTGATCGAGGCGATCCGGCCGCAGACCGAGGGCGCGCCGGGCCTCCTGGAGAAGATCATCCCGCAATACCCTATCGGCGGCAAACGCTCGGTGCGTGACAACGGCGTCTGGATCGCGGCGCTGCGCCGGCCGAACGTCGAGCTGGTCACCGAGGCCATCACGGAGATCACGCCGAAAGGCATCGTCACCGCCGACGGCGTCCTGCACGAGGTCGACGTCATCATCTATGGCACCGGCTTCACGGCTTCCGACTTCCTCAAGACACTGAAGGTCTACGGCAAGGGCGGGACCGAGCTGCATGAGCAATGGGACGGCGATGCGCGCGCCTATCTGGGCATGACCATCCCCAACTTCGCGAACCTGTTCGTGATCTACGGCCCGAACACCAACATCGTGGTCAACGGCTCCATCATCTTCTTCTCCGAATGCAGCGTCCGCTACATCGTCGGCGCCCTGCAGATGTTGGCCGAGACCGGGGCTGAGACCATGGAGGCGAAGGCGGACGTCCACGACGCCTTCAACGTCAAGGTCGACGAGGCCAACCGCTGGATGGCCTGGGGCGCGCCGCAGGTGACCAGCTGGTACAAGAACGCCAAGGGCCGCGTCAGCCAGAACTGGCCCTTCCCCCTGGTGGACTATTGGACCGCAACGCTGAAACCCAACCCCGACGATTTCGTGCTGAGCTGAGGGCTCGTTCCCCATTTTTACCGTCATGGCCCGGCTTGTCCGGGCCACCCATGAACACCGATGGTTCAAGCTAAGGCGTCGGTGGCGGTGAAAGCCTTTTGGCCTCCGTGTGCATGGATGGCCCGGACAAGCCGGGCCATGACGGGTGGGGTGGTTATCGCGCGCCCGGCGCCTCGAACATCGCCTTGGCCGTGGCGTAGTCGGCCTTGCCGTTGGGGGCGCGGGGGGCTTCTGGCACGAAGGCGATGCGGCGGGGGGCCTTGAAGGGCGACAGGTGGGCGCGGACGTGGGCGACCAGTTCGGCCTCGTCGGCCGCCTGGCCGTCGACCAGGCCGACCACGGCGCTAACCACCTGGCCGAAGCGCTCGTCGGGCATGCCGAAGACCAGGGCGTCGAGCACCGCCGGATGGGTCTTCAGCGTCTCCTCGACCTCTTCCGGATAGATCTTCTCGCCACCGGAGTTGATGCAGTGGCTGCCGCGGCCGAGCAGCCGGATCGTGCCGTCCGCCTCGACCGTGGCGTGGTCGCCGCTGATCAGCCGCCGCTTGCCGTCGATCACCACCCAGGTGCGGGCCGACTTCTCCGGGTCCTTGTAATAGCCCAGCGGCAGGTCGCCGGTCTTGGCCACCAGGCCGACCTCGCCCGAGCCCGGGACAACCAGCGTGTGATCTTCGGCGCGGACCACGATGGTGTCGGGTCCGTCGAAGCGGGCCTCGGTCGGCGGCAGATCGCGGCTGGTGACCGAGACGCCGATGCCGGCGCCTTCGGAGGCCCCGAAACTGTCGACCAGCATCGCCTCGGGCATGAATTCGAGCAGACCGGTCTTCACCTCCGGGCTCCACATCATGCCGCTGGAGACCATGACGCGCAGGGAGGTCACGTCGAAGCGGGCCGGATCGGCGCGCAGAGCGTCGAGGATCGGGCGCGCAAAAGCGTCGCCGACGATGACGAAGCCGGAGCAGCGCAGCCGCGTCACCGCATCCATCGCCGCCGCAGGATCGAACGACTTGTGGCGCGTGATCACCACGGGCGCCGCCTTCGACATGGCCGAGATGCTGGTGAAGAGACCCGTGCCATGCATCAGCGGCGTCGCCACATAGAGCGGCTCGCGCCCGACGCCGGAGCGGATCTGGGCCTGCAGCGCCGCGATGGTGGTCGGCGCCTCAGTGCCGAAACTGGGGGCGCGGAAGCCGGCCAGCACCGGCCACCAGGTCTCGCTCGGCCACATCACGCCCTTGGGCAGGCCGGTGGTGCCGCCAGTGTACATCAGGAACATGTCGTCGCCGGAGCGTTCGATGCCCAGCGGCGCGCCATCGCCGGCGGCCAGGTCGTCGAAGCTGTCATAGCCGGCGATGCGCCCGCCGACCGAGGCCCAGACCTTCACCTTCGGCAGCTTGCCGCGGATGGCCGCGACGTTGCCCGCGAACTCGGCGTCGAAAAAGACCGCCTCGGCGTCGGAATTGTCGATCAGGTATTCGAGCTCATCGGTCCCGTAGCGATAGTTGACGTTGACCGGCGGCAGCCTGGCCTTGAACCCAGCCACGAAGCCGATGAGATATTCCGGGCTGTTGCGCATGTACTGGGCAAGCTTGGCGTCGGGTTGCAGTCCGGCGGCGCGCAGCGCTCGGGCGACGGCGTTGGAGGCGCGATCGAACTCGCCCCAGCTGACCACCTGGTCGTCGCAATAGATGGCGGGATCATCAGGCTGGACGGCTTGTGCGGTCGCGTCGAAGACGTCGCCAAAACTGATACTCATGGTTTCCACCCGGTTCTATCGTTGTCGCGTCCCAAGCCTCGCGCGAGACGGAGCGCAGATCAACATGCGGTGCGACGGCTAGGGCTGCGCCCCGCCGACGTCAGGAGCCGCATCGGGCTTCGGCGACGGCTCGCGCGTCAGACGCCGAAGGATCAGCCAGCTGGACCAGAACAGACCAAACAGAACGATGGGCACGACAGTCGGCGGAATATGGGCGCCGATGGTCACCACCAGGAACAGCGGCGCCGAGATCAGCACCCCCAGGAACCCGATCCAGCGCATCCGCGGCCCAACCTCCGGCGAGACCAGGCCGCCGATCAAGCTGGCATAGCCCCAGAAAAGCGCGACGGAAATGGCGATGGCGATCACCAGACCAGCATAGAGGTCAAGGGCGGGCCCGATCCCGGGGGCCGACGAGGCCAGGCGGGTGCCCGCCGGGAGCAGCGACACCAGCCCGAGGATCAGCAGGTTGAGCATGGTGGCGGCCGCGTCCACCCGCAGGATCATCCCCATGAACCGCCGATGCAGCAGCCAATAGACGCTAATCACCAGGAAGCTCAGCGAATAGGCCGAGAGCACCGGATTCAGCGCCGCCCAAAGGCTGGCGAAGTTGTCGACCGTGCCGGCCGGCACGCGCACATCGAGCGCCAGAAGCGTGATGGCGATCGCGAAGACGCCGTCCGACAGCATGATCAGCCGGTCGAAATCATGCCGCGCGTGTCGGACCGCCAGCGGTTCGGCCGCAGCCAGGGATTCTGGTTCTCCGGTCATTCTGGCCCGCCCAGCCGGATCCAGGCGAAGGAAAACGGTGCGAACTCGACGCCGGTCTCCGTCACCACCGCGCCGCCGACCAGAGCAAAGGCTTCGGAAGTGGCCATCTCCGGATGGCGCAGATGGCCGGCCTGGCCCGAGAGTTCAAAGGCGCAGAGCACGCGTTCTCCATCCAGGCTGCGTTCGAAGGCCAGCACGCCGGGGCCGGCCTCGAGTAGCCGGACCTCGCCGGCCTGCAACGCCGGCGAGGTGCGCCGCAGCGCCAGCACCGTGCGGGTGAAGTTGAGCATGGAGTCCGGATCGGCCTCCTGCGCGGCGGCGGCCAGCGGCAGGTGGCGCGGATCGACCGGCAGCCAGGTCTCAACCGCGCTGGAGAAGCCGCCATTGGGGGCCTCGGCGGTCCAGGGCATCGGTGTGCGTTCGCCGTCGCGGCCGGAGTCGCCGGTGTAGATGGCGATGGCGAACGGGTCCTGCAGGCGATCGAACGGCACCTCGGCGTGCGGCAGGCCCAGCTCGTCGCCCTGGTACAGGAAGGGCGTGCCGCGCAGCGCGAGCAGAAGCGCCAGCAGGCCTTTGACTTGAGCCGGCTGGCCGGAGTGCGCCATCCGCGTCGGGAAGCGCATGAAGTCGTGGTTGCTCAGCGACCAGGAGGGCCAGCCGGCCGCCTTCGCCCATGCGTTCATCGCCTCGGCGAACAGGGCCGGCGTCGGGTCGCGCGCGGTGAGGAAGAAGAAGCTGTAGGCGGTCTGCAGCCGGGTCGCGGTGGCCGTGTACTCGATCTGGCGGCCCAGCATGTCGGCGTCGCCGATCTCGCCGATGGTCATGCGGTCGCCGTAAGAGTCGATCAGCGCCCGCAGCCGGCCGAGAAAGGCCAGGGTCTGCGGCTGCGAACGATCGTGGATATGGCGCTGAAAGTCGGTCGCCTGGGCAGGGGGCCTGGCTAGTCCGGCCGCCGGATTGTCGGTCAGCAGCCGGTCGTGGAACAGGAAGTTGATGACATCGAGACGAAAGCCGTCGACGCCGCGATCGAGCCAGAACCTGGCGACATCGAGGATGGCGTCCTGCACCGCCGGGTTCCAGAAGTTCAGGTCCGGCTGCTCGACCAGGAAGTTGTGCAGATAATATTGCCGCCGCCTGGGATGCCAGGTCCAGGAGGGGCCGCCGAACACCGCCATCCAGTTGTTGGGCGCGGTCCCATCCGGCCTGGCGTCGGCCCAGACGTACCAGTCGGCCTTGTCGTTGTCCGCTGAGGCGGCGCTTTCGATGAACCACGCATGCTGGTCCGAGGTGTGCGACCAGACCTGGTCGATGATCAGCTTCAGGCCGCGTGCGTGGGCGCCGGCCAAGAGGGCGTCGAAATCCTCCAGCGTCCCGAAGATCGGGTCGATGCCGCGATAGTCGGAGACGTCGTAGCCGAAGTCCTTCATCGGCGAGGTGAAGATCGGCGAAAGCCAGATCGCATCGACCCCCAGCGCCGCAATATAGTCCAGCCTGGCCTCGATGCCTTTAAGGTCTCCGATCCCGTCACCGTTGGAGTCGAGATAGCTGCGCGGATAGATCTGGTAGAAGACGGCGTGCTTCCACCAGTCGGGTTGAGCGGGTGTTGGCAGCGTAGTCTCCTTCTTCAGACTTCTCCCGTGGGGAGAAGGAGGGGCCCATCGCACAGCGATGGGAGGTCGAGGGCGTACGCCGCTTCCGGCTAATCCGAGAGGCCGTAACCCCTCACCCTCCCGCTGCGCTGACGCGCGCGGGCCCCTCCCTCTCCCTCTGGGAGAGGTTTGAAGTGCGCGGCTCAGAGGGGGCTGAGTCAAGCGGGATTTCGGACTTGGCCGCCGCGCCCTAAGATGTGGGGATGAGGATCGCGGAAGCGCCCAATTGACCCCTCCGCGTGAGCAACTGGCGCGGATGATCGCCAGCGCCAGGCGGGCGGTGGTCTTTACCGGCGCCGGTATCTCGACCGAGTCCGGCATCCCCGACTTCCGCAGTCCGGGCGGGGTCTGGAGCCGGATGAGTCCGATCTATTTCCAGGACTTCGTGGCCAGCGAAGCCAGGCGGCGCGAGGCGTGGACCCGGGCCTTTTCCGGCGTCGCCGGCTGGGTCGGCAAGAGCCCGAACGCCGGCCACCGCGCCGTCACCGAACTGGCCGGGCTGGGCAAGGTGGCCGCGGTGATCACCCAGAATGTCGACAACCTGCACCAGGCTTCCGGCCTGCCGCCGGAGACGGTGATCGAACTGCACGGCAACGCCGGCTATGCGGCCTGCCTCGACTGCGGCCTGCGCCACGAACTTGAGGACCTGAAGGCGGCCTTCCTGGCGACCGACGCCCTGCCCGTCTGCCGGGACTGCGGCGGCATCGTCAAGACCGCCACCATCTCCTTCGGCCAGTCCCTGGCCCCGGCGATTCTGGCCCGCGCGGAAGCCGAGACCCTGGCCTGCGACCTCTTCCTGGTGCTGGGCTCGTCCCTGGTGGTCTATCCGGCCATGGCTTTTCCGGTGCTCGCCAAGCAGAACGGGGCTGTGCTGGCCATCGTCAACCGTGAGCCGACCGACCTGGACAGCCTGGCCGACCTAGTCCTGCACGACGAGATCGGACCAGTGATGAGCGAGGTTGCATCCCTGCTCTAGACCCGTGAAAAGGCTGGGTTTTGGCGACGGGCACGGGCTAGATGTTCAAAAAGCTGCTGATCGCCAACCGCGGCGAGATCGCCATCCGCATCGCACGCACGGCGGCCGAGATGGGCGTCGCCACGGTGGCGGTCTTCTCCGAGGACGATGCCCAATCCTTGCACCTGAAGGCCGCCGACGAGCTGTTCGCGCTCAGCGGCGTGGGCGCGGCCGCCTATCTCGACGGGGCGCGGATCTGTGCGGCGGCGACGGCGATGGGCTGCGACGCCATCCATCCCGGCTATGGCTTCCTGAGCGAGAATGCTGCCTTCGCCACCCTCTGCGCCGAGACGGACCTGGTCTTCGTCGGCCCGACACCGGCGACGCTGGAGCTTTTCGGCGACAAGACCAGGGCCCGGGCGCTGGCTCGGCAACGCGGCGTGCCGGTGCTCGAAGGCTCGGCCGGTCCGGTCACGCGAGAGGAGGCCGAGGCCTTTCTCGCCGGGCTCGGCGAAGGCGGCGCGGCGATGCTGAAGGCGGTGGCCGGCGGCGGCGGGCGTGGCATGCGGCCGGTCACCCGGCTGGAGGACATGGCCGAAGCCTATGAGCGTTGCAGCTCCGAGGCGCTGAAGGCCTTCGGCAGCGGTGAGGTCTATGTCGAGCGGCTGTTGCCGCACGCGCGCCATATCGAGGTGCAGATCGTCGGCGACGGGACCGAGGCAGCGCACCTCTGGGACCGCGAATGCAGCCTGCAGCGGCAGCGCCAGAAGCTGGTCGAGGTCGCGCCGGTGACGACACTGGACCCCGAGGTGCGGGCCGCGGTGCTCGACGCCGCGGTGACTCTCGGCCAGGCGGCCAAATACCGCGGTCTGGGCACCATCGAATTCTTGGTCGACGCGCGACGGCGCGAAGGCGCGGCGTTCGTCTTCATCGAGGCCAATCCGCGCCTGCAGGTGGAGCACACGGTCACCGAGGCGGTCACCGGCCTGGATCTGGTCCGCATCCAGCTGGAGATCGCCGACGGCGCCACGCTTAAGTCCCTGAACCTGCGCCAAGCCGACGTCCCCGCCCCGCGCGGCGTCGCCATCCAGGCGCGGGTCAATCTGGAGACCATGACGGCGGACGGAACCGCGCGGCCGGCCGGCGGCGTGCTCACCGCCTACGAGACCCCGTCCGGGCCCGGCGTGCGCGTCGACGGCTTCGGCTACACCGGCTACCGCACCAGCCTGCGCTTCGACTCGCTGCTGGCCAAGCTGGTCGTCCATGCCGCCGGCGGCGGGGTCGCGGAGGCGGCGCGCAAGGCCCGGCGGGCGCTGGCCGAGTTCAATATCGCCGGCGCAGCGACCAACATCCCATTCCTGCGCGCCCTGCTCGGCCATCCGGACTTCACAGCCGGCGAGATCGACACCAGCTTTGTCGAAGACCACATGGCCGAACTGGTCGCCGAAGCCGCGGCCGCGTCTCCCGCCTCGACCGCGGCGCCGGCGCAGCGGACAGCCGGCGCCAAGATCGACGCGGTCGATCCCCTGGCGGTGCTGGCCCACGGCAAGAGCGGCGGCGACACGCCGGCCGCCCAGGCCGCCGCGCCGCAGGTGCTCGAAGACGTCGAGGGTCCGGCTGGCACCACGGCTTTGCGTGCGCCGCTGCAGGGTACGGTGGTCAGCCTCGCCGTCGAACCCGGCCAGGCCATCCGCGTCGGCCAGCCGGCCCTGATCATGGAATCCATGAAGATGGAGCACGTGATCGAGGCGCCGGTCAGCGGCTATGTGCGCGAGATCGCCGCGACCGTGGGCGACGCGGTGTTCGAGGGCCACGCCCTGATCTTCATCGAGGAGGCCGAGCTCGGCGCCGCCGGCGCCACCGAGGCCGCGGCCATCGATCTCGACGCCGTCCGACCCGACCTGGCCGAGGTGCTGGAGCGGCACAGCCGGACCCTGGACGCCGCGCGCCCGGCCGCGGTCGAACGCCGCCGCAAGACCGGCCAGCGTACGGCGCGGGAGAATGTCGACGACCTGCTCGATCCGGGCTCGTTCACCGAGTACGGGCCGCTGACGGTGGCGGCGCGCCGCCGGCGCAGCTCCATCGAGGAGCTGATCGAACAGACCCCGGCCGACGGCATGGTCATGGGGCTGGGCCGGGTCAATGGCGCGCATTTCGCCGACGAGGCCGCCCGCTGTGCGGTCATGGCCTACGACTACACGGTGCTGGCCGGCACCCAGGGCGCCTACAACCACCACAAGATGGATCGGCTGTGCGAGATCGCCGAGCGCTTCAGGTTGCCGACCGTCTTCTTCTGCGAAGGCGGCGGCGGGCGGCCCGGCGACACCGAGGGCGGCGGCTTCATCCGCGGCTTCGAGTTCTGGGGCCGGATGTCAGGCGTCGCGCCCTTGATCGGCATCACCTCCGGCCGCTGCTTTGCCGGCAACGCCTCGGTGCTGGGCTGCTGCGACGTGATCATCGCCACCAAGGACTCGACCATCGGCATGGGCGGTCCGGCGATGATCGAGGGCGGCGGCCTTGGCGTTTTCCGCCCAGAGGAGATCGGCCCGGTCTCCATCCAGGAGCCGAACGGCGTCATCGACATCGTCGCCGAGGACGAGGCCGACGCGGTGCGCATCGCCAAGCAGTACCTGTCCTATTTCCAGGGCCCGCTGGCTGACTGGACCGCGCCCGACCAGCGGCGCCTGCGCAACGTGATCCCGGAGAACCGCCTGCGGGTCTACGACATCCGCGAGCTGATCGGCATCCTGGCCGACGAGGGCTCGGTGCTGGAGATCCGGCCCAGATTCGGCCAGACCATGGTGACGGCGCTGATCCGCATCGAGGGCCGCCCCGTGGGCGTCATGGCCAACAATCCTAAGGTGCTGGGCGGGGCGATCGATTCCGACGGCTCCGACAAGGCCGCGCGTTTCCTGCAGGTCTGCGAGGCCTATGACATTCCGGTGCTGTCGCTCTCCGACACGCCGGGCATGATGGTCGGGCCGGAGATCGAGAAGACCGCCCTGGTGCGCCACTGTTCGCGGCTGTTCATCATCGGGGCCAACCTGACGGTGCCGCTGCTCAGCGTCATCCTGCGCAAAAGCTACGGCCTGGGCGCCATCGCCATGACCGGCGGCTCCTACCAGGCCTCGATGTTCGCCGTGTCCTGGCCGACCGGCGAGTTCGGCGGCATGGGGCTGGAGGGCTCGGTCAAGCTGGGCTACCGCAACGAGCTGGCGGCCATCGCCGATCCGGCCGAGCGCCGCGCCCGCTTCGACGACATGGTCGCCCGCGCCTATGCCGCCGGCAAGGCGCTGAACCGGGCCACAACCTATGGCATAGACGACGTGATCGACCCGGCGGAGACCCGCGCCTGGGTCATGGGCGCGCTGCGCTCGATGCCGCCGCCGACGCCCCGGCCTGAAAAGAAGCTTCGCTGGATCGACGCGTGGTGATATCGCGGCGGTGGGGGCGCGGCTTGCGAACGAGGGAGATGCTCGATGCGGACGAAGGCGATACTGACCGGAGCGGCCGTGGCCCTGGCGCTCGGTGCGGCGGGCGCGGCCCTTGCCGCCGACATGGCCGGCGTCATCCAGGCGCGCCAGGCCCACTACAAGGAAATCGGCAAGGCGTCGAAGGGCATCTATGACGAGTTGAACAAGCCTGCGCCCCAGGCCTCGGTCATCCAGGGCTATGCGCATCAGATCGACACGCTGGCGCCGCAGATCCCGACCTGGTTTCCGGTCGGCAGCGGTCATGAAGCCGGGGTGAAAACCCAGGCCAAGGCCGAGATCTGGAGTCAGCCGGCCGCCTTCAAGACCGCCGCCGACAACTTGGCGACCGCGGCGCATCATTTCGACGCCACCGCCGCCGGCGGTGATATCGGCGCCATTCGCGCCGAATATCCGACGCTGACCAAGGCCTGCGGCAATTGCCACAACCAGTTCCGCTCCAAGGGCCTGGGGTAGTCCGCATTCCGAACCCGGACGCAAGCCAGGCGCGGATCAGGATCTGGGACGGACCGACGCGCCTCTGTCACTGGCTGATCGTGCTGCTGTTCGCCGCCCTGTGGTGGACGGGCGAGACCGAGCAGCTGGACCTGCACCGCGACGCCGGCTTCATCCTGATGGGCCTGATCATCTTCCGCCTGATCTGGGGCGTGATCGGCAGTTCGACAGCGCGGTTCTCCGATTTTCTGCGCAGCCCTCGCGCCATCGGCGGCTATGTGGGCGATCTGATCCGTGGACGGACCGACCGTCCGGTCATCGGCCACAATCCGCTTGGCGGATGGAGCGTCGCGGCCATGCTGGCGCTGCTGGCCGGCGAACTGACGCTCGGCCTCTTTACGGTCAATGTCGACGGCGACCAGGCGGGCCCGCTGGCCAGGTTCATCAGCTTCGACCAGGGTCAGTCGGTCGCCCAATGGCACCACTGGGTCTTCAACGGCCTGCTCGCCCTGATCGCCCTGCACCTGGCGGCCATCGCCTTCTATGCGGTCATCAAGCGCGACAATCTGATCGGCCCCATGCTCACCGGCGCCAAACGCCACACGGACGACGCCGGGGCGATGAGACCAGCGCCAATGTGGCGGCTGGTGGCCGCGATTGTGGTCTCGGCAGCTATGACCTGGCTGATTGGCCGCAGCTGACCAAAGCGATACCGACACCGCTCATCCCCGCGGAAGCGGGGACCCAGGTTTTTTTCTGCAAGCCTCGGCGCTGAACGCTAAAACGCCTGGGTCCCCGCTTTCGCGGGGATGAGCGGATAAAATATTCGCGCTCCGCTTCAAGCCCCACGGATCGCATCCGATGAACCTCTACGCCCTGCTGCAGTCCCGCTTTCCGGCCGATCGGTCGGCGTCGTGCTTGCTGCTGCCGGACGGCGGTGAACTCAGCTATGGCGCGCTCGAGGCGGGGGTCGGGCGGCTGGCGGCGCTGCTGGTGGACAAAGGGGTCGGCGTCGGCGACCGGGTGGCGGTGCAGGCGGCCAAGAGCCCGGAAGGCCTGATGCTCTATCTGGCGGCCTTGCAGATCGGGGCGGTCTTCCTGCCGCTGAACCCGGCCTATACGGCGGCGGAGGTCGGCTATTTCCGCCAGGACGCCGAGCCGGCGCTGTTCGTGACCGATCCCGTCGAACTAGCCCGCGAGGCCGAGACCCTCAGCCCACGCACGATCGTCCACAACAGCGCGCCGGGCGATCTGGCCGCCCTGGTCTATACCAGCGGCACGACAGGACGCGCCAAGGGCGCCATGCTCAGCCACCACAATCTGGCCGCTAACGCGTTGGCCCTGAGCGCGGCCTGGGGCTTTTCCGGCGACGACGTTCTGCTGCACGCCTTGCCGATCTTTCACGTACACGGACTGTTCGTCGCCATTCACTCCGCGCTGTTGAGTGGCGCGCCCATGTTGTGGCTGCCGCGCTTCGAGGAAGACGCGGTCCTGGCCGCCCTGCCGAAGGCCACGGTGATGATGGGGGTGCCGACCTTCTACGGCCGGCTGCTCGCCGATCCGCGCTTCACGGCGCAGGCGACGGCGCACATGCGGCTGTTCATCTCCGGCTCCGCACCGCTGCTGGAGAGCGCCTTCGACGCCTTCGCGGCGCGCACGGGTATGCGCATCCTGGAGCGTTACGGCATGAGTGAGGCGCAGATGATCACCACCAACCCGCTCGAGGGCGAGCGGCTGGCCGGCAGTGTTGGATATCCCCTGCCGGGCGTGGTCGTGCGCATCGCGGACGGGGCCCAGACCGGCGTGGTGGAAATCACCGGCCCCAGCGTCACGGCCGGCTATTGGCGCAATGCGGAAAAGACCACCCAGGCCTTCACGACCGACGGGTTCTTCATCACCGGCGACATCGGCCGGCTGGATGCGGACGGTCGGCTCTGGCTGTCCGGCCGCGCCAACGACCTGATTATTTCCGGCGGGCTGAACGTATACCCTAAGGAGATCGAGCTGGTGCTGGACGAACTCCCGGGCGTGACCGAAAGCGCCGTCATCGGTGTTCCGCATACGGACTTCGGCGAGGCGGTGGTGGCGGTGATCGCCGGCGCCGGCAATGAAACGGACGTCATCGCCGCCTGCCGCGAGCGTCTGGCCGCCTTCAAGACCCCGAAGCGGATCATCTTCGTCGACGACCTGCCCCGAAACGCCATGGGCAAGGTGGAGAAGGCCGCCTTGCGCAAACGTCACGCCGGACTCTTCGCCTGACAGGCGACCAAGAAGAAGGGGCGCGCCCGTGAAGGCGCGCCCCTCTAAGAGATTTGGACTTCAGCCGAAAGGCTAGAAGAACTTGTAGCGCACCTCCACGCCGAAGGTCCGCGGCGCGACCAGTTCGTAAACGTTGGTCTCGAAGAGGCCCGCGGCCGGTGTCGTGTGGGCCGCGTTGTTGCCGAGCAGGCCCGCGCCACCGACACCATTCGAGTATTGGCGCGTATTGAAGACGTTTCTCACATAGCCGATGACTTCGTAGCGATCGTGATCGCCGGCCCAGAGGGCGCGGAGGTCGAAGTCGTCCCAGGCCGGCGCGGCGTCGTAGTTGCGCCGGAAGACCGTGCCGTACTGGACGTCGCGCCAGGAATAGCTCCCAGTCAGGGTCAGATTGCCCGGATCGAAGTGCCAGGTGTAGGAACCGCTGACGGCGATCTTGTTGCGCGGCGCGTTGGGCAGAGCGTCGCCCCTCACGCTCTGGTAGATCCCGGGGTTGGTCAACGCGTTGTAGATCTGGCCATGGACGGGGCGGGCGCCCGGCTCCACGGCGGCGGGATCGTTGGTGTCGATGTTGCAGAGCGCGCCGCGCGACGGCGTCAGCACGCCGCCCACGATCGTTCCCGAACAGCCGGTCAGGACCTGGGTGTAGTCCAGCGAATAGCTCAGCGTAAAGAGCAAGTCGCGGGTCGGGTTCCAGGTTCCCTCGACCTCGATCCCGGTCGACTGGGCCTTCGGCACGTTGATGAAGGTCGACTGGGTGACGCCGCCGTTGTTGATCGCGATGGGCAACTGGAAGTTCTGGTAGTCGTAGTAGAACAACGCCGTGTCGATGGAGAACTTCCGGCCGAAGGTCTGCTTGTAGCCGAGTTCGTAGGAGTTGAGGAACTCGGGGGCGACTTCCGGCTGGGCGCTGTTGTAACCCGCGTTGAAGGTGAAGTCCTCGTAGCCCCGGCCATAGCGGGCGTAGACGAAGATGTCGTTCGTCGGCGTCCACTCGATCCCCGCGCCGCCCGTGAGCGCGCCTGACGTGTCGCCAAGGTCGCGCCTGGCGATGCCATTGAGCGGGTTTGTCACGCTGGCGTTTCTGACCCCCTTGGCCAGGGGGCCCGCGTTACACGACACCCGATTACCGGTCGGGCAGATCAGGCCGGCTGTGGCGTCGACGGCCGGCGTCGCCGCACCGAACAGGGAAGAGAACCCATCGATGATCGTGTTGTTGAACGCGACGTAGCGGCTCTCTTCGCTGCCATACTTATGGTCATTGGTGTAGCGTATGTTGCCGGTAACCTTGAACTGATCACTGATTTTATACGAGACCTGAGCATAGCCGGCCTCGCTATCGTCGTTGAACTTATAATTCTGCAGGAACAGATAGTGGTGCGGGTTGGGCGCCGCTGGAAACAGGAAGTTGGCTGAGCCAGGAGTCGCGCTCTGTACCGGTGAGCCGAGTTGAGGCTGGAAGGGCGCCGTGGCGGAGATCGGGTTGCCGTAGGCCTGATGATACAGGAAGACGCCGAGCGTGTATTGGAACGGGTTGTCGGTGGTCGACTGGATCGAGAACTCGTCCGATCCCCAGTGGTCGTATTCCTGATAACGCAAGTCGACCAGCGGATTGATCACCAGTCTGCTGGGCGCCGGAAGCCCAAGCGCCGCCGCGACCGGGGCCGGAATGCCGCTGCTGCCCGGCAGGCTGAACGAGGTGACGTCGGTGTCAGGCTCGGAATAGTTCAGCGAGTAGTTGTAGCCCTGTTCGCCGATGATGTTCTTAAAGTCGAACGTCGGGAAGTGATAGGTGAAGTTCGCCTGGATGCCGTTGTAGCCGGCCAAGTGCACGGTGCGCGGCAGCAGTTCCGCGAACTTCGGACTGGGGCCGTGGTTGTTTAATCCGGGATTGTCGAAGATGCCGGGGACCTTCAGCGTGGTTCCGAAGGGCTGAGGATCGGCCGGATTGCGCCCGGCCGCGGCCGGCAGGCCGAGCGCCGGATCGGCATAGCCGTAGTTGGGGTTCACGAACAGACCGGCGCCCGGATAGCCGTTGGCGTCGGTCAGGTTGGTCTCGTCGTAGTGACCGTTCTGGTAGCCGGTCCTGGCGCCGGCGTCGCCGCGGTCGTTCCAGCCTGAAACGAAGCCCCTGACGAACAGGTCGGCGTTCTCGTTCATCTTCCAGTCGGCCTGGCCTTCGAGGTACCACTCGTGGATCTCGTTGCCCTCGGTCGGGCCGCCGGCCACGTTCTTGTAGTAGCCTTGGTTCTGATTGTGGTCGTAACCGGCGATGCGCACGTTCAGACCCGGGGCCACCGGTCCCGACGCCGCGGCCTCGACATTGTAGGTGCCGTAGTTGCCGATGGTCCCACGCACCTCGGCATAGGGCGTGCTGGTCGGGCGCACGGAAATCATGTCGATCGAGCCGCCCGCGGCGTTGCGGCCGCCGACATTCTGCGGTCCGCGTTCGATCTGCTCCTGGCTCAGGAACAGCGATGACTTGTCGAGCTGATAGGGCGAATAGACGAAGAACTCGTCTTCGTAGGCGGTCACGCGGCTGTCGTTGGTGACGTTGATCGACTGGCGGCCGACGCCGCGGATATAGGCGTGGACGTTGCCCGGGTCGTAGACGAAGCCCGGCGCGAAATTGGTCACGTCCTGGACGGTCGAGATGCCGACCCGGTCGCGCGAGGCGCCGGTGAACACCGAAACGGCCACGGGAATTTTTTGCAGTCGGGTCTGGCGGCGTTCAGCGGTGACGATGACGTCGGTGCTGCTACCCCCCTCACTGACCGCCGGTGCGGCGGGAGCCGGCGCGGCCGGCGGCGCGGTCTGCGCCAGAGCGGGCGCGGCGATAGCAGTAAGCGCGACAATGGATGCACCCATTACGAGTACGCTACGCAGGTGCGAAGTGTCCGACATGCAAATAGTCCCTCCCTGCCGGCGGCTCTTCCCTTTGAGGAATTTGGCCCGCGGCGTGTTGCCCGGCGGCGCTCGAATAAACGCCGTCAACGATCTCTGCGCACTGGTGTGGATCGCCACGAACGCTGGGGGCGGCGTTTGTCACCGCAGGCCCAAGGCTGTAAACCGCGCTCTATAAGTGATCAGTGATCACTTATTCTTTAGGGTCTGGCTGTGGCTTTGAGGCGACATCGCGGCCCCTTTCTGGCCAAGAGATTCTAGCGTTCCGAGAGAAGGACGCGGGGGCTCAGCCGGGAGTAGAGGGAGGGGAATCGAGAAGCCGCCGACCTGATTCGCGAGGCAAAAGAAAGGGCGCGCCGGTGAGGCGCACCCTTGGGAGACCTTGGCTTCCGGCCCGAAGGCTAGAAGAACTTGTAGCGGACTTCCACGCCGAAGGTGCGCGGCGGGGCGAGTTCGAACACATTGACCCCGATCAGGCCGGCCGCGTTGGTGGTAAACCGCCTGTTGTCACCCAACAGGCCACCGCCGCCACTGCCATTCGAGTACTCCTGGGCGTCGAAGACGTTCTTCACGTAGCCGATGACCTCATAGCGGTCGTGGTCGCCGGCCCAGAGCAGGCGAAGGCTGACATCCGTCCATGACGGCGCCGTGTCGTAAGGACGATCGAACAAGGTCCCGGCCTGCCTATCACGCCAGGCATAGGTGACGGAGCCGGTCAGGTTGCCGGGATCGAAGCGCCAAGTATAGGCCCCGGTGATGGCGATCTTGTTGCGCGGCGCGTTGGCCAGTGAGTCGCCCTTGACCGATTGGTCGCGGACCGCAAGCGGGTTCTGCCCTGGGAAGGGCCTGGCGCCCTGCGCGACGGCGTTCGGGTCGTTCGTATCGATGATGCACAGTTTGTTCGACGCGGGTTGGAAGAATCCCCCGACGAACGTTCCCGAGCAACCCGTCTCCACGGCCGTGTAGTCAAACGAATAGCTCAGGGACAAGACCAGGTCTCGGATAGGCGTGTAGGTCGCCTCCAGTTCGATACCGGTGGATACCGCCTTCGGCACGTTGATAAATTGAGTTTGGGTGACGCCGCCGTTGGCGACGGAGATCGGTTGCTGGAAGTTGACATAGTCATAGTAGAAGAGGGCGGAATCGACCGTCAGCACGTGGCCAAAGCTCTGCTTATAGCCAACTTCATAAGAGTTGAGGAATTCCGGAGACACTTCCGGGAGCGCGCTGGTGAAGCCGGCGTTGAAGGTTATGTCCTCATAGCCACGTTCGTAGCGGGCGTAGACGAAGACGTCGGGCGTCGGCGTCCACTCCACGCCCGCCCCGCCGGTCACCGCGTTTGAGGTGCCGTCAAGCTTGCGCCGGATGATCCCGTTAGCCCCGGTCACGCCGATGCTCTTGACCCCCTTGGCCAACGGGCCCGTCAGGCACAGGTTGGTGCCAACCGGCGTCGATGGCGTGTTCGGGGTGCCCGTCGGGCAGGTTAGAGAAGCCGTAACGTCGAGCGCCGGCGTGGCGGCGCCAAAGAACGGCGAGAACCCGTCGATGAGCCCGCTGCTGAACGCGACATAGCGGCTCTCTTCAGATCCGTACTTGTGGTCGCTCGTGTAGCGCAGATTGCCTGTGACCTTGAACTCGTCATTGATCTTATAGGAGACCTGTCCGTAGCCGGCCGTGCTGTCGTCGGCAATCTTGTAGCCCTGGTCGAAGAGGAAGTTGTGCGGGTTCGGCGCCGCGGGTGCGAACGTTGTAATGCTCAGCACGGGATGTCCGAACTGCGGCTGGAACGGCGCTACGGCGGTGATCGGGTTGCCGTACATCTGATGGTAGTAGAAGAAGCCTGCCGTGTACTGGAGCGGGCTGCTGTTGGTCGACTGGATCGAGAGCTCGTTCGAACCCCAGTGGTCGTATTCGGAATAGTGCAGATCCACCAGCGGATTGATGTGCAGCACGCTGGGGGGCGGCAAGCCATGCGAGGCCAGGAAGGCCGCCGGGAGGCCGCTGCTGCCCGCCAAGTCAAATCCGGTTACGTCGGTGTCCGGTTCCGAGAAGTTCAGCGAATAGTTGTAGCCCTGTTCACCGACAATATCCCGGATGTCGAAATCGGGGAAATGGTAGGTGAAGTTGGCCTGGAGGCCGTTGTACCCCGCCAGGTGATTGGTGCGGGGCAGAATCGTGGCGAATTTCGGCGTGGCGCTTCGCGTGCCCAAAGCCGGATTATCGAAAATCCCGGGCACTTTGAGCGTGGTGTTGAAGGGCGTCGGGTCCCCCGGCGCCTGGCTGCCGTGCAGCGGGGTGATGCCGGCGGCGGCCTGCGCCGCGAACTGCGCCGATTCGTAGCCATAGTTGGGATTAACGAACAGGCCGGCGCCGGGGTAGCCGTTCGCATCGGTGAGGTTGGTCTCGTCATAGTGTCCGGTGACATAGCCGGTCCGAGCGCCGGCGTCGCCGCGGTTGTTCCAGCCGGAAACGAAGCCCCTGACAAAGAGCTCGGCATTGGAACCCATTCTTAGCTGGGCCTGGCCTTCCAGATACCATTCGTGGATCTCGCTGCCTTCCGAGGGGCCGTTGGCGACATTCTTATAAAAGCCTTGGTTCTGGTTGTGATCGTAGCCCGCGATGCGCAGATCCAGTCCTGGCAGCACCTGGCCCGAGGCCGCGCCTTCGACATTATAGGTCTGGAAGTTGGCGATGTTCACCCGCACCTCGGCATAGGGTGTATCGGTCGGGCGCACGGAGATCATGTCGATCGAGCCGCCGGCCTCGTTGCGACCGCCGACGTTCTGCGGACCGCGTTCGATCTGCTCCTGGGTCAGGAACAGCGAGGACTTGTCGAGCTGGTAGGGCGAATAGACGTAGAGTTCGTCTTCGTAGGCGCCGACGCGGGAATCGTCGGTGACGCTGATCGACTGGCGGCCGACGCCGCGGATGTAGGCGTGCACATTGCCGGGGTCGTAGACGAAGCCCGGCGCGAAATTGGTCACGTCCTGCACCGACGCAATGCCGAGCCGGTCGCGCTGGGCGCCGCTGAACACCGAAACGGCCACTGGCACCTTTTGCAGGCGGGTCTGGCGGTGTTCGGCGGTGACGATGACGTCAGCTCCACCCGACCCCTCCGAACTCACGGCCGGCGCGGCGGGAGCCGCCGTCTGCGCCAGAGCGGGCGCGGCGAAGGCGGTTAACGCTACGACGGAAGCGCCCATCACAAGCGCGCTCCGCAAATGCGAAGTGTCAGACATTCGTTGTTCCTCCCCTGCCCGTGGGCCCTTCCGTTTGGAAAGCGACCCCTGGCTTGTTGCCCTGCGGCGCCTCGAACGACGCCGCCTTAAAATCTGCGCGCCCTCATGAACCCACAGGCGCTAGGTCGAACCTTCATTACAGCCCCGTAAGTGTCAATCGAGCAACGTTATGTGAACGCTGATAAGTGAAGCTTTTTGCACGGGCTGTGCCTTTGTTGCACTCATTGGGAGAACGCCGCCGGGCGCGCGGTCCGGAAACCCGGATCAAAATCGACGGTGAGGAATTGCCGTGGCGTACGCCATGCGAGGGAGTTTGCCTTGACGGAAGCCAGCGCGGATAACGGTGGTTCGAGTTCCCCGCGACCGGGCGGAGGTCCCGCCAGGCGCGGGCCGCTCGCCTTTCTAAAGGTTTTCGGGCCGGGACTGATCACTGGGGCTTCCGACGACGATCCGAGCGGGATCGCCACCTATTCCCAGACCGGCGCCCAGTACGGCTATGGCCTGGAATGGACGCTGCTGTTCAGCTGGCCGCTGATGTGCGCCATCCAGGAGATCAGCGCGCGCATCGGGCGGGTGACCGGACGCGGCATCGCCGGCAATCTGAAGCGCGCCTATCCGCGAAGCCTGGTCTTCAGCCTGATCGGCCTTTTGCTGGCAGCCAACACCATCAATCTGGGCGCCGACCTCGGCGCCATGGCCGCGGCGCTCAAGCTCTTGATCGGCGGACCCTTGTGGCTGCTGATCGCGGCATTCGCGGTGGCCTCGGCCCTGCTGGAGATCTTCGTCAGTTACAAGCGCTATGCCTCGATCCTGAAATGGCTGGCCCTGTCGCTGCTGGCCTACGTCGCCGTGGCCTTCGCCGTGAAGGCGCCCTGGGGCGAGGTGGCGTGGAATCTGGTTGCGCCCAGCATGAAGTTCGACGTTGGCGCGTTGACCGTCGTCGTCGCGGTGCTGGGCACGACCATCAGTCCCTATCTCTTCTTCTGGCAGGCCAGCGAGGAGGCCGAAGAGGTCGAGGACGACCCCGAAGCCCAGGCGCTGCGCCGCTCGCCGGATCAGGCGAAGGCGGCGTTCCGGCGTATCCGCATCGACACCTATCTGGGCATGGCGCTCTCCAACATCGTCGCGCTGTTCATCATGATCGCGACCGCGGCGACGCTGCACGCGCACGGCGTGACCAACATTCAGACCTCTGCCCAGGCGGCCGAGGCGCTGAAGCCGGTCGCCGGACCGCTGGTCTTCGTCATCTTCGCGACCGGCATCATCGGCACCGGGCTGCTGGCCGTGCCGGTGCTGGCGGGATCGGCGGCCTATGCGCTTGGCGAGGTGCTGGGCTGGAAGACCGGCCTGGACCGCAAATGGAGCCAGGCCAAGCCCTTCTACGCGGTGATCGCGGTCGCCACCCTGGTCGGCGGTTTGATCAATTTCTCCGGCCTCGATCCGATCAAGGCGCTGTTCTGGAGCGCGGTGATCAACGGGGTGGTCGCCGTTCCGGTGATGGTGATGATGATGCACATGTCCAGCCATCGGAAGATCATGGGCGACTTCACCCTGTCGCCCGGCCTGAAGATCGCCGGCTGGCTGGCCACCGCCGTCATGGCCGCCGCCGCGGTCGGCATGTTCGCGGCCATGGCGATGGGCGGGGCAAGCTAGGCCGCCTTGACCGAGCTCGTGCTTTCGGGTTCAGCACGACCATGGCCGAACCGCTCGCCAACGGCGTATATATCCGCCGCGACTTCCTGCCGCTCCCGGCGCTGCTGAAGCTGCTGAGCGGGTTGGACAGGCTATCGGCGCGTTGGACGCCCTCCCACGCGCTTGGCCTGCTGGGCCGTGGCCAGACGGGCCAGATCCGCCCGACCGACATCGCCATCCAGGCGCAGTTGGACCAGATCGGTCATGCTCTGGCGCCGGCAGCAATGGATTGGTCAAGGATGTGCGGCTTCCGCTTTTCCCACGCGCCCTTGGTGCAGATGTTTCCGGTCAGGATGGTGGGCGGCGCCGAAGCCCCCGCCTACCAGGACCCCCATGTGGATTCCTACGCAGGCCAGGCCCATCCGCCGATCTGCACCAATGTGTTCTACGCCCGGACCCACGCAATCGAGGGCGGCGGACTGGCCGTGGCCAGGACTGAGCCGGATTTGGCCGATCCCATCATCGTCAACCCGACGGCAAATACGATGGTCACGTTCGCCGGCGACCGCGTGCACTGGGTCCAGCCGCTCTATGCGGGCGAACGGCTCAGCGTGGTGATCAACTTCTACTGACGCCAATTCTTGTCATGGTCCCGCGATCGATGGTCGCTGGCATGGCGATGACGGAGGTATCGCGCCCGATGGGAATATTTAATCCGTCATCGCCCGACTTGTTCGGGCGACCCATGAACACGGCGCTCTCCGGATGGGATCGTGTTCATGGGTGGCCCGGATAAACCGGGCCATGACGATAGGGGCACAGCATTTCGCAGGTGCGAGGGGCCGCCCGGCGCGGTAGTCCTGTCGCCAGCTTCCGCACCGTGCCGAGGTCCGCGATGGACAAGACCGCCAAGACTTCAGAACGGTCTTCGCCGGTCGGCGATCGCGCCAGCCGGACGCTGGTGCGGCTGCTCGGCCGCCTGCTCGGCGATGTGATCCGCGAGCAGCATGGCCAGGTCGTGTTCGACCGCATCGAGGAGATCCGCTCCCGCTCCGTCGAGGAGCACCGCAGCGGCGAAGCCGACGCCGGCCTGCGCGAGATGCTGATGGGGCTGTCGCTGGCCGACACGCTGTTCCTGATCCGCGGCTTCGCCCTCTTCTCGCAGCTGGTCAATATCGGCGACGACCACCTCGTCCGCCGCCGCGCCCTGGCCGAGCCCAGTCCGCTGGAGCGGGTGCGCGAGAGCCTGGACCTGACCTCCGAGGCCACGCGCGCCTTCCTGAAAGGCGCGGTGCTGGCGCCGGTGATCACCGCCCACCCCACCGAGGTGCGCCGGACCAGCATCCTCGACCGCGAGACCGCCATCACCGCGCTGTTGGAGGCCGCCGATCGCGGCGAACCCAGGGACGAGGTCGAGGCGGCGATCAAGCGCGAGATCCGCATCCTGTGGCAGACCCGCATGCTGCGCTCGATCCGGATCAACGTCAGCGACGAGATCGACAATGCCGTGGCGATCTTCGCCGGCACCTTCCTGCCCGAGGTTCCGGCGCTGAAACGCCGGCTGGCCAGGCTGACCGGCTTGGAGTCGGGCGCCTGTATGCAGGTGGGCTCCTGGGTCGGCGGCGACCGCGACGGCAATCCGTTCGTCGGCGCCCAGACCCTGGACTATGCGCTGACCCGCCAGGGCGAGGCGGCGATCGACTGGTACCTGCAACAGGTGCACGCCCTGGGCGGCGAACTCTCGCTGGCCGACGAGTTCACCGGCGTCAGCGACGCCTTGACGGCGCTGGCCGCCGCCAGTGGCGACGACAATCCGCAGCGCGGCGACGAACCCTACCGCCGCGCCCTGGTCGGCTGCTACGCCCGGCTGGCGGCGACCCGCAGCGCCATCCTGGGGCAAGGGCCGGTGCGGCCGCCGCGCGTGGTCCTGGACGCCTATGAGACGCCCGCGGCGCTGGCGGACGATCTCGAGGTGGTGGCCGAGTCGCTGAAGGCCAACGGCGCCGCCGACATCGCCGACGGGCGTTTGTTCGACGTGCGCGAGGCGGTCGAGGCCTTCGGCTTTCACCTGGCGGTTGTCGACCTCAGGCAGAATTCCGACGTCCACGAGCGGGTGGTCGCGGAGCTGCTGGCCAGGTCGGACGTCACCCAGGACTATGCGACGCTCAGCGAGGCCAAGCGCATCGAACTGCTCTGCGCCGAGCTGGCCAGCCCGCGCCTGTTGCGTTCGCCCTATCGCGACTATTCGGCCGAGACCGCGAGCGAGCTTGCCGTGGTGGACGCCGCGGCGCGGATGCGCGGCCGCTTCGGCCCGGGCGCCATCGCCAACTATGTGATCTCCAAGGCGACCAGCCCGTCGGACTTGCTGGAGGTGGCCATCCTGCTCAAGGAGGCCGGCCTGTTCACGCCGGGCGAGGCGCCCGCCTGCGCCTTACGCATCGTGCCGCTGTTCGAGACCATCGAGGATCTGCGCGCCAGCGACGCGACCATGGCCGCCTGGCTCGACCTGGCGGTAGCCCGGGCCATCATCGCCGGCCAGGGCAATCTGCAAGAGGTGATGATCGGCTATTCCGACTCGAACAAGGATGGCGGCTACGTCACCTCCAACTGGGAGACGCGCTCGGCGATCGGGCGGCTGGTGGCCCTGGGCAAGGCGCGGGGCTTGAGCTTGCGCTTCTTCCACGGCCGCGGCGGGGCGGTTGGGCGCGGCGGCGGCTCGACCTTTGAGGCCATCCAGGCCTTCCCCAGAGGCGCCGTGGCGCGCGGCATTCGCATCACCGAACAGGGCGAGGTGGTTGCGAGCAAGTATGGCAATCCACTCGGCGGCCTGTTGAGCCTGGAAACCATCGTCGCGGCCACGCTGCTGGCCGGGCTCGATCATGCCCCCGATGCCGCAGACGTCGAATTCGCAGAAGCGTTGGCGGTGATGAGCGGGACCGCGCGAACGGCATACCGGGGTCTCGTTTATGAGACCCCCGGTTTCGAGGCCTATTTCCGCCAGTCGACCCCGGTCAGCGAGATCGCCGACCTGAAGATCGGCTCGCGGCCCGCTTCGCGCACCGCCTCCAGCCGAATCGCCGATCTGCGCGCCATTCCATGGGTTTTCTCCTGGTCCCAATCGCGCGTCATGCTGCCGGGCTGGTACGGGTTCGGCGCGGCGGCGACGAGCGGCGAACTGGCGAAGTACGGCGGCCTGGAAGGCCTGAAGCGCCTGTACGGCGCCTCGCCCTTTTTCCGCGCCACCGTGGCCAATATGGAAATGGTGCTGGCCAAGTCGAACCTGGGCATCGCCCACCGCTATGCCGGCCTGGTCGAGGACCGCGACCTGGCTCAGTCGGTGTTCGCGCGTCTCGAGGCCGAATGGACCGCGACCCGCGACGCGGTGCTGGTCATCACCGGCCAGTCGGAGCTGCTGCAGCACGACGAGTCGCTGGCCCAGTCGATCCGGCTGCGGCTGCCCTATATCGACCCACTTAACGTGCTGCAGGTCGAACTCCTGCGCCGCCACCGCGCCGGCGAGGCCGACGACGACATCCGCCGCGGCATCCACATGTCGATCAACGGCGTCTCGGCCGGGCTGCGGAACAGCGGCTGAAGTCTAGTCTAGCCCTTCGTGCGAGCCGGACGGAGCGGCGCGACTTCGGGGGCGTCGGTTGGCGGGATCTTGTCGGGGAGGTAAGGGCCAAACTCGCGTGGATGCACGTACTCGGCGCGATACCAGGGCTTGGCCTTCTGATCGAAGACGTCCTTGAGCCAGTCGATCACGCGACGCACGCGGGCCGAGCGACCGATATCGCGGTGGTAGACCATCCAGAGCCGGATGGTGTGCACCGGCGTCTCGATCATGACCAGCGACGGCTCCAGCGCCAGAACCGCGGTCGGCATCGGCGATATGCCGGCCCCGTTCTTGACGGCGTTGAACGAGACCGCGCTGGAATTGGTCTCGATGCGTTTGGGCATGAAATCCTGAAAGGCGGTCTCGCGGGTCGTCCAGTTTTCGCGGTGATGGGTCTGGCCGACGTGGTGCACATAAGGGTGCGCCACCAGTTCGGCGGCCGTGGTCGGCGTGCCATAGAGATCCAGATAGTCCCGCGAGGCGAACAGCGCGTAGTGGAAGTACGCCAACGGTGTGGCGATCACGTCTGGGTGCTTCGGCTCCTCGAAGGTCAGCGCGACGTCGGCGTCGCCGCCCAGGGGCCGATCCGGCCAGAGATCACAGTCGACGACGAGATCGATCTTCGGATTGGCGCGGAGAAATTCCGCCATGGCGATCGGCAGAAATACGCCCGCAACCCCATCCGGCGCCGCCAGCTTGACCCGGCCCTGAGGGAGCTTTTCGCAGTCGGCGACCTCGACTTCCAGCTGTTCGGCGAACCGCTCCATCGACAACGCCCGATCATAGGCCAGGCTTCCGGCTTCAGTTAGCGTCACGCCTTGCGGGCCGCGCTTGAACAGCTTGGCGTTCAGTTGCCCTTCGAGACGATCGACCGCCCGCGTCACCGTCGTCAGACCGAGCTTCAGCGCTCGGGAGGCCGACCCGAAACTGCCCAGCTCGGCGACCGCCCAGAAGACCCTGAGGTCCGACCAGGCGGCCCTTCGCTTGACGACATCCTTCACGGCACGCCACCTCAAATTCGGAACACCACCTTGCAATCTTCGCGGGTCTTCCAGTCGCAAAGCAAGTTCTACGAACACGCCGACTGAAGCAAGTTTGGAGTTCGATCGGTGCGCAAAGCAATCCTTACCTTGAAGGACAGGCTGTCCACAGGGACATTTTCGCCCACTGTTCTGGCCATTCGCGCGGCCTTCGCCAAGTTCAACGTGCCGCCAGCCGAGGCGGAGGAAGTCGTCGAAGCGCAGCAGTTCGCGGAACAGCTGATCGGCGGCAAGCTCGTTTCGGCGGAAACACTAGGGGCCGTTCACCAACTCACCGGCGCGGCGCTCTTCCTCTATCGCGAGGACGGCGTCCTGACCGGGTTGTTCGCCATGGTGCTCTTGAACGCGGAGGGACGACGGGCGGTCGAAGCCGATCAGTTCGACGCGCTCAACCCATCGCCGCGCCACGTCATGGCCCAGGATCAGGACCCGGCGGCCATCTACGGCTGGGGCATCGCCGCGACCAACCATCCCGCGGCGCAACAGGTCATCGAAGCGTGCGGGAACTTTGCCATGACCGCGGCTCCGCATCTGCCGGTTTTCGCCCGGCCAGTCACGCCCAAGGGCCTGCGGCTAGTGGTCGAGAAGATGATGTTCAAGCCCGTGCCAGGCTCGACAACCGGCTTGGTCTGGATCGAACCGCTTAACCAGCGCCTGCCCGCGGTCGCCGCGTGAACGCGCTCGTCAGATCGCTGGCGGCCGAGCGGCCGGGGCGAGCCGCCGAACCGCCGATGCGGGTCAGCGTCGCGCGTACGCTGAACGACCTCGCCCAGGTCATGGCGGTGCGCGCCCTGGTCTATATGGGCGAGCAGGTCTGTCCCTTTGACGAGGAGTTCGACGGCAATGACTTCGCCGGCGCGACCCACCTTATCCTGCGCGCCGGGAGCGAGCCGGTCGGGGTTTTGCGGATGCGCTGGTTCGCCGGATTCGCCAAGCTGGAGCGGCTGGCCATCCGCAAGGAATACCGCGGCGGATCGGGCCTGATGATGCTGGCGCGCGCGGCCTTCGACCTGGCCGAGGCCAAGGGCTATCGCACGCTGATGGGCCACGCTCAGACGCGATTGACGCCGTTCTGGAAACGCTATTTCGGCGGCTGGGTGCGCCCGGGCCGCCCGAGCTTCTCATTCTCCGACTACGACTATGTCGAGATGGAGTTCGCCCTCAATCCCGCGAAGGACGCCGTCAGCATCGACGCCGATCCGTTCGTCCTGCTGCGGCCGGAGGGCGAGTGGGACCATCCCGGCGTTCTCGATCGATCGGCTGCCCGCCCCCCTGAACAGGCTTACGCGTAACCCATCATGTTTCATGTCCGATCCGGCCAGGCGCAGACGGCGCGCCATCTGGTCTGCCTCGATCTCGTCCGGTTCGCCGAACCGCTCACGGCGGAGGCGCAGGCGCGCATCGACAAGTGCCGCCGGCTGCTGACCTATGCCCGCAACTCCGACTGGGTCATGAGTCATGTCTATCCGCACACAGCCGGCCGATCGACCAGGCCGCTGGCCGGGCTCGAACCCCTGCCCAGCGAGCCGGTCTATTACCGGACCGGCGCCTCGGCCTTCTCCCACCGTGTGTTCCGGCGCGCGATCAAGGAAGGCCCCGAGTTGGAGCTGGTGATCCTGGGCCTTTCGCTGTCCTCGAGCTCTCTGGGCACGGCGCTGGCCGCCTATGACCACGACATCGCCGTGACCTTGGTCGAAGACACAATTCTCGCGGATGCGGCTAATGCCTCGGGCCTGGAGGCGATCGAGACTGTCACCCGCGCCCTGGTCGCCCCCTTCGTGCAGATTCGCCGGGTCGACGAACTGATCGACCACCGGCGCGGCCTGCGGCTGGTACAGGCTTGACGTTGCGAAATGTTGCAGAGCTTGCCGGCGCCGCATAGGGTTGGGTCGCCCGTCTCACTCGGCGGGGGCTGCATCCATCGCGAGCGAGGCCACATGACCGCGACGCCGGATCCGATCGACATCGACGTGGGAGCGCGGATTCGCGCCAGGCGCGTCTTTCTGGGCCTGAGCCAGACCAAGCTGGCCAACGCCCTGGGCCTGACCTTTCAGCAGGTGCAGAAGTACGAGCGCGGCGACAACCGCGTCTCAGCCTCGACCCTGGTCAGGGTCGCCAGCGCGCTGGACACCTCGGTCGCCGCCCTGGTCGGAGAGGATGGGGCGCGGGCGGACAAGCCGATGTTCCGCCACATGGCCATGCCCGGCGCCTTCGATCTGCTTGACGCCTTCGCCAAGATCGCCGATCCCGACGTTCGCCGCGCCATGATCCGCCTGACCAAGACCCTGGCGAAAACCGCCGACCGCTCAAACGCCGCTTAGGCTGCCCCTTCTCGAGCGCTGAAGCGCTCCGCGGCCGGGGTCGGCAAGTCCAGCGACGATTAATAGTTTCCGTCATCGCCTGGCTTGTCCAGGCGACCCATGAACACGTCGTCGGTCAGTGTTCATGGGTTACCCGCATTCCGCCGCTTTCAGCGGCTCCAGCGGGTAATGACGGGTATTTAAGCGAACCGTTTTGCCAGCGAGCAGGGCCATTATTTTCCACGGACCCTAAGGTCGCTTGGCGTTTCACAACAGACGCCGCTGGTATCGCGCTCAAGCCGCTGAATCGGGCGCCGAGGCTTGCCTGGTTGGCCAGACCGGCTTCAATGGCGGCATGAGTTCATCAGAGCCTCCGAACGCCGCCAAACCTAAGAACGCGGTCGTCATCCTGCTCGACAGCCTCAATCGCCACATGCTGGGCGCCTATGGCGGCCGCGAGTTTTCGACCCCGAACCTGGACCGGCTGGCGGCGCGGTCTGTGCGCTTCACCCGTCACTTCACCGGCTCGCTGCCCTGCATGCCGGCGCGGCACGACATCCTGTGCGGGGCGCTCGACTTCCTGTGGAAGCCTTGGGGCTCGATCGAGCTCTGGGAAGACGCCATCACCTGCCAGCTGCGCGCCGCCGGCGTCACCAGCCAGCTGATCTCCGACCATCCGCATCTGTTCGAGGCCGGCGGCGAAAACTTCCACATCGATTTCGAGGCCTGGGACTATCTGCGCGGCCACGAAAGCGACCCGTGGAAGACCCAACCCGATCCCAGCTGGATCGGCTCGCCCAAGTTCACGCCCCGCCCGATGGCTTACGACAACTCGCGTGGCTGGTTCCGCGGCGAGGCGGATTTTCCCGGGCCGCGGACCATGCAGGCGGCGGCGACCTGGCTCGACGACAACGCCGGCAAGCACGACCGCTTCTTCCTGTTCGTCGACGAATTCGACCCGCACGAGCCGTTCGACACGCCCCAACCCTATCTCAGTATGTACGATCCCGACTGGTCGGGACCGCATCCGATCTGGCCGCCCTACACTGACGGCGGCATTCGCAAAGGCATCCTCGACGAGCGCCAGGCCAGGCAGATCCGGGCGCTGTACGGCGGCAAGCTGACCATGATCGACCATTGGCTTGGTCGGGTGCTGGACCGGCTCGACAAGCACAATCTGTGGGACGACACCCTGGTCATCCTGTGCACCGACCACGGCCACTATCTCGGTGAGAAGGACATCTGGGGCAAGCCGGCCGTGCCGATCTACGAACCGCTTGGCCATATTCCGCTGCTGATCGCAGCCCCCGGCGTCACGCCGGCGACCTCCGAGGCGCTGACCACCAGCGTCGACCTGTTCGCCACCCTGGCCGACCTGTTCGGGGTGGCCGGGGCGGTGCGCCAGCGCACCCACGGCGTCTCGCTGCTGCCGCTCCTGAGCGGCGAGAAGAACCAGGTGCGCGACTGGCTGCTGACCGGGGTCTGGGGCCGCGAGGTGCATCTGATCGACGGCAAACGCAAATACGCCCGCGCGCCGGCGAACGGCAATGCGCCGCTCGACATGTATTCGAACCGCTGGTCGACCATGCCGACGCACGTGTTCACCCGCGAGCAGGAGCTTCCCTATCCCGATCAGCGCGCCCGGCTGGACCACATGCCCGGCAGCGGCATCCCGGTGATCCACCAGCAGTGGGACCTCAGCGACCCCCTGCCCTTCTGGGCCGGACGCCGGTTTTCCGGCAACCATCTCTACGATCTGGACGACGACCCCGAGGAAATGCGCAACCTGGCAGGCTCCCCGCTGGAAGCGGAATACCGCGACGCCTTGCGCGCGGCGCTGGACTCGATCGAGGCCCCACACGGCCAGCTTCAGCGGCTGGGGTTGGGCTGAGCGCACCCAAAAAAATCGTCATCCCCCGCTGGAGCCGCGCAGCGGCGGAATGCGGGCGACCCATGAACACAGGTCGAACGCGGTGATCATGGGTCGCCCGAACAAGTCGGGCGATGACGAGCTATTTCTGGCCGGCGTTCCGCATCAGAACACCACCACAGAACGGATGCTTTCGCCGCTGTGCATCAGCTCGAAGGCCTCGTTGATGCGCTCCAGCGGCAGGGTGTGGGTGATCATCGGGTCGATCTCGATCTTGCCGCCCATGTACCAGTCGACGATCTTCGGCACGTCGGTGCGGCCGCGCGCGCCGCCGAAGGCGGTGCCGCGCCAGACCCGGCCAGTGACCAGCTGAAACGGCCGCGTGGCGATCTCGGCCCCGGCGGGCGCCACCCCGATGACCACGCTTTCACCCCAGCCGCGGTGGCAGGCCTCCAGCGCCTGGCGCATCACCGTCACATTGCCGGTGCAGTCGAAGGTGTAGTCGGCGCCGCCGCCGGTCAGCTCGACCAGATGCGCCACGATGTCGCCGTCGATGGTCTTCGGATTGACGAAGTGGGTCATGCCGAACCGCTCGCCCCAGGCCTTGCGATCCGGGTTCAGATCGACGCCGATGATCATGTCGGCGCCGGCGAGCCTGAGGCCCTGAACCACGTTCAGCCCGATGCCGCCCAGGCCGAAAACCACGGCGTTGGCGCCCGGCTCGACCTTGGCGGTATTGATCACCGCCCCGACCCCCGTGGTGACCCCGCAGCCGATGTAGCAGATCTTGTCGAACGGGGCGTCGTCGCGCACCTTGGCCACAGCGATCTCGGGCAGGACGGTGAAGTTCGAAAAGGTCGAACAGCCCATATAGTGATGGACGGTCTGGCCCTTGTAGGAGAAGCGCGAGGTCCCGTCCGGCATGACGCCACGCCCTTGCGTCGCGCGGATCGCCGTACACAGATTGGTTTTCCGCGACAGACAGGACTTACACTGCCGGCATTCCGGCGTGTACAGCGGGATGACGTGGTCGCCGGGCTTGAGCGAGGTGACGCCAGCGCCGACCTCGACAACAACGCCCGCGCCCTCATGGCCGAGCACCGAGGGAAACAGCCCCTCCGAATCCATGCCCGAGAGGGTGTAGGCATCGGTGTGGCAGATGCCGGTGGCCTTGAGCTCGACCAGAACTTCGCCGGCGCGCGGACCCTCCAGGTCGAGTTCGACGATCTCAAGCGGCTTGGCGGCCTCGAAGGCGACCGCGGCTCGGGTTTTCATGGATAGGCTACTCTGCGGCGACCAGGTCGACCTTGGCCCGATCCTTGAAGTTTATCGCCTGCAGATAGCGAATGCCATCCTCGGCGATGTCGTCGCCGACCATCCGGTCGCCCTCGGCGCGCAACTCATCCATGTCGACATAGGCCGCGTAGAAACTCATCGTTCGGTCTGTGATCAGGCCGGCGTTGAGCAGGGTCTTGATCAGGACACGGAAGATGTTGGTCTCGCCGCGGAAACGCAGGGTCGGGTCGCGGTGTTTGCGGCGCTCGACCATGTCGGCCATCACCCGCTCTGGGTCCAAGTCGAACTCGCCAAAGATCGCCTGCTGCTGCACCGGCGAGCCTTGGTTGAACAGCAGACTCTGGGCGCAGTGGGCGGACCAGTCCTCGACCATGTTGCGCTCGGATTCGGTGAGTTTCGGGATGGTTCGGTCGGCCCAGATCTTGCCGAACTTGTGGTGAAAGGCCTCGTCGGTCATCACCAGCTGAAACAGCTTCTTGGCCACCGGGTCGCGGTTGTTGCGATAGCCGGAGGCGAAGGCGCCCATGGCCAGGCCTTCGACCAGCATCTGCATGCCGATGATCTTCTTATAGACCTCGGGCGCCTCGATGATCTCGACCAGCAACGCCTTCAGAGCCGCGCCGCACGGCACCGGCCGGCCCCAGCGGGACTTGATGTACTTGGCGAAGGCGGTGACGTGGCGGGCCTCTTCGCGGGTCTGGTTGGCGGCGTATTCCTGAGCGCCCTGGTCGTAGAGCACATGGCACAGCGAGGCCGACAGGTTCAACGCGCCTTGCTCGCCATGCAGGATGGAGGAGAAGTTCCACAGCTGCATGTAGTTGATGAAGCGGATCTTTTCCTTCGGATCGGCCAGCTTCTCGGCGACGTAAGGCAGGCGCAATATGCCGTTCTGCTCCTCCGGAACCATGGCGACGTTTTCCATGTCGAAGGGCTCGTCGAAGTCGATGTAGCGCTTGTCGAGCGGGTCCCAGAAGTGATCGTGGGTGGCCGAGATGATCTTGTCGAAGGCGGTCGTGCGGGCGTTGTAGCGGTCCAGCTCCAGCATGGACTCGAAGTCGTCCGGCGCCACCGCGCCGTACATCTTGTCCTTGGTGATGTTTCCGTCGGCCATCTCAAGCGCTCCTTGACGAGGCCTAAGAGGATGCCGCGAGGGTGGGGTCGTTCGCAAGCCTTATGTGAACGGCGTTCAGACTGGGACGGCGCCCAACATCATCTCCGCGGCCTTCTCGGCGATCATCACCGTCGGCGCATTGGTGTTGCCGGAGGTGATGGTCGGCATCACCGAGGCGTCGGCGACGCGTAAGCCCTCGAAGCCGCGCACCTTGAGCGCACCATCCACCACCGCATCCTCATCGACGCCCATGCGGCAGGTGCCGACAGGATGGAAGATGGTGGTGGCGATGCGGCCGATGGCGGCCAGCAGTTCGCTCGGGTCGGTCACCTCGGCGCCGGGTCGATATTCGTCCGGGTGATAATCCGCGAGGCCAGGCGCCGCGCAGATGCGGCGGGTGAGCGCGACGGCCTCCAGCGCCACGTCCTGGTCGGCCGCGTCGGCCAGGTAGTTGGGTCGGATCGCCGGCGCCAGGGTCGGATCGGGGCCGAACAGGGTCACATCGCCCCGGCTGCGCGGACGGATATTGCACACCGAGGCGGTCAGCGCGTCGAAGGCGTGCAGCGGCTCGCCGAAGGCGTCGAGGCTGAGCGGCTGAACGTGATATTCCAGGTTCGGCGTCGCCTGCCGGTCGGAGGAATAGGCGAACATGCCAAGCTGGCTGGGCGCCATCGACATCGGGCCGGTGCGGAAAAGCCCATATTCCAGCCCGATCATCGCCTTGCCGAACCGGCTGGCGGCGCGGCTGTTCAGCGTGCCGCCCGAGGTCTTGTAGACAGTGCGGATCTGCAGGTGGTCCTGCAGGTTGGCGCCGACGCCGGGCGCATCCTTGACCACGGCCACGCCATGCCGCTGCAGCAGCGCGCCCGGCCCGATACCGCTCAGCTGCAACAGATGCGGCGAGCCGATCGCGCCGGCGGCCAGGATCACCTCGGCCCTGGCGGTCGCCTCGGCGACGCGGCCGTTCAGGCGGAAGCGCACGCCGCACGCGCGGCCCTGGTCCAGCAGGATGCGCTCAACCTGCGCGCCGGTCACGACCCGCAGGTTCGGGCGCTTAATGACCGGCCTGAGGAATCCGCGCGCCGCGCTCCAGCGCAGGCCGCCATGCTGGTTCACGTCGAACAGGGCGCTGCCGAAGTTGTCGCCGCGATTGAAGTCGGCGGTCTTCGGGATGCCGCACTCGGCCGCCGCCTCGGCGAAGGCGTCGAGGATCGGCCAACTCAGACGCTGGCGATTGACCTTCAACGGCCCGCCGGCGCCGTGCATCTCGTCGGCGCCGCCGTAATAGTCCTCCGAGCGGCGAAACAGCGGCACGACGTCGTCCCAGCCCCAGCCGGTCAGGCCGAGCTGACGCCAATGGTCGTAGTCGGCGGCCTGGCCGCGCATGTAGATCATGCCGTTGATCGAGGACGAACCGCCGAGCAACCGCCCGCGCGGATATTTCAGCGCCCGGCCGCCAAGCCCGGCCTCCTCGACCGTCGAAAAGCACCAGTCCGTACGCGGCTTGCCCTGGGTGTAGAGATAGCCGATCGGCACATGCACCCAGAACAGCCGGTCATGCCCGCCGGCCTCGAGCAACAACACCCGATTGCGCGGATCCGCACTCAGCCGATTGGCCAGCACACACCCTGCAGAGCCAGCGCCAACGATGATGAAGTCGTAGTCGCCGAAGGAGTCGGGAGGCGCGACCATCACACTTAGCCCATCCCCTTCAGACTTCTCCCGTGGGGAGAAGGAGGGGCCCACGCCGCGCAGGCGGCGTGGGAGGATGAGGGCGTACGCCGTTTCAGGATAAAACTGAGAGGCCGTAACCCCTCACCCTCCCATTCGCTTCGCTTGGGGCCCTCCCTCTCCCCTTGGGAGAGGTTTATCAGGCCGCAACCAAATGCGCGGGCCGCCTTAGGTCGGCGGCCAGGCCTTCGCCCATCAGGTCGATGAAGTTCTCGCGGTAGAAGCGGTCGACCGCCGCCTTTGGCGTGCCGGCCAGCGAGTCGTTGAAACGCTTCAGCGGGTTGCGGCCGCCCTCGACGTGCGGGAAGTCCGACGAGAACAGGCAGATGTCGTCGCCGGAATTGGCGATGATCCAGCCGGCGTCCTCATGCGGATAGGGGGTGACGCGCACCTGGCGGCGGACGATCTCGCTGGGCGGGGCAGAGAGGCGGTGCAGCCGTTCCTCGTTCTTGTAGAAGGCCTGGTGCGAGGAATCCATGAACCGCATCCAGCTCGGGACCCAGGAGCCGCCCAGCTCGATGGCGCCGAACTTCAGCCGGGGAAATCGGTCCATCACCCCGTCTATGATCAGGCAAGCCAGGGTCTGCATCACCGAATTGGGGAGGGGCATGAAGGACACCGAGGTGAAGTTTTCCTCGCCGCCGTGGAAGTCCTTCACCCGCGGCAGGCCGTTTTCGAAATAGTCCGGGTTCAGCTTCTCCTCGCCGCCGACGTGGAACAGGATTGGCAGGCCAGCCTCCTCAGCCTGCGCCCAGATCGGATCGAAGCCGATGTGGCTGGGCGAATGGCCCTTCGGACAGCGCGAGGCGATCAGGATGGCCTTGGCGCCCAGCTCGATGGCTTCCTTGGTCGCGGCCGCCGAGCGCTCGAAGTCCATCAGCGGCACGTAACCGGTGGCCAGCAAGCGGCGATCGACCGAGCAGAAGTCGGTCATCATCCGGTTGTGGGCGGTGGCGGCGGCATAGGCGAGCCCGACGTCATCGCCGTATTCGAGCTGGAAATTACCCAGGCAGAAGGTGGTGAAGACCAGCTGGCTGGCGAAGCCCAGATAGTCGATCGCCTTGGGCCGGTCGGCCGGCAGGAAGGCGCCGAGCGCCGCCTGGTTCTTGCGCAACAGAATGTTCTCCTCGGCCCCGGCGCGAAATTCCGGATCCTGGTGCTGGCGGCGCGCGGCGTCCGCCCAGCCGGTCGGCTTGCCCAGCTTGTGCTTGTAGATCGGCAGGGCGTGGTAGCGGGCCAGCATGCGGGCGTCGAAATAAGGGTCGAGGCAGTCCGGCAACTCCATCAGATGGGAGTCGGCGTCGTGAACGATCTGGTCCTGCACGTAAGCCATCGGACGTCCTCCAGGTCTTTTTCGTCTTTGCCGGCAGGATACGGCCAGCGACGGGGCGGTTTCAACCGGCACGGATGAAACGCCCCTCCCAGCCGCCAGGACCCGTGGCCTTGGCCGTTCCGGCGGCCTTCAATCCGGGCGCGGCGCGCAGCTGGGTGGGCGTGCCGGCGGGGCTGCGCACCTGCGCGACAAAACCGTCGCCGTCGCGCTCCAGCCGGACCTCGACATCGCCGCGCGCGGTTGGGACGACGCCCTCGGCGTGGTCCAGGCCGGCCAGGTCGGGCGCGACATCGATCTCGGCGAAGCCCGGCGCGGCCGGCGAAACGCCCAGCATGCGTCGCGACAGCTGGTAGGTCGGCGAGGCGGAAAAGCCGTGGCAGAGGCTGGCGGTCGGCTCGAAGCTCTCCCAGAGCGTCGTGGCGCCCCGCGCCAGCATCGGCCCGAACCGCTCCCGCATCAGCCTGAGCGCCTCGCCGAAGCGGCCATGCTGGCCCAGCGCGTCATAGACGAAGTGGCTGTAGAAGGTGTTGGCCAGCACCACCCCGTTCTCGGGCTCCAGCGCCTGGCCGTGCGGCGCGATCGGCGGTCCCGGCGTGAAAGTCAGGCGTTCGGAGTCGCTGATGCGGTCGAGCGCGCGACGCACCCGGTCGGCCAGCGCCGCGCCCCAGAGCGCCATGGCGGCGTTGGCGTGCTGCGACATGCGCCGGTCCTGGGCGCCGGTAACCGGATCGACGATGTCGACATAGGCGCCGCGGCGGTCGTCCCAGTGCCGCTGGTTCAGGGCGGCGGCGAGCGCATGGGCGCGGGCCGCGCAACGCTCGGCCGCCCGCTCCCAACCCAGCGCCCGCGCCAGCCTGGCGGCGACACGGAAGGAGCCGGCCAACTGGGCGTTCAGGGCCCCGGCCTCGCCTTCGCGGCCGACGCCGGCCCAGTCCATGAAGTGCCAATAGGGCATGTCAGCGACCAGGCCCGATGGCCCGATCTGCCGCTCGAACCAGGCCAGGGCCTTGAGGATCGACGGGAAGACGGCCTCGATGGTCTCATGATCGCCGGTATAGTCGAGGTGGTCGCCGGCGGTCAGGATCCACTGCAGGGTCCAGTCGGGGATCAAGAGGCCATTAGTGCGGTGGTCGCCGGGCGCGAACATCTGAGTCAGGCCATCCGGTCGCTGGCTTTCCGCAACTTGCGCCAGATATTTGGCGTTCAGGGGCGCGACGCACGGCCCGAAGGCGGCGTGGCCGACCAGGTTCTCCACCGTCACGTCGCCCAGCCACTGGCGCTGTTCGCGGCTGGGACAATCCTCCCAGGCGTCGTGCATGCATTGGCGCAGCGTGTAGGCGCCGGTCGCCCAAAGCTGGTTTAAGAAATCGTCCGAGGACTGAAAGCGCCCGCGCTCTTCCACCGGATAGTTGGCCAGGTTGGCGCCGAAGCCGCGAATGATCAGCCCCTCAGGCGCATTGCGGATGGTCAGCTGCACCCAGCGGATGGCGCACCATTCGAAACGCTCGAAGGTCTGCACCCCCGCCTTGGCGCGATAGCGGCAGAGGTGGGCGTCCGAGCCTAGCCAGGGCTTCGGCTTGATGCGGGCGTCGGCGGCCGGTCCATCCTTGCCCCACTCGCCGGGCAGGCTCTCGGCGCAGGCGATCTCGACGATCTCGCCGCCGCGGGCCTCGATCTCGATGCGTGGCCGGCCGGTCATGATGCGGCCGAAGTCGAGCAGGATGGAGACGTCGCGGCCGGGCGCGGTGCGCACCACCGTCTGGCCGCCCTCCAGCTTCTTAAGGTCATCCGGTCGCGTGACCGCATTGGCTGGCGCCTCGACCAGCGGCTCCTCATACGAGCGGCGCCAGAAGTCGAGCTCGGGTTCGGACTGCAAGCCCTTGATCCAGACAATGCGCTTTGCCGGTTCAAGCCTTTCCTCAAGCATGGCGATGCCGCGCGGCAAGAGCGTCGGGAACGGCCGCTGCAGCAGCCCGCCATAGGTCGCCTCCGGTCCGCCGCCGCCCGAAATCAGCGGCCGCGCCTCGTCCCAGCTGGAATCGTCGAAGTCGACCAAGGTCCAACCGTCGGCCAGCTTGTCGGCATCCAGGTCCTCGATGAAGCCCAGCGAGTGGTTCGATTGCGGCACGTTCTGCGTCCAGGCGTCGGACTGTATGCAACGCCAGCCGGCCTCGGTATTGAGCGCGACCCGATCGCCGCCGACCTCGACGGCCCCGTCCACCCACAGGCCCCCATCGCCGAAGGTCGGATGCCACATGCCCTTGACCGTCTCGTAGAAGGCGGTGTCGGTCCCATAGGTGTGCACCAGCACCGCGACGACGTTGCGGCCGGCCTTCAGCGACCCGGCCAGGTCATAGTCGTCATAGCGCTGATAGAGCGGGCTGCAGCGCACCGGCCCGCGCCCAATCCGTGCGCCGTTCACGTAGAGGACGTAGCGCCCGTCGACGGTGATCGACACCGGCGCCGCGTCAGGCTTGGCCGGCAGATCGACGATCTTGCGGAACAAAAACCAGCGGTTCTTCTCATACGGCCGGCCCTCATGACCGAGATAGACGCGCCGGCCGCCAGTCGGATCGATCTCCTGGCGTGGGGTCCAGACAAACGGCGGCCTCAGCATCTGCGTCATGAAAACTCTCCGCCCGTCGCATCCCGGGCCGGAAAAGGCGGCCGTTTGCATGGACACATGATCGATTTTGATCTCCACTGAGCAACCATGATCGCTAACCTGAAATCAAGCGCCAATCCCGACCTTTTCGCCGTCAAGGCCGCTTACGACCGCGACGGCTTTGTCGCCATTGAGGGCCTGCTCGGCCTGGACGAGGTCGAGGCCTTGCGCGCCGAGACGGTCGCCATCGCCCGCGGTGACCGCGGGACGGTCGCCGGCGTCCGCCCCGACGATGCCCGCCCGGACGAGGCAGTGATCGGCGACATTCTGGCCATCCACATGCCGCACAAGATCTCGCCGCTGATGCGGGCGACCATGGCGCATCCGAAACTGGTCTCGATCCTCACCGCCCTGGTCAGCCCGAACCTGAAGGCGATGCAGACCATGCTGTTCGTCAAGAAGCCGGGCAAGCCGGGCCAGGCCTGGCATCAGGACGAACACTTCATCCCCACCCGCGACCGCTCGCTATGCGGCGCCTGGATCGCGCTGGACGACGCCACCACCCTGAACGGCTGCATGTGGATGCATCCCGGTTCGCAGGCCAAAGGCGTGCTCTATCCGACCAAGCCGCACGGCGACGACCGCTTCGACTCGGCCGAGGAGGTCCACAGCCACGGCTATGAGCGCGAGGGCGGCGTGCCGGTCGAGCTGAAGGCCGGCGGCGTCGCCTTTTTCAACGGCCACGTGCTGCACCGCTCGCTCGACAACCGCGCCAAGGCCGGGTTCAGGCGCGCCCTGGTCACCCACTACATGTCGGCGGAATCGCTGCTGCCCTGGACCATGGGTGCGCCAACCGCCCGCGCCGACGTGCGCGACATCGTCATGATTGCCGGCGAGGACCCCTATGCCTGGCGCGGTCTGGAGGACATCACCAAGCCCTACGTACGCGGCGAAACCTCGGAAGCCGACAAGGCCATCCGCGCCCAGATCAAGCGGGCGTAAGCGGCGGCGCTACATCACCGCGCCGATCAGCCATGGCACGAACTCCGCGCCGCCATAGCCGAGGGCCTCGCTCTTGCTTTGCCGGCCAGACGCGATGTCGAGCAGATAGTCCAGAATCTCCTCGCCCTTGCCGGCGATGCTCGCCTTGCCGTTGGCGATGCCGCCGCAGTCGATGTCGATGTCCTCAGCCATCCGATCGTAGATCTCGGTGTTCGACGACAGCTTGATCGAGGGCGACGGCTTGCAGCCGAAGGCCGAGCCGCGGCCGGTGGTGAAGGCGATCATATTGGCGCCCGACGCCACCTGGCCGGTCGCCGAACAAGGGTCGAAGCCCGGCGAATCCATGAAGACCAGGCCGCGCGTGCGCAGCGGCTGGGCATATTCGATCACGTCGACCAGCGGCGAGGAGCCGCTCTTGGCGACCGCGCCCAGCGACTTTTCCAGGATGGTGGTCAGCCCGCCGGCCTTGTTGCCGGGCGAGGGATTGTTGTTCATCTCGGCGCCGTGGATCTTGGTGTAGTGCTCCCACCAGTCCAGCCGCGCCCGCAGTCTGGCCGTGACCTCCGGCGACACCGAGCGCGCATAGAGCAGATGCTCGGCGCCGTAGATTTCCGGAGTCTCCGACAGGATCACCGTCGCGCCGAGCGCGGTCAGCCGATCGCAGGCGTCGCCGAGCGCCGGGTTGGAGGTGACGCCCGACCAGCCGTCGGAGCCGCCGCACTGCAGGCCGAGCACGATCTCGCTGGCCGGGACCTCGACACGTGTGTGGGCGTTGGCCAGCGGCAGCAACTCGCGCAAACGCTCCAGCCCTTGTTCCACCGCCTTTCGCGTCCCGCCGACGTCCTGGATGGTGAAGGCCTGGAAGTCCTCGCGGCCGGCCAGGCCATAGTCCTTGGCGAATCGGCCGGTCTGGATCACCTCGCAGCCGAGGCCGACCAGCAACATGCCGCCAAAGTTGGGATTGGCCGCCGTGCCCCAGAGCGTCCGGCGCAGCATGTCGAACCCTTCGCCGTCGCCGGCCATGCCGCAGCCCGAGGTGTGGGTGATCGGGATGACCCCGTCGACGTTCGGATAGTCGTCCAGCAGGCCGGAACGATCGGCCGCATCGGCGATCAACCGCGCCACGGTGGCCGAGCAGTTCACCGAGGTCAGCACCCCGACATAGTTGCGCGTTCCCACCCGCCCATCGGCGCGGCGATAGCCCATGAAATGCCGCGGCGGCTCGTTGCGCGGCGCGTAAGTCGCGGGCTCGGCCGCCAGCCGCAGGTCCGAGACATCGAGGTTCTGTACATGCACGTGGGCGCCGGCCGGGATGTCCTTCGTCGCGACCCCGATCGCCTGGCCGTACTTAAGCACCGGCTGACCGGCGGCGATGGCTCGGGTGGCGAGCTTGTGGCCGAAGGGGACGGCCTCCAGGCTGGTGACGCCCTCGCTGGCCACGGGTGCGCCGGCGGGAATGCGCGCGGCGGCGACCACCACATTGTCGTTCGGGTGCAGGCGGATCACCGTCGCCGCCGTTTTCGTCGCCACGTCCGACATCGCGCCGTCTCCACTGGTCTTGGTCACAGTGTGGGCCGGGGTGGGGCGAAATTCAACGCGGTGATCGGTGCTGATCGCAGGTGATCGGTGTTGACGCGAATCGGCTCGCCGCTAGAAGTCCTCCCATGCCCCCCAGCCTGCCTACCCGCACCCTGACCACCCAGGCCGGACGGACACTGACCTTCAGCGCGCTCGGCTTTGGCGCCGCGCCGATCGGCAACATGAACCGGGTGCTGAGCGAGGCCGAGGCCGAGGCGACCGTCCGCCAGGCCTGGACCTTGGGCCTGCGCTATTTCGACACCGCGCCGCTCTATGGCCACGGCCTGTCGGAACGGCGCGTGGGGGCGGCGCTGAGCGGCGAGGCGAGGGACAGCTTCCTGCTCTCGACCAAGGCCGGCCGCCTATTGGAGGTCTGCGCGCCGGACGACGAGGACAGCGGCATCTATGTCGGCGTGCCGCCGGTCAAAGCCGTCTACGACTATTCCTATGACGGGGTGATGCGGTCGCACGAGGCCAGCCTGGCGCGGCTGGGGCTGGATCGGGTGGACATCCTCTATGTTCACGACATCGACGCCATGACCCACGGCTCGCGCGACGCCGCGGAGACGCGCACTCGCGAACTGATGGACCAGGGCGGCTGGCGGGCGCTGGATGAGCTGCGCGCCGCCGGCGACGTCGCCGCGATCGGCGCCGGGGTCAACGAATGGCAACCCTGCGCGCGGCTGATCGAGCTGGCCGACCCCGACATCTTCCTGCTCGCCGGACGCTACACGCTCCTGGAGCAGGAGGCGCTGGCGACCCTGCTGCCGACGTGCGTTGCGCGCGGCATCGGCGTTGTCGTCGGAGGTCCCTACAACAGCGGCATCCTGGCCACCGGCCCCATCGCCGGGGCGATCTATAACTACGCCCCTGCCCCCGAACCCATTCTGCGCCTGACCGGGGCGATCGAAGCGGTCTGTGCTCGACATGGGATTCCGCTGGCGCAGGCGGCGCTGCAGTTCCCGCTCGGCCATCCGGCTGTGGTCTCGGTCATCCCCGGCGGCCAGACCCCGGACCAGGTCGTTCAGAACCTCGCCTTGCTGAACGCGCCAATCCCGGACACCCTCTGGCGCGACCTGAAACGCGCCGGGCTGATGAGCCTGGACGCGCCGACGCCGGAGGCTGCCGACTGATGCTCAAAGGCATAGACCCCGTGCTCGGCCCCGACCTGCTGGCGGCCTTGCGCGCCATGGGCCACGGCGACGAGATCGTGGTCGCCGACGCCAACTTTCCCGCGGCCGCCAACGCCAGACGGCTGGTCCGCGCCGACGGGATCGACGCGGTGCGGCTGGTCAGGGCGATCGCGAGCCTCATGCCGCTTGACGACTTCGTCCCCGCCGCGGCCTTCCGCATGGCGGTGGTCGATGCGCCGGACGAGGTCCCGCCGATCGCCGCCGCCTTCGCCTACGCCCTGGCCGAGGGCGGCTATACCGGCCCGATCGAGGCGGTGGAGCGCCACGCCTTCTACGCCCGGGCGCGCGAGGCTTTCGCCATCGTGGCCAGCGGCGAGACCCGGCTCTATGGCAACCTGATCCTGAAAAAGGGCGTCGTGCGGCCGAACCCCTGACATGCGCATCGATGCCCATCAGCACTTCTGGCGCCTGGCGCGCGGCGACTATGGCTGGCTGACCGCCGACCTCGCGCCGATCTATCGCGACCATGAGCCGGCCGACCTTGAGCCGCTGGTGATGGCGGCTGGGATCGACCGCACGGTCGTGGTCCAGGCCGCGCCGACGGACGCCGAGACCGACTTTCTGCTGCGCCTGGCCGAGATCACGGATTTCGTCGCCGGCGTGGTCGGCTGGGTCGACTTCGAGGCGCCCGACGCCGCGCACCGGATCGCCGCCCTGGCGGCGCGGCCGAAGCTGGTCGGCCTGCGCCCGATGATCCAGGACCTGGCTGACGACGGCTGGATGCTCAGCGACGCCATCCAGCCCGCGCTCAAGGCCATGGCCGACGAGGGCCTGACCTTCGACGCCCTGATCAAGCCGCGCCACCTGCCGATCCTGCGCGAATTCGCCGCCCGCCATCCGGCCTTGGACATCGTCATCGACCACGCCGCCAAGCCGGACATCGCGGGCGGCGGCCTGGCCGGCTGGGCACGCGACATCCGCGCGCTGGCGGCCGAGACCAGGCTGGTCTGCAAGCTGTCCGGCCTGGCCACCGAGGCCGCGCCCGGCTGGTCGGTGGAGACCTTGCGGCTCTATGTCGATGTGCTGGTCGAGGCCTTCGGGGCCGACCGGCTGATGTGGGGTTCGGACTGGCCGGTGCTGAACCTCAACGGCAGCTACCCGGCCTGGATGGCGGCGGCCGAGACCCTGCTCGGCGACCTCTCGAACGCCGAACGCGAGGCCATCTTCGGCGGCACGGCCAGCGTCTTCTACGGATTGGACCGCCCATGAGCCTCGCCGAAATCCTGCCGGACGACCTCTATGCCGGCGTCCTGGTGGGCCGGCTCTTGGTCGACGGCCCGCTGCCTGGACCACGCACCGTGGTCCTCCGTGAAGACGGCCTGTTCGATCTGTCAGCGCTGGCGCCGACGTTGAGCGACCTATTCGACTTGCCCGGTCCGGCCGAGAAGGCGCGCGGCCACGCCGGTGAACGCCTCTCATCGCTCGAAGCCGCCATCGGCGAAGGCCGGCTGCTCGCGCCGTGCGACCTGCAGGCGATCAAGGCCGCCGGCGTCACCTTCGCCGCCAGCCTGGTCGAGCGGGTGATCGAGGAGCGCGCCAAGGGCGATCCCGCCGCCGCCGCCAAGGTGCGCGAGGAGCTGAAGGGCGTGTTCGGCGACATCGGCGCGTTGAAGCCCGGCTCGCCCGAGGCGGCCGAAGCCAAGGCTGTGCTGCAGCGCGAGGGCCTGTGGTCGCAATATCTCGAGGTGGGCATCGGCCCCGATGCCGAGGTCTTCACCAAGGCCCAGCCGATGTCGGCGGTGGGCTATGGCGCCGAGATCGGTCTGCACCCCAAGTCGGTGTGGAACAATCCCGAGCCGGAGATCGTGCTGGCCTGTTCGTCGCGCGGCAAGATCGTCGGCGCCAGCCTCGGCAACGACGTAAACCTGCGCGACTTCGAGGGCCGCAGCGCGCTCCTGCTCTCCAAGGCCAAGGACAACAACGCCTCCTGCGCCATCGGCCCGTTCGTGCGGCTGTTCGACGCCAGTTTCAGCCTGGATGACGTGCGCGCCGCCGAGGTCGCGTTGACGGTCGAGGGCGCGGACAACTTCCGGCTGGAGGGCTCAAGCTCCATGGCGCAGATCAGCCGCGACCCGCTCGACCTGGTCGCCCAGACCCTGAACGAAAACCATCAGTATCCGGATGGGCTGATGCTCTTCCTCGGCACCCTGTTCGCCCCGACCCAGGATCGCGATACGCCGGGCGAAGGCTTCACCCATAAGCTGGGTGACCGGGTTACGATCCGTTCGGCGAAACTGGGCGGGCTGGTCAACCGCGTCACCACCGCCGATGCGGCGCCGCCCTGGACCTTCGGCGTCCGCGCCCTGATGCGCTCGCTGGCGGCGCGTGGCCTGGCCACATAGAGCCGGTCGATAGTCCGCACAATAACGATCAATTTGATCGATCAACGCTCATCGCGTTAGGTCCGCCTCCCGCCCGGGCTGGGCTCGGCGGACCCTTTGAGGAAAGCGCGATGAAAAAGCTCACCACCGCCGCCGGCGCGCCCGTCGTCGATAATCAGAACATCCAGACCGCCGGACCGCGCGGGCCCGCCCTGCTGCAGGACGTCTGGCACCTGGAAAAGCTGGCCCACTTCGCGCGTGAGGTCATCCCCGAGCGCCGCATGCACGCCAAGGGATCGGGCGCCTTCGGCCAGTTTACCGTCACCCACGACATCAGCGCCTTCACCCGCGCGGCGCTGTTCTCCGAGATCGGCAAGAAAACCGATATCTTCACGCGCTTCTCGACCGTCGCCGGCGAACGCGGCGCGGCCGACGCCGAGCGCGACATCCGCGGCTTCGCGGTCAAATTCTATACCGAGCAGGGCAATTGGGACGTGGTCGGCAACAACACGCCGGTCTTCTTCATGCGCGATCCGCTGAAGTTCTCCGACCTCAACCACGCCGTGAAGCGCGATCCGAAGACCAATCTGCGCAGCGCGCAGAACAACTGGGACTTCTGGACCCTGCTGCCGGAAGCCCTGCACCAGGTCACCCTCGTGATGAGCGAGCGCGGTCTGCCCAAGGGCTATCGCCACATGCACGGTTTCGGCAGCCACACCTTCAGCTTCATCAATGCGGCCAATGAGCGACACTGGGTGAAGTTCCATTTCCGCACCCAGCAAGGCATCGCCAATCTGAGCGACAAGGAGGCGACCGAACTCGTCGGCCGCGATCGCGAAAGCGCGCAGCGCGACCTCTATGACAGCATCGAGGGCGGCGACTTCCCGCGCTGGACCCTGGCCGTGCAGATCATGCCGGAAAAGGACGCCGCGACTTACCGGTTCAACCCCTTCGACCTGACCAAGGTGTGGTCGAAGGCGGACTATCCGCTGATCGAGGTCGGGGTCCTGGAGCTGAACCGCAACCCGGAGAACTATTTCGCCGATGTCGAGCAGGCGGCCTTTTCGCCGGCCAATGTCGTGCCGGGCATCAGCTTCTCCCCCGACAAGATGCTGCAGAGCCGGCTCTTCTCCTACGGCGACGCCCAGCGCTACCGGCTGGGGGTCAACCACCACCATATCCCGGTGAACGCGCCGCGCTGCCCGTTCAACAGCTACCATCGCGACGGCGCCATGCGCACCGACGGCAACAAGGGCGCCGTCATCGGCTATGAGCCGAACAGCCGCCAGGAATGGGTGGAACAGCCCGACTTCGCCGAGCCGCCGCTGGCGCTCGAGGGCGCGGCCGATCATTGGAACCACCGGGTCGACGAGGACTATTTCACCCAGCCGGGAAACCTGTTCCGGCTCATGACCCCGGCCCAGCAACAGATTCTGTTCGAGAACACCGCCCGCTCGGTCGGCGGCGCCACGCAGGACGTCCAGCGCCGTCACGTCGAGCACTGCCGCAAGGCCGATCCGGCCTACGGCGCCGGGGTGGAAAAGGCGCTCCGTCTGGGAGCCTCGGTGGAGACGCCCAACGCGGTGATCTAAGCGCGCGAGCCGCCATCGATCTTCAGGCTGAAGCCACCCCGTCATCGGTAAGGCGGAGGTGGCTCAACGTCCGGTCCTCATGCGCCATGCGCCAGGAGAGCAGGTCCTGCGCGCTGGCGAGCATGGCGCCGGCGTGGGCCGGGTCGTCGGCCAGGTTGGTCATCTCGTCGGGGTCCTGCGCCAGGTCGAACAGGAGCGGCGGCAGGCGGGTGAAGTGGACGTATTTGAAGCGCTCGCCGCGCAGGATGGTCATGGCGCATTCGTCCGGCGCGAGGTCGTGCTCGCCGGGCGCGGTGGCGGCGTCATCGCGGAAGTCGAACTCCCAATGCGCCGCCCGCCGCCAGGTCCTGGGCGCGCCGACGCCGGTGAGAAATGGCGTCAGGCTCGCGCCGTCGCACTGGCGCGGGACCGCCGCCCCGATCGCGTCCAGCAAGGTCGGCATGATGTCGACATGCTCGGTGAAGGCTTCGACCTTGGACCCGCGCCCGACATGGGCCGAGGCGCGCGGATCGCGGATGATCAGCGGGATGCGATAGGAGCCGTCGAAATAGCCGCCTTTGCCGAGCAGCCAGTGGTCGCCCATCTCCTCGCCGTGGTCGGAGGTGAAGACGATCAGGGTGCGGTCGATCAGGCCGGACTGGCGCAGCCAGGCCATCAGCACGCCGATCTCGGCGTCGACCCGGCTCATCAGGCCGTAATAGACCGCCTTCAGGCGACGCAGGCGCCGCTCGTTGTCCATGGCCCGGAACTCGCGCCGGCCGAGCCGCCATCCCAGCCACGGATGCTGGCCGGCTTCGACCTCGGGCGAGGCCTTGCGCCTGAACCCCGGCACGGTGGCCGGATCATAGAGCGCGTTGTAGGGCTCCGGCGCCACGAAGGGCGGGTGCGGGCGCAGGATCGACAGATGCGCCACGAATGGACCTTGCGCCGTCTTCAGATAATCGATCAGCCGGCCGACCAGGAAGGCGGTGTCGTCGACTTCGGCCGGCAGGGCCAGCGGCCGGGGATGCGCCGCACCATCCTCCCAGTCCGGCCCGCCCGCCCGCAGGCCATAGGCGCGGCCGGGATTGGCCGGGGTCGCATAGCCCTTGGCGTTCAGCCAGTCGGTCCAGGCGACAGGGTGGCCGTCCATGGCGCAAACCGTGCGGATGCCGGGCAGCGGCCCCTCATAGGTGAGCAGCCGGGGATCGTCCGCCGCCAGGCCGCGCGGATCGACACTGGTGTCGGTATAGCCGAACAGCACCGGGTCGTAGCCGTGCCTCGCCGCCTCCAACGCCCAGTTGGTATGGCGCGCATCCAGCGGCGTGCCGTTGGCGTGCGAACGGTGGTTGTGCAGATAGAGCCCGGTATGCAGCGAGGCGCGGCTCGGACCGCAGGGCGCGGTGTTGGCGTAGTGGCGGGTGAACATCACGCCCTCGGCCGCCAGGGCGTCGAGGTTGGGCGTCCTGACCATCGGATGGCCCAGCGCCGACAGGCAGTCGCCCCGCCACTGGTCGGCGGTGATGAAGATCACATTCAGCGGCGGCGACATGGTCTGAGCCTCAGTTGACTGTGGCGCGCAGAGCAAGCGCCGTTGCCGACGCGCCGATCGCGACTTCGACCGATCCCTCCGGCCGTCGCCAGCCACCGGCCGTTACGTCGTAGTCGGCGAGCAGACGCGGCTCGGCCGTGATGGTTACGGTCTTCGTTTCGCCGGGGTCGAGCGCAACCTTGGCCCAGCCGAGCAGCCGAAGCGTGGGCTGGCCGCCGCGCCCGGTCAGGTAGAGCTGCACGGTGTCGGTCCCGGCGCGCACGCCGGTGTTGGTCACCTCCAGCGAGACGCTCACGGCCGCGCCATCTTCTACCGCCAGCTTGGCGTAGCTGAAGCTCGTGTAGGAAAGCCCGTGGCCGAAGGCGAACAGCGGCGGCCGGCCGGTGCGGGCGTACCAGCGATAGCCGACGTCGGCGCCTTCCGGATAGCTCACGTCGAACGGACCGCGCTCGATCTCGGCGCCGGGCAGGGCCGGGTTCGGCGTGTCGGCCTCCGCCCTCGGAAAGGTCAGCGGCAGGCGGCCGGACGGATTGACGGCGCCGAACAGCACCGCGGTGACGGCTTCCGCGCCGCGCCCGCCCGGATACCAGGCTTCGAGAACGCCCCGCGCGCGATCCAGCCACGGCATGGTCACCGGTCCGCCGGTCTGCAGCACCACGACCAGGTTCGGGTTGGCCTTGGCGACCGCCTCGATCAGCGCCTCCTGGCCGTTCGGCAGCGCCAGGTCGGCGACGTCGATGAACTCGGTCGTCCACTGTTCGGCGAAGACGATGGCGACATCGCACTTGGCCGCCAGCGCCGCCGCGGCCGCCACCTCGCTTCCATCGTTGAACTGCACCGACGCCTCCGGCGCGGCCGCCCTTAGCGTCGAGAGCGGCGATGAGGGCAGGTAGCGCTGGCGCAGGAAGGCGCCCCAACGGCTGTTGGACTCTGGTCTGAATTCCCGCGCATAGCCGTCCCACGGCACAACGCTGGAGGAGCCGCCGCCGACCAGCACGCCGATATCGGCGTTTGGGCCGATCACCGCGATCGAGCCGACGTCGCGCGACAACGGCAGCACGCCGTCGTTTTTCAGCAGTACGATCCCCGCCTCGGCGGCGCGCTGGGCGACGTCCAGGTCTGCGTCGCGGTCGATCCCGCCGGCGGGCGGCTCGGTATGGTCGAACAGCCCGTGCTCGAACATGGCGCGCAGGATCCGGCGCACCATGTCGTCGAGGCGGTCGGCGGGCAGCCGGCCGGCGTCGATGGCCTCGCCCAGGGTCTGGAAATAGGCTTCGCGGTCGAGCTCCTGGCCGCTTTGCTGGTCCAGCCCGGCCAGGGCCGCGACCTCGGCGGAATGGCAGCCGCCCCAGTCGGACATCACATAGCCCGGAAAGGTCCAGTCGCCCTTCAGCACCTGGCCGAGCAGAAACTCATGCTCGGCGGCATAGGTCTGGTTGATGCGGTTGTAGGCGCTCATCACCGCGCCCGGCTGGCCGCGCTCGATGCCGATCTCGAAGGCCAGGAGGTCGCTCTCGCGCAGCGCCTGTTCGTCGATCTCGGCGCTCAGCACCATGCGCCCGGTCTCCTGGGCGTTGAGCACGAAGTGCTTGATGGTGGCGACAATGTGGTTGGACTGGATGCCGCGCAGGCTGGCCCCGACCAGCACGCCGGCCAGCAGCGGATCTTCGCCCAGATACTCGAAATTGCGTCCGCAGCGCGGCTCGCGGGTCAAGTTGACGCCGCCGGCCAGCATGATGTTGAAGCCCTTGGCGCGCGCCTCGGCCCCGATCATCGCGCCGCCGGCCTCGACCAGCGCCTCGTCCCAGCTGGCGGCCTGGCCGAGACCGGACGGCAAGGCGGTCGAACCGATGCCGTCGTGCAGGTTGGCGACGCCGAGACTGGCGTCGGTCTGCTGCTGATAGGGAATGCCCAGCCGCTCGACGCCCGGCACGAACCCGGCCGAACCCATGCCGCCGGGCGGCGGCTGCGGCCGGCCGGGCGCGGAGGCGCCGACATGGCCGTTGACCAGCACGAGCTTCTCCTCGCGGGTCAGCGCCACGAGCACCAGGTCGGCCCGGCCCTCGGCGCTCAGCGCGGGGTCCATCCAGGGCTTGTCTGTCATCGCTCACTCCCGGCGCTCGTCTTTGCCGGCGACCTTGCCACAGTCGCCGGCCGGACGCCCAACCCGAAAGCACGACAGGCGTCATGGAATTCGGCTAGAAACGCCGTCCATGCCAAGCTTAGCCGACGTTCGTGACCTGCTGCGCGCCCACCGGCCGGCGGCACGGCCGTTCGTGGTGGCCATCACCGGCAGCGTGGCGGCGGGCAAGAGTGTCTTCGCCGGCGAACTCGCGGCCGACATCGCCGCCTGGCCGGAGCGGCTGAGCGCCGAGATCGTCTGCACCGACGGGTTCCTGATGGATAACGCCGCCCTGGAGGCCCTGGGCCTGACCCAGCGCAAGGGGTTTCCGGAGAGCTACGACACCGCGGCCCTGCACGCGGCCCTCACCACGATCCGCGGCGGCGCGGCACGCTTTCCCGGCTATTCGCACGTCACCTACGATATCGACCCGACCCTGGCTCGGACGATCGACCCGCCGGACGTGCTGATCGTCGAGGGGTTGGGCCTGCAGGTCGACCATGGCTCGCTGATCGACGCGCTGATCTATCTCGACGCAGAGGAGACGAACGTGGAGGCCTGGTTCACCGACCGGTTCATCGGCCTGTGGACAGCGGCCGAGCACGACCCCTCCTCCTTTTACGCCCGCTTCCGCAACCTCGACGAGGCGGGCGCGCGCCGCTTCGCCAAGCTGGTCTGGGAGGCGATCAACCTGCCCAATCTGCGCGACAACATCGTCGCCGCGCGGGGCTTCGCCGACATCGTCATCCACAAAGGCGCCGGGCACGCGATCGAGGCGATCGGCGGGAGGTGGACCGAAAAATAGCCGTCATCCCCCGCTGGAGCGGCGAAGCCGCGGAAGGCGGGGGACCCATGAACACTGACCTTGACCGGTGTTCATGGGTGGCCCGAACAAGTCGGGCCATGACGGTTGATGAGGCTTCTAGATCCGCTCGATGATGATGGCCGGGGCCATGCCGCCGGCGGCGCACATGGTGACCAGGCCGCGCTTCAGGTCGCGGCGTTCCAGCTCGTCGAGGATGGTGCCGATCAGGATCGAGCCGGTGGCGCCGATCGGATGGCCCAGCGCCATCGCGCCGCCGTTCACATTGACCTTTTCGCGGTCGAGCTTGAGGTCCCGGATGAACTTTTCCGCCACCACCGAGAAGGCCTCGTTGATCTCGAACAGGTCGATGTCGTCGATGGTCAGGCCGGCCTTGGCCAGCACCTTGCGGGCCGCCGGCACCGGGGCGTTGAGCATCAGGGTCGGGCTGTCGCCCATATTGGCCATGGCCACGATGCGGGCGCGCGGCTTCAGGCCGTGCTTCCTGGCGTATTCCGGCGAGGCCATCAGCACCGCCGCGGCGCCGTCGACCACGCCCGAGGAATTGCCGGCGTGGTGCACGTGGGTGAACTTCAGGTCCGGATAGACCTGACGGATCAGGCCGCCGAAGGTCATGCCCTTATCGTCCAACGGAACCTCCGCCATCGCCTCGAAGGCCGGCTTCAGTTGGCTCAGGCCTTCCATCGTGGTCTGCGGGCGGGGAAACTCTTCGTGGTCGAGCGCCAGGCTGCCGTCTTCCTTGTAGACAGCCACCAGGCTCTTGTTGAAATGGCCGCCGCGGATCGCCGCGTCGGCGCGCTGCTGGCTGACCAGCGCCAACTCGTCCACCGCCTGGCGGGAAATGCCTTCCAGCGTGGCGATGGCGTCCGCGCAGACGCCCTGGTGCGACTGCGGATGCTTGGCGCGCAGGCGAAGGTTGCCGGAGTCCATCAGCATCGGGCCGGCGGAACGATCGGCGCTGGCGGCGCTGGCGGCGGTGTAGGACATCATCTCGGTGCCGCCCGAGATGACCAGGTCTTCCATGCCCGACATGACCATGGCCGCGCCCAGGTTCACCGCCGTGATGCCTGAGCCGCAATAGCGGTCGAGGGTCACGCCGCTGGCCTTGATGTCGTAGCCGGCGTCGAGCGCCGCCATGCGGCCGAGGTCGCCGCCCTGCTTGCCGCGCTGGCTGGAGGTGCCCCAGATGATGTCGTCGACTTCGGCGGTGTTCAAGCCGTTGCGTTCGGCGAGCGCCGCCAGCACCGAGGCCGCCAGCTGTTGCGGGTGGATATCGGCGAGCGCGCCTTTGCCGACCTTGCCGATGCCGCGGGGCGTGCGGCAGGCGTCGATGATCAGGGCTTCGGACATTTGAGGGCTTTCCTTTTCGGGACGGCGGACGGTCCGCCGCCTTCAGGGGTCGCCTCTCCTATAGCCCCAGGGCGCGGCCTTCGGAACCGTGCCCTAGGGGAAGCCCGCAAGCGACGTCTAGCCGCGCGTCACGGCGGCGACCTTGTCCTTGTATTCTTCCTTCGGGTCCTGACCGAGCATGACCTTCACACCGGCGAACAGGCTGTGCTCGTTGAGCCAGATTTGCCCGTCCCGTGCGTCGAAGCGCAGCAGGGCGAGCTTGGGATCGTCCTTGCCGCCTTCGAACCAGGCCGCGACGAACTTGTTCCACAGCCGATCGATCATCGCCCGGTCGTTGTTGACCGCAAGCTCGCCTTCGAGCGCGGCGAACAGATCGTGGCCCTTGGACACGAACTGACCGACCGCCTTGTGCGAGGCGCCCAGCGCCTTGAACAGGTCGGTCTCCTTGGAGGTGAAAAACCAGATCGGCCCCGCGTCCTTGTCGCGGTCCAGTTGCGCGGTCATTGGCTGGCCGTAGCCTTCCTCGGCCCCGGTCAGGCCCAGCATCATGGTCATGTCGGACCTCAGCGCCTTCCAGAACTTGGCTTCGATATCGGCTTGGTCGGTCATGGTCGTATCCTTCTCTGAGGGGAAGGAAACGGCAGGGGCGCCGGCTTGTTCCGGTGCGGTGAAGCTCCAACGACCCTGTCCGAAAACCGCGAGACTCCGCCGCCCGCCAGCGCGATCATGCGGTCATGGATATGGATGCAGACGCCTGCTACCGGGCCTTCGAGACGCGTGACGCGCGCTTCGACGGGCGCATCTTCATCGGCGTGAAAACCACCGGAATCTATTGCCGGCCGATCTGTCCGGCGCGGACACCGAAGCGTGAAAATGTGCGCTTCTTCGCCTCCGCGGCGGGCGCCCAGGCCGCGGGGTTTCGGCCCTGCCTGCGCTGCCGGCCGGAGACCTCGCCGGATTCCGGCGCCTGGCGCGGCTCGTCCAGCACCGTCTCGCGGGCGCTCAGCCTGATCGAGGACGGCGCGCTCGACGAAGCCGGTGTCGACGCCCTGGCCGACCGTCTGGGCGTCGGCGAACGCCAGCTGCGGCGCCTCTTCCAGCGCAAGCTGGGCGCCTCGCCCATCGCCGTCGCCCAGACCCGCCGCATCCATCTGGCCAAGCAGCTGATCCATGAGACCAACCTGCCGATGACCGAGGTGGCCCTGGCCTCCGGTTTCGGCAGCGTGCGGCGTTTCAACGAGACCTTCCAGCGCCTGTTCGGCCGCCCGCCGGCCGCCTTGCGGCGCGCCGCCGGGCCGGACGCCGCCGCCGGCGCCGACGTCTCCCTGCACCTGGCCTACCGTCCGCCCTATGACTGGGACGGCCTGCTGGACTTCCTCAGCCTGCGCGCCATTCCGGGCGTCGAGCGGGTCGAGGCGGGCGCCTATCTGCGCACCATCGCGCTCGGCGGCGACCAGGGCCTGATCCGCGTCGAGCCGGCCGATTGCAACCGGCTGAAGGTCACCGTCCGGTTCGGCCGCATGAGCGCTCTGCCGACCATCATCGCCCGGGTCCGCCGCGTCTTCGACCTGGCCGCCGACCCGCTCGCCATCGCGGCGCACCTGAGTCAGGACCCGGCGCTCGCGCCCCTGGTGGCGGCGCGGCCGGGCCTGCGCGTACCGGGCGCCTGGGACGGATTCGAACTGGCCGTGCGCGCCATCCTGGGCCAGCAGATCACCGTCACCGCCGCGACCGCGCTCGCCGGCAAGCTGGTCCGCGCCTATGGTCAGCCGCTGCCGGCGGCGATCGAGGGCCTGACGCACACCTTCCCGACGCCGCAGTCCCTGGCCGGCGCCGACATCGCCGCCCTGGGCATGCCGCGCAGCCGGGGCGCGGCGCTGAGCGGGCTGGCCGCCGCGGTCGCCGCCGACCCGGCCATCTTCGGACCCAGCCTCAGCCTGGAAGCCGCCGTCGCACAACTGAAGAGCCTGACCGGCATCGGCGAATGGACCGCCCAGTACATCGCCATGCGCGAACTGCGCGAACCGGACGCCTTTCCCGCCGCCGACATCGGCCTGATGCGCGCCCTGGCCGACGAGACGGGCCGGCGCCCCACCCCCGCCGAACTGCTCGCCCGCGCCGAACGCTGGCGCCCCTGGCGCGCCTACGCCGCCCTGCACCTCTGGGCCGGCGATACGCATGCGGAAGCGGAACGGCGAAGGGCGGCTTAGCTACATTTCTCCGTCATCCCCCGCTGGAGCGAAGCGGAATGCGGGGGATCCATGAACACTCACGTCCGACGGTGTTCATGGGTGGCCCGAACAAGTCGGGCCATGACGGCGGGGGTGGGGATGCGCGCGCACCTCGAACCGATAGGCGCCTGAGCCGATATCGGCGCGGAGGCGGCCGCCATCGTTTGCAACGGCGCCTTCGAAAGGCCGCCCGCCCTCGAACAGGCTCTGGCCCTTCGCCACGGGCAGGACCAGGCGCCCCTTCGTGTTGGGCGGCAGGGTCAGATCGATGCTGAAGCGGCCATCACTCTCACGGCGCCAGGACGTCGAGATCGGGCCCTTGGCCGAGAGGTAGCGGCCGCCGCCGTGGGCCAGGCGCTCATCGTCGATCGGGCGGACTTCCACGACGTCGAACCCTGGCGCGGCGGGGGCGATGGCGGCCAGGCGGCGGTAGAGGAAGCCGGTCACCGCGCCGTAGGCGTAGTGGTTGAAGGAGTTCATCGAGACGTCGCCGGTGTCGCCGTTCCAGCGCTCCCACATCGAGGTGGCGCCCTTGGCGACCATGTAGCCCCAGGACGGAAATTCGGTTTGCAGCAGCAGGCCGACGGCGACGTCCTCGCGGCCGTTGTCGGCCAGGGCGTCGAGGATATAGGGCGTGCCGAGAAAGCCGGTGGAGAGTTTGCCGCCGCGCCGTTCGATGTCGGCGGCCAGCCGCGCGACCGAAGCCGCGCGCAACGGCTCGGGGACCAGGCCGAAGCGCAGCGCCAGCACGTGGCTGGTCTGGCTGTCGTTGCCGATGCCGCCGTCGGCGCGGACGAACGCATCGACAAAGGCCTTGCCGATGGTCTGGCGAAGCGCGGCGTAGGTCGCCGCCTCTTCATGGCGGCCGATCGCCGCCGCCATCTCGGCCATCAGGGCCGCGTCATAGGCCCAGAAGGCGGTGGCGATCAGGTCCTTGGGCGAGGTGGGATCGCCCGGCTTGATTGCGTCGACCGCCAGCCAGTCGCCATAGTCGACGCCGCGCTTGTTGCGCCAGACATGATCGGGATTGTTGGCCGCGAGCCAGGCCAGCCAGCGCTCCATGGCCTCCCAGTTCTCGTCGATGACGCCGGCGTCGGCCCAGCCGGGCGAGCCGTCCCAGCGGGTCTCGAACGGCGTCACCTCCGGAAAGCCGCCGGTGCGCCGCTGGGCGACCCGAACGTCGCCCATGAAGCGGCGGGTGAAGGCGTCGACGTCCATGGTGTAGGAGGCCGCGTCCCAGAACACCTGGGCGTCGCCCATCCAGCCCAGCCGCTCATCCCGCTGCGGACAGTCGGTCGGCACGCCGAACAGGTTCGAGCGCTGGCTCCAGACGCTGTTGCGCCACACCTGGGCCAGCGTCGGGTCGGGTATGTCCAGGCTCCCTGTCATCGCACAGTCGCTATGCGCCACGACACAATCGAGGGCGTCCGGGGTCGGGCGGCCGGGATAGCCGGAGATCTCGACATAGCGGAAGCCGTGATAGGTGAAGTGCGGCTCGAAGGTCTCCCGGCCGCCGCCAGCCAGGATGAAGCTGTCGGTCGCCTTGGCGCCGCGCAGGTTCTCGACGCTGATCCGGCCGTCCTCGCCGAGGATTTCGGAAAAGCGCAGCCTGATGGTGGTTCCGGCGGGGCCTTCGGCGCGCAGCCGCGCCCAGCCGGCGAAGTTCTGCCCGAAGTCGAAGACGAAGACGCCGGGGTCGGTCTCGGTCACCGTCCTGGCGCGCAAGACCTCGGTCTCACGGATCGGCGGCGAGACCTGGGCCGCCAGCGGCAGGTCGAGGGTCTCCGGCAGGATGACGGGCGCCCAGGCGTTGTCGTCGAACGCGACCTCGGACCAGCCGGCCAGCTCGCGACGTGCGTCATAGACCTCGCCGTCATAGATCTCGCTGGACACGATGGCCGAGGCGGCCGTGCGCCAAGCCTCGTCGGTCGAGATCGTCTGGCGTCCGCCGTCCGCGTAGGCCAGTTCGAGCTGCGCCCGCAGCCGGTTCGGCGGCGGCCCGAAAATGCCGCGCTCGTTCTTCCAGGCGAAGGCGCTGGCGTACCAGCCGTCGCCCAGCAAGGCGCCGATGACGTTCTTGTCCGGGCCGACCAGGTCGGTGACGTCGTGGATCTGATAGAGGCCGCGGCGGCGGAAGTCGGTGGATTCCGGCGCCAGCCGCGCGTCGCCGACCCGCCGGCCGTTCAGGCTGACCTCATAGGCGCCGAGCGCGGTGACATAGAGCCGGGCGGCGATCAGCGGACCGGCGCAGGCGAACCGCCGGCGCATCAGGATCGCCGGCAACGGCGTCTTGCCGTCGTCGCCGTCGGGCAGCGGCGCGGCGATCCAGGCAGCGCTCCAGTCATCGGCGCCGAGCAGGCCCATCTCGAACCCGGACGCCTCGCTCCGGAGCGGTTCGCCATCGGCCGCCAGCCAGACGCTGACCCGCCAGACGCAGCGCTGGCGCGAGGACAGGTCCGGGCCGTCATAGACGACATCGAGACTACGCGACGACGCGATCCGGCCGCTGTCCCACAGCCAGTCGCCGTCGGCGAGCGCCGCCTCATGGGCGGCGACCTGAACCCGATAGGCGGCCTGGCGCAGGTCGCGGCCCTCGCCCTCAATCGCCCACGAGAAGCGCGGCCGGCGGTTCTCCAGGCCGAGCGGCCGGTCGATATAGTCGACGCGCAGGGTCGCAACACGAACCATCGGCTAGACGATCTCGAGATAGTCGCGGTCGGCCAGTGCCGTGAACGGCGCGGTCGGCAAGGTCTGATACCAGAAGGCCACCGACGCGATGTCGTCCTGCAGCGGCAGGTAGCGGCGGTCCTTGTCGGTGCGCCAGCCCAGCGCCTGCATGGTCACCTTCAGGTCAGTCTCGAAGCGGACCGGGTCGGGGATGTGCCACCGGTACATGCCGAACCGCTGCTGCGACTTGTAGAGGCCGTCCGGCCGGATCACCTGAGGCAGGCCGGCGTAAGGGGTGGTGAACTCGACATAGTTGGGCGTGATGGCGCGGTCGCGGGCGATGGAGCCGACGTCGAAATTATAGGCGCCGCAGAAATAATCCTCGGTGCCGGTGCCGCAGATGGTCGGGAACTCGCCATCCCCGTCCATGAAGAACTTGATCTCGCCCTCGCCCCACCAGCCGGAATTGTTCACCCCCCAGGCCATGTAGGTGCCGACGTAATGGCCCTGGCCCTTCACCCCGTCGATGATGGTGTAGACGTCCTTGTAGGGCAGCGGATTGGTGCGCCGGAACTGCGCATGGAAGTAAGCGACGTCCTCGGGGACCTCGGTCAGGGCGTAGTTGATCTGGTAATAGACGTAGATCGCCTCGTCCGAGAGGTTGGTCATGGTCATTCGCGCCCGTTTGCGGAACGGCATTTCCCAGTAGCAGTTGAAGGCGCGGCCGGGATTGACGCAGACCGGCAGCGAGGTGACCTGGGCGAAGCTCTCCCAGCCGCAGGCGAAGAAGTCCCCCGCAGGTGACTCGATCGACGGCTCAACCTGGTCGTCCCAATAGGCGCGCAGGATGGTGTGGCGCCACTTGCCACGCGCCAGCGTCATCCAGATCGACTGGATCGCGCCGGAGCCTTCGATATCGGCCAGGGTGAAGGTCGCGCCGGGTTCGATGATCACATAGGGCGAGACCTTCCAGCCCTGGCCCAGACCGCGCGCGGCGTTGGCGGCAGGGCCGTCGGTGGACATGCCGCCCCGGCCCTTTTCACCCGTGAAATTTTCCGGGCTGATCGAGCGCGACTTGGCGTGGCTCAGGCGCGAAAGATTGCCCAGGTTCAATCCCAGGCCTGAAAACTCGGTCATGCTCTCCCCTTGGAAGCTGGTGGTCTCAGACCGGCTTGGCCGGCCGCACCTTGTCGAAGCCCTGATGCACGGTGAGCTTCCACGGATAGTGGTCGCCCTCGCCGCCGGCGCCAATCGCCTGCATGTGGTTGGTCACCGCCTTTCGCCAGGCGGGCTTGTTGTTGGCGGTGGTCATGTGCGGGGTCTTGGAGTGGTGGAAGGTCACGTCGCCCCGTGAGATCGGGCAGACCACCATGTCCTTCACATCGACCTCACAGTGCAGCAGGTCGCTCTGCACGCCCTCCACCTGACGATGCGCCAGGACGCCCTGTCTGTGGCCGCGGTCGATGAAATGCATGCAGCCGTTCTCTGCATCGACGTCCTGCAACGGTATCCAGCCGGTGATGCCCTTTTCGTCGAGGTTGCGGCCCCAATAGGCCTCGTCCTGGTGCCAGTCGGTCGGCACGCTCTTGCCGGGCGGCTTGCCGAGGAACTGGTCGTACCAGAAGGCCAGATCCTTGCCCAAAAGCGCCGAGCCGAAGGCCACCAGCCACTTGCGGTAGGGCTGCTCGCGGATGTCCTTCCAGACGAAGGAGGGCGAGGACTGCACGATGCGGAAGGAGCGGTCGTCGAGGCTCTCCTTGGCGTCCCAGGCCCAATCCTTGGCCAGCCGCTCCTTCTCCTCGAGGATCCGGTCGCAGAAGCCCTCAAGCATGTCGAGCTCGGCCTTCGGAATGGCGTCTTCGACCACCAGGAAGCCGTGCTCGCGGAAGAAGGCGATCTGTTCTGGAGAGGCTATGGGATAGTTCATGTGACGGGCGCCTTGGCTGCAACGGGTTTGGGGGATGGGGGGACGGCGCCCTCGCGCCAGGCCTTGGCGTAGGCGGCGAGGTCGAAGGGCGCAGGCTGAACGCGGCGGAGCGGCGCGGGCGGCCTTAAGGCCGGCCAGACCAGACGCGCCGCGCCGAGCGCGACGGCATCGCCGCCGGGACAGGCATAGACGGCGGATTTTGGGCGAAGCCCGGCCAGGGCGGCGGGAAAGACCGGGTCCTCGGCGAAGCGGCCCTCGATGACGATCGGCCCCTCGGCGCCGACCAGGTCGAGTTCGACGTCGCTCATCAGGGCCAGGTGCAGCGAAGCCAGGGCGGCGCGCTGAGCTGGGCTCTCGGGCGATCCGCCCACCGCGCCACGCATCCCCGGATACGGCCCGCCGCTGGCGAAGGCCGGTCGCGTGCGGACGTCGGCCGCGACCAGGGCTGCGGCGGCCGCGAGCGACGCCGTCGCGCCGAGGTCGGCGCCCAGGATGGCGGCGTATTCACGTCCGCCCATGAAGCGCGCCGAAGGGACCGGATGTCCCTCCACATCGACATTGGCCAGGGTGTCGCGGGCGGGGTCGAGACGGCGTTGGCCAAGGCCGCCGGACTGGAAGGTGACGAACCAGGTGCCCGTGGAGATCAGGCTGAAGGCGCCGCCGGCGACCTCGGTGAGCCCGCGCACGGCGTTCAGCGAGGCGTTGCTGTCATGCAGGCCGCAAAGCACGCGGCAATCGGGCCCCAGGCCGGTGGCCTGGGCTAGCTCCGGCCGCAGCGCGCCGAGGACCGCGCGCGCCGGCCGCAGCGGCCCCAACCGCCGATCCCAGCCGTGGCGTTTGGCGAGCGCCGAATAGTCGGCGTCGTAAGGTCGCCATAGATCGGTGTGGCAGCCGAGGCTGGTGACCTCGGCGGCGCGTTCGCCGCAAAGCCGCCAGGCCCAGTATTGCGGCCAGAGCAACGCCTGCGCTCTGGTGGGCCAGAAGGCGGGATAGAGGGCTTCCTGCCAGAACAGCTGCAGACCGAGATTGAGCCCCTGCGGCAGGCGCGGCGACTGGGTCATCTCGAACGCATCGCGCTCGGCGGCGTAGGCCTCGGCGAGGGCCGGTGGCGGCTCGGCCTCATAGTCGAGGACCGGCGCGACCCGTTGGTCGCCGTCGACCACGGCCGCCGCGGCGCCATGGCCGACCGGCACGATGGCGACCACCGCCGCCAGACCGGCCAGTTCCTTGAGCGTGCCGATCGCCCAGGTCTCGATGCCTTGCGCGTCGAGTGCCGGGAGGCCATCGGCGACCACGGCCGCATTGGCCCGGGTGCGGGTCGCCACGACATCGCCACCAGGCCCGATCAGGCTCAGTTTCACGTGGGTCTTGCCCACGTCCAGCACGGCGACGGCCTCGTCCAACGCGTTCCTCTTTTCACGCTCTTGATCGAACTTAACGCATTTTGATTGTTTCCGACCATCCCTCGCGCTAGCGTTTTTTAAAGCCGGAGGCGGCGGAGGATCGCATGGACGAGGCGGTGATATCCCGCGAATTGATCGAGCGGGAGAATGCCGGCCGGCTCGATGCGCTGAGCGACGACTACGAGAGCCTGGGCCGCTCATTGGATCGGCGCGGCGTCTCAATCGACACGGTCAAGGCGGCGCTGAAACGCTTCGCGGTCGCCATCCCGAGCTGGGGCGTCGGCGTCGGTGGCACCCGCTTCGCCAAGTTCCCTATTGCCGGCGAGCCGACCAACATCTTCGAAAAACTCGAGGACTGCGCCGTGGTCCAGGCGCTGGGTCGCAACACCCCCACCGTCTCGACGCATTTTCCCTGGGACCGGGTGGACGACGTCCAGGCGCTGAAGGAGAAGGCCACCGCGGTCGGGGTCGGCTTCGACGCGGTCAATTCCAACACCTTTCAGGACCAGCCCGGCCAGCCGCTATCCTACAAGTACGGCTCGCTGACCCATGCCGACGCGGCCGTGCGCGACCAGGCGGTGCAGCACAATATCGACTGTATCGAGATCGGCGAGGCCCTGGGCGCCGAGGCGATCACGGTCTGGATCGCCGACGGCTCCAACTTCGCCGGCCAGTCTGATCTGACCGGGGCGCTGGACCGCTACCTCGACTCGATGTCGCGCATCTATGCCGCCCTGCCCAAGCGCTGGCGCCTGTTCATCGAGCACAAGCTCTATGAGCCGGCCTTCTATTCGACCGTGGTCTCCGACTGGGGCACCAGCCTGCTCTGCGCCCAGACCCTGGGCGACAAGGCGCAATGCCTGGTCGATCTCGGCCACCACGCACCGAACGTGAACATCGAGCAGATCGTCGCGCGGCTGGCGCGGTTCGGGAAGCTGGGCGGCTTTCACTTCAATGACTCGAAATATGGCGACGACGACCTCGACGCCGGCTCGATCAATCCGCACCAGCTGTTCCTGGTGTTCAACGAGCTGGTGGAGGCCGAGCGGCGCGATCCCGAGGGTTTCCGTCCGGCCTACATGCTCGACCAGTCGCACAACGTCACCGACCCGATCGAGAGCCTGCTGAACAGCGCCGGCGCGGTGGCCGCGGCCCACGCCCGAGCCCTGGTGGTCGACCGCGACGCCCTGGCCGAACACCAGAAGGCTAACGATGTGATCATGGGCTTCAATACGCTGAGACGCGCCTACGACACCGACGTCACCCCGATCCTGGCCTTGGCCCGCTATGAGCTGGGCGGCGCCATCGACCCCATCGCCGCCTACCGCGCCAGCGAGTGGCGCATGCGCAAGGCCCAGGTGCGCAAGCCGATCGCGGTCGGACAGGCGGGAATCGTCTAGGCTGCAGCCCGGTTCCAAGCCACAATCAGAGCGCGCAGGTCCTCGACCGATCCCATCAGATCGACGCTGCCGGGCGCAAGACCGAGGATGCGGCCGATGATGGCTTCCTCGGCGCGGATGCGATTGAGCATCAGGTCGAGACCCGCCTCCACGTCGGTCTCGGCGAGCGCCATCCCCCGCATGACGATCGGGCGGCGGCCATTGCCGAGCCAGAGCAGGGTGTCGGCCGCCGTGCGGGGGTCGCCGACATCGAACAGACCCTCCGCCGCGCCCTGCTCGATGATGCCGGCCAGGGCCGGGGCCATGACGCCGAACGCAGCCTCGACGATGCGGTGATAGAGCATGGCGTTCTCGGGCCTGAGCAGGGTGGTGAACATCGCCCTGAGCTCACCGATATGCTCCAGCTTCCAGTCGCGGCCGAGCGCCAGCAGGGAATTCAGCCGCTGCAGCGCGTCCAGGCCGCGGTCGGCCTGCAGGGCGGTGACGACGGCCAGGCTCTCGCGCGCGAACCGCTCGGTGATCGCCGCCAGCAGATCCTCCTTGGAGCGGAAGTGATGGTAGAAGGCGCCCTTCGAGAGGCCGGTGGCCGCGATCACGTCATTGATCGTGGTCTTCTCGTAGCCCCGGGCGAGAAAGTGCCGCTGGGCACAGTCGATCAGCTCCTCGCGGCGCACCGCCGGGGCCTTGACCACCCGTCGCGGCTTCAGCGCCAGATCCGGCTCCGTCCCGACGTTCAAGGGCTGCCTTTCCGATGACCATGTTGCAGACCGACCGTCGGTCTGTTAGGACTATCTCACGGAACACCGCTTGAGGAAAGCCGCGCGACCCGGCGGCTGGAAAGGCCTCACCCATGACCCTCTCCCCATCGCTCGCGGCCGAGCAGACCCCGCAATCCCGCCTGGATAACCCGCTGAAGATCGACATCGCCAGCGCCGCCTTTAAACGCGATCCCTTTCCGACCTTCGCGGCCATGCAGGCGGCGGGCCCGGTCATCGGGCTGAAAATTCCTCTGCTCGGCCGGACGTGGGCGACCACCACCCACGAGGCGACGCTGGCCATGGTCAAGGACAACGGCCTTTTCGTGCAGGAGGGCCGCCACGCCGGCAAGCCGGGCCTGGTCGGCGGCATGCAATGGTGGATGCCGAGATCGCTGCGCCCGCTGACCAACTCCATGCTGCTGAAGGACGAGCCGGATCATCGTCGCCTGCGCAAGCTGGTCGACCGCGCCTTCGCCCGCCGCGACGTGCTGGCCATGCGCGGGCCGATCGAACAGATCGCCGATCGGCTGCTGGACGGTTTCGCCGGCCGCGAGAACGTCGACCTCGCCAACGACTATGCGCGGCGGCTGCCGATCGCGGTGATCTGCGATCTGCTGGGTGTGCCGGAGGAGGATCGCGACGCCTTTTCCGCCTGGACGCGGGCGGCGCTGACCATGAAGAACGCCTTCGGCATGTTCCGCGCCATGGGTTCGCTCGACAAGATGATCGGCTATCTGCGCGAGCTGATCGCACAGAGCCGGGTCGCGCCCCGCCCGGGCCTGATCGGCGAGCTGGTTCGCGACGAGGAGGACGGCGACAAGCTCGACGAGAACGAGCTTCTGTCCATGGTCGGGCTGCTGCTGGTGGCCGGGTTCGAGACCACCACCCACCTGATCGGCGACAGCATCATCGCGCTGGAGCAGAACCCGGAACAGAAGGCCTGGCTGCTGGCCGATCCGGCGAACCGCATGGAGTGGGCGGTGGAGGAGCTGGCGCGCTACAACAGCCCGGTGCAAAGCACCAAGCCGCGCTATGTCGCGCGCGACGCCGAGTTTTTCGGCCAGAACCTGCATCGCGGCGACCAGATCATCGCCTATCTCGCCGGGGCCAATGCCGACCCGGCGCAGTTCGACCGGCCGGGCGTGCTGGCGCTCGACCGGTTCCCCAATCCGCACCTGGTGTTCTCATCCGGCATCCACTTCTGCCTCGGCATGCAGCTGGCCCGCGTCGAGGCGCAGAGCGCGCTGGCGCGGCTCTATGCGCGGTATCCGGACCTGCAGATCGCCGCACCGGATCAGCTGGACTGGATCGATCAGTTCGGGCTGCGCGGCGTGCGCTCGCTGCCGGCGCAGCTTACGCCCCTGCCCGCGCGACTGGCGGCCTGAGCCGCTTCGGCGGCTGAGCGACCTGCTGATCCATCTGGACCGCTAGATCGGCAGCACGAGGCCGATGAGCGCCGATGTGGCGTTGGCGGCCAGGCTCAATCCGAACGCCTTGGCCAGGGCGTGGCGGCCGCGCCGCAGGTCTTCCAGGCTGGCCAGATAGAGCAGCGCCTCGGCGATCCAGACCGCCAGCTCGCACCCGGCGAAGGCCGCGCGCCATTGCAGGACCCCCGCGATCGGCGCGCGGGTCAGGACCAGATAGAGCAGCGGCTGCGTGATCAGGTTGACCAGGCCGCAGACCAGCGCCGCCCGCCGGCGCCCCAGGCCCAGCCGCCGCGAGAGCGCCCAGACGATCGGCGCCTCGACCGCGATGGTCAGGGCAAGCTCCAGCCGTGACGCCGAGGCCAGCACCAGGAGCGGCAAAAGCCCGATCGCCGCCCAGGTCGCGCCGCGGCTGAACTGCGCCCGCACCAGCCAGAACAGAACGAGCGCGCCGGCGAGCGACGCGGCGGCGTTCACCACCCGGTGGGTTGGACGTCGAGGCTGGCGGCGCCGACCGCGACCTTGAACTTGCCGAGCAGGGTTTGGGTGTTGAACACGTTGCTCTTCAGGGTGCGCCCGTCCGACATCGTCAGATCAAGCATGGCGTAGGGTCGAAAGCCGTAGGCGCGGGCGAAACAGCTCCGCGGCTGGCAATCGAACCCTTGCGGGCCCTCGCGCGGCAGCGGCTCGGGCTTGGCGCACCCGGCGGCCTCGCAGGTCAACAGCACGCCGCTCCTGACGCTCTGACCCGCCTTGGCGAAGGTGAAGGCGAAGGTCATCGTGGGCTTCGGCCCCATGTCGGCATGAGCAACGCCCGCCATGCCAGCGGCAGCCGCCAGGACGCCGGCCGCCAGCAGACCGCCGGCGACCCGCCAGCGGATCGCCGTGCTCATACCAGGCCGAGCGCCCGTTTCATCGCCTTCAGATTGCCGCCGCAGAAGCGGCCCATCTGGTCGCGGGTCTCCTCGAGCTTGGACGCGTCCTTGGGCTCGAACTTGACGACCAGCTCGATCCGCGACGCCTCCGCCCCCGCCGGCTTGACGGAAACCGTTGAAAAGTAAGACTTCATGTCGGGTCGATCGAGCGTGTAGGTGTAGTGGTGCTCGCCCTCGTCGGCCAGCAACTCCCTCACCGTCCGTCCGCCCGGCATGCTCAGCGTGCGCACCTTGCCGTCGGCCGTCAGTTCGGTGGACTCGGCCTCGACCGCCGTCGCCCATTTGCGGATGCCGGAAAAATCCCCGATCACCTTCCAGACCTCGTCGGCGCTCAGCGGCACGTCCCCGCCCACGGTCACTTCATGCATGGCGATATCCTCCCTGGCCCACAGATCAGCACATCGCCGATCTTCGCGGAAGTCGGCTTTGCGCCGGGCGCGCTCGAGTCCTAATCTCAACACAAGCCATTAGTCGCGGCCTGGACCTTTCAGCACAGCCGCCAAATCGAATTGGGAGAGAACGATGATCGACGTCTATTTCTGGCCGACCGGCAACGGCAAGAAGGTCATTATCCTGCTCGAGGAATGCGGCCTGGCCTATCGGATCGTGCCGGTGAACATCGGCAAGGGCGACCAGTTCACCGCCGACTTCCTGAAGATCGCCCCGAACAACCGCATGCCGGCGATCATCGACAACGACCCCGTCGGGGGCGGCGCGCCGCTGTCGATCTTCGAGTCCGGCGCGATCATGATGTACATCGCGGAAAAGGCCGGAAAATTTTGGCCGCAGGAGGCGCACAAGAAGTACGACGTCGCCCAGTGGGTGATGTGGCAGACCGGCAACCAGGGCGCCAAGCTGGGCGAGCAGGGGCATTTCCGCCGCGCCGCGCAGAACCCGGACAACGGCGACCTGAGCTATGCCGTCAAGCGCTTCGACAATGAGGCGCACCGGCTGTTCGGGGTGCTGAACCTGGGCCTGTTCAACAAGGATTGGCTGGCCGCCGGCGAATACAGCATCGCCGACATGATCTGCTATCCGTGGAGCACCGGCTGGAAGATGCGCGGCCTGGAGATCGACGAGTTCCCCAATGTGAAGCGCTGGCTGGACGCGGTCGGCGAGCGGCCGGCGGTGCAGAAGGCGATGGCGCTGGGGCCGGAATTCCGCGAGGACCCGGCGACCATTACCCCGGAGGAACAGGCTCGCCGCGCCGGGATCATGGCCAACCAGCGCGCCCAGCCAATCCCGGCCGAGTGGCAAAAAACGGCGGCGGAGTAGGCGGCGCGCGCTCACCCCACACGTCATGGCCCGACTTGTCCGGGCCATCCATGAACACGGGCGATGGCGAGTTCATGGCGCGGTTCAACCGCTCAGGTCACTGGCAGCATCGACGTTCATGGATCCCCCGCATTCCGCCGCTTCGCGGCTCCAGCGGGGGATGACGGGTAATATTACGGCGCGGTCCAGCTGTTGTTGGCGCGGTCGCGGTCGGGGATGCGGTGATCGGGGTCGATGGTCACGCTGGCGATCGGCTTGGCGCCATCGATCGTGAAGACGTGGCGCCCGGACTGGATCCAGGTTTCCGCCGGCATCACGATGTCGCTGGTCGACCCGTCCTTGAACGCGATCCGTAAAGTGCCCGGCAGCACCAGCTGGCCCAGGTTGGAGACGGCGATCTTGGCGCCCTTGGCCGGGTCGTTGTCGACATAGGTGACGCCGTCCAGCGCCAGGTCGTTTTGCCAGTTGTTGTAAAACCAGCCGCGCCAGAACCAGGCCAGGTCCTCGCCGCCCTCGCTCTCCATCGAGCGGAAGAAGTCGGCCGGCTTCGGGTGCTTATAGGCCCAGTCGCGGATGAACTTGCGGAAGGCCGGGTCGAACCGGTCGGGGCCGAGAATGTCCTCGCGCAGCAGGGTCAATCCGTAGGCGGTCTTGAAGTAGCTGATCGGGTGGCCGAACTGGCCTGGGATGACGTCCGGCCGGGTCATGATGGTCGGCGCCTTGGGGTCGGCGATCAGAGCGGCGATCTGGTCGGCCGGCGCGCCCTGGCCCGGCGCGTATTCCTGGTCGCGCTTGGGTCCATAGACGCCGTTCTGAAAGACGTCGGATTCCTTGACGTCGATGAAGGAGTTCAGCCCCTCGTCCATCCAGGCGTAGCGCCGCTCGTCGGCGCCGACGATCATCGGGAAGTACGAATGCCCGATCTCGTGCACGGTGATCCAGAAGAGGCCCTTGCCCTTGTCGCCGGCGCCGTCGAACAGCACGCCCGGATATTCCATGCCCGAGGCCGGCCCGCCGACATTGATCGCGTTCGGCCAGGGATAGACGAACCAGCGGCGCGAAAAGTCCTCGATGGCGAACTTCAGATACTCGGTCGAGCGGCCCCAGGCCGCGTCGCCGGCGCTTTCCACCGGATAGACCGACTGGGCCAGCGCGGTCTTGCCGTCGGGCAGATTGACCCGTGCGGCGTCCCAGACGAAGGCGCGGGAGGCGGCGAAGGCGACGTCGCGGGTGTGCTCCATATGGAACCGCCAGGTCTTGGTCTGAGCGTCCTCGGGCGGCGCCGCGACGACATCCGCCGGGCTGCGGATCATCACCGTCGCGTCGCTGGCCCGGGCCTGGTCGAGCCGCGCCCTCTCCGCCGGCGACAGAACCTCTTCCGGGTTGGTCAGCTGGCCGGAACCGGCGACGATCATGTCGGCGGGAACGGTCACCGCATAGTCGAAGGTCCCGTATTCCAGGTAAAATTCGTTGCCGAGATAGGGCAGCGTGTCCCAGCCGCGCACGTCGTCATAGACCTGCACGCGCGGATACCATTGGGCGATGTCGTAGATCTCGCCGTTCGGGGTGGTGGTCCAGGCGGTGCGGCCGCCGAAGGTCCCGGGCACGGTGTAGTGGTAGTGGATGCGCAGCCGAAGATGGCCGCCGCCCGGCTTCAGCGCCTCGGGCAGGCTGACCCGCAGGCGCGTGTCGCTGACCAGATGGTCGGCGGCGACGAAGCGGCCGCCGGCCTCGACCTCGACGGAATCCAGGACATAGCCGTCGGTGAACTGGGTGCGCGGCCGGCCGCTGGAGTCGCCGGCGCGGGCGTCGCGGCGATAGATGTTCTGGTCCAGCTGCACCCACAGGACGTCGAGCACGTCGGGGCTGTTGTTGGTGTAGGTGATGGTCTCCTCCGCCGTGAGCGTCTTGTCCTTCGGCTCCAGGCGGGCGGTGATCTGGTAGTCGGCGCGGTTCTGCCAATAGTCCGGTCCCGGCGCGCCATTGCCCGAGCGATAGCGGTTCGGCGACGGCGCGACGTCAAGCGGCGCGAAGGTCAGCGTGGGGTCGTAGGTGTTTGGCGCGGGCTGAGGCGTCGGCTGGGCCTGGACCAGACTGGCGAAGCCCAGGGCCAGGGCCGCGGCGATCAACAGGGTGCGCATCGAAGGCTCCAGTCCCAACCCGTACAGTCCCGCTTCAACAGTTAGGGACTAAGCGCCGCCCTGAGAAGCCGCGGCCCGCGCCGCCGCCAGCCGGGCGCCGCCGGCGGCCACGGCGGCGAAAGCCGCGTCGGGGTCGGCGGCGCGCAGCCTCAGGATGGCGAGTTCGCCGCCCTCGGCGACCGGGATCTCGCGCTGGCCGGCCGCGATGCCGTCCAGAATGATCTCCGCCGCACGCGGCGCCGGGATGCCGTTGTCGATGTTCGGGTCGGCCTGGGCGTGGCGGTCGCCGCTGCCGGAGAGCGCGTTGTAGGCCACCTGGGTGGCGACCGAGCCGGGGGTGATCACGCTGACGCTGATCCCATAGGCGGTCTCGATCTCCGAGCGCAGCGAGTCGAAATAGCCGACCACGGCGTGCTTGGCCGAGCAGTAGCCGGTGCGCAAAGGCACCCCCACCTTACCGGCCACCGAGCTGATCACCGACAGATGGCCGGAGCCCCGCTCCACCATGTGCGGCAGCAGAAGCCCCGTCAGGCGGACCGGGGCGAAATAGTCGACCTCCATGATCGTCCGATAGACTGAGAAGTCGGTATCCAGCGCCAGGCTGCGCTGGCTGATGCCGGCATTGTTGATCAGCACGTCGACGCCGCCGCGCCAGGCGATGGCCGCATCGACGACGCCCGGCAGCGCCTCCATGTCGGTGGTCTCGAACGGCAGGACCAGGGTCTTGGCCCCGATCCGCGCCGCCACCGCCTCGAGCGCATCGACCTGCCGGCCGGAGAGGATGACCCGTGCGCCGCGCTCGGCCAGCCCGAGCGCCAGCGCCTCGCCGATGCCCGACGACGCGCCCGTCACCCAGGCTGTCTTGCCCTCGAAGTTCATGCCGCCCTCCGCTGATGCTCAAGTGGTCGCGATAGTCCAAGGCGGCGGCGAGCGCCACCGCCTTTAAGCCGGTCCGGACTTGGCCGTCTTCATAGCTGCGATCCGCTCGTCGCGCAGGGCGGTGCGGCGGACCTTGCCGGCGTCGTCGCGGATGTTCCCCGGGACGAACTCATAGGTTCGCGGCTGCTTGTAGGGCGCCAGCATCCCGCGCAGATGCTCGCGCAGATCCGTTTCGCTGAGATCGCCCTTCGGCTGCACGATGGCGTGCAGCGTATTGCCCATGTCCTCGTCCGGCAGGCCGATCACCGCCGACGACTGCACCAGGGGGTGTTCGTCCAGCGCCGCCTCGATCTCGGCCGGATAGACGTTGGAGCCGCCGACCAGGACCATGTCGGTGCGCCGGTCGGCCAGGTAGAGGTAGGCGTCGGCATCGAAATAGCCGATGTCGCCCAGGCTCTCCCAGCCGTCCGGCAGCGTCCGGGCGGTGGCGCCGCGGTACTGGTAGGACGGCGGCGAGCCCGCTGGTCGCCGCAGGTAGATTTCGCCGATCTCGCCCAGCGGCAGCCGCTCGCCCGCCTCGTTGAAGGTGGCCATCTCCCCGGCCCGCACCTGGCCGACGCTGCCGCGGTGCGCCAGCCATTCGCGTCCGGTGATGATCGTCGCCGACTGCGCCTCGGTGCCGGCGTAAAGTTCCATGATCGCATCCGGCCCGATCCAGTCGATCCAGGCTTCCTTCAGCCACGGCGGGCAGGGCGCGGCCATATGCCAGACAGTGTGCAGACCGGAGACATCATATTGCGCCTTCACCGCGTCCGGCAGCTTCCATATCCGGCTCATCATGGTCGGCACCACATAGAGCCAGGTTGCCCGGTGCCGATCGACGTTTTTCAGCGTCTCCTCGGGATCGAACCGGGGCATCAGCACGACGTGCGCGCCCTGGGTCAGGGCGTTGCAGGAGCAGACGAACGGCGCGTTGTGATAGAGCGGCCCTGGCATCACGCAGGTGTCGTCCGGCCCGATGCGATAGGTCCCGCCGCCGGTGGCCATGGCGATGCCGGGCAGGCCCGACATGATCAGCTTCGGCCGGCCGGTCGAACCGCCGCTGGTCGCCGCCTTGAACACCGGCGCGATCACGTCAGGCAGCGGGCTGTCGTCCTCGCCCAGGGCCAGCAGCGCCTCGACGCTGAAGCTCGGATACGAGCTCTGCACGGAGCCATCGGTGACCAGGATCGGGGCTTCGGCCAGCTCCAGAATAGCGTCCGCCTCGTTCGCCGGCAGCCGATATGACAGCATCTGCGGCGTCGCCCCCGCCTTCCAGAGCCCGAACGCCACCGCCAGATAGTCGGCCGTGTTTGGCAGGGCGATCGAGACCACGTCGCCAAGCTTCACGCCCGCCTTGGCGAGGCCGCGGGCGATCTGGTTGGTGCGGCGGTCGAGTTCGCCCCAGGTGAGCGTCCGCACCGCGTCGGTGATGGCCGGCGCATCCGGCTTCTCAGCCGCGATCTGCGACAGCCGCGCCCCGAACGACAGGGTCGGATCGTAGAGCGTCGCGCCCGTCAGAGCGCCCACAGGCTGCGGGTTCTCGCCTCTCCCATATGTGACCTCCACCGCGTCTCTGGCGCTAGCATAAGGTCTCTCGCCTGATCCGCCAGGGCGCGCCTTGCCCGCGCCTCGCGGTTGTGAGCCCGTTCGCGGGCGCATAGGCTCAGCCCTATTCAAAGGGAGCGCCCGAAATGGACCGGATCGATATTCAACGCGACGTGGTTTTCGGCGATGTGGGCGACCGCCCGCTCAAGCTCGACATCTACACGCCCAAGGCCGGCGGCAATGGCGCGGCGGTCTTGCTGCTGCACGGAGGCGGCTGGTCGCGCGGCTCCAAGGATATGCTCAGCCCCCACGCCACGGCGCTTGCCGAGCAGGGTTTCGTCGCCATCGCCTCGGAATACCGGCTGACCGGCGAGGCGCGGTTTCCGGCCCAGATCCATGACACCAAACGCGCCATCCGCTGGGTGCGCAGCCAAGCCGGCGAGCTGGGCTTCGATCCCGACCGCCTCTGCCTGGAGGGTCACTCCGCGGGCGCGCACCTGGCGCTATTGGCGGCGGGAACCCCGGACGATGCGCGGCTCGATCCGCCGGAAGGCTCGGGCGGCGTTTCGGCCGCGGTCGCGGCGGTGGCGGCGGTCTATCCGCCGGTACTGTTCCATCTGGGCGAGACCCGGCCCTCCGGCAGCCTGCCGGCGCGCTCCCTCCCCGGCGCCGACGAGTCGGAAGAGTCTGTGATGCTGGCCAGCCCGATCGAGCACGTGACCCCGGCCCTGCCGCCGGTCATGCTGCTGCACGGCGACGCCGACAAGGTGGTGCCGGTCAGCGCCTCGCGTCGCTACGAAGAGCGGGTGCGGGCGGTGGGCGGCAGGGTCGACCTGCACATCTTCGGCGGCCTGCCGCACGGCTTCGGCAATCACGCCGAAATCCGGCCGATGATGATGACCATGATCGGCGGCTTCTTCCGCCGCACCGTCGCCGAGCCGCAGGCCTTCGTCTTTGCCGTCGCCCCGGCGCAGCAACCGGCGCCCGCGCCGGTCCCGGCTTAGCGCCCTCGGCTCTCAGACGACGTCACTTCGCGACCGGTGATCGCCCGGCCGCCACCCGCGCGGCCCAGGCCTTTGTGGCCTGGCAGGTTTCCATGGCGCGTTTGTAGGCATCGCGTCTGGTGGTGCGGGCGACGTAGTCAAGCTCCGCCGCGCCAAGGGCGAAGTCGACGTTTCTTTGAGCCAGTTCCAGGGTGTAGGTCACCGAAATGTCGGCGGCGGTGAACCGGTCGCCGGCGAGATAGGGCGAGCGCGCCAGTTGCCGCGTGACCAGTCCCAACCGGGTCTCGAACACGTCCAGCGCCTGGCCGGCGCTCCAGTTGTGCCGCTCGGCCTCGGGCGCGATGTTGCGGGCGCCGCTGACGAAGTAGATCGAGGCGGCAAGGCCGGCTTCGCCGAGGTGGAGGAACTGCTGGTAGGCGGGGAAGGCGGGATCGTGCGGGTCCGGCGCGAGCGGCGTCGGCCCGTAGCGGGCCATCAGGTACTCCATGATCGCAATCGATTCGACCATGGTGACGTCGCCGTCCTGGATCGCCGGGATGAACCCGCCGGGATTGACGGCCAGAAACTCCCTGTCGTTCTCGACGCCGGCCAGCAAGTCCACCGGCCGCAGCCGGTACGCCAGGCCCATCTCCTCCAGCAGCCAGACGACCCGAAACCCCCTGCCCTCGCCGAACACCGTGATCATCATTCCCTCCCTCGGCAACGCGGCCCAATTCAATCATTCGGCGGCGCACGAACGCAAACGCGACGGACCAGCCGGCCAACGAAAGCCGCCTGAAATCTGCGGGCGGAGCCAGGATTTCTCGGGTCGCGATTGAGCCGGAGCCGCCCATGTTCGGCTATCATACCAGGATCATCTCATGCCCTCGCTTTTCGACCCGTTGCGGATCGGCGACCTCACCCTGCCCAACCGCATCCTCATGGCGCCGCTGACCCGCTCGAGAAGCGGCGAGACGCGCACCCCCGGCCCCCTGGTCGCCGAGTACTACGCGCAGAGGGCATCCGCGGGACTGATCATCAGCGAAGCCACGTCCGTCACGCCCATGGGCGTCGGCTATGCCGACACGCCCGGTCTCTGGTCGGACGCCCAGGTCGCGGGTTGGCGGCTGACCACGGACGCGGTGCATCGCGCCGGCGGCCTGATCTTCGCCCAGCTCTGGCACGTCGGCCGCATCTCCGATCCGGTCTTCCTGGGCGGCCAGCCGCCGGTGTCCGCCAGCGCCATCGCGGCGAAGGGCAATGTGAGCCTGCTGCAACCGAAGCGGCCGTTCCCGATCCCGCAACCGTTGTCACGCTCCGAGATCGCCGAGGTGGTCGAAGCCTACCGCCGCGGCACCGAAAACGCCCAGCGCGCCGGATTCGATGGCGTCGAGCTGCACGGCGCCAACGGCTATCTGCTCGACCAGTTTCTTCAGGACGGCAGCAATCGCCGCGACGACGTTTATGGTGGCCCGCTTGAGAACCGCGCCCGCCTGATGCTGGAGGCGGTCGACGCCTCGGTCTCGGTCTTCGGCGCCGGCCGGGTGGCCTTGCACATCGCCCCGCGCGGCGACGCCCACGACATGGGCGACAGCGACCTGCTCACCACCTTCACCTATGTCGCGCGAGCGGCGCGCGAGCGCGGCCTGGCCTTCCTCTGCGCCCGCGAACACGTCGCCGACGACCGGATCGGACCGGCGCTGAAGGCGGCGTTCGGCGGCGTCTACATCGTCAACGAGGGCTTCGACGCGGCGGGAGCCGAAGCGGTGCTGGCCGCCGGCGAGGCCGACGCCGTCGCGTTCGGAAAGCTGTTCATCTCCAACCCCGACCTGCCGGAGCGGCTGCGGTCGGGCGCGCCGCTGACCCCGTGGCGCGCGGAGACCTTCTATACGGGCGGCGCCGAGGGCTACACCGACTACCCGGCCTTGGCGCTCACCCCCGCCTGACCCCTTAACCGACCGCCCGACCCGCTGCGCCCTGTTCAAGACGGGCCGCTGAGGATGAGATCACGCCAACATCGTCACTTCCGCCCGGGCTCCAATCCGGGATAGCGCGGCGCGTCGTCGGGGCCGGCCCAGGCGGGCGCGCCTTCGGTATAGGTGTGGGCGTCCACGGTGAGGCTCTCCGGCGGATGATCCAGGCTGCCGAGCCTGATCCGCAACGCTTCGGGCTTGTCGTCCCGCCGAGAATAGAGCGGCGAGCCGCAGAGGGTGCAGAAGGCTCGCTTCTTGCCGGGTGAGGACTCGTATTCGCGGATCAGGTCGTCCCCCGCCGTCACCACGAAACCGTCCGCCGACGCCGGAACGACGCCCACAGCGTAGCCCTGCGCCTTGCGGCAGGAGGCGCAATGGCAGACCGTCACCGCCCCCGCCGTCCCGCCGAGTTCGCCCTCGTACGTGTAGAGTACGCCGCCGCAGAGGCAGCCGCCGGTGACGCTCGTCATATTGCCTCTCCTCGTCAGACTCGACCGGCGACAGACCGGCCACCGCCGACGTCCGGTTTGAAGCGGTGTACCAATGACCGCTTTCGACCCATAGCGCACATCTCGATGGTCAGCCTCTGGCCGAGCACGCGACCTTGGCGAAGTCCGCTTTCAGCTGCTTGAGACTCGCCTATCCCGCCCAGCCCCAAGCTCCAGCTAGCCCGGCCATCGTCGCCTTCCACGCCGGCGTGAAATAGAGCACTGAAACGATCGCCTCGCCGCCCCAGAGCAGCGCCGCCCCCACCATCGTTGAGCGCAGCACGCGCCGGTGTTTAATCAGGTCCCAGCCCAGCATGGCGATCAGCAGCAGCGCCGTGCCCCAATAGTAGGTCGCCCACACCGCAAGCGGACTGGCGGGCGCCGCGCCGACGAGATTGGTCGCGATGCGTCCGGGTCCGACATCGGCCAGCGCCACGGCCGCCAGCACCATGAAGCGGCTGTGCTCGGCGCGGTTCCTGCGCGTTGCCACGCCGGCGGCCGTGCAGACCGCAAAGGCGAAGATGTCCTGGAATTCCTCGCCCAGAAACTGTGGCGCGTGTCGGGATGGCCCACCTGCCGCGCCATGTCCACCATCGCGGCGACGACCCCCAAGGGGACCATCGCCGCCGAAACCGAGACCACCGCCCATCCCAGCCTGCGGTGCAGCCGGATATTGGCCGTCTCGGCCAACACCACCTGCGTCGACACCAGGCCCAGCCACGCCACGCTGAAGGCGCCGTGCAGAGCAAGGACGAGCGGCGGCGCCGGCTGTTCGTGCGTGAAACGCCCGAAATCAGCGCCAAAACCAAACAACGCGAAGGCCCAGATCGCCAGTATCCAGACAAGCGTGACCTTGCGGTCAGCCAGCGCGGGCAGAGCCACAGCCGACATTGGATCCCCCCGCCATCGTCTTCGCGATGCCGCGAAGTCGACAGTTCCCCAACCCTAACGAGGCCAACGAACCGCGAGCAAGCGAAACATGCCGGAGACTTCGCAGCGGGATCATTGGCGTCCGCTATCGGGCTGGAAGGCCATGACCGCTTTCGACCCTTGTCGGACATTGGCGTTCTGTCGAAGGAGGGAACGACGTGCGCCACACGCCCGTTGGTCCTTGGGCTTCAGAGGCTGGAGCGAGCGCGACCGGGACCTCCTCATGAAATCCATGCTGAACAAAGTTCCCGCCGTCACTCTGATCTTCTGGCTTATCAAGACACTAGCGACGACGGTCGGTGAGACCGCCGCAGACTATCTCAACATGAGCCTCAAGCTGGGATTATTGGCGACCTCAGGCTTGATGGCCGTGCTGCTCGTCATTGCACTCGCGGTTCAACTTTGGACCCGGAGATACATTCCCGCCGTCTATTGGCTCGTGGTGGTTCTGATCAGCGTGGTCGGGACGCTCATATCCGACAACCTCGTCGATAACCTCGGCGTCAGCTTAGTGGTGTCCTCAACGATCTTCGCTGTCGCCCTCGCGGCGGTTTTTGGAGCCTGGTACGCCACCGAGCGCTCACTGTCGGTTCATACCATCACCACGACACGCCGCGAGTTGTTCTACTGGGCCGCGATCCTGTTCACATTCTCGCTCGGCACATCCGCTGGCGACTTGATCGGTGAGAAACTAGGCCTCGGCTATACGTGGTCCGTGGTGCTGTTTCTCACCCTGATCGCAGCGGTCTACGCCATCTGGCGGTTCCTGAAGATCGAAGCCGTCCTCGCGTTCTGGGCCGCATATATCTTGACGCGCCCGCTGGGAGCGTCGACGGGCGATCTCTTGTCCCAGTCGCGACACGACGGCGGGCTCGGCCTGGGCGCGACATGGACCAGCGTGGTTTTCCTTACCGCCATCGTCGTCATGGTGGTGATCGAAACCGTTCGCCAAAATCGGGTGGGCGCGGAAGATCGCCCAAGTCTACCGCAGCAGACTTAGGCGAGCCCCGAGTCGCGCTGCCTCAGTCCTTTTCGTTGGCCTCTTTCGCGAGACTTTCGCCCGCGTTTTCGAGCACCTTGCCTGTCCTCGCGTCCACGCCGACCTCGATGGTCTTGCCGTGACTAACGATGTCGAAGGAGTAGCGTAGGCCTGAACCGCCGCCTTCTTTTTCAAGCTCTTGGTCCGTAATGCGGCCCGGCCTAGCCGAAAGGGCGGTGGCGCGGGCTTGAACAAGCGTGACGCTCGCTTGACCGGCAAGTTCGCGGCCCTTGAATTTGGCGGGAAGCGGAGCGGCGAACGCCCCCGCAGCGACAAAGCTGAAAGCAGCGACGATGATCGGTATTTTCATGGGTTGGGTCCTTCGTTGCCCTGACCTTTAGAACGCCAACTCGACCGAACAGAGACTTGAAAGTGTTCAGACTGGGTTGCCTTCATTGCGAATGAGGGCGTTCGTTGCCAATCCTGGAAGGGCGCGAAACCATCCACAGCAGACACTCGGAAGGTCCGCTTGTGAGCGGTGACGCCAATGCCCAGATGCGGGCGGAAGCGGATGGCCGCTTCCGACCAAAGCCGACCCTGCCGTCGGGCGAGTGACACCAAACTTTAGGTCCTGTGGTAAGCCGCGCCTTAAGTGGGTGAAGGCGGATCATTCCGTGCAGGCATCTGACGTTTCCCGGGCGGTGGCCGCAGCCAGGTCGATCGCTTCAGAGCTTGATCTGACGGTCGATGACGCGGTCGTTCTTCAGAACTCGAACAAGCTTGCGGTGCGCCTGGCGCCTTGTGACGTCCTTGCCCGGGTCGCGCGCCTGGGTCAGGAGGTGGCGCAGTTCGAGGTCGAGCTTGCTCAACGGCTTGCCGAGACCGAGAGCCCCGTGGCGGCCCTCGAACCCCGCGTGAAACCGCGCCCCTACGAGCGCGACGGCTTCGTCGTCACGCTGTGGACCTACTACCCGTCTTTGACGCCTCGCGAGGTCGCACCGGCCCCCTACGCAGACGCGCTCAAACGGCTGCATGCCGGCATGCGGACGCTCGATTTTGCGACGCCCCACTTCACCGACCGGGTCTCCGAGGCTCAGCACCTCGTCGCCAACCGCGACCAGACCCCGGCGCTCGCCGCCGCCGACCGGGAGCTGCTCAGCGGCATGTTAGCCAGGCTGAGGCGGACGATTGCCGAGCGCGGCGCGGCGGAGCAGCTGCTGCACGGCGAGCCGCATCCGGGCAACGTGCTCAGCACGAAGGCCGGACCGCTGTTCATCGACCTGGAGACGTGCTGCCGCGGGCCAGTCGAATTCGACCTCGCGCACGTGCCCGAAGAGGTCGCCCTGCGCTATCCGGGCGTCGATCAAGACCTGCTCGGCGAGTGCCGGGCCCTGGTTCTTGCGATGGTCGCGGCGTGGCGCTGGGATGCAGCCGACCAGTTCCCGAACGGGCGTCGCGCAGGGCGGAAACTCATCAGCACTCTGCGCGAGGGTCCACCTTGGCCAACGCTCGACGTCGCGATGCGGCGATTGGCCGGTCAGCGCGGCGGCGTGGACCCGTCGGCATCCATCGTCTAGCGTAGTCGAGGCAGGGGGCGCTTGCATGGGTCAACCAGGAGGTGCTCGATGTCCGGTACAACAGCTTCGCTCATTGCGGAGGGTACGACGGTCGACGGAGCCGTGAGCGGCGACTGCCATTTGCAGGTCGACGGCATCGTCCACGGCGACATCGCCGTGACGCACCTGTCGGTAGGCGAGCTCGGCAAAATCGAGGGCGCGAGCAAGGCCGAGTCCGTGGAAGTGCGCGGCCGCGTCCTCGGGTCGATCGCCGCCAAACAGGTGAAGCTGCTCGCCGGCTGCAATGTGGAAGGCGATATCAGCCACGAGCAACTCGTCATCGAGCCGGGGGCGATCTTTGAAGGCCGCAGCCTGAGACACCAGCGGCCGGTCGCCGCCCTCACCTCCCCGACGGCCAGCGGGGTCAAACTATAGACATCTGGTTAGGGCCCTCGGTTCTGGCGTGGAGCCGGATCCCCGGCAGGGCGCCTCCCCGGCGTCAGCCCTGACGTCCGCTCTCGGGAGCGGAGCCAAACGCCGCTTTCGGACCCGAAGCAGACCCTCGGAACGTCCGGTTCCAGGCGGCGACTATGAGTGCTGTGAGCGCATTGCCGCCATTCTGTGTTTGAGCTTCTCCCTTCCGACCCCAGGTTCGCGCTCGCTACCGGCTTCAAACTTGCCAGGCCGCCGCCCGTGCTTGACACGGTAGCGTGCGTTATGGCCCTGGCCGAGCCATGCGGCGTGTTTTGATCCTCGGCTGCGCGGGCAGCGGCAAGACGACCCTCGCCCGTACGATGGGTGAGCGGCTCTCCGTGCCAGTCATCCATCTCGATACGCTATGGGGGCCATGCGACCCCGAAGCGTTTCGCGAGAGGCTGCCCGCCGCGGTCGCCGGCGACGCCTGGGTGACAGAGGGCCACCCAGACCAGGTCCGCGACTTCGCCGAGACGCTCGATCTCTGCGTTCCTCGCGCCGACCTGGTGCTCTTCGTCCATCAGCCGCGCTGGCTGGGCCTTTGGCGCGTGATCCGGCGGTGGCTGACCGATCGCGGTCGAACCCGTCCGGATTTGCCCGAGGGCTGGCCCGAACAGCTCGACTGGCCCTCGCTGAAGTGGATATGGACCTTCGAGCGTCGTGTCCGCCCCGCTGCGGAACGGGCGCTCGCCGCCTACGCCACGCCGGTCGTCCACCTGAACGGCGACCGGGACATCGCGGGGTTCCTGGAGGGGCTCATGCAGCGGACCGGCGGCCACGCAGACGGCGTTAGTGCCGATCGGACTTCAGACTGAGGCCCAACTTGGGACTCATCGGTGGCCGCTAGAAGAGGCATCCGCAATGTTTGCTCGTGGTGCTTAGCGGACATCGGGAAGGTCGGCTTTCCGGCCCAGTACCAACGTCCGCCCACCACCATAGGGGACGTTCGGAGAGTCCGCTTGCCGGTCGCTCGCGACACCGCTTCGCGCTGGCGCCTTCCTAGCGCGTGAAGGCCCCGGCGTTGCCGGCGTCGACATTGATGATGTTGCCGGTGGACTTGGCCGAGCGGTCGGAGGCGAACCAGGCGACGGCCTCGGCGACGTCTTCGGGATAGACGCTGAGCTTCAGCAGGCTGCGGTCGCGATAGACCGCTTCCAGGTCGCCCGGCGCCGACTTGTGCTGCTGGGCGCGCTCGTTACGCCATTCGCCCTGCCAGATGCGCGAGCCCTGCAGCACCGCGTCCGGATTGACCACGTTCACCCGCACGCCCAGCGGCGCGCACTCGACCGCCAGCAGGCGGGCCAGATGCAGTTCGGAGGCCTTGGCCGCACCGTAGGCGGAGGCGCCCGGCGAGGCGGCCAGGGCGTTCTTCGAGCCGACGAAGATCAGCGAGCCGCCCAGGGCCTGGCCTTTGAACAGCCGCACCGCCTCGCGGCTGACCAGGAAATAGCCGGTGGACAGCACGTCCATGTTGCGCCGCCAGAGCTCCAGCGAGGTGTCCTCGATCGCCGCCGCCGAGGCCAAGCCGGCGTTGGAGACGCAGATGTCCAGGCCGCCATAGGCCAGCGCTGTCTCGACATAGAGGTCGGTGATGGCCTGTTCGCTGGTCACGTCGACCCAGACGGCGCGCACCGGATCGGTCCCGAACTCGCCGGTCAGGCTCCGCTCGGCTTCGCCGAGGGCGGCGCGGTCGATGTCGCAGATGACCACGCAGGCGCCATCGGCCAGCAGTCTGCGCGCGGTGGCCGCTCCGATGCCACCGGCGCCGCCGGTGACGATGGCGATCCGCCCGGCCAGGGGCTTGCGCGCCGGCTGGCGCTGCAGCTTGGCCTCTTCGAGCCGCCAGTACTCGATGTCGAAGGCTTCCTGCTCGGGCAGCCCACAATATGTCGAGACCCGCGAGGCCTCGCGCATGACGTTGATGGCGTTGACGTAGAACTCCGCCGCGATCCGCGCCGTGGCCTTGTCGGCGGCGAAGGTGATCATGCCGACGCCGGGGATCAGATAGACCACCGGGTTGGCGTCGCGCATGGCCGGCGAGTCCGGCCGGCGGCAGCGCTGGTAATAGGCGGCGTAGCGGGCCCGATAGGCCTCGATGGCCGCCGGCGCGCGCTCGATCAGCGCGTCGACATCTTCGCCTGCGCTGTCGAAAGCCAGGACCAGGGGCCAGATCTTGGTGCGCAGGAAGTGGTCCGGACACGAGGTGCCGAGCGCCGCCAGCGGCTCCAGCGCCGCCGAATTGACGAACTCCAGCACCGCGGCGCTGTCGTCGAAATGGCCGATCTTGCGGCCGCTGCCTGAGACCAGTCCGCGCAGGCGGGGCATCAGCGCGGCGGCCAGGGCCTTGCGTTCGGGCGCGGCGAGCACGGCGGCCGTAGCGGCGCCGAAGGGCCGCGCGTCCGGCGCCTTGGCCGCCAGCCAGGCGATGGCGCGGTTGATCACCTCCAGCGTGGTTTCATAGGCCTCGCGGTCGCTGTCGCCCCAGGTGAACAGGCCGTGCGCCTCAAGAATGACGCCCTTGGCGTCCGGGTGTTCATTGGCGAACGTCTGCAGCCGCACGCCCAGTTCGAAGCCCGGCCGCACCCAGGGCAGCCAGCCGATCTCGTCGCCATAGATCGCCTGCGTCAGCGCGCGGCTGTCGGCGCTGGCGGCGATGGCGATCACCGCGTCGGGGTGCATGTGGTCGACGCAAGGCCGGTCGACCAGGCCGTGCAGCGGCGTATCGATCGAGGGCGCGCGGGGGTTCAGGCCAAAGGCGCAGTGGGCGTAGAGCGCCACCATCTCGTCCTCATGCTCAGGCCCGCGATAGAGCCCCCGCAGCGTCTTCAGCCGGTCGAGATAGAGGGTGGCGAAGCCGTCCAGCTGCATCGAGCCCAGGTCGCCGCCGGACCCCTTCACCCACAGCACCGGCGTGGGCTGGCCGGTCAGCGGATCGGCCATGACGATCTTGGACGAGGTATTGCCGCCGCCGAAGTTGGTGATCGCCTTGTCCGCGCCCAGCAGGTTCGAGCGGTAGAGCAACCGCCCTTCCGGTGTCAGGCAGGCCGCATGAGCCTCGTCCCACAGATTTGGCAGTTGTCCGGCGCCGACGGTGTCGGTGTGGCCATCCATTCGACGAACAACTCCCAGGTGTGGACCAACGCGATCGGTCGCCGGGGTAACGTAGCGACAGACCGTCTTCAATCATGTTCGTGCAGAATCATGCAAGAACCATCGCGACGCCGGCAAATCGCGATGCTATTGAGCCGCCGCTAGCGGAAACCTACAGGGCGAGGTCGGCGTATCATGGGCAGCGGCGCCAATTATTTCCCCATCCAGGGCCATTGCGACGACCGCTTCGCCGGAGTGCGAACGGCGTTTGATGCCAATTTCCAGCGCGGCGCCGACATCGGCGCCTCCGTCGTCCTGATCAAGGACGGCGAGACCCTGGTCGACCTGTGGGGCGGGGCCAAGGACGCGGCCAGGACCAAGCCCTGGGAGCGCGACACCGTCGTCGCCGTGGCCTCGACCACCAAGACCGCGACGGCGATCTGCGCGCTGATGCTGGCCGACCGCGGCGAACTCGATGTCGATGCGCCGGTGTCGCGCTATTGGCCGGAGTTTGCGGCCAACGGCAAGTCGGGCGTCCTGGTGCGCCATTGCCTGGGCCACACCGCCGGCCTGCCCGGCTGGGACGCCGACCTGGTCATGGACGACCTTTATGACTGGGAAAAATGCACCAGCCTGCTGGCGGCCCAGGCGCCCTGGTGGGAGCCTGGAACCGCCTCCGGCTATCACGGTCTCACCACCGGCTATCTGGTCGGCGAGGTGATCCGGCGCATCACCGGCGAGAGCGTCGGGACCTTTCTAGCGCGCGAACTGGCGGGGCCGCTCAACGCGCAGTTCCTGATCGGCGTGAAGGCTGAAGACGACGGCCATGTCGGCGAATCCATCCCGCCCGCTGTCCCCGAAACGCCGGCCGGCGGCCCTGACAGCATGGCCATGCGCATCCACAACCGGCCGCCGATCCCGCGCGAGCGCTGGGGCGAGACCGCCTGGCGGCGCGCCGAGCTGCCGGCCGCCAACGGCTTCGCCAATGCCCGCGGGGTGGCGCGAATCAATGCGCTGCTGTCGCATGGCGGCGAATCGGGCGGCAAGCGGCTGCTGTCGCCGGAAGGCGCGGCGCGGATCTTCTATCAACAGTCGAACGGTCCCGACCTGGTCTTCCTGGCGCCGGTGCGTTGGGGCCTTGGCCTGGCGCTCGACCTGATGGGGATGAATTTCGACGGCCACCAGGTCTGCTTCTGGGGCGGCTCGGGCGGCGCGCTGATCGTCAACGACGTCACCGCGCGCATGACGCTGGCCTATGTGATGAACCAGCTCGAGGGCAGTCCCTTCGGCGACCCGCGCAACACCGCCATCCTGCGCGCGGCCTATGCGGCGCTGAAGGCTGGTTGAGCGGACGTGGCGGCCACCGAGACCATCGCCTTTCGCATGACCCTGCACCCCGGCCAGGCGGCGGAATACCGCCGCCGCCACGACGCGATCTGGCCGGAGCTGGTCGAGGCGCTGAAGGCGGCCGGCGTGATCGACTATCGCATCTATCTGGACGAGCCGACGCACCAGCTGTTCGCCATGCTCACGCGCCGACCGGATCACACCATGGACGCCCTGCCCGATGCGCCGGTCATGCAGCGCTGGTGGGCGATGATGGCCGACATCATGGACACAGGCCCCGGTCTGGCGCCCGAGACGATCCCGCTGACCGAGGTCTTCCGTCTGAAATAGCAGCGGATTTTGGCGCGACCGCTCGGGCAGGCCGTCGTCAATGTCGCTGATCCGCATCACTCTCGCTCAAATCATGCTCAGTATCGCCCAATGTTTGCTTGGCGGACTGAGCGATTGTGTGTAGTCAGTGCGACAAATCGCTTCGACGGCGGGAGATACGGCGCAGGCCGCGTCAGCCCTCCGGGCCTTGGGGGGAACACCAGATGACGAAACGCCTTGCTTCGGCGCCGCTGCGCGCTTCCGTCTCCAGCCTGGCCCTGGCGGCGACCTGGCTGCTGGCCGCCCATCCGGCCACTGCCCAGACCGCGGCTCAGGCGCAACCCCAGGCTCAGCCTGCCGCCGACCAGGCCGCGGGCGGGCCCATCGTTACGGTGACCGCCGAACGGCGCACGGTGAACCTGCAGGCGGCGCCGGTCGCCGCCGCGGTGATCTCCGGCGTCCAGCTGCAGCAGCGCGGCGTCTACAATGTCGATCAGCTGCAGTTCATCAGCCCGTCGCTGACCGTCACCAACTATGGCATTGGCGAAGACTTCAACATCCGAGGCATCGGCAAGTCAGAAACCAACATCCAGACGCCGTCCGGCATCGTGGTCTATCGCGACGGCGTGGCGACCTTCCCGGGCTTCTTCACCAACGAACCCTATTTCGACATCGCCAATATCGAGATTCTGCGTGGTCCGCAGGGCACGTTCGCCGGCCAGAACGCCAGCGGCGGGGCGATCTTCATCACCGAGAACGACCCGAATTTCAGCGGCGACCATGGCTCGATCGAGGCGAGTTACGGCAACTATAACGATGTGCGCCTGCGCGGCGTCCTCAACATGCCGCTCAGCGACACCTTCGCGATCCGTATCGCTGGCAATCTGGAGCACGAGGACAGCTTCTTCAGCGTCCATGGCCCCTTCACGGGGCAGCCCGGCCGAGAGCAGCAGGCCAACGCCCGGATCAGTCTGCTTTGGCAGCCGACACCGGCCCTGCGCATCTCGTTCAAGAACGACTACAACTCTTCGGACTTTGGCGGCGTTCTGGGCTCGCCGATCCCGACGCCGTCGGCGGCGCCCTACCCGACCTACGCCAGCGCCAGCAATCTCTTCAAAGTCGGCAACAACGTTCACAACCTGGCGATCGCCAACTGGGATCGTTCGGTCCTGAACATCGCCTACACCTTCCCCGATCAGATCGTGCTGAAGTCGATATCCGGCTATCAGGTCGGACGCAGCGGCGCGGACTACAGCCTCGACGGCACCACCCAACTGCCGGCTGACTTCTTCACCGTCATCGGGAAGGAGAACATCTATTCGGAGGAACTGAACCTGCTCTCGCCAGACACCGGGCGTTTCCGGTGGATCCTCGGCGGCTATTTCCAGAGTGATACGGTCCGGATTCCCGGCACCCTGCCGGGCTTCGACATCCACAACGGCGGGCTGGATATCCTGCTCGACTACCGGACGCCGAAGACGACTGAGGCGGCCTTCGGCCAGGTCACCTACGACATCACCGATGCCCTGCAACTGGTCGCCGGCGCGCGATACACCCATTCGACGTTCCAGCTCGACGACACCACGTCGCTGCTGATCGCCGGCTTTCCCGGCGCGGTATTCGGCCTGCCGCCCGAGGTCGCCCATGCCAAGCTGAACGACGACTCGGTGACCGGCAAGATCGACCTGAACTGGAAGATCAACCACGACAACTTCGTCTATATCTATGTCGCCAACGGCCATAAGCCCGGCGGCATCAACACCACCCCACAGCCGTTCGGCCCCGGTTCGACGCCGGTCTTGCCTTTCCGGCCCGAAGACCTGACGACCTACGAAATCGGCTGGAAGCCCACTTTCTTCGACGGCCATCTCCGCGCCCAGCTCGACGGTTTCTACACCACCTACCAGCACTTCCAGCTGTCCTACTCGAACCCCTCGATCGCCGGGAACCAGTCGATCATTCAGAACGTGCCCGGCCAGACGACCATCGGCGGCGTCGAAGCCCAGGCTCAAGGCGTGTTCGGCGATTTTTCATTCCAGGTCAGCGCCGACTATCTGCACACCCGTCTGGGATCCAGTTCCATGCCGCTCGGCGGGCCGTTCGGTTCCGAAAACATCTCCGGCAACCAGCAGCCCTATGCGCCGCAATGGACCTTCAATGTCGGCGCCCAGTACAGCTTCCGCCTGCCGAACGATCGGACCCTGACGCCGCACGTCGACTATTCCTACACCAGCGATCAGTGGTCGAGCCCGTTCCAGGGGAACGACGCGACGGCGCCGATCGGAACCCGGCTGCTCGAGCAATACGTCTTCCACCTGCGCCCGATCAGCCTCGTCAACGCCCAGCTGACATGGGTCAACGGCCCGGTGCAGATCTCGGCCTACGGGACCAACATCCTCAACTTTCAATACTTCTATCCGTCCGGCACGCCGGGCCTGCGCATCGCCGGCGCCCCGGCCCAGTACGGTGTGCGGATATCGCGAAACTTCTGACGGCAAGCGGCCGCGCCACGGCCGCTGAGGCTCGCTTGCCGGTCGGGCCTCGCGCGCGGATTGACAGACCAGGATCGCCGCGTGAGGTTCGAAACCCGACCGGAGCCCTGGAATGCAGACCGCCGCCCTTGTCGATCGCGCCGACGTCGAAGCCTTTCGCCGCGACGGCTTCGTCCACCTGAAGGGGCTGCTCGGGGCTGACGAGATCGCCGGCCTCGGCCGGGCGGTCGATGCGGCGGTGACCGCCCGCACGCGCAATGACGCCCGCGCGCTGACCGACAAGTCGCCCTACGAACAGTCCTTCATCCAGTGCCAGTATCTGTGGGAGGATTTTCCGGATGTCCGGCCGCTGACCTTCCATCCCAGAGTGGTTGGCGCGGCCGCGGCGCTGATCGGCGCCGAGGCCATGCGCATCTGGCACGACCAGGCGCTCTATAAGGAGGCCGGCGGGCGCGAGACCGACGCCCACCAGGACCACCCCTATTGGCCGATCAACGAACTGCGCACGCTGACCGCCTGGATCCCGCTGACCCAGGTCGACGACGAGACCGGCTGCATGGGCTATGCGCCCGGCTCGCACACCGGCGAGGCGGAGTATGTCGACATCTTCACCGCGCCCGGCTCCGGCGAGGCGCTGCTCGCCAAGCAGAAAGACAAGCCGGTCTTCGTTCCGGCCAGGCCGGGCGACGTGCTCTTCCATCACGGCCTGACCGTGCATCTGGCCAAGGCCAACCGCTCCGACCGCACACGACGTGTCTATACCGCCATCTATTTCGCCGATGGCTGCACGCGAGCGGCGAAGGGCGGCCATCCTTCGCTCGACCGCGAGGCGATCGCGGTCGGCGCGGCCATCGACGGGCGCGCGACCCCGATTGCCTGGCCGCTGCCGCACGGCCGCTATCCCGAACCCGCGCCGTGGCCCGCGACCTACGGCCAGAACCGCCTCATGCAGCGCGCCGCCCGGATCGGCGTCTTCCCGACGGTCGGCGCATCGTGAAGATCGACGCCGCAAACCCGCTGCGCATCGGCCTGCTGGCCGCCTCCAAGATCGCCGCCCCGGCGGTGATCGCGCCGGCGAGCGACCGGGCCGACGTGATGATCACCGCCGTCGCCGCCCGCGACCCGGCGCGCGCACGCGCCTATGCCGAGACCCACGGCATCGCCGCCGTCGCCACCGACTATGCCGCCCTGCTCGCGCGCGACGACGTCGATGTGGTCTATGTCGGCAATCCGATTTCCGGCCACGCCGAATGGACCATTCGCGCGGCGGAAGCCGGCAAGGCGGTGCTTTGCGAGAAGGCCTTCGCGCTCGACGCCGGCGAGGGTCGCGCCATGGTCGCGGCCGCGAAGGTGGCCGACCGGCCGCTGCTGGAGGCCTTCCACTACCGGTTCCACAATGTGATCCGCCGGGCCGAGGCCATCGTGCGCTCAGGCGAACTCGGCCGGTTGACCGGCGCGCATGCGACCTTCGACGCCGTCATTCCCTATGACCCCGACGAGATCCGCTGGCGCGCCGACCAGGGCGGCGGGGCGTTGGGCGACCTTGGCAGCTATCCGGCGCACGCGCTGCGCACCCTGATCGGCGCCGAACCGGACGTGACCGCGGCCAGGATCGAGATGCGGGAGGGGGTCGACGCCACCACCTCGGCCCAGCTTCGTTTTCCCGGGGGTGTGGACGCCAGCCTGCGCTGCTCGATGGTCGCCGAACGCTTCGACGCCACCCTGACCCTGACCGGCGAAGATGGCGAACTCAGCATCCGCAACTTCGTCGGCCCGCAGATGGGCTGTTCGTTCCGGGTGCGGATCGGCGACCAGACTCGCAGCGAGCCGACCGACGGCCCCACCACCTATGCCGCCCAGCTCGACCACCTGGTCGCGGTGATGCGAGGCGGCGTCACGCCACTGACCGGCGGCGCAGACGCCATCGCCAACCTCGCCCTGATGGACGCCATCCGCGCGGCGGCGTAGCTATTTGGACAAGTTTAAGTCCCCGAGAGAGCCCGCCATGGCGTCCGATGCAGCCACCCTACCAGCCGCCTATCAGGACCCGTCACGGCCGCTGGAGGCCCGGGTCGAGGACCTGTTCGGCCGGCTGACGCTGGAGGAAAAGGTGGCGCTGATGGCCGGCGCGGCGGCCTTCAGGCTGGAGGGGGTCGAGCGCCTGGGCGTGCCGGCGCTGGGCATGACCGACGGGCCGACCGGCGTGCGCTCCAACACCGGTCAGATGGCCACGGTCTTTCCGGTGGCCGTGGCGCTGGCCGGCACCTTCAACCCCGACCTGATCCGGGAAGTGGCCGGCGCCATCGCGCGCGAGGCCATCGCGCTCGGCGAGCAGGTGGTGCTGGCGCCGACCATCAACATCGTCCGCACCCCGCTCTGGGGACGCAATTTCGAGACCTATTCGGAAGACCCGTACCTGACCGCCGAACTGGCCGTCGGCTTTGTCGAGGGCTTGCAGGGCGAGGGGGTCGGCGCCTCGCTGAAACACTATGCGGCGAACAATCAGGAAGAGCGCCGGATGGACGTCAGCGTCGAGGTCGACGAACGCACCTTGCGCGAGATCTACCTCTCCGCCTTCGAGGCCACCGTCAACGCCGCCAATCCGTGGACGGTGATGGCCTCCTACAACAAGCTGCGCGGCAGCTACGCCAGCGAGAACACCCACCTGCTGCAGGAGATCCTGAAGGGCGAATGGGCCTATGACGGGGCGGTGGTGTCCGACTGGGGCGCGGTGCACTCGACCGTGCCGGCGGCCAGCAATGGTCTCGATCTCGAAATGCCCGGACCGCCGGTTTATTTCGGCGCCAAGCTGCTCGCCGCCGTTAAGGCCGGCCAGGTCCCGGAGGCGCGCATCGACGACGCGGCGCGAAGGCTGATCCGCCTGATATTGCGCTGTGGCCTGCTCGACGGAACCAAGGTCGACGGCGAGCTGCGCAGCGACCGGCACCGCCACATCGCCCGCCGCGCGGCCGAAGAGGCGATCGTCCTGCTCAAGAACGAGGGCGATCTGCTGCCGCTGAACGCCGAGGCCATCAAGGTCATGGCGGTGATCGGCCCGAACGCCAACTTCGTCCGGCTGCAGGGCGACGGCAGTTCGCGGGTCTCGACCGACCGCTGGCCGACGCCGCTGGAAAGCCTGGGCGCCCGGCTGCCCACCGCCAAAATCATCTATGCCCAGGGCGGCGATGCCGAGCCGGTGCCGCCGCAAGCCCAGGCGCGCATGTTCAGCCCGACCGAGGCCCGCGAGGCGCCCGGCCTGACGGCGGAATACTTCACCAGCGCCGATTTCTCCGGCGTGCCGGTGCGCACCAACCATGAACGGCGGCTGCTGCGCTGGGTTTCGACGCGCGGCCCGCGCAGCAACGCCGGCCGCTACGCCGCCCTGCGCTGGAGCGGATTCTTCTGGCCGGAGAAGGACGGCGCACACGAATTCTCCGTGCGCGGCGATGGCCCCTGCCGCCTGGTCGTCGGCGACAAAACCGTGCTGGACATGTCCGACGAGGGCCAGGAGGACTATGACGATCCGACCGGCGCGCCGGCCCTGCGCAGGACCGGCGCCGTCGAGCTTGTGGCCGGCCGCGGCTATCGCTTCAGCCTTGAATATGTCTGGGCCGACGGGCGGGCGGGCGCCGGTTTCGAGACCGTCTCGCTCGGAATGCGCCAGCCGCCGGGCGATATCGAACAGGCGGTCGCAGCGGCCCGCCAGGCCGATACGGTGGTCCTCGTCGTCGGCTCGTCCTCGCGCACGGAATCGGAAGGCTATGACCGCCGCGGCATCGACCTGCCAGGCGAACAGGACCTGTTGATCGAGCAGGTCGCCGCCGCCAATCGGCGCACCGTCGTGGTGGTCAACGCCGGGGCGGCCATGGCCATGCCCTGGATCGACAAGGTCGCCGCCGTGGTCCAGCTCTGGCTGCCCGGCGAGGAGGGTCCGGACGCCCTGACCAGCATCCTGCTGGGCGAGGTCTCGCCATCGGGCCGGCTACCGGTGACCTTTCCGAAGCGGCTGGACGACAACCCGGCCTATGGTTTCTATCCGGGCGGCGACAGCGTCACCTATGGCGAGGGTCTCGCCGTCGGCTACCGGCACTATGACCAGAACGGCATCGCGCCGCTGTTCGCCTTCGGCCACGGCCTGACATATGGCCAGTTCGCCTATGCCGACCTGGCGGCGCCGAAAACGGCGAAGGCGGGCGCGCCCGTCGAGGTGACGATCACCCTGACCAACACCGGCAAGCGGACCGCGTCCGAGACCGTGCAGCTCTATGTCGGCCCGGTGAACCCGGCCAAACCGACACCGCCCAAGGGCCTGCAAGCCTTCGCCAAGGTCGAACTCAAGCCCGGCGAGCGCCAGACCGTCGCCTTCAGCCTGACCGACCGCGCCTTCGCCCACTACGACGAAGCGGCCGGCCACTGGACCGTGGACCCGGGCGCCTACGACATCCTGATCGGCGCCTCGGCCGTCGACATCAAGCTGAGGGGGCGGGTGGAGCTGACAGAGTGAGGCGTGCCCCCTCCAGACTTCTCGCAGAGGGAGAAGCAGGGCCCCGCGCACGCAAGTGCGCGGGAGGATGAGGGGTTACGCCGTTTCAGGATAAAGCTGAGAGGCCTGGATGAGGGCGTACGCCGCTTCAGGATAATCCGAGAGGCCGTAACCCCTCACCCTCCCGCAGCGCTGTCGCGCGCGGGGCCCTCCTTCTCCCTTTGGGAGAGGTCTTTTTATTGAGCGACGATCACCTCGACCTCGTGGGCTTTGAGCAGGTCGCGGTCGGCGGCGCGCAGGCCTGAGTCGGTGATAACGATGTCGATCTCGTCCAGGTCGCAGACCAGGAAGGTCGCCGAGGCGCGGAACTTGCTGGAATCGGCCAGGACGATCAGCTGGTCGGCCTTGTCCATCAGCTTCTGTTCGGCCTGGATCAGCACCACGTCGGCCTGCATCAGGCCGCGCGTCCCGATCGCCGCGGCGCCCATGAACAGCTTGGTGGCGTGATAGCGATTGATGCCGTCGTCCTCGAATGGACTGAGGATGATGTTCTGTTCACGGAAGACCGCGCCGCCGGGCACGGAAACCCGCGCGCCCGGCTGCGGCAGCAGTTCGCCGACAATATGCAGGGAGTTGGTCAGCACCTGCAGATTCAGTCCCTCAAGGTGCGAGCACATCTGGAAGGTGGTGGTGCCGCCGTCGATGATGATCGCCTCGCCGCGCTCGCAGAGCTTGGCCGCCGCCCGCCCGATCATCGCCTTCTCGTCGGCAAAGCGGGTCTTGTTCTCTTCGAACGGCGCGCCGACCAGCCGGTCGCTGGAGATGGGTTTGGCGCCGTTGCGCAGGCGCGCCCCGCCGCGCACCCGCTCGATCAGTCCCTCGGCATCCAGTCGCTCAAGATCGCGGCGAATGGTGGCCGATGAGGCCTCCAGCCGATCGCAAAGCTGCTTGAAGGAGATGAAGCCCTGACTGTTGAGCAGTCGGGCGATTTCGGCGTCCCGTTGGGCGGCGTGCATCCCTTGCCTTTGAGCGAAATTGGACTCGGATGAGCAAGGTAGCACTTCCCGCTCACGATTGGGGAGAGGCGCTGCCGACCAGAGCGGCCGCGACGCCCTACCCGCCTTGGGGATCGGCAGCCGGCACGTTGGCCGCTGGCGCGTTGAGCAGTTGCGACACCGCCGTCACCACCTGGGCCGGCGCGAACGGCTTCAGCAAAAGGACGCTGTTCGGCACCCCGTTCGCGGCCCAGTCGTGGCCGCTGTCGCCGGTCATATAGATGACCGCGACGGACGGATTGAGCTCGCGCGCCCGCTTGGCCACATCCCACCCGCTCAGTTTGTCGCGGCCCAGATTCACATCGGTGACCAGGGCCTGATAGGTCGACTCTTGCCGTTCCATCATGGCGATGGCCTCTTCGCCACTCGCCGAGATGGCCACCTCGTAGCCGCCGTCCTGCAACGGCGTCCCCAGCAGGTCCTGAATCAGAGGCTCGTCCTCGACAACAAACACCAGCACTGCGTCCGTCACGACCACACCACGCTACGCAAAAATGCTGTCCCCCAAACGGCCGCCGTTCGATGGCCGCGCATACAAGCCCCCCTCTTGCGTCGACTAGTCGACAATCCGCTAACGCATACCCGGACCACATCGTTCCGGCGCGGCCAGCGGTTCGTATCGATTGCGCGACCGCTGGCGGCTTGACGTAACACCGGTCGCCGCCCTATGGACGGCGCCTCGCCGACATGGGTCGGGTGAACGGGACTGGACCGATGACCGCGCGATACGGGTCGATGTTTGGGAAGATGGGCGCGCTTCTTAGCGAAGCGTCGCCGTCGCTCGCCCGCATCAACCCGGTACCGCTCCGGTCTTCCGCCCTCTCCCCCTCATCCGAGAAATCCCATGTCCGCCGCCGTCATCACCGTTCAGGATCTCCGCAAGTCCTACCGCTACGCTAGCCGGCGCAGCGGCCTGTTTGGCGCGATCAGCGGCGCCTTTGCTCCCGACTACAGGCTGATCGACGCGGTCGACGGCATCACGTTCGAGATCGCCGCCGGCGAGCGCGTCGCCATCATCGGACCGAACGGCGCGGGCAAGTCGACAACGCTGAAGATGCTGTCGGGCATCCTGGAGCCCAGCGCCGGCGACGCCCGGGTGTTCGGGCTCACCCCCTGGCGCCAGCGCAAGGCGCTGGCCTATCGGATCGGCGTGGTTTTCGGGCAACGCTCGCAGCTCTGGGGCGAACTGCCGGCGCGCGATAGCTTCGCCCTGCTGGCCTCGATCTACGACCAGCGCGGCCCGGCGTTCGAGCGCAGGCTGGCGGACCTGATCGAGCGGTTCGACCTCGCCCCGCTGCTGGGCCAGCCGGTGCAGCGGCTGTCGCTTGGCCAGCGGATGCGTTGCGAGATCACCGCCAGCCTGCTGCACGCGCCGTCGCTGTTGTTCCTCGACGAGCCGACCATCGGCCTGGACATCACCGCCAAGGCCGCCATCCGCGACTTCATCACCGAAAACGCCCGTGATGCGGGCCAGACGGTGGTGCTGACCTCGCACGACACCCGCGACATCGAACTGGTCTGCGAGCGGGTGATCGTCATCAACCAGGGGCGGATCGTGGTCGATCAGCCGACCGATCAACTGCGCCGCCAGTTCCTGGCCCACAAGCTGGTGACGCTGCATGCGCCCTCGCGCCGGGTCGAGATCGAGCTGCCCGGCGTGACCCGGCGCGCCAGCGAACCGCATCTGGCCGTCTTCGAGATCGACACCCGCAAGGTGCGCGTCGAGCAGGCGATCGCCGCGGCGCTCGATGGCGGCGGCATCGACGACATCACCATCGAAGACCCACCGATGGAGGAGGTGGTCCGTGAAATCTATGCCGTCGCTCACGATTGAGGCCGCACCCTACGGCTTCGGGTCCTTGCGCAGCGCGCTGGCGGCCATGCGCCTTGGCGCCGACGGCGCCATGGCCGGCTGGCCGGTGCTGCTCGGCCGGGCGGTCTTCTACATGCTGCTGATGATCGTGCTCACCGCGCTCTGGGACAAGGTGATCGCCGAGCGGCTGCCCGGGACTCTGGTCGCGGCCCTGCCAGCCGGCGGGCTCGCCCTCTATATCGGCGTCACCGAATGGATCGGGCTCTCGGTGCCGGCCATCCATCTGCGCCTGGAGGACGACATCCGCTCCGGCGCGGTCGAGACCCATCTGCTCAGGCCCAAGGCCTATCTGGTGCAGCGCTTCGCGGAGAGCCTGGGCGCCATGCTGGTGCGGATGGCGGTGATGGGCGTGGCGGCGCTGGTCCTGCTGGCGGCGTCCGGGCGAACCTGGCCGCCTTTGCCGGCGCTGGCGGCGCTGCTGGTGCTGGGACCGCTGGGCGGGACAATCGGGCTCCTGCTCTTCACCATCGCGGGCCTGAGCGCGTTTTGGGTGCGGCGCAGCGTGCCGGCCTTCCTGATCCTGCAGAAGCTGCTCTTCCTGCTGGGCGGCCTCTTCGCGCCGGTCACCCTCTATCCGGCCTGGCTGACGCGGCTGGCCGAGGCCAGCCCGTTCGCGGCGCACATGTACTGGCCGGCCTCGCTGACCGTCACGCCAACGGCGGCGCAGATGGCCGAGACCCTGGCCGCCCAGCTGGTCTGGATCGGCCTGCTCGCCGGCCTGGCCGCCCTGATCTGGCGCGCGGGGCTGCGTAAGGTGTTGCGGGGGGATCTCTGATGGCCCGGACCTCGATGGTCGCGAATTATGCGCACGGCGCGGCGGCGGCCGTGCGCGCCTCTTTCGCCGACCGCACCAACTTCATCCTGCAGAGCCTGAGCATGGTCGTGAACAACGGCTTCATGCTCGTGCTGTGGTTCATGTTCTTCGCCGGTTTCCGCAGCGTCGGCGGCTGGAAGCTTGCTGATATGGCCTTGCTCATAGGCCTGATCATGTCCATCGTCGGCGTCGCCGGCGTCGTCTTCGGCGGCTATCGCGACATGGCCGCGACCATCCTCTCTGGCGAGATCGACGCGCTGCTTACCCAGCCGCGATCGGTGCTGGCCCGGCTGTTGTCGCGGGATTCCTATCCCAGCGCCTGGGGCGACCTGGGCACCGCCATCGTCATCCTGATCGCGTTCGCCGGGCTAGGCTGGCGCGACCTGCCCTGGCTGGCGGCCGGCTGGACCAGCGGGCTGGTGGTTTACATCGCCGCGGCTGTGACCTTCGCCAGCCTGGCCTTCTGGATCTCCGGCGCGCGCAGCCTGGCCCGCGACATGACCGAGTTCGTCATCCTGGTCTCGACCTATCCAGGCTCGATCTATTCCGGGGCGAGCAAGCTGATCGCCTACACCCTGCTGCCGGCCGGCTTCGTGGTGCTGACCCCGGTGCGGCTGCTGCGCCACCCGAGCCTGGAGACCCTGGCCGTGGTGGTCGCCGCGGCGGCCGCCTATGCCGCCATCGCGGCGGGCGCCTTTCACCTAGGCCTCAAGCGCTATCGGCGCGGCGCGACCCCGGTCATGGGCGTCTAGGCCGGCACGCTGGCCCAGTCGTCGGGCAGTTCGGGGACTGTCCAGTCTGGGTCGGCGCGCCAGCTGGGCCAGGCGCCGCTGAAAGGCGCCGCGCCACGCTCCAGCGCGGCGATCACGCCCTCGCCCTCGCGGCGGATGGCCTCGGCCTGGCCTTGCGTGCGCCAGCCGAGTTCGACGCTGCGGGCCAGGTGGTCCTCGTCCTTCCAGCGCCAGCGGCGATCCTCGCCGATGACGATGTCCAGCGACTGGTCGCAGGTGACGATGCCGTCGGGCACGCGGCGAAAGGGCTCCTGCAGATCGATGTACCAGCAGATGAAAGGCCCGCCGCCGCCGTGGAACATGGCCGTCACCGCATGGCCGGCGCCAGGCGTCAGGATGACCAGCGCGTCGGTGGTGTGGCGGCGCTGCGGGATCGGGCCTTGGAAGCGACCCGTCGTCCAATCAACCCGGCTGTACTGCATCGCGGCGCCCAGCGGCGTGTGGAGGACCAGTCGCATGGGCCGATCCTCGACCACGATCGCCGCGTTGGCCGACCAGACCCGATCGTCCTGGACGTGGCGGACCACGATGACCTCGCCTGGCCGCCAGGCGGCGCCTGCGGGACGCGGCCGCCGCGCCGCCTCGACCTGGGCGGCGAGCACGTTCCAGTTATCGACCCCGAAGGCCTTAGCCATGGCCTCCAGGCTCTGGCTGTGGGTGAGGGAAAGCCCATGAGCCTCAAGAGCCTTTTTCAGGCTCGCGGCCATGATCTTGGCGTCGCGATAGTCGCGCATAATCGACCTCTGCTTTCGGCGGAAGAGTCTGTCGGCGCCTGCCTTACCGACCCGGCCGCCTTCGAAGCAAAGGGCTAAGGCCGATCTCGCGATGCGTTCACCAAGCCCGAAAGGGCGCAGGCGGCCGGCCACATCAGCCAAGCTCGAAACTCCATCGACAAGCCCTGCTTGTCAATCCGCGCCCGGCCGTCAGTCGTGCTAGGCTCCGTTATGGGGCCGAGCTTGGGCGGGGCGATCTTGGCGGGAGCAGACTCCGATCTGATGGTCAGACTGGCGCGGCCGGACGAGGCGATATGAGCGCATCGTCTGAGCATGAGGAGGCGGAATGATCCTGCACTGCATCCGACATGGGGTCACGCCGAGCAACCTGTCCGGCCGGTTCAACGACTCCGAAGACGAGTCGATCGACGCGAGCGCCGTCGAGGTGCTCAAGACGCTGGCGGTCGGACCCGACGCCTATGACCGGGTCTATGTCAGTCCGATGCGGCGCTGCGTCGAGACGGCTGAGCACCTGGGTCTGCGCGACTGGACGCTGGAGCCACGCATCGCTGAGCGCGGGCTTGGGATCTTTCAGGGCCTGACGCCGAACGAATGCCAGACGCTGTACGGCGGGCCGTTCGACGCCTTCCAGCGCTTCGAGGCCGAGCCGGCGATCCCGCAGGGCGAAAGCCGGGGCGCACATCTGGAGCGGGTCAGGGACTGGCTGGAGGAGGCCTCGCGCGCCGGTTTGAGCCGGGTGCTGGCGATCACCCATGGCGGGGTGATCGATTTCCTGTATCGCCTGAGCGGCGGCCATCCGATCCACGGCGGCGAGCACATCTTCGCCGGCGAGAACCTGGCCGTTTCGTCGTTCGAGGTGGACTGGCCCCGGGTTCGGCTGCTGGGGTTTTCCGAAGCGCTCGACCCTAAGACGGCTTGACCGCCACCAGCGTGAACATCCCAGGGATGGTCGGGTCGTTCCAGCTGGGAAGCTCCTCCAGCCGCTCGACCATGAACCCCGCGCCGATCGCCGCGGTGACGATCTCGCCTAGCGTCCAGAAGCGCTGGGCGCACTGGCCGAGGTTGCGCCCCTGGCCGGTGGGATCGGGCACCGCGCTCATGACCACCTCGGCGCTGAAATAGTCGTGCAGCACGCCCGGCGCCGCGAACAGCTTGCGCTCGACCGGGTGGAATTCGTTCAGCACCATGCGACCGCCTGGCTTGGCGAGGCCGGCCATGACGGCGAAGAACCGCGCCAGGTCCTGGTGGTAGTGCAGGATGCCCAACTCCATCACCAGCGCGTCGAAGGCTTGGTTCAGCCCCAGCGATCCGGCCTCGATCACGTCGCCCAGCCGGTAGTCGATCGCCACCCCGGCGGCGGCGGCCAGCTCAAGTGCGTAGCGGCGATTGTCTTCACCGAAGTCGAGCACCGTCACCTCGGCGCCGAGCAGGGCGAGCGACACGGCGACCCGGCCGTTCGATCCCTGGATACTGCAGATGCGCTGGCCCTCGACCACGCCGAGGTGCGGCAGCAGACGCCGAAGCTTGTGGGCGGGATCGGCGACCAGCGCCCGGGCCTCGACTTCGGGCGTGCCCATGGCGCTCACCCAGGCGTCATAGCGCTCGGCGTTCCAGGCCGCGCGATTGAGGTCGCGCGCCCAATTGGGATGGGAGGGATCGGAGGTCATGGGCGGCTTGTACGGCCGCAGGCCGCACGGCGCCTAGAGGCGCGCGTGGGCTAAGGGGCGCGGCCGGCCCGAAAGGAACCCGCCGCGCGTCCAGGCTCAGGTATAGGCTTCGAACAGGCCGGCGCCGCCCATGCCGCCGCCGATGCACATGGTGACAACGGCGTACTTGCCCTTGCCGCGACGCTGCATCTCTTGCAGCACGTGGCCGCTCAGCCGCGCGCCGGTCATCCCGAAGGGGTGGCCGATGGCGATGGAGCCGCCGTTGACGTTGTAGAGCTCCGGATCGATGCCGAGCTTGTCGCGGGAATAAAGGCACTGCGACGCAAAGGCCTCGTTCAGCTCCCACAGGTCGATGTCCTCGACCTTCAGGCCGTGGCGCTCGAGCAGGCGAGGCACGGCGAACACCGGACCGATGCCCATTTCGTCGGGGCGGCAGCCGGCGACGGCCCAGCCCTTGAAGGCGCCCAGCGGCTTCAAGCCCCGGCGTTCGGCTTCCTTGGCTTCCATCAGCACCACCGCGGCGGCGCCGTCGGACAGCTGCGAAGCGTTGCCGGCGGTGATGAACTTGCCGGGACCCTTGACGGGCTCGAGCTTGGCGAGGCCCTCGATGGTGGTATCGGGACGATTGCACTCGTCGCGATCGACCACATAGTCGACGATGGTCTCTTCCTTGGTCTCGCGATTGACCTGCTTCATCTTGGTGTTCATCGGGACGATCTCGTCCTTGAACTTGCCGGCCTGCTGGGCCGAGGCCATGCGGCGCTGGGATTCAAGCGAGAACTCGTCCTGGGCTTCGCGGCTGACCTTGTAACGCTCGGCGACGATGTCGGCGGTGTCGATCATCGGCATGTGGATGTCGGGATACATCTGCACCAGGCGCGGGTCGTTGTTCTCGCGCGCACCGCCGCCGCCGGGGAAGCTGATCGACTCGACGCCGCCGGCCACGACGCACTCGGCGCCGTCATCGACGATGTAGCGCGCGGCCATGGCGATGGATTGCAGGCCTGAAGAGCAGAAGCGATTGATGGTCACACCCGAGGTGGTGATCGGCAGGCCGGCGAGCAGCGCCGCCTGGCGGCCGAGATTGCCGGCGCCGTGGGCCACATTACCCATGAAACAGTCTTCGACGGCATCCTTGTCGACACCCGACTTTTCCACAGCGTGCTTCACCGCGTGGGCGGCCATGCTGACGGTGGGGGTGATGTTGAACCCGCCACGGCCGGACTTGGCCAGGCCCGTGCGAGCATAGGAAACGACAACGGCTTCACGCATGAATCTCTTCCTCTCCTAAGGACTGATGATTTTTGAATTCCCGTCATCCTTAGAGCCCCCGCGCGCGAAAAGCGAATCACCGGTGCGTGGGGTCCGCGCCTGCTGTCGCCCCGGTTGTCGGCGCGGTTTCAGGGCGAGAACGGCGCTGTCAGAGGCCAGTCCGTCGGCCTGACTCCAGCCCGGCGCCTAGCCGGCGCGGCGGAGGGCCGGGGCGGCGTGCAGGGCGGACTCCAGAATGTCGGCGGCCGCGGCCGCGCCGTCTTCCAGTGAGATGCGGCGCGACAGTTCCTGGGCCCGGGCGCGATAGGCGCCGCGGCGCAGCAGCGCCCCGACCTCGTGGACGGCACGGCCCGGTTCGTATTCGGGGCGCGAGACGGTGCGCCCGACGCCCAGCCTGGCGATGCGGGCGGCGTTGTCGGGCTGGTCGGCGGCGGACGGAACGATCAGCTGCGGCACGCCGGCGCGCAGCGCCTGGGCGGTGGTGCCGACGCCACCCTGGTGGACGATGGCCTCGGCATGCGGGAAGACCAGCGAGTGCGGCGCATAGCGGCAGGCGATCATGCCTTCGGGCAGCACCTCGGGCAGCACGTCGCCCTCGCCGACCAGAAAGACCGCCCGGCGCTTCAGCGACGAGGCCATGCTCAGGCTGTCGCGATAGAAGTCGCCCGGATCGAAGACCACCGCCGAGCCCAGGGTGAAGACCAGCGGCGGCGGGCCGTCGTCGAGGAAGCGCGCCAGCTCCGGCGGCAAGGTCTCGGCCTGGCCGCGCTCGCGGTCGTAGAAGGTGAAGCCGCAGATGGTGGTGCGGGCGGGGAAGTCGGGCTGCAGCTCGCCGAACACCCGCGAATAGAGCGCGATGGTGCCGTAGGGCGAGAACTGGCCCTCGAACAGTGGATTGCCCAGCGTGCGCGACAAGCCGAGTTCGCGGCGCAGCTGCCGCACCGGGGCGGTCCAGCCGGAGGTGGCGACGCGGGCCAGGCCCAAGAAAACCGCGGCCGCCGTCGCGCCGGAGCGGAGCCAGGCCTCGGTCAGGCGCGGCGCGATGCCGAGCGGCGGCGGGTCGTACGCCGACATGAAGGCGAAAGGGGCGAGCGCCGAGGAGATCCAGGGAAGTCCGCGCTTTTCGGCCGCCAGGCGGGCGCCAAAGGCGGCGGGATGGGTGACAACCAGGCTGGCGCCTTCGCTGGCGGACATCATGTCTTGATAGGCGCGGCGCAGAAACGGCATGGCGACGCGGCGAACGAGGAATTCCAGGCCCGAGCGCGCGTCAATCGAGCGGCGGACGATGCCCTGGTGGTCGAGGCCCAGCTCCTCCTCGATGTCGCGGGCGCCCGGACGCATCGGGTGAAAGGCCAGGCCCTCGGCCTCGACACGGGGTCCGAATTCGCTCTGGGTGGCGATGACCGGGAAGTAGCCGCGGGCGCGCAGCTCAAGCGCTATGGCTATGAAAGGGTTGAGGTCCCCGGAGGAGCCGCAGGTCGAAAGTACGATCTTTCGTCGTGAAAGCATTCCGTCCATCCACCCCATCAGCCGTACAGAAACGCCGCCCGCGAAGAACCGTTCACCCGTAGGAGGGGGTCACAGTCAACATAGGGTGTACAGCCTGTACCGTGTTGCGGCCAGCCCGACGCGCAACTCGAGACCGACTTAAGGGGCGATCGGCGGCGCGACATGCAGCCGGTTCTGGCTTTTGTACGGGCTGTGGGCGAAGTGACTCTTGTCGCCCTTCACCACCTCCCAGCGCGTCGCCTCACCTTCGCGCCAGAACCGAACCTCGGCCTTCCGGCTCAGAAAATGTATATCGATCAAGGTGATGTCCGGCAGCCAGTCGGGCAGGGCCGGATCGAAATAGATGCGACCGGCCGGCGCGTCAGGCTGAAAGCCGAGCATGGCCTGCAGCAGGTGGAAGGATGAGCCGGCGGCCCAGGCCTGCGGCGCATTGGCGCCAAGATACTGCACCGGGAAGTTGGTCGGCGTGCGCAGGATGCCGGCATAGAGCTCCGGCGCCTGGTGCAGGGTGAAGAAGCTCACCGAGCCGGAAATGTCGCGGGCGATTCGCGCCGCCTCGGCGTCGAAGCCGTAACGGCGAAAGCCCAGCGCGATCAGACCGTTGTCGTGCGGCCAGACCGAGCCATTCTGATAGGACATGGGATTATAGGCCGGGTGATCGGACGAGAGCGTGCGGATGCCCCAACCGCTCCACATATCCGGCGCCATCAGCCGGCGCACGACGGCCTCGGCCCGCTCTGGCGGCACGATGCCGGACCAGAGCAGATGGCCCGGGTTGGAGGCGACGCTCAGCACCGGCGTCTTGTCGCCATCGAGCGCCAGGGCGTAGAAGCCCGACGCCTCGTCCCAGAACACCTCGTTGAAGCGGCGATAGAGCAGTTCGGCCTTATCGTTCAGCGCCTTGGCGCGCTCCGGCTTGCCGAGGACTTCGAAAATCTGCGCCATGCGCCGCCAGGCGTCATAGACATAGCCCTGCAGTTCGCAGAGCGCCTTGGGTCCCTTCACCAGCGAGCCGTCGGGATAGACGATCGCCTCGCCGGAATCCTTCCAGCCCTGGTTCTCGTAACCGTGTTTCGAGCGGGTCTGGTATTCCTGGAACCCGTCGCCGTCGCGATCGCCATAATCATCGATCCAGGCCAGGCAGGCCTCGGCCGTCTCCAGGTGCTGCTCGAGCAGCGTCTTGTCGCCCAGACACAGCCAGGCGTGGTGCAGCAGGATGAGATAAAGCGGCGTTGCGTCCGCGGTGCCGTAATAGGGCGTGTGCGGAATAAGCTTGAAGTGGGCGAGTTCGCCCAGCCGCAGTTCGTGCATGATCTTGCCGGGCTCGGCGTCGCGCTCGTCGTCGCGCGCCTTCGCCTGCCATCCGGCCAGCGCGGTCAGGGTCGCGCGGGCGAACTCCGGGTAGGACATGGTGGCCTGCAGCGAGGCGATCAGGGTGTCGCGGCCGAACAGGGCCACGAACCACGGCACCCCGGCCGCCGGCACGAACTGGTGCGGCCCGGTCTCGCTTGTCGGCAGGCGGAGTGAAGCGAAGTCCTCCACCGCCTGGCGATAGCCGCGATAGATCTCCTCGTTGGAGGTGCTGATCTTCATGACCTTGTCGCGCCAGGACTCCGCCCGGTGACCGGCGGTGGTCTCGCCATGACCGTCGAAGCAGGGACGCGGCGCCGGAAACCGCTTCTTGCCGTCGCGAAACTCGTAGAGCAGGCAGGCGTGCCAGGCGCAGCCCGGCTCCAGGTCGACATCGAAGCTCAGCCGGCCGTTGGCGTAGACGGGCGTGTGGCCGTTGCGGCGCACCTGGACCACCACCTCGCGGCGAAAGTCCTTGTTGCGATAGATGGTCCGCAACTGGCCGCGCCCGGGCGACCACTCGGTGGTGATATGGCCCCGACGCACGATCTGGCCGCTCTTGACCTCGAACAGGTCTGCGAAGTCCGAACGGATCAACACTTCAAGATTGAACCGGACGCGCTTAGCGCCGTGGTTGGTGATGTCGAAGTCTTCGTGCAGGCCGTTGCCAATGGTGCGGCCAAGCTCGAAGCTGAGGCAGCGTTCGGGGATTTCGCCGTCCTCGGTCAGGATCTTGCGGTTGGTCAGGAACAGCCGCGCGGCGAAATGCTCGATGGGGGCCGAAGACAACAGGTCCCAGGGCTCGCCATTGGCGAAGATCAGCCAGCTTGAAACCATGCGAGTGTCGAGAAAATAGAGGCCGCGCTCGGTTGGCCAGGGGATTTGGCCGTCGCGATCGGTAAGCAGGATCGAGTGGCCCTGATGGATGACCAGCTGTTCCGGGCCGACCGTGATCTCGAGATTCATGAACCCAACCCCCTGCCCGCGCGGATATTAGCGCCCAAGCTGGACAATCGATCCGTCGAGACCCCCTAGGCGGCCTTCAGCCCCAGGCTCTCCGCGACCGCCGGATGCACGATGCGGCCCTCCAGCACGTTCAGGCCGTCGCGCAGGTGCGGATCACGGTCCAGCGCCGCGCGCCAGCCGTGGTCGGCCAGGGCCAGAACGAACGGCAGCGTCGCGTTGTTCAGCGCATAGGCCGAGGTGTGGGCCACCGCGCCCGGCATGTTGGTCACCGCATAGTGGACGACGCCGGCGACGACGAAGGTCGGGTTGTCGTGGGTGGTCGGCCGGCTGGTCTCGAAACAGCCGCCCTGGTCGATGGAGATGTCCACCACCACCGACCCTGGCCGCATGGATTCGATCATGGCGCGGGTGACCAGCTTGGGCGCCGCCGCGCCCGGAACCAGCACCGCGCCGATGATCAGGTCGGCGCGGGCCACCTCGCGTTCGATATTGTCGACCGTGGCGTAAAGCGTCTGGATCTTGGAGCCGAACTGCAGGTCGAGTTCCTTCAGCCGGCGCATGGAGTTGTCGATGATGGTCACCTGGGCCTCCATGCCCATGGCCATGCGCGCCGCGTTGGTGCCCGAGACGCCGCCGCCCAGCACCAGCACCTTGGCGGCTGGCACCCCCGGCACCCCTCCCAGCAGCATGCCGGCTCCGCCCTGCTCCTTCTCCAGACAATGGGCGCCGACCTGCATGCTCATCCGTCCGGCCACCTCGCTCATCGGCGACAGCAGCGGCAGGCCGCCGCGATCGTCGGTGACCGTCTCATAGGCGATGCAGACCGCGCCGGAGGCCATCAGCCCCTCGGCCTGGGCTCGGTCCGCCGCCAGGTGCAGGTAGGTGAACAGCACCTGGCCCGGCCTTAAGTGCGCGATCTCGGAGCTTTGCGGCTCCTTCACCTTCACGATCATCTCGGCCTGGCCGAAGACCTCTGCGGCGTCGGCGGAGATGGCGGCGCCCACGGCGCGATAGGCCGCGTCGTCGTGGCCGATGCCGTCCCCGGCGCCCGTCTCGATGATCACCTTATGGCCGTGATGCACCAGCTCGCGCACGCTGCCGGGGGTCAGCCCGACACGATGCTCCTGGATCTTGATTTCCTTGGGCACGCCGACAAGCATCTTGCGTCCTCGATTTCGAATGGCGACCATCGCGAAGGCATCGCGAAGGCATCGCGAAGGCATCACGGTCAGGTGCAGCCATAGCCTGGACAGCGGATGGGGGCGAGATGGGCACAATGAAATGGAGTCTGGCCGCGATCGTGGCGCTGAGCGGCTTGGCGGGCGCCGCTCTGGCTGACGACGCGCCGGCGCCACCGCCGCCGGACAAGAGCGGGTTCAACCTGGCCAACCCGACGCCGGAGGCCGATCTGCGCGCCTTCTGCACCGATCGGCCGACCAAATCGACGGGCCCTTGCACGGTGGACGCGGGTCATTTCCAGTACGAGTCCGACGTCTTCAACGTCACCTACGACACCTCCGGCGGCGCCGACACGACCACGGCGCTCTACACCAACCCGACCCTGAAACTCGGGCTGAACAATACGATCGACGCCGAGATCAACATCGCACCCTGGGAGACGGTCACGTCGAGGGACCGGGCGAGCGGCCGCACCGTGCGCGCCTCCGGCGTCGGCGACCTCTTCCTCAGGCTGAAGGCCAATCTGATTGGCGATGACGGCGGCGACGTCGCCGTGGCGCTCGAGCCTTATGTGAAGATCCCCACCGCGCCGAACGGTGTCGGCGATGGCGCGGTCGAAGGCGGACTGATCGCGCCCATCCAGATCAACCTGCCGGCCAACTGGTCGCTGACCATCGACCCTGAAGGCGACGTCCTGAAGAACGCGGGCGGCGCCGCCGACCACCTCAACATTTCCGGCCTGCTCAGTTTCAGCCGACCGTTGTCGAAAACCGTGACCGGGTCGCTCGAGATCTGGGCGGACGACAATTTCGATCCGCGGCGCACGGTGACCCAGACCTCGTTCGACCTGGGCGCGGCGTGGATTCCCCCCGCCCACTCCAATTTTCAACTCGACGGCGGCGTCAATCTCGGGCTGAACAAACAGACGCCGGCGGCTCAGGCCTATGTCGGCGTTTCACAACGATTCTAGGGACCGCGAATTTCAATGGATAGGGTATTGCCTCAACCGACCCCGGAAACGCAGCACTTCTGGGATGGCTGCAAGGCGGGCGAGCTTCGCCTGCAGCGCTGCACCGATTGTAAAGACGCCTATTTTCCGCCCCGCCCGTTCTGCCCAAAGTGCGGCTCGCGCAGCGTCGAGGAGTTCAAGGCCAGCGGCCGCGGCTTCCTCTACAGCTACGTCATCAATCACCGCCCGCGCCCGGACCTGGGCACTGAGCCGCACTCGATCGCGGTCGTGCAGCTCGACGAGGGGCCGCGGATGATGACCAACATCATAGGCTGTCCGCAGACGCCCGAGGCGTTGAAGCTGGACATGCCGGTCGAGGTGACCTTCCAGAGCTTCAGCGACGAGATCTCCCTGCCCTTCTTCCAACCCAAGGGAGCCTAAGCCCATGAAGCGCAATTCCGTTGCGGTCGTCGGCGCCGCCGAGACCACCCAGATGGGCCGCATCCCTGACATGTCGGTGATCGGCCTGCACGCCGATGCCGCCCTGAACGCCCTGAAGGACGCCGGCCTCAAGCCCACGGACATCGATGGCGTCGCCACCGCCGGCGCCAGCCCCGTCGAACTAGCCCACTATCTGGGCATCACGCCGACCTATGCCGACGGCACATCCGTCGGCGGCTGCTCCTTCATGCTGCACGTCCGCCACGCGGCGGCGGCGATCAACGAGGGCCTCTGCAACACCGTCCTTATCACTCATGGCGAGAGCGGCCGCTCGCGCGTCGGCGCCGGCGGGCGCTTTGGCGGCGGCGGCGGCTCCAGCCTGTCCGGCCAGTTCGAGGCGCCGTATGGCCCGGTCGGGCCGCCCTCGATGTTCACCATTCCGGTGCTTCGCTACATGAAGACCAACGGCGTCACCGAGGAGGACCTGGCCATGGTCGCGGTGGTGCAGCGGGAATGGGCGGCGCTCAATCCGCGCGCCAGCTTCAAGGATCCGATCACGGTCGACGACGTGCTCCACTCGCGCATGATCGCCTGGCCGTTCCGCATGCTGATGTGCTGCCTGGTCACCGACGGCGGCGGCGCGTTGATCCTGACCAGCGCCGAGCGGGCCAAGGACTTCCCCCAAAAGCCGGTCTACATCCTGGGCACGGGCGAGAGCGTCGAGACGCCGATGGTCAGCCAGATGCAGGACTTCAACTCCTCCAAGGCCTTCCGCGTCTCCGGCAAGAAGGCCTTCGACGAGGCCGGGATCAGCCACAGCGACGTCGATCACCTGATGATCTACGACGCCTTCGCCCACCTGCCGCTCTATGGCCTGGAAGACCTTGGCTTCTGCAAGCCGGGCGAAGCGGCCGGCTTCATCAACGAGCGGAACACCGCCATCGGCGGCAAGCTGCCGCTGAACACCAATGGCGGCGGCCTTTCTTACATGCACTCGGGGATGTACGGCATGTACGCCATGCAGGAGAGCGTCCGGCAGCTGCGCGGCACCGCGGCCGCCCAGGTGCCGAACGCCAAGATCTCGATCAGCCACGGCGTCGGCGGCATGTTCGCCGCCTCGGGCACGATCGTCTTCACCAACGAGAAGGGGTGAACGAGGGCGCCCTTCTCCCCTGGCGGGTTTCGTAGCGGTCGCCGAAGGCGATTGACTGACGAAGTCAGGCAAAGCGTAGATGGGTGGCCCCCGAAGGGGGTCGGATGAGGGGTCGCACCACGGTTTCCGGCAAGTCAGCGCCGCCCCGCGGCGGAGGCATGCGCGACCCCTCATCCGTCGGCTTCGCCGCCACCTTCTCCCGCAGGGGGAGAAGGGCCGCGTTATTGATATTGGCGGCGGTGGCTGCGGCGGTCGCTGGTTGGATCACCTCAGACGCCGCCAATGCCGCCACCCTGTTCGGCGACCAGAGCGGCTGTGGCGGCCATCGCGCCTTTGGTCCGGCCGCTGAGGCCAATGCCGCCTCCCTGACGACGCTTCCGCTGACCCCGTTCGGCCGGTCCGAACTGGGCTGGGCCATTTATGCGCCGGCGATCGGGCGCGAGGTCCACACGGCCTGCGCCGCCGACACGCGCGGCTTCGCCTTCGCACTGGCGCGCTGGCAGTTTGCCCATGGCCTGGAGGCCCACGGCGCGGTCGATGCGGACACCTTCGCCGAGATGAAGGACGCCTGGCAGGCGCGCCGGCCGTTCGTCGCCCTGCGCAAGGACGGCATCTGCCCGGAACCGCCGACCCGCCTCGCCGACCTGACGCCGGCGGAGAGCCGCCTCGACAAGGTCGTGCAACTGCGCCCGCGCGCCCTGAAGGCGCTCCGGCGCATGGTCGCCGCCGCCCGTCGCGAACTCCCGGAGGTCGCCGCCGACCCGGACCTGCTCACCGTCTTTTCCGGCTATCGCGACCCCGCCGATGACGCCGCCCGCTGCGCGGCCGAACTGAACTGCCTGGGCCTGGTGCGCGCCGAATGCTCCTCCCACCGGACCGGCCTGGCCGTCGACCTGATCCTGGGCGCGGCGCCGGGTTTCAAGGACGATTCCTCGGACGACGCCAACCGCCTCTTCCAGTCGCGCACAGCCGCCTACCGCTGGCTGGTCGCCAATGCGCGGCGCTTCGGCTTCGTCAACTACGTCTTCGAGCCCTGGCACTGGGAATGGACGGGGGAGAGGCCGTAAGCCGTCGGCTCCGGTCCCGGGCCGCCCGCCTCAAGGCTGCGCCGGCCCCGATAGCCGGGCCAGACCGTGGGCCAGCTCGGCTGAGAAATAGTAGGGGTCCGCCAGGCCCTGGTAAGACGGAAGGCTCGAGGTGAATCGCTCCAGATAGGCATCGGCCTTGGCGCGTCCTAGCCGATCGCCGTTCGGAAACACCATATCCGCCGACAGCGCGACCCACGGCGTGACGGCATAGCTCGTCCGGTCCCACTTCCACGATCGGCCCAGCGCAACATTGGATCGTTCGATCAAGTCGAGCCTCCCCGGAAACTCCGGAAGCTGATCAAGCCAGGCTCGGTCGAGCTCGGCGATGCGCCGGTTCCCGGCAGATGGATTCAGGGCGACCACCGCCAGCGCCGAGACGCCGTCCAGGGCCGTGCCGCTGTCGCTGTAGGGATAGTCCTTCCACCGGCTGGCGCCGCGATCTTCGGACGCCAGGAGCCAGCCGATCGCCCTGGCCCGCGCATCCTTGATCCGCCGTTGCGTTGCGGGATCGGCGAAGCGGGCCTGGGTCCCGATCGCCATCAAGGCCCAGGCCGTGGCGTAGGTCGACGCATCGGCGCGGTCTCCGTGCAGGCTGAAATAGAGCGGCCACCACCCCTGCGCGTCCTGAACATCGAGCAGGCTGTTCAGCGCGGCGGCGTCGGCGGCGACGCCCAGGGTCCCCATCGAATAGAGCGACCAGGATGTCGCCAGCACATGACAGGCGCCGTCGGCGACGTATTCCGGCCAGCACGAGGCGCCGTGCAAACGCGTCGCGTCGAGTAGGGCCAGGGCGTTGGCGTCCCTGATCTGGTCGTCTTCGTGCAGCGCCAGATTTTCCTGGGCGATGGTCCAGCCGGCCTCGGGATCGCGTTCCCTGAGTTCAAGATCGAAGTCCTGGCGGACGTGGGTTCGAGCGGCGGCCTTCGCCTGGTCGATCAGACCTTGTTGCCGGGGGCTAGGCGTCCAAACTGAGGGCCTCTCCGCGCCGAGCTGCGAAAGGTAGGCGCGGGCCATATAGGCCTGGTTAGTGATCTCGTTCGTATCGGCGAGGTAGAGGGTCCCGATCAGTCCGGCGATGACGATCAACACGCCGGCCTGAATGACAAACCGCCGCTGCGCCTGACGCCGCGCGGCGCGTTGTCCGCGTCGCCAGAGGTCGTCGAAGTCAACCTCGAGCATCCCGGCGACCAGCTTGGTCACCGCGCGGAACTGGCCGTCCTTCCTGAGGTCTGGCGCGAGCGGCTCGCCGGCGTCGCCCCGGGCGTCCGCGCCAAGCAGCGCCTTTGGAAACACTGGCGCTCCGGATCGGTCGAATCGGGCTCGCCGTCGATGACGATCGCGAAGATCCGACCGGACCCATGCAGCGATCTGAACAGGCCGATCTCTTCGTTCACCCAATGCGACGCCGCCGAGTGCGGGCTGCAGACCACGATCAGGGTCTCGGACGCCCGCAGCGCCGCCTCCAGCGCACCGGTCAGCGTGCCGGAGGCGGCCAGTTCGTCGTCGTCGCGAAATATTCGCCCGATGCGGCGATCCGGGGCCAGCCGGGCCGGCTCGACGCCGGGCGGAACGCGGTACGACTCCAGGGCGCGCTGAAGGGCGCGCGCGACGCGCTTGTCGCGCTGCGAGTACGAGATGAAGGCGCGATACTTGACCGCGCCACGGTCCGCGGCAGCGTCCAGCCGGCAGGCCCCCCGGCCGCGAGGTTAGCGCGAATTGCGTTGGGGACACATCCGCCTTTAGGCTCGACGGTGAGACCGACAAGGGGCCAGGTCGCACGTGCCGATGATTTCATCCCTGCTGCACCGCAAGACGGTCTCGCTCGAGGCGTTGCATCCCGACCACCGGCTGAAGCCGACCTTAAGCTGGTGGCACCTTGTCGCCTTGGGAGTCGGGGCCATCGTCGGCACCGGCATCTACACGCTGATCGGGGTAGGCGCGAACCTGGCCGGACCGGCCGTGCTGCTGTCCTTTCTGATCGCCGGCGCGGTCTGCGCCTGCGCGGCGCTCGCCTATGCCGAGGTCGCGACCATGATCCCGGTCTCCGGCAGCGCCTATACCTACAGCTATGTGGTGCTCGGCGAGATCATCGCCTGGGTGGTCGGCTGGAGCCTGATCCTGGAATATTCGCTGGTGGTCAGCGCCGTGGCCGTCGGCTGGTCCGGCTATGCGGTCGGCTTCCTGGATGCGATCGGCGTGCATCTGCCGGCGGCGCTAAGTGTCGGCTTCTATGCCGGCGGCCTGATCAACGTGCCGGCCATCGCCATCATCGCCGTGGTGGTCGGCATGCTGAGCCTCGGGACCCGCGAGAGCGCCACGGTCAACGCCGTGCTGGTGGCCGTGAAGATCGCGGCGCTCGGCCTCTTCGTCGTGGTGGCGGGTCCGCACTTCAACGCCGCCAACTTCCATCCCTTCATGCCCTACGGTTTCGCCGGTCGGGACATCGGCGGAACCCGCCACGGCGTGATGGCGGCGGCGGCCATCATCTTCTTCGCCTTCTACGGTTTCGATGCCCTCTCGACCGCCGCCGAGGAGACCAAGAACCCGGGCCGTGACCTGCCCATCGGCATCATCGGCTCGATGGTCGCCTGCACGGCCATCTATGTCGCCGTCGCCGCGGTTGCGGTCGGCGCCATGGCTTACGCGCGGTTCGCCAACAGTCCGGAGCCCTTGGCGCTGATCCTGCGCCAGCTTGGTCAGGGCTGGACGGCGATCGTCATCGGGGCCGCGGCCGTCATCGCCCTGCCGACGGTGATCCTGGCCTTTCTCTATGGTCAGAGCCGCATCTTCTTCGTCATGGCCCGCGACGGCCTCCTGCCGGCTGGCCTGGCCAAGGTGAACCGGCGCACCGGGGCACCCGTGCGCATGACCATCGTCACCGGCGTTGTCGTGGCGATCCTGGCCGGCCTCGCGCCGCTGGACCAGATCGCCTCGCTGGCCAACGCCGGGACGCTCGCCGCCTTCACCGCCGTGTCGGTCTGCCTCCTGGTGCTTCGCTGGCGCGCCCCCGACCAGCCGCGCATCTATCGTACGCCGCTGGCCTGGGTGGTCGGGCCGCTGGCGATCGCCGGCTGCCTCTATCTGTTCTGGAGCTTGCCGCTGAAGACGCGGCTGTTCTTCCTGCTCTGGAACCTGATCGGCCTGGGTTGCTACTTCCTCTGGCGCTGGCGCAGGTCCAGACTTCCCAATGCACAGGCGGAGCGGGACGCATGACGGCGCAAACCAACGAGACGGTCATCCACGCCAGCCGGCTGCTCGCCGAACCGGGCCAGCCGCCGAAGGCGAACCAGAGCGTCCGCATCGCCGGCGACAGGATCGTTGCGGTCGCCGATGGCTTCGTCGATCCGCCGGAAGGCGCGCGGCTGATCGATTTGAAGGACAAGTTCGTCCTGCCAGGCCTGATCGACTGTCACGTGCACCTGACCGCCCAGCTCGGCCCGGGCTATCGTCTGCGCCTGGTCGAGGATTCCGATCCGAAGACCGGCCTCGACGGCGCCCATCGCGCCAGGCTGACGCTGGCCGCCGGCTTCACCACCGTCCGCGACGTCGGCGCGCGCAAGCCGGAGGTAATCTTCGCCCTGCGCGCCGCGGTGGCCGAGGGCATCGTGCCTGGCCCGCGCATCCTCTGCGTCGGCGCGACCCTGTCGCCGACGGGCGGCCACGCCCAGGTCTACGGGTTCCGCAACGATGTCTGCGCCTGCGTGCAATCGGCCACCGGGGTCTGCGACGGCGTCGATTCCTGCCGCAAGGCCGTGCGCACCCAGGTCGCCCAGGGCGCCGACGCCATCAAGTTCGTCGCGACAGGCGGGGTGCTCTCCGACATCCGCGCCGGCATCGACCAGCAGTTCACCACCGACGAGATCCGCACCATCGTCGAGACCGCCCACCATCTCGGCCGGCGCGTCTCCGCCCACGCCCACGGCGCGGCCGGCATCAACGCGGCGCTGGCGGCCGGCGTCGATTCGATCGAGCACGGCAGCTTCATGGACGACGAGTCGATCCGGCTCTTCCTTGAGCACGACGCCTTCCACACCCCGACCATCATCGCCGGCATGACCGTGCTGGAGATGGCCCGCGCGGGCGGTGTGCTCTCACCGGCCCAGGCCGAGAAGGCGTTCACCGTCGGCGAACACATCAAGGCGGCGCTGGGTCGCTCCTACAAGGCGGGCGTCAAGATCAGCTTCGGCACCGACATGGGCGTCGGCCCGCATGGCAAGAATGCCCGCGAGTTCGGCTATATGGTCGAGGCCGGCATGACCAATGCCGACGCCATCAAGGCCGCGACGGTCAGCGCCGCCGCTCTGCTCGATCGCTCGGACCTAATCGGCCGGGTCGCGCCCGGCAAGTCGGCCGACATCATCGCCGTCGACGGCGATCCGCTGACCGACATCAGCGAACTGGAGCGGGTGAGCTTCGTGATGGCGCGGGGCGTCCGCGACCAGGTCGACGCCTAAGGGGAAACATCATGACCAGCGATCTGCCCGCCGTCGCCGCCGAGCTCGAACAGCTGCTCAAGCTGCGCACCATCCCGTTCGGCATGAAGCTGTTCGAACACCGCCAGGAGATGGAGGCGATCCCGCGGATTCGCCGGCCGCAGAACGTCCACACCCTCGACCAGATCGTCGGCCAGGCCTCGCGGCTGGGCTGGACGGTCGGGATCACCAGCGAAGACCTGGTCGGCGCACAGTGCCGCGCCGTGGTCGGCCTGGGCGCGGCCAAGACCGACGACTGGAAGTCCGGGCGGGCGATGACTGGGGTCTGGTTTTCCACACCCGAAGACGCCGCCGCTCACCAGGACGCCATGCACTGCGTGCCGGATGGCCAGTTCGAGGCGCTGGCGGTCGGGCCGCTCTCCAGCGGCAAGCTGGCCGATCCCGACATCGCCCTGTTCTACGCCACCCCCGGCGCGATGATCTATTTCATCAACGGCCTGCAGTGGTCCGGCTACAAGCGCTTCGACTGGTCGGTGGTCGGCGAGAGCGCCTGCGCCGACAGCTGGGGCCGGGCGCTCACCCTGCGCACGCCCAGCCTGTCCATCCCGTGTTTCGCCGAGCGGCGCTATGGCGGGGTGCTCGACGACGAGATGCTGATGGCGACGCCGCCGGAATACCTGGTCTCGGCCATCGCCGGCATGCGCGCCCTGGCCAAGAACGGCTTCCGCTATCCCTTCCCGCAATACGGCGTGCAACAGGACGTCCGCGCCGGCATGGCGGTGAGTTACGCCGAGCGCAAATAGGCGGCGAGCTCAGTCGGCTTGCGCAGGCGCGGTGATCGGCCGGGCGTCTTCCCAGCGGAACGGCAGCACGTCCGGCGTCACTGAAACCTCGGTGGTGAACTTGAACGGCGAGCGCGTCGCGCCGGGGAAGACCAGCTCGACGAAATAGGCGGTGAAGCCCGTCGGCGGCCGCTTCACCTCGCCGACCCAGGTCCCGTCGTCGCGCAGCGACAGCGGCGTCGAGGTGAAGGCCTCGCCGATGGTCTCGACGCGGAAGTCCCTCGCGTTCGGATTGGTCCCCTGCCAGAGGTTGACCTCCGCGGGCGCGTCGTTCGAGCGGACCACGATGGCGCCGTCCCCACGCATGCTCCAGTTGTAGTCGGGCAGTTTCCGGTCGTTCAGGATCGCGTCGTAGAAGGCCGCCAGGCTCTTGATGATGTCGGTCCCGGCGGTCGAGTGGCGGCTGTTGGGGAGCATCCTGAGGCGTTTGATCTCGGGCAGCCGACGATAGGAGTAGCGCGTGTTGTCGGGCGGGAAGAACTCGTCGCCGACCGCGTTGATGATGTATTTCGGCATCTTCATCGAGGGCCGGCCGCTGTAAGCGAGGGGGTCCTCAATGCGCCTGATCTCGTCCAGGCCGGGCTGGCCGATCATGTCCGGGATCAGGCCATGGTCGACATAGTCGCTGATCGCCGGTGAGAAATAGCCCATCGCCCCCCAGTGGTGGCGGGTGGTCGCATCGCCATCCAGCGCGTTGATCACGATCGGGATGATGGCTTTGACGCGGGCGTCGAGGGCGCCCACCAGCCAGGTGGTCCAGCCGCGCTTGGAGCCGCCGGCGACGACGAAGCCCTTTACCGCCAGTTTCCCGCCCGCATCGCCGGCGAGGTATTGCTGGATCGCGGTCATGGCGGCCACGCCGCTCTTGACCATGGGCAGGCGCACCAGCTGCACGGGATCGCCGGTCCTGGTGAACTTCACCTGCTGGTGCGCGATCAGGGCGTCCTCGGCCAGGGGCTCGTCCGGCCGGTCGGCGAAACGCAGCGGCTGATTGGGCACGTCGTTCAGAACCGCCACCACCGAGCGGCTCTCGACCGCCAGCCGGGCGAATCCCTTGTCGGCCTCGGTCGGCGCCGGATCGGTGTTGGCGCCGCCGGTGATATAGAGGAAGGCGGTGTCGTGGATCACTTCGTCCGGCACGATCACGGTCAGCCAGTGTTTCCACAGCGGCCGGTCGACCTGATCCGGCGTCAGCCAGGTCTGCGAGGTCAGTTCGAGCACGGCGCTGCGCGCGCCCATGCCGGCGATCGGGCCCGCCACCCGCCAGGTGAAGCTGGGGTCGGGCTTGGCCACATAGTCGTCGAGCGGCGTCTTTGCGGGCGTGTCGGCCAAGGCGTCCTCCCCGGAGGCTGGGGCTACTTGCCCTCGGCCAATCCTATCCCTTCGAGGAAGAGGCCGACATAGGTCGGATCGCGCAGGACCGCGCGGGCCAGGACGTCGATCGGCACGGGCGAAAGGGCGCGGTAGCGCTCGAGCGCCGTCTGGGCCGCGTCGCGCTGGCCCAGACGGCCTTGGCCGGCGGCCAGGAAGGCGTAGCCGGCGGCGCTGTCGGTCTGCTGGACGAACTCCTTGGACAGCGCGACGGCCTCGGCGTAACGGCCCTGAAAATACCGCGCCTGGGCCAGCAGGCCCATCCGCGTCGGCCGGGTCGCGCCGATCGGATCCAGGCGGATCGAGCACTCCAGGTGTTCACTCGCGAGGTCGGCGTCGCCGGCGCGGACCCGCAGCGCGCCGCTGATCGCCCAGGCCATCGAGGCCCCCGGGTTCAGGGCCATGGCCCGGTCGGCCAGCGCCATGGCGGCGTCCACATCGCCTTCCAGGTCGGCGATGGTCAGCGACCTGGCTCAGCACCATCGGATCGTCGCCAGCCGCCTTCAGCGCCCGATGCGCCATCTCGATCGAGCGCTCGCGGCTGGCCGCCCGATCGTCAGACCAGCCGTAGAGGGTGACCAGGTATTGGCAGACCGCCGCCGTCGAGAGCGCCCAGGCATAGTCGGGGTCCAGTTCGATGGCCCTGTCCAGCAGGTCGAGCGCCTGCAGCACCGCCGGCTTGGCCCCGACGATGAAGTGCGAGATGGCGCGCAGATAAAGATCGTAGCTGCCCATGTTGTCGGTCGGGCGCTTGGCGGCGCGACGGACCTCCGCATCGCTGACAGTCGGTTCGATCTGCGCCGCGACCCGGAGCGCCACCGTGTCCTGCAACGCGAACACGTCTTCCAGCGTGTCTTCGATCCGGTCCGACCAGACCTGGGCGCCATCGAGCCCGTCGATGAGCTTGACAGCGATGCGCACCCGGCCGCCGGCCTGGCGGACGCTGCCTTCCAGCACGTAGCGCACGCCGAGCTGGCGAGCGGCCTCCTGAGCGCCAATGCCCTTGCCCTTGAACGACAGGCCGGAGCCGCTGGCGATGACGAAGATCGAGCGGATACGCGACAGGGCCTGGACGATCTCCTCGACCATGCCGTCGGCGAAATAGTCCTGCTCCGCGTCGCCGGAGAGGTTGGCGAAAGGCAGCACGGCGATCGATGGCTTCGACGGTAGCGGTGGCAGTGGGGCCGCCGTCACCGGCGGCGTGGGCGCAGCCTCGCCGCTGATCAATTCGGCGACACTGGCGACCACCTTGCGCCAACGGGCGCCGCAAGGTCGCCGGTCCAGCCGGTCATGTCGGCGCATTGGATGCGGTCGAACGGCATCGGCAGCGCCGCGCCGTCGATACTGAGCTGAACCAGCTTGTCCGCGGCGCGCGCCCGATCGGCCTCCGACTGCACCCAGTGGGATTTGGCGGCTTCCGCGGACCAGATCACCACCACCGCCTTGGCCGCGCGCAGCCGCTCCTCGATCACGTCGGCATAGCCGCGATGGGCGGGCAGTTGGTCATCGCTCCAGACCTGGTAGCCCAGCGCGCGCAGGGCGCCGGCGACCGCTTGCGCCTGTTGCGCCGTCGAGCGCGCATAGGAGATGAAGATGTCCGACATGCCTGGACGCCCCCGTCGCGGCCCTGACCCTAGCGACGCGCGTCGGATATGAGCAAGGGAAAGCTGAGCGCCGGCCAGTGGGGTCTAGCCGCCGGGCGTCTCCATGTGCTGGTTGGCGGCCAGCACGCAGGAGACCCGGCCGTGCGAGACCATCACCGTCGCGGGCTTGCTGCGCGGCAGGTAATAGGTGTGGCCCTGGGCCGTGTTGATGTCCAGCGCACCCGGATCGTTGAACTGGCAAACGCGGACCTGGCCCAAGCCACGGCCGCCGTCGTCGGCGATATCGGCACAGACGATGTATCCGTAGGCTCGGGCGAAACCGGTCCCGTCGAAGTCGACGCGGTTCGCCGCCGAATAGCCTGAGGCCAGATAGTCCTTCAGCGCGATCGCCGGGCACGGCGCGCCGGCCGGCGTCCAGTCGCGCGCCTTGTCGATGGCCGTCGAGCGCATCGCGAACAGCCAGCCGCCAATGACGACTAGCGCCAAGAGGCCGCCCACCGCCGGGATGATCCATCTACGCCGCGGGCCGCGATCATGGATCCTGGCGAAGTGGTCGTTGGACATGCGCGCTTCCCGACGGCTGAACGTTCAAGCCTACCGACGCGCCTCGGACGCGTCACCCTTCGCCCCCGCCATCCACCCTATCGCTCGGCCGTCCGCCTGAGGCATCATAGTGGCGAAGGAGGATCCATGGTCGACGTTGAGCGGATCGCGACGCTTTTGGACCAGCGGCGGGCGGGTCACGCCCTGCCGCGCGCCTTTTATGTCGATCCCGAGGTGTTCGAATTCGATCAGGTCGCCATTCACCGCAGGTCGTGGATTCTCGCCGGGTTCGAGGTCGAGCTGCCCCGAATCGGCAGCCATATGGCGCTGAGCATCGCCGGCGCGCCGGTCTTTGTGGTGCGCGGCCAGGACGGGGCCTTGCGCGGCTTCCACAACACCTGCCGCCACCGCGGCTCGCGCATTGTCCCGGACGGCAAGGGCGCCAGCGCCAGGCTGGTCTGCCCCTATCACCGCTGGACTTACGACCTGAGCGGCGAACTGGTGCACGCCGCGCGCATGGGCGACGATTTCGAGGCCTGCGAACACGGCCTGCATCCCATCTCCGTCGAGACCTGCGCCGGCGCCATCTATGTCTGTGTCGCCGAGGCGCCGCCGCCCTTCGCGCCCTTTCGCGACCGGCTGCAGCCGCTCCTGGCGCCGCACCGGCTGCACGACGCCAAGCTGGCCTATGAAAACACCCTGGTCGAACGCGGCAACTGGAAGCTGGCCATGGAGAATGCGCGCGAATGCTATCACTGCGCGACCAGCCATCCGGAGCTGTCCCTGACCTTCCCGACCGGGGTTTCCGGCAATTTCGACTATGGCGACGAGGCCCGCCGCCACGCCGCCTATAACGACCGGATGGCCGCGGTCGGGCTCGAGGTCGGGCCGCACGAGGGCGACTGGTGGCAGGCCATCCGTTTTCCGCTGAACGAGGGCTGCCGCTCGATGACCATGGACGGCCAGACGGCGGTCAGAAAGCTGATGGTCGAGGCGGGCGACGGCGACATCGGCTCGCTGCGCTGGTCGATCGAGCCGCACAGCTTCGTCCACGCCACCGCCGACTTCCTGTTCATGTTCAGCGCCATGCCGCTCACGCCCAAGGAGACCCTGATCACCTCCAAGTGGCTGGTGCACAAGGACGCGGTCGAAGGGGTCGACTACGACCCCGACCACCTGACCGAGCTGTGGAACCGCACCAACCAGCAGGACCTCGCCCTGGTGGAGAACAACCAGCAGGGCGTCGACTCGCCGGCCTTCACGCCCGGCCCCTACTGCGCCGACGCCGAGGCCCTGACCATGCGCTTCACCGACTGGTACTGCGCTACCGCGCGAACCTATCTGGAGGGCTATCATGGCCGAGGCTGACGCCCGCAAACTGCACCCGGACACCATCGCCGTCGGCCACGGCTACGATCCGGCCGACGGCCAGGGTGCAGCCAAGCCGCCGCTCTACCTGACCTCGACCTTCGTCTATCCCTCGGCCGAGCACGCGAAGGAAACGCACCGGATCTTCTTCGACGGCCCGCGGCCAGGCGAGGCGCCCGACCCCGCCTACATCTATATGCGCCTCGGCCATCCCAACCTGGACATGGTCGAAAAGCGGTTGGCGGCCTTGGACGGCGCCGAGGCCTCGGCCGGATTCTGCAGCGGCATGGCGGCGATCTCGACCGTGTTCATGGCGCATCTGAAGCCCGGCGACACGGTGCTGCACGGTCTGCCGTTCTATGGCGGCGCCGACGGCCTGCTGAACCGGGTCATGGCCGGCTTCGGGGTGCGCGGGTTCCACTTCACCGACGGCCTCGACGCCGAGGCGATGCGCGAGGCCGCCCAGCGGGCGATGGCGGCGGGACCCGTGCGGCTGATCTGGCTGGAAAGTCCGGCCAACCCGACCGCGACGGTGATCGATATCGGCCTGGCGGTGCGGATCGCCGGCGAGATCGCCGAACGGCAGGGTTTCCGGCCGGTGGTCTGTGTCGACAACACGTTCCTCGGCCCCTTGCTGCAAAGCCCACTGGCCTGCGGCGCCGACCTCTGCATGACCTCGCTGACCAAATACTGCGGCGGCCACAGTGACTTGCTGGCCGGCGGGGTCAGCGGCAGCCTCGACCTGGTCGCGCCGCTGCGCGCCCTGCGCACCCTGCTCGGCACGACCATGGACCCACAGACGGCGTGGCTGCTCCTCCGCTCGCTGGAGACGCTTTCGGTGCGCACGGCCAGGGTCTGCGCAAGCGCCCTGACCATAGCGCGCTATCTGAAGGCCCATCCCAAGGTCGCCGGCGTCAGCTTCATTGGCCTGGCCGAACCGGGCTCGCGCGAGCATGACCTGATGCAGCGCCAGACCCGCGGCGCCGGCTCGACCTTTTCCTTCCGCATCCAGGGCGGCGAGGCCGAGGCCTTCCGCTTCCTCGATGCCTTACAGCTGCTCAGGCTGGCGGTCAGCCTTGGCGGGTCGGAGACGCTGATCTGCCATCCGGCCAGCACCACCCACTACGCCATCGCCCGCGACCGGCTGGCCGAGGCCGGCGTCACCGAGGCGAGTTTAAGGCTCTCGGTCGGGCTGGAGCATCCCGACGACCTGATCGCCGACCTGCGCCAGGCCTTGGACCAGGCCTGATGCCGGACCCCAGCGCCATCGACGGCAAGCTCGCCCCGCCGGAGGAGCACGCGCGGGTGATGGTGATCGGTGCGGGCGCGGCCGGCGTCGCCGCCGCGATCGAGGCGGCGAAGCTGGGCGCGAGCGTGGTGCTGGTCGACGAGCACCCGCTCGATCCGCAACTGATGGGGCTGGACACACCCTGGCTGTTCGGCGGGCGCATGGGCGCGGCCGTGCAGCGGCGCGGGCGGCTTGTCGAACAGCTGCTGGCCGCCAATCCAGCCCTGGAAGAGGCCATCGAGCGCGGCGTCGATGTGAGGCTGGGGGTCACCGCCTGGGGCCTCTATGTCAACGGCCCGGCTCTGCGCGCCCTGCCCGCGGCCATGGTCGGTCTGGCCGACGAGGACCGCTCGTGGATGTGCGGCTTCGATCGGCTGATCCTGGCCACCGGCGCCCGCGACGTCGCCCTTGGTTTTCCCGGCTGGGACCAGCCTGGCGTGGTCGGCGCGGGCGGACTGCACGCGCTCCTGCATCGCTACGACGCCTTCACGGGTCGGCGGATCGTGGTGCTGGGCTCCGGCGAACTCGCCGTCGCGACGGCGCTGATGGTCCAGGAGCGCGGCCTCGAGGTGGTCGCGGTGGTCGAGGCGTTGCGCCGACCGCAGGCCTCGGGCGGCGCGGTGACGCGGCTGAATGCGGCGGGCGTGCCGTTCCTGACCGGCCACACGCCCAGACGCGCCGAGGGCGGTCGCGACGGCGTCGAGCGCCTGGTGCTGAGCGACAGCCGCGGCCGTGAGACCGTCCTCGACTGCGACACGGTCTGCCTGGCCTTAGGCATGGCGCCGGCCATCGAACTCTTGAGTTCCGCCGGCGGCCGGACCGTCCCCGACAGCCAGCGCGGCGGCCATGCGCCGGCCCTGCAGGGCTGGGCGACCTCGCTGCCCGGCGTGTTCACGGCCGGCGACGCCGCCGGGTTGGCGCGGAGCGAGGCCGAGGCCGCCGAACAAGGCCGCCAGGCGGCGCGCCAGGCGCTGGGCGGCAAGGCCGTCGGCCGCCCGCCCGCCGGCCCCGACGCCTGGGCCTATCAGGCGGCCTGGTTCGCGGCCCTGACCCGCGATGTCGATCCGGCGCTGACGGTCTGCCAGTGCGAAGCCGTCCGCCGCGGCGATCTGCTGGAGGTGCGCGCGCCGCGCTATCTCGGCGAACCCACCGCGCCGGCGATGGCGCGCGACCTGCGTGCCCTGGGCGCCGACGGCCCGCTGAACCAGGACCAGGTCAAGCGTCTGACCCGCGCCGGCATGGGCCCCTGCCAGGGCCGGCGGTGTCGCGAGCAGGTGGCCCTGACCCTGGCCCAGGCCTCCGGCGTCTCGCCAGCCGAAATCCCGCTGGCCTCGTACCGGGCGCCCGTTCGGCCGCTGCCGCTGAAGATCATGGCCGACTGGAACGAGACGGCCGCAATGACCACCGGGTGGGAAATCTGGTTCGCCATTCCCGGCCAGTGGTCGGCCTATGACGACATCGGCACGGCGCGCGAATTCGTCACCCCGTTCGGCGGGGAGGCCTGAGACCGTGGCGACGCCCAACGGCGCGGCGGTCGTTGTCATTGGCGGCGGCGTCACGGGCCTCAGCGCCGCCTGGTGGCTGGCGCGTTCGGGCGTCGATGTGCTGGTGCTCGACAAGGGCGTCGTCGGCTGGGAGGCCTCGGGGCGCAATGGCGGCGGCGCCTCGCACTATCACAGCCCCCTCTTCCACGAGGAACAGCGGCTCTGGCCGCGCATGGACGAGCTGCTCGGCTATCCTACCGAATATCGCCGCGAGCGGGTGATCTTCGCCCTGACCGAGAGCGATCTGACCGCCTATCGCGGCATGGCCGCCGAGGGCCGGCGGCTGGGCTATTCGGTCGACGACCTCACCCCTCGTGAAGTGCGCGCGCTCGTGCCCATGGCCAGCGAGGCCAATATCGGCGGCGTCCACCTGCACTATGGCGGCCAGGCCAATCCGCAGCGCACGGTGCAGGCCTATGCCTGGGCGCTGCAGGACCTGGGCGGACGCATCGCCCAGCACACGCCGGTGACCCGGATCGTCGAAGAGGGCGGCCACGTCGTCGCCGCAGAAACCGCGCGCGGCCGGATCGACCTCGACGCCCTGGTGGTCGCCGCCGGGCCACAGACCGGCATGCTGCTGCAGAGCATGGGCGTGCGCTTGCCGTTGGGCTACGGCCGCGCCGAGATGATCGTCACCGAGCCCGCGCCGCTGATGCGCATCGGCGGCGTCGACGGCAACGGCCTCTATGGCCGCCAGACCCTGCGCGGCAACCTGGCCTTCGGCGGCGGTCCGCACGAATGGATCGAGCTGGCGGCTGACGGCCCCGTCGCCCGTCCGACCAGCCCGCTGACCCGCAACCTGGCCCGCCGCGTCGCGGAGCTGATGCCCGGCGCGGCCAACCTGCGGCTGATCCGCAGCTGGGCTGGGGTGATCGAAAATACCCCCGATGGCCGACCGGTGCTCGACCGCCTTGAGAACCTGGTGGTCGCGACCATGTCCAGCGTCGGCTTCGGCCTGTCGCCGGCCAGCGGTCACGCGGTCCGCGACCTGGTCGTGGAAGGCCGCTGTAGCTTCGCCAATCTGGACAAGCTGAAGCTCGATCGCTTCGACGCGATCGATGACGACTGGCTGAAGGTCCGCGGCTGGGTGCCGCCGGCCCTGGCGGAAACCCAGGCCGCGCCGTGACCTGGCGCCTGCCATCGAAGCGCCCGATCAATGAACCGGTCGTGGTCTGGATCCCGATGGCCGACGGCGTGCGGCTCTCGGCCCGGCTGTGGATCCCGACCGGTCTTGAGCCGGTCCCGGCGGTGCTGGAATATATCCCCTATCGCAAGTCGGATTCCTACCGCGCCCATGACGACGCCTGGGGTCCGACCCTGGCCAGCTACGGCATCGCCTATGTCCGCGTCGACGTGCGCGGCAGCGGCGATTCCGAGGGCGTACTGACCGACGAATACACCGACCTGGAGCTCGACGACGGCTGCGCCATCATTGCCTGGCTGGCCACACAGGGCTGGTGCAGCGGTCAGGTCGGCATGCGGGGCCTGTCCTGGGGCGGCATCAACACCTTGCAGATCGCGGCCAGGCGTCCGCCGGCGCTCAAGGCCATCATGCCCATGGGCTGCCTGGACGACCGCTATACCGATGACGCCCACTATATCGGCGGCGCTCTGGGCCACACCAATTTCCAGTGGGGCATCGGCTTCAAGGTGGTGATGGCGGGGCCGCCGGATCCCGCCGTGGTCGGCGCAGCGTGGGAAGCGATGTGGCGCGCCCGGCTCGAAGCGACGCCGCCGATCCTCAAGACGTGGCTCCAACACCAGACCTACGACGCCTACTGGCGGCGCGGCTCGATCCGCGAAGACTGGGGCGCCATCCAAGTCCCGACCTATATCGTCGCCGGCTGGCAGGACACCTATTCCAGCCCGGTCGGCCGGCTGCTGGCCGGGCTGCAATGTCCGCGCAAGGCGCTGATCGGGCCCTGGGGCCACACCTATCCCTGGTCCGCCCAGCCGCACGGCCTGGATTGGGCGCACGAGGAGGTGCGCTGGTGGGCGCACTGGCTGAAGGGCGAAGACACAGGGATCATGGACGAGCCGATGTTGCGCGCCTTCATGCCCTATCGCGCCGCCTCAGAGGTTGTCCCAGACGAAATCCCCGGCCGCTGGATCGCTGAGGCGGCGTGGCCGCCAAAAACAACCGAACAGGTTCTCTACCTGATCGGCGCCGCCCTCTCCGACCAGGCCGGACCGCCCGAGACCGCGACCTATGTCGGCGACCACATCCTCGGCCTGACCAAACCCGAATGGCTGGACCGGCCGCCGGTCGAGCAATCGCCCGACGACGCCCGATCCCTGGTCTTTCGCACGTCGGCGCTGACCGACGATCTCGAAATCCTCGGCGCCCCTGTGCTGAAGCTGCGGCTCAGCGCCGACCGGCCGGTCGCCAAGCTAGCCGCCCGGATGCTGGAGATCACCGCGGAGGGCGAGTCCTGGCTGGTCAGCTATGGGCTAATGAACCTCACCCATCGCCGCTCCCACGCCGAGCCAGAGGCCTTGATCCGCGGCGAAGCCTTCGACGTCGATATCCCGCTCGCCGCCATCGCGCACCGGTTTCGCGCCGGCAGCCGCATCGGCCTGGCGATCTCCGAAAGCCTCTGGCCGCTGGTCTGGCCGTCGCCCGAGATCGTCACCCTGACCCTGACGCTTGGCGCGGCGAGCACGTTGACCTTGCCCCGGCGACCGGTCGAAGCCGAGCCCGCGGCGTTCGACATCCCGGAGATCCACGCACCGCCAAGCGACCGAGCGCGGCGGCCGACCGCGGTCACCGAGCCGATCTCACCGGGCGTTTACCGGATCGAACTGGACTCGCCGCCTACGCCGATAGTGCTCAAATCGACCGGAACGACCCTCGGCAGAGGCCGGGTGGAGGTCAGCGAGATCGCCGAAGACGATCCGAACAGCTGCGTCTGGACCCACCGCGCCTCATCGAGCTGGAAGCGCGGCGACTGGAACTGCGCCGTCGAAGCCGCCTGCGAACTGCGATCTACGGCCGAAGACTTCATCCTGACCGAAAGCCTGACGGCCAGGCGGAGCGATGACGTGATCTTCGAACGAACCACCGAAAGCAGGATCAAGCGCCATTTGGTCTGAAATTGGGAAATTGGGGACACGTACGGCTCCGCCAGCCCATCAGATCGACACGAGGTTTTGGTGAGCCGTACGTGTCCCCAATTTCCTAAGCCAGCGCCGGCGCCAATCGGCCCATGGCCTCGCTGAGCACGTCCGGGGCGCGGCAGACGCAGGCGCGCAGGTAGCTCTCGGAGCCCGGGCCGAAGAAGACGCCCGGGGCCAGGCCGACGTTGGTGGCGGCGAGGATGTCGAGACAGGCCTGGCGGGCATCGGGCATGCCGTCGACCTGGAAGAAGGCGTACATGCCGGCCTTCGGCCGAGGGCCCATGCGTACGCGGGGCGACCGCTCCAGCGCGTCGCAGACGATGCCCATCCCCGCCTCGCAATAGGCCCGCATCGAAGCTACGAACGGCTCGCCCTCAGCAATGGCGGCGACGCCGGCGTGTTGCAGGAAGGTGGTGACGCCGCTGGATGTGTACTGGGTGAGCATGGCCATGGTCGGGCCGAGCGACGGCGGGTGCACCATCCAGCCCAGCCGCCAGCCGGTCATCGCCCAGGACTTGGAGAAGCTGTTGATGACGACCAGCCGGTCTTCCGGCTCGGCGATGTCGAGGATGGTCGGCGCGCTCGCCAGGCCGAAGGCCAGGCGGTTATAAACCTCGTCGGCGATCAGCCAGACGCCGCGCTCGCGACAAAGCCCCAGCACGGCGGCCTGGACCTTGAGCGGAACCATGGCGCCGGTGGGATTGCCGGGCGAGGCGAAGAAGACCGCCCGCGTCCGCCCGTCGAGGCTGGCCGCGAGCTTGTCGACGTCCAGGCTCCAGCCGTCCGGTCCGGCGTCCATGCGCACCGAACGCACCTCGGCGCCGAGCAGCCGCGCCATGCCGCCGGTGTTCGGCCAGACCGGATCGATGGCGACGATATTGTCGCCCGCTTCGCAGATCAGCGTCAGGGCCAGCTGGATGGCGTTCATGCCGCTGGCCGCGACGGTGATGCGCTCCGGCCCGATCGGCCGCGCGCCAAGGCCGCTCAGATAGGCGGCCAGGGTCTCGCGCAGCTCGGGGATGCCGTTCTGGTGGGTGTAGAAGACATGGCCGTCGGCGATGGCGCGGCTCATCGCCTCGCCGATGAAGGCCGGCGCCGGCAGGTCGCCCTCACCGAACCACAGCGGAATGACGCTGGCGTCGCCGAACCGGTCCTTGGCCAGACCGGCGATGTTTTCCAGGGGAATGTCGCGGATGTGGGCGCGCGCGCCGTCCAGGGCCTGCATCGGCTGGTCTTAGGCCGGAGCCGGCGCCCGCGTCGAGCCTCCGTTTCAAGCCGGACGCGCGACCCGACCACCGTCTCAGTAGCGCAGATAGGCTTGGCGCTCGTCCCGCCAGGCTGCCTCGTCGGGTCGGGTCAGGGCGTCCAGATCGGCGGCCGAGGCGCCCGCATCGTCGACCCATTCGCGCAGGCCCGGACCACCGTTGATCACGTCGATGGCCAGCTTGCCGTGCTCGTATTCGTAGGCGAAGTCGCGCCACAGCGGGTAGTCGGGATAGAGCTGGCGGATCGCCTTGAAGGCCAGGGCCTGGATGCGCCAGGGCTTGAACGCCGCATGGTCGTAGGCCGGACCCTCGGTGACGATCTGCACACCGTTGCAGAGTTGGCCGACGTGCTTGTGGAAGGTCGGCTCGAACCAGCAGTCGCGCAGGGCGCAGCCGCTCAGCCAATCCGGGGCCAGCGCCCGCATGGTCTCCATCACCGCCGGCGCGTCGATGTCGGGCGCGCCGAACAGCTCCAGCGGCCGTGTGGTCCCGCGGCCCTCCGAAAGGGTCGCGCCCTCCAGCATCACCGTGCCGGGATAGGCGCGCGCCATCCACAGGTTGGGCGCATTGGGGCTGGGGTTGATCCAGGCCCGTTCGCCCAGCGGCCAGCCGAAGCCCGGGCCCTGGTCCGGCCGCCAGCCCTCCATCTCGATGACGCGATAATCGACGTCGAGCCTGAGCGTGGCGATGAACCAGTCGCCCAGCTCGCCGAGCGTGAGCCCATGGCGCATCGGCAACGGTCCGGCGCCGACGAAGCTCTCCCAGCCAGGCCGCAGGCGCAGGCCCTCGATCGGCCGCCCGACCGGGTTGGGGCGATCGAGCACCCAGACCGCCTTGCCATGGCTGGCGGCGGCTTCCAACACGTACCGCAGCGTGGTGATGAAGGTATAGATGCGGCAGCCCAGGTCTTGCAGATCGACCAGCAGCACGTCGAAGCTGTCGAGCATCGCCTCGGTCGGCCGCCGCACCTCGCCATAGAGGCTGAACACTGGCACGCCCGAGACCGGGTCGTGGAAGTCGGCCGTCTCGACCATGTTGTCCTGCTTGTCGCCACGCAGGCCGTGCTGCGGCCCGAGCGCCGCGGTCAGGTTCACATCGTCGCAGGCGGCCAGGGCGTCGAGGCTATGGACCAGGTCCTGGGTCAGCGACGCCGGGTGGGCCAGCAGCGCCACGCGCTTGCCTTTGAGGGGCGCGCGAAGGGCGGGATCCTCAAGCAACCTATCGATGCCGAACTTCATGCGGTGTCCCTACGCCAAGGCCGGATGGCCCACTTTTTTCCGTCATGGCCCGACTCGTTCGGGCCCCATGAACACCGCCTATCCTCAGTGTGCATGGGTCGCCCGGACAAGCCGGGCGATGACGATTTTTACAACTCCAAAACGAACCCATCCGCATGATGAAAGTCGGGCCTTCCGGCCGGGTGCGCCAAGGCCCAATAGGATTTCTCGCCGTTCAGCGCTTCGATCACCGCCGACAGCCCAAGCAGCCACCGGCCCGCCGGCCAGTCGGGCAGATCGAGGGCCACGATGAGATCGAAACGCCCGCCGCCGGTGTGCGCTTCGATCTCCCCGGGCGTGATATCCGCCTGGGCCATGCCCTGTCGGTAGCCATCGAACCGGTAGGTGGCCCACCAACGCGTCGGGGCGATGTTGAACTCGAAATAGGCCTCGCCCGCGCCGGGACGGACAAACACCTCGAAGCAGGTCCTTTTCCAAAGCTCGTCCGCCCGCGTCGGCTCCCCTGCCGGCGGAAGGTACAAGGACCCGAGATCGCCGGTGACGACGTAGCGCAGTTCAAGGCGATCGGCGATCGGACGCATAGCGTGCGCCTCGATCGCGATGGCGGGCGCCCCGGGCTGGCTGGGATGAGGACGCAGAGCGGCGCTCACGGAAATTGGGGACACGTACGATTCCCCGCGTGCGGTGGGTCAATGAGTGAGGCGCCGCAAAATCGTACGTGTCCCCAATTTCCCAGGGGTCGATGAGCGAGGCCTCGCAAAATCGTACGTGTCCCCAATTTCTGGCTAGACCACCGCCTCGCCGTTGAGGAAGGCTTCGGCCATGGCGCAGTGCATGGCGACGCCGCGGGCCATGACGCTCTCGTCAAGCACCATGCGGTTGGAGTGCAGGCCGCAGCAGCTGTGATAGTCGCCGCCTTCCGGCACCGCGCCGATGAAGGCCATCGCCCCGGGCATCTTTTGCAGCACATAGGCGAAGTCCTCGGCCCCCATCATCGGCGTCGGCATGGTGCGCCAGCCGCCGTCGCCGAACAGGGCCTGTGCGGTGCGCTGGGCCAGATCGACGACGCGGCCGTCGCAGACCGTAACGGGGAAGCCGGCGGTGATCTCCGGCTCGGCCGTGGCGCCGTGGGCCAGCGCCACGTGCGTCGCCACCCGCGCGACGCCCTCGTGCATCAGCGTGCGGACGCGTTCGTCCAGCGTGCGGATGGTGCCGAGCAGGGTCGCGGTCTCGGGAATGACGTTGTCGGTGGTGCCGCTGACGATCTTGCCGACGGTGAGCACCGCCGACTCGTTCGGGGCGACCTTGCGACTGACCAGGGTCTGCAGCGCCAGTACGATCTCGCAGGCGATCGGCACCGGGTCGATGGTCTCGTGCGGCATGGCGCCATGACCGCCCTTGCCGGTGATCTTGATCTCGAACTCGTCGGCGGAGGCCAGCAGCGGGCCGGTGCGGCTGGCGAAGATCCCGGCCGGCATGTTCGGCGAGATGTGCAGGGCGAAGGCCGCGTCGGGGGCCGGATCGTCGATCAGGCCGTCGTCCATCATGAAGCGGGCGCCGTGATAGCCCTCCTCGCCGGGCTGGAACATGAAGACCACTGTGCCGTTCAGCCGCTCGCGCTGGGCGCAGAGCGCATGCGCCGCGCCGGCCAGCATGGCGACGTGGGTGTCGTGGCCGCAGGCGTGCATGGCGCCATCGGTTTGCGAGTGGAAATCGAGGCCGGTGTCCTCGTGCAGCGGCAGGGCGTCCATGTCGCCGCGCAGCAGGATGGTGCGGCCATTGCCTGAGCCGCGCAGGATGGCGACCAGGCCGGTGGTCGACGGCCCCTCGCGCAGCTCCAGCGGCAGCCCTTCCAGGGCGCGTTTGATCTTGGCGGTGGTCTTCGGGCAGTCGAGGCCGATCTCCGGCTCGGCATGGATGGCGCGGCGAAGGGCGATGGCCTCGCCCAGCAGGGCTTCGCCGGAACTGGTCCAGAGGTCGGCGTCGACAACAACAGCGTTCATGTCAGGTCCTTGAACTAGCGGCCGGTGAAGGCGGGCGCGCGTTTTTCCAGATAGTGGGCGACGCCCTCCTTGAAGTCCTCGGAGACGAAGCTGCCGGGCATGTCGCCATTGGCGGCGTCGATCGCCTCGCCGAGACCCTGAAACTGGGCGTTCCAGATCTCGCGCTTGATCTCGCGCAGCGAGCGCGGCGAGACCTCGTTGGCCAGCATGGTCGCATAGGCCATGACCTCGTCTTCGAAGGTCGCGTGAGGGAAGACGCGATTGACCAGGCCGATCTCGCGGGCCTCAGGCGCCAGCACGCGGCGGGCGGAGAACAGCAGATCGGCCGCGTTGGCGATGCCGACCAGGCGGGGCAGCAGCCAGCTGACCCCGTGCTCGGCGATCAGGCCGCGGCGCGAAAAGGCGGTGGTGAACACCGCCGCATCGGACGCAAACCGCATGTCGGCATAGAGCGCGATGACCAGGCCCAGGCCGGCGCAGGCGCCGTTGACCGCGGCGATGATCGGCTTCGGCACGGCCGGGAAGTAGGAATAGGTCTTGGAAAAGTCGTCTCGCGCCTTCGGGTCGAAGGGGCCGGCGCTGCGAGCCGCTGGGCGGCCGTCAGACTGGATGTCCTGCAGGGTCTGCATGTCGGCGCCGGCGCAAAAGCCGCGCCCGGCGCCGGTCAGCACGATCACCCGCACGGCGTCGTCATCGGCGGCCGCGCGCATGGCGGCGCGCACCTCGCCCTCCATCACCCCGGTCCAGGCGTTCAGCCTGTCCGGCCGGTTCAGCGTGACGACCGCGACCCCGTCGGTGACGCGATATGTGATCTGCTCGTAGGTCATTGGCGGCGTCCTTTGCCCCTCTGTCGGTTATCCATAGACCTCTTGCGAGCGGAGGAAAGAGCGTGGGCCGAGGGAGCCCACCTCCAGTTTTTTATCCGTCATCGCCCGACTTGTTCGGGCGACCCATGAACACGGCGCTTTCCGGAGAGGATCGTGTTCATGGGTGGCCCGGATAAACCGGGCCATGACGGCGGGGGGGCGGTGGCCACCGGGCCTCAGACGGTGCGTTGGGCGCGGTCCTTTTCGTTGGCGCCGCGGATGGCGGTGCGCGCCTCCTCCCACTGCTCGTCGGACCAGCCGCGCAGCGCGCTGAAGCCGCCGCCGCCGGCCTGGTGGCCGGCGCCGTCGATGGCGATGGTCTGGCCGTTGACGTATTCAGCGCCAGGCCCCAGCAGCAGGACGGCGAGGTTGCACAACTCGGGCATCTTGCCGACCCGGCCCATGGGGTTGCCGGGCTGGGCGCCGTCGTCGCTGTCCTGGCGCCGCGCCGCGCCGGGATTGAGCCGCGCGGTCATGCCCTCGGTCGGGAAGGCGCCCGGCGCGATGGCGTTCAGGCGGATGTTCTTGGCGCCCCATTCCACGGCCAGCGACTGGGTCATGATGTGCAGGCCGGCCTTGGACATGGCCGAGGGCACGGTGAAGGGCCCGCCGTTCCACACCCAGGTGGTCAGGATGGAGAGCACCGAGCCCGGCTTCTTCTCGGCGATCCAGCGCTTGCCGCAGTCCAGCGTAACGAAGAACGAGCCGCGGAAGACGATGTTGGTGATGGCGTCGAAGCCGCGCGGCGAGAGGTCCTCGGTGCGGCTGATGAAGTTGCCGGCGGCGTTGTTGACCAGGCCGGTGAGCGCGCCGCCGTCGGACCAGATCCTGTCCAGATTGTCGCTGATCGCCTCGGGCACGCGGATATCGCAGGGCTGGGCCACCACCTTGCCGCCGTGCGCGGCCATCAGCTCGTCGGCCGCCTCCTGCAGCACGCCGCCGCGGCGGCCCCAGATGTAGACCTCGGCGCCCAGGATCAGGAAGGCCTCGGCCATCACTTTGCCAAGGCCGGTGCCGCCGCCGGTGACCAGGATGCGCTGGCCCTTCATCAGGCCGGGTTTGAACATTAGGTCATCGGGCGTCATGGCGTCCTCCATTGGCGTTTTCCCGACACTCGCCGACTGCCCCGGCGGAAGGTCAAGGGGCGCGTTCAGGTGAGGCCGATCTCCGCCAACCGCTCGGCCAGGTAGGCGCGCGCGGTGATCGGCTGCGGGTATCGGTCTGGCGCATCGGCGCTGGAGCAACCGGGCAGGGTGCGGATCAAGTAGTCCGGCGCGAAATGTAGGAAGAAGGGCATGGAATAGCGCGCCACGCCGGCCCGGTCCGGCGTTGGATTGACCACGCGGTGGGTGGTCGAAGGCAGGCGGTGGTTGGTCAGGCGCTGCAGCATGTCGCCGATATTGACCACCAGCGCGCCGGCCTCGGGCTCGATCGCCAGCCAGCGGCCGTCTCGATCGAGCAGTTCCAGCCCTGCCTCCTCGGCGCCGAGCAGCAGGGTGATCGCGTTGATGTCCTCGTGCGCCCCGGCGCGGAGGGCGGGGCCGGCGCCGGTCGTCGGCGGATAGTGCAGCAGGCGCAGGATGGACTCGCCGCCCGTCACCGCCGGCGTGAGCTGGTCGCGCGGCAGGCCGAGATGCTGGGCGATGGCCTGGAGCAGGCCCTGTCCGAGGCCGTCCAGCCGGGCATAAAGGCCGCCGACCGACGCCTGAAAATCGGCGATCTCGACTGGCCAGACATTGTCCGCGCGGCCAACATGCCAGAACTCCTTCAGATCAGCGTGGGCTTCGCCCTTGGCGGTCTCGACCCCGAACGGCGTGTAGCCGCGCTGGCCGGCGCCGCCGGCGATCCGGTAGCGGCGCTTTACCGGTTCCGGCAGGGCGAAGAAGGCCTTGGCGCGACCTTGAGCCGCCGCGATCAGGGCGGGATCGAGCCCGTGGTCGGAGACGATGGCGAAGCCATAGCGTTCGAACGAACCGCCGAGCGCGGCGGCGAATCGGGTGAAATCCTGCCCGTGCAGGCCAAACGAGATGGGTTGAATGGCCAAGGAAAACCCGCGCGATCGATCGATCCGCCGATCATGCGCGATTCGCCGACGAAAAAGCCCGGCTTAAAGCGCCCGCACACGCCTCAGCGTCTCGGCGCATTCCAGCTGCGCGCGGCGCTCGGCGATTTCCTGGTAAAAGGCGGCGTTTTCGGTCTCGGCGCCCCAGAACTCTGTCGTCGCCGTATCAAGGGCGGCGAAGCTGCGAATAGCATCGGGGACCTGGTCGAAATCGATCGGGTGATCCATCGCCTATAGTCTCCTCGCCGGTGTGCTTAACGGAGTATTAGCCACTTCACCTTGGCTGGCATTCTAACATCCAACAACTCCGTTCGTCGAAAATGGCGCCCGCCTCACGAAGACTTGACCGCTGGACGCGGCGAAGACGGCCGCGAATTCGGGGCGAAACGCCGCACGCACCCGACAGAGTGATCAACAGTCAGATTGCTTGTTGGCTATCGCTTCACGACGGCGTTACCATGGGTTTTGGACGCCGCGTCGGGGCGTGCAGTCCGGAAGGCCCGCGACGTGGCCGCCGGTCCGCCGATCCACGAGAGTAGAGCGTCGCCAGAGGAAGCCGCTTTGCAGCGTACGATTACCGAGGGGCCGGATTACTTCCATAAGGTCGTCGATTGCCAGTGGGCCTGTCCCGCGCATACCCCCGTGCCTGAATATATCCGGCTGATCGCCGACGGCCGCTATTCCGACGCCTACATGGTCAATTGGAAGTCCAACGTCTTCCCCGGCATCCTGGGGCGGACCTGCGACCGGCCCTGCGAGCCGGCCTGCCGCCGCGGACGGGTCGAGGACGAGCCGGTGGCCATCTGCCGGCTGAAGCGTGTCGCCGCCGACAACAAGGACGACATCACCGCCCGCCTGCCGACCGCGACCGCCAACCGCAACGGCAAGCGCATCGCCTGCATCGGCGCGGGCCCCGCTACCCTGACCGTGGCCCGCGACCTGGCGCCGCTGGGCTATGAGATCGTCATCTTCGACGCCGACCAAAAGTCGGGCGGCATGATCCGCAGCCAGATCCCGCGCTTTCGCCTGCCGGAATCGGTGATCGACGAGGAGGTCGGCTATATCACCGGCCTCGGTCTCGACATGCGCATGGGCGAGCGGATCGACAGCCTGAAGAGCCTGCTGGCCGAAGACTACGACGCCATCTTCGTCGGTTGCGGCGCCCCGCGCGGCCGCGACCTGGACGTGCCGGGCCGCGCCGAGGCCGCCGCCAACATCCATATCGGCATCGACTGGCTGTCTTCGGTCTCGTTCGGCCATATCGACGCAATCGGCAAGCGGGTCATCGTGCTCGGCGGCGGCAACACCGCCATGGACTGCTGCCGCACCTCGCGCCGCCTTGGCGGCGAAGAGGTCAAGGTGGTGGTGCGCTCCGGCTTCGAGGAGATGAAGGCGTCTCCCTGGGAGAAGGAGGACGCCATGCACGAGGACATTCCGATCCTCAACTTCCTGGCGCCCAAGGCCTTCACCCACGAAAACGGCCGCCTGACCGGTGTGATCTTCGAGAAAGTGGCCGCCGAGTACGACGACAAGGGCCGCCGCCGGCTGGTCCCCACCGGCGAACCCGATCAGCTGATCGAGTGCGACGACGTGCTGGTCGCCGTCGGCCAGGAAAATTCCTTCCCGTGGATCGAGCGCGACATCGGCATCGAATTCGACGAATGGGGCATGCCGGCGGTCGATCCGGTGACCATGGGATCGAGCCTGCCGAACGTCTTCTTCGGCGGCGACGCGGCGTTCGGCCCGAAGAACATCATCTGGGCGGTCGCCCACGGCCACGACGCGGCCATCTCCATCGACAAGTTCTGCAGCGGTCAGGATGTGCGCGAGCGGCTGGCGCCGGGCGTCACCCTGGTCAGCCAGAAGATGGGCATCCACGAGTGGAGCTACGACAACGACATCGTCAACGACCAGCGCTACCGGGTGCCGTTGCGCGACAAGGCCGAGGCGCTGGGCAATGTGCGCTTGGAGGTCGAACTCGGCTTCGACCAGGTGCTGGGCTATCGCGAGGCGGAACGCTGCCTGAACTGCGACATCGAGACGGTGTTCGCCGAGCCGCTGTGCATCGAGTGCGACGCCTGCGTCGACATCTGCCCGATGGACTGCATCACCTTTACCGACAACGGCGACGAGGCGAGCCTGCGCACACGTCTTAGCGCTCCGGCAATGAACCTGACGCAGGATCTCTACGTTTCGGATCCGCTGAAGACGAGCCGGGTGATGGTCAAGGACGAGGATGTCTGCCTGCACTGCGGCCTCTGCGCCGAGCGGTGCCCGACCGGAGCCTGGGATATGCAGAAGTTCCTGCTCGACATGACCTATGCGGAAGGACCCGCTCCCGCGCAAAAGATCGCCGCGGAGTGAACGACGCGATATGAACGCCCTGACCCCGATCATCGAGACCCTGAGCCGCACCAACGACTTCGTGGTCAAGTTCGCCAATGTGAACGGATCCGGCTCGGCCAGCGCCAACGGCATGTTCGCCAAGGCGATCCTGCGCATGGGCGTGCCGGTGGCCGCCCGCAACATCTTCCCGTCCAACATCCAGGGCCTGCCGACCTGGTTCGAGGTGCGCGTCTCCGAAGCCGGCCATATGGGCCGGCGCGGCGGCGTCGACCTGATGGTGGCGATGAATCCGCAGACCTGGGACAAGGATCTGGCCGAGATCGAGCCCGGCGGCTACCTGTTCTACGATTCCACCAAGCCGCTGCCGCCGGAGAAATTCCGCAGCGACATCCGCGTGGTCGGCGTGCCGCTGACCGCCATCTGCAACGCCGCCTACACCGACCCGCGGCAGCGGCAGCTGTTCAAGAACATCATCTATGTCGGCGCGCTCGCCGCCCTGCTCGAGATCGACCTCGAGGTCATGGAGCAGCTGGTCGGCGAGCAGTTCAAGGGCAAGGACCGGCTGATCGCGCCGAACATCGCGGCCCTGCACATGGGCCGCGACTATGTCGCCGAGCACATCGGGCCGCTCGGCCTGAAGGTGCGCCACTCCGACAAGGTCGGCGACCGCATCTTCGTCGAGGGCAACAATGCCGCAGCGCTCGGCGCGGTCTATGGCGGGGCGACGGTCTGCGCCTGGTATCCGATTACGCCCTCGACCTCGCTGGCCGAGGCCTTCACCGCCTATTGCGAAGAGTTCCGCACCGAGCCCGAGACCGGCAAGGCGCGCTACGCCATCGTCCAGGCCGAGGACGAGATCGCCTCGATCGGCGTCGTCGTCGGCGCGGGCTGGAACGGCGCTCGCGCCTTCACCTGCACCTCCGGGCCCGGCATCTCGCTGATGACCGAGTTCGTCGGCCTGAGCTATTTCGCCGAAATCCCGGCGGTGATCTTCGACGTGCAGCGCGGCGGGCCCTCCACCGGCATGCCGACGCGGACGCAGCAGGCGGATATCCTGGCCGCGGCCTACGCCAGCCACGGCGACACCAAGCATCCGCTGCTGTTCCCGGCCGATCCGGGCGAGTGTTTCGAGATGGGCGCCCTGGCCTTCGACCTGGCCGACCGGTTGCAGACCACCATCTTCGTCATGCTCGATCTCGATATCGGCATGAACGAGTGGCTGACCGAGCCCTTCAAGTGGGACGACAACCGCCGCATCGACCGCGGCAAGGTGATGACCTTCGACGACCTCGAGGCCGGCAAGGATTTCGGCCGCTATCTCGACGTCGACGGCGACGGCATCCCCTATCGCACCTATCCAGGCACACACCCGGAACGCGGCGGCTATTTCACCCGCGGCACCTCGCGCAACCCCTACGCCCGCTACTCGGAAGAGGGTTCGGTCTATGTCGACAACATGCAGCGGCTGTTGCGCAAGTTCGAGACCGCCAAGGCGCTGATCCCTGCGCCGGTGCGCCGCGACGCGCGACGCGCCAGCAAGGCCGGAGTGATCTATTTCGGCTCGACCACGCCGGCGCTGAACGAGGCGCTGGAGACGCTGGAAGCCCAGGGCCGCCACGTCAATGCGCTGCGCCTGCGCGGCTTCCCCTTCGCCGACGAGGTGTTCGATTTCATCGCCGTCAACGACCAGGTGTTCGTGGTCGAACAGAATCGCGACGGCCAGCTGCGCACCCTGATCATGAACGAGGGCGGCGTCGATCCGGCCAAGCTCATCGCCGTCAACCACTATGACGGCACGCCGATCACCGCCCGCTTCATCGCCGGCGAGATCTCGGCCAGGATGACCGGCCGTTCGCTCATCGAGGCCGCCGAATGACCTACATCACCAAGCCGCGCCTGCATCACCCGGGCCTGACCGAGAACGCGCTGGGCTTCACCCGCCGCGACTATGAGGGCCGGGTCTCGACGCTGTGCGCCGGTTGCGGCCACGATTCGATCAGCGCCTCGATCATCCAGGCCTGCTACGAGCTCGCCCTGCCGCCGCACCGCATCGCCAAGCTCTCCGGCATCGGCTGTTCGTCGAAGACCCCGGACTATTTCGTCGGCGCCGCGCACGGCTTCAACACCGTGCACGGACGCATGCCGTCGGTGCTGACCGGCGCCAACCTGGCCAACAAGGATCTGATCTATCTCGGCGTCTCCGGCGATGGCGACAGCGCCTCGATCGGCCTCGGCCAGTTCGCCCACGCCATCCGGCGGGGCGTCAACATGGTCTATATCGTCGAGAACAACGGGGTCTACGGCCTGACCAAGGGCCAGTTCTCCGCCACCTCCGATGCCGGCTCGAAAAGCAAGCGCGGCGTGGTCAACCACGACAGCGCCATCGACCTGGTCTCGATGGCCCTGCAGCTGGGCGCGACCTTCGTGGCGCGCAGCTTCTCCGGCGACAAGGCGCAGCTGACGCCATTGATCAAGGCGGCGCTCAGCCACAAGGGTGCGGCCTTCATCGACTGCATCAGCCCGTGCGTGCAGTTCAACAACCACCTCGGCTCGACCAAGAGCTTCGACTATGTGCGCGAGCACAACATCGCCATGAACCGGCTGGACGTGATCGCGCCGCGGGCGCCAATCGAGATCGACCACGCCCCGGGCACGGTGGAGATGGTCACCCAGCACGACGGCTCGATCCTGGCCCTGCGCAAGCTCGCCGCCCACTACGATCCCAGCGACCGGGCGCAGGCGCTCGGCCATCTGCAGGAGCGGGCGGCGGCCGGCGAGATCGTCACCGGCCTGCTCTATGTCGATCCGACGCCGAGCGATCTGCACGACCATCTGGATACGGTGGACACGCCGCTGAACGCGCTCACCGATGCGGAACTCACCCCCGGCTCAGCCGCGCTAGCGGCGCTGAACGCCAGCCTGCGCTAAGCCGATGACCGAAAAACTGCTGGTTCTCGGCGCCGGCATGGCGGGCCTGTTCACCGCGCTCGCCTTGGCGCCCGGCAAGCGCGACATCCTGATCCTCGAACGCGATCCGCCGCTGCCGGAGGGCGGGGTCGAGGCGGCCTTCGCCGAGTGGCGCAGGCGCGGTGTCGGCCAGCTGCGCCACAGCCATGGCTTCCTGGCGCGCATGCGCAACGTCATCAAGCACAGCCATCCGGCGCTGCTCGACCAGCTTCGCGAAGCCGGCTGCCGCGAAATCAGCTTCACCGACCTGATGCCGGCGGCGCTGCGCCAGACCTATGAGCCCAGCGCCGGCGACGACGACATGGTCATTCTGACCAGCCGCCGCACCAGTTTCGAATTCATCGTGCGCCGCTATGTCGAGGCCCTGGCCGGGGTGACCATCGTCTCCGACGCCTTCGTCCGCCAGCTGATCGTCGAGGCCGCGCCGGGCGCTGCCATGCGCGTCCTGGGGGTCAGCGGTGAACAGGATGGCCAGGCACGGGAGTGGCGCGGCGACGTGATCATCGACGCCCAGGGCCGGCTTTCCGAGGCCAAGGAGCAACTGACCGCCGCCGGCGCCGTCGTTCCGGAAGAGTCGGAGGATTGCGGCATCCTCTATTTCACCCGCCACTATCGCCGCATCGCCGCCGCCGATCCGCCGGTCTCGCGCGCCACCGGCACCGGCGACCTCGGCTATATCAAATACGCCCGGTTTCCCGGCGACAACGGCTGTTTTTCCATCACCCTGGCGGTGCCGCAGGTGGAGACGGCGCTGCGCCAGGCGGTGCTGAAGCCCGAGGTGTTCCAGCAGGTCTGCGGCCTTTTTCCCGGCATCGCCGATTGGATCGACCCGGCCGGCTCCGAGCCGATCAGCCGCGTCTTCGGCATGGGCGACCTTAAGAGCCATTGGCGGCGCTTCGTCAGCCCCGAGCGCCGCGCCATCCTCGGCTTCTTCGCGCTCGGCGACAGCCTGATCCGCACCAACCCGCTCTATGGCCGCGGCTGTTCCTTCGCCGCCGTCGAGTCCGAGATCCTGCGCGACGTGCTGGACGAGACCGACGATCCGGCGTTGCGCGCTCGCCTCTACGATGCGCGCGTCACCACGGCGCTGCGCCCCTATTTCGAGGATATGCGCAGCCAGGATCGCAGCGCCATCCGACGCGCCGCCAACGCGCTCGATCCCGCCTATCGCGCGCCCTTACGCGCCAAGGTGCTGCAGAGCTTCATCGGCGATGGGGTCGGCGTGGCCGTGCGCGCCGATGTCGACCTGCTGCGCGAGGCGATCCGCGAGTTCAACATGGTCGATCCGCCGCGCGCCTGGCTGAGACGGCCGGAAAACATGCTGAAAGTGGTCGGCCATTGGGCGCGCGGCCGCACCGCCAACGCCCGCTACCACCCGCCGCCGCTGGGTCCCGACCGCGCTGGCATGATGGCGGCGCTCGGCCTCGATACCGCGGACGCGCCCGCGACGGCCTAAGCCCGCGCACCCTTGCTCTCCGCCGCCTCAGCAGGGACAAAGGACGCGTGAACGACGGCGGTCCGGGCTGGGAGCGATGGCGCGACGAGGCGAGAGCGTTTCAGCCTACCGGCCGCGGGCCTGCCTGCGGGTCGGCGTCACCGGCCACAGAACCGGGCCGAAGCTGCCCGACGAGGCGGCGCCGGCCGTCCGGGCCACGGTCGAGCGCCTGTTCGTCCAGATGAACCAGGCCTTCGCCGATACCGTGGCCCAGGCCCAATGGGCGTTTGGCGACGAGCCGCCGGAGCTGGTCGTGGTCTCAGCCCTGGCCGAGGGCGCCGATCGGATCGTCGCCGAGGCCGGGCTTGGCAGCGGCGCGGCGCTCGAGGTCGTGCTGCCCGCCGGCCGCGACTTTTTTGAACACGACTTCGAAAGCGCGGGATCCAAGGCCGCCTATCGCGCGCTGCTGGCCAATGCCCGCTCGGTGTTCGAGCTCGACAGCCCCGAGGGGACGCTGGCGGAGAAGCGCGGCTATGAGGCCGCCGGCCTGATCATGCTGACCCATTCCGACATCCTGGTCGCCGTCTGGGACGGCGGCGAGGGAGCGGGCAGCGGCGGCACCGCCAATATCGTGCAGCAGGCGGTCAGCGAGGGCATGCCGATCCTGATGATCGATCCCGCCAAGCCGGACGAGGCCAGGCTGCTATGGACCGGTGACATGGACCTGCCGCCGGCCAAGGTGCGCACCGAGGAGCTGCCGACAAGCGACGCGTTCGCCGCCCTGCCCTATGTGATCGAGGTTCTGGTCGCGCCGCCGGCGGACGCCATCACCCGCACGGCGCTGCTGACCTTCTACAATGAGCCGCCGGGGCCACGGCGGGGCTGGCCGCTCTATTCGGCCCTGCTGGCCCTGCTGGCCGTGCGCCCGCTGCAGCGGACCGACTTTCGGCCCAAGTATGAGCATCCGCACCCGCCCGACCAATGGCGCGCGCTTTTCCCCGGTCCGTCCGAGCCGCTGACCGAGGCGGTGTGCACCACGCTGTTGCCGGCGATCACGCCCACCGACGGGCTGGCCATCCGCTACGCCGAACTCTACCGCTCGGCCTTCGTCTTCAACTTCATGGCCGCCGCCTTCGCCGTCGCCTTTGCGCTGTTCGGCCTGTCCGCCGAACTGCCCTACATCCATGACCGCACCGACGAGAACGGCCGGCTGCTGATCAAGGTCCTGCTGGTCAGCGGCGAGATCGGGCTGTTAACCGCCATCGTGGCGATCTGGGGCCGCGGCGCCTCGCGCAACTGGCACCGGCGCTGGCTCGACTATCGCCGCTGCGCTGAGTGGCTGCGCCATCTGCGCGTGCTCAGCCTGGTCGGGGCGCGCTCGTCCATCCCGCGGCCGCGGCGAACGCCCGGCGCGCGCACCGAGGCCGAGCGCGGCGAGCGGCTGGACCAGGTCGACTGGGTCGGCTGGTACGTCCGCGCGGTCGGCCGCCTGTTGCCGCCGCCGAACCGGGCGGTGGACGCCGGCTATGCGGAGGCGGTGCGCACGGCGGTGATCACCGTCGAGCTGAGGGGCCAGATCAACTACCACCACGACAACAGCCGGCTGATGGGGCTGGCGTCGCGGCGCCTGCACCGGGGCGGGCTGGTGCTGTTCGGGACCCCGGCCGCCATCGGCATCAGCTTCATCCTGGCCTATTTCGCCTATCTGATCTGGCGCCTGAGCCTGGCCTATGACGCGCGGCTCTACGTCACCGCCCTGACCGCGGCCCTGCCCGCGTTCGGCGCGGCGCTGAACGCCATTCGCGTCCAGGGCGATTTCGAGACCGTGGCGATCCGGTCCGAAGAGATGGCCTCACGTCTGGCCACCATCCGCGCGGCGATGATGGCCGACCCGGCCGACTTCGCCCGCCTCGCCGACCGCATCCAGCGGGCGGTGGCGGTGATGAGCGCCGAGCAGTCCGAGTGGCGCACCCTGTTCGGCACCCGCCCGCTCAGCCTGCCGGCCTGACCGGCAGGCGGCCGACACGCACACGGACCTGGGCCGGGACGCCATGACCTATTGACCTCGTTTGAGCCCGCCCGTCATGCTGGCCGGACGTCATTTGGGGGGGCCTGTAATGCGTAGATCGGTGCAAATCGTTGTCCTGGCGGCGCTTTGCCTGCTGTTGACCGGCTGCGTTTCGGTCGGGTCGCTGGCCAATCGCGGCACCTCGATCGACGAGGGCGTCGGCCAGATGGCCAACCGCGGCATCCTGCTCAATCTGGCCCGCGCCAGCCGCGGCGAGCCGCTCTACTTCGTTTCGATCGGCACTATCCAGGCCCAGGGCAGCACCGATATCCGTCTGGGCGCTCCGGCATTCACCGAGGGCGCCAGCCTGCCTAGCGTAGCGAGGCAGGTCATAGCCGGTGGCACCTCGACCTTTCTCGACAACACCATCAACACCAATTTCCAGATGGGCGTGTTCAACACCCAGACCTTTTATGAAGGCGTGCTGCAGCCGCTGGGCCTGAACGACATCGACCTTTTGCTGCACCAGGGGTTTTCGCGCGAAATGGTCTTCTACCTGGTGATCGAGAAGGCCAAGATCAGCCCCTGCCCGCTGCAGCGCGGCTCCGATCCCTGCATCGTCTATAACGATCCCGCCAACCCCTCCTATCCGCTGTTCCAGGGCGCCATCGAGGCGGCCATGGAGCATGGCCTGGTCACCGAAGTGCCGCAGAGCATGGAAAGCCTGATCGCCCCCACCGACCCGGTGACCGACCAGGGCGCGGCCGGCGCCAACGCCCAGGCCCGCGCGGCGGTCAGCCAGGTGGCCGTCCAGTCCACCGGCGGCACGAACGCCGGCAAGATCGATTTCGTGCTGAAACCGCAGGCTCAAGACCCAAAGGCCCAGCTCTGTTTCGAACGCGCGCTCTCGACCGCCGCCGCCAAGAGGGAGTTCGACCAACTGACGGCTGAGAAGAAGCCGCCCTTCTATTGCGGAACCGGCCACAAGCGCGGCAGCGCGCCGCTGACGGTGCGGCTGTTCGACGGACGCGACTATCAGATCGTGGTCACGACCCGCTCGATCTACGGCATATTCAACTATCTCGGCGAGGTGATGAATACGCCGGACGCCAAGGCGCCGAAGCTTGTGGACTATAACGTGCCATCGGAAGTCACCCCGATCGGCCCGCTGCTGACCGTGACCCAGGGCGGGATTCTCGGCGCCGGCTGCTTCAGCTCGGTGACCTACGGCGGCAAAAACTATTGCGTGCCGCAGGAGAGCGCCCAGACCACCAAGCAGGTGTTCAATGTACTGAGCGCGCTGGTCGCCCTGAAACAGTCCCCGGGCGACCTGCCCGCCTCGCAGACGGTGCTGGTCGCGCCTTAGGACGGCGCCTGCGCCAGCGCTTGGCGCGTCCAGCTGACGATCTGGCTCGTCGGCATGGCGCCCGCGGTCCTGGCGACCACCTTGCCGTCGCGGATGAGCAACAGCGCCGGTATTCCTGAGACCCCCAGCGCGCTGGCCGCCGCCGGCTCGGCATCCGAATTCAGCTTCAACAACCGCACGTCGGGCTCCAGCGCCTTGGCCGCGGCCGCGAACTGCGGCGCCATCGACTTGCACGGCCCGCACCAGGGCGCCCAGACATCCAGCAATAGAGCCGCGCCCTTGGTGGCGTTCTGATGCGACTGCAGCTCAGCGCCGGACACCTCGACCGGCGCACCGGTCAGCAGGGTCTGGTGGCACTTGCCACATTTGGCCTGGCGGACGTCCCGGCCCTCAGGCGCGCGGTTCACCGCGCCGCACGACGGGCAGACGAACTGTTTCATTGTCTGATCACCATGAGTCCAAAATTCCCTCGGGGGTCTCGCATCCCATATAGGCGCCAATCCAGGCGGCGCCCCGGCGCCAGCCTGAACCAAAGCGGTTGGCCAACAAGCGGACCTTCCGAGTGTCCGCTATGGGTGTGGGTAGGGGACTTTGGGCGGGGCAGCGAAGGTAGAGGGCCTACGCGGGTCGCGCGCCAAGAGCCGCCTTCAGCGCTGAAGTCCACTGCTGAGACCGATCGTGCGTCGACTGGGGGGTGGCATGGGCGAGCTGGTCGTTCATGTAAGCGACAAATTCTGCGCCGAACTGGGGCGAAAGCAGCGTCCAGGCGGCGTGCAGCCCGCTGGAGGTGGAGAGCTGCCCGCGAACACCGGCGGTGAAACTGCGAAAGGCGCTCTCATCCAAAAGGCCGGCGCGATGTTGCAAGAAGGAGTCCTCGCCACTGATGAAGGCCGCCCGGCAGATCAGCAGGTAGCGTTCCAAATCCTCGCCTGCCAAGGTCTCGGGCGCGTTGAGCCCCTTGATCCACACCGAGGCCATGTGCGGCTGGGCGATATGCATCAGGTCCGTCGTCAGCCGGTTCGCGCCCCCTTGCTGCATGAGTCCGCGCTGGTTCTTCTCGGCTTGCCGTACTTGCAGCGCGACATAGACAAGCGAGATTGTGAGCGCGGCGCTGCTGACGATGTTGCCGACGGTCGCGATGTCTGAAAGCGTCACGGCGTATCTCCCCCAAACCCGGCACGTCACTAGCACGGGTCATTCGGAGGTTCACACATAGGCGGCCGTTGATCGGACGTTCCGACAGTCCGCTGCGAGTCGAAAGCCGACATTGGCTTCGGGCCGGAAACCGGACATCGCGGCGTTACGCTACGGGTGGAAAGTAGACCTTGGCTCACCCTCGGAATGGGAGACGGTTCAGTCCCGGATTGCTGCTGTCTTTGGCATATAGATTCGAAAGGCGGCGGCCAGCGCGGGAGGCAGCATGACGACGATCGCCGCTATGAGGGCCGCCTCGTAGATATCGGCCACGACAAAGGTCCGAGTCCCCACCGAGACCGTGCCGGTTGGGGCGGTCAGGAACCATGGGATGTACGAAAGGGCTGTCACGATCCAGACCACGCTGGGCAGCAGCCAGTAAGATCTGGGCAGCGCACGCCCAGGGGGTGGCAGACGATGCTCGACGAGGGCGAAAAACTGGAAAAACACCCAACCCGTCACCATCCAGCCGAGGAAATTGCTGAGCGGGACACCGAACTGCCCGCTGGGACTATGAAAGGTCCACATTTTCAGAACCGTCGATCCGATCGGATCGAACGCCAAGTCGTATCCCGTCAGGATGAAGCTTGCGATGATTGGCGTGGCGAACATACCTAGCCGCGTTACGTCGGAAGGATCGGAGCGAATGATCAATCGCGCCATCACCCACGCCGGCCAGCCGGCCGCCAGGTACGAGACTCCCACCAGGACCGGGATGCCCTGAAACCGAAGCCCGGGCAGATTGTGGGTTACGAACCCGAACGGAAAACCCCAGGCGAGATTGAAAATCTCCATCCCAAAGGAGACCGCCAGCGCGATCGTAATGAAGGCCGCCGCGCCGCGCCAACCGTTTGAAATGGTGGCGTGAAGCACCACGAACAGTATGAGCAACGCCTCTTGGACGTCTTGCGCCGCCACGTTGGACAGTTGCGACGGCAGCTGCGTTGCGACGAGGCTGACCACCCACAAGCCGGCCACGCCGATGCATAGGCCAGGCAGCGGCGTTCTCCACCTGCCGCCCGGCTGCAGAGTCCGAATGTCCATTCCACCCCCCAGCGGTTCACTCGCCCTGACAGTAAGCGGACTCAGGAGGTCCGCAATGGACGGCGCGGGACCCGACGACCCGGCGAGCGCTGAGCCCACCGCGTGGGAATTGCACGGTCACGGCCTCAACGACCGAGCGAAGCCTGCGTCATTTCAGAGATGGCGATCCCGACGAAGGCGAGGGCGAGCACCAGGAGGTTCAGCCAGCGCCATCGCACGAACATCAGGACGACCCACAGCGCGATAGGAATCGCCTTGCTGACCAGGTCCGCGCGCCATCCCGCCGGCGCCGTGACGCTGTTGTAGACCCAGAAGACCAGTATTCCGGCGGCCAGGGACCCGAAGGTGAAGCGCCGTGTGCGGTCGTAATAGGCAAGCAGATCGATCGTCGCTTCGCCGGGCTCCGGCTCTGGCAGGCTGAAGCCCGCAGCGAAATAGAACATCAACATGCGCAACACGTTCAACAGCGTCACCCAGTCACTGAACGCGCCCCGATACCCCGATAACTGAGTCATCCAGATCGAGACGATCAGCATCATGAGCAAGCAGACCAGGATCACCGACTCAGGGGCCCAGATCACTTGGCGTCCCCGCAGTAGGAGTTTTCGCAGCGCCGTCGCCATATGAGTCAGCGCCAGTCCCAGGATGACCGAGGTCAGGCCGAAGTTGAGCTCGAAGGTGGACATGCCTGACCCCGGATACCGAAGGCATTTGGGCATGCGGATGGCGATCCGGCCATAGCTCGCCACGCGCGCCAAGCCCAGAGGGACCTGAGATCATCAAAACCTCCCCTGCGGCGCGTAACCCGGACCTCAATGAACACGGCTCTCGGACGCCTAACACTTCGCACACCGCCCCATGCCGCACGGCCGCCGATCGCTCTACCGCGCCGGAGCTCAGCCGGCGCCGATCTCGGCAAGGTATCTGGTGAGGCTGGCGGCGGCGCGGGCCGCACCGGCGGCGTAGCCGGTGAGCGTGTACCATCGCAGGACCCAGAGGGCGTTGGCGATGCGCAAGGCCTGGAACAGCTCGGCATAGTCGCCGTCGAAGAGGCTTTTGTCGCCGTACCCCTCCCGCAGCCAGGCGACGGGCAGGGCGGGGTCTTCCCAATAGGCCCATTTGGCGAACTCGTTGATGGGCGAGTCCATCGAGACCTGGCCGAAATCGATGAGGCCCGAGAGCCGGCCGTGATGCACAAGCACATGGCAGGCGCGAAGGTCGTTGTGGGTCAGGCGGCGTGGCGACGGCGCATGCCGCGTCGTCGCCGCCTCGAAGAAGCGGAAGCCGCGCTCCAGGGCTCGCCGGTCCAGGCCGGCCTTCGAGCCGATATCGACGAACTCGGCTTCCATGGCCAGAAGGTCATCGCTGTCATCGGCGAAAAATCGCGCCGCCTCGCCGACTTCGCCCGGCCCGATGCTGTGCATGCGCGAGAGCTGCTCGCCCAGCTCACGCAACACGGCGCGCAAGGTGTCGCGCGGCAGCGACAGGCTGTCGGACAGGCGCGTGCCGGAAAGCCGCTCCAGAAAACAGAATTCCAAGGGCTCTGCGTCGGCATCAAGCGTCTGCAACGACAGAACCTCTGGCGCCGCTATGCCCAGGGCGCGGCAGCGGCCGATCGCCCAGGCTTCCTTCTCGAATACGCCCTCGGCGCGCCGGGCGATCCGCAGGATGACGTCAGGGCCGCGCTCGAAACCGATGGCATAGACCTCGTTGGCCTCGCCATGAACGATGCGCTCCAGGCCGCGAATGGGACTGTGCGTCACGGCGCGGGCGGCGGCGGCGATCAGCTCGGCGGGCGCTTCGAAGCCGGCGTGCAGGGTGGCGAGATGCCGGGCGTACTCATCGGTCATGGCCGCCGCTAGTCCAGCCGGCGGCGATAGCAGACGATGGCGACGCAAAAGGCCACGACCGTGAAGGCCAGGACCGGCAGCATGTGGGCCCAGACCACGGCGGGGCCTTGGCCGCGTACAAGAACGTCGCGGGTGGCGCGGATATAGTGGGTGAGCGGGATGGTCTCGCCGACGTCTTGGGCCCAGGCCGGCATGCCGTTGAACGGGAACATGAAGCCCGACAGCAGGATCGACGGCAGGTAGGAAAAGGCCGAGGCCTGCACGGCTTGGATCTGGGTCTGGGCCAGGGCGGAAAAGGCGAAGCCGAGCACCAGGTAGGAGGCCACGAACAGCGGCGTCGCGGCCAGCAGCGCCCAGGTGGCCGGCGGCAGCGGCACGGCGAACAGCCAATGGATGATGCCCAGCAGCACGACCGTCTGTACGAAGCCGATGACCATATAGGGGGCGAGTTTCCCGGCCAGCGCCTCGGCCGGCGCTACCGGCGTCGCCAGCAGGCTCTCCCAACTGCCGCGCTCGCGTTCCCTGACCAGGGTCAGCGCGCCCAGGAAGAGCATGGTGATCATGACGATCACCCCGACCAAGCCGGGCGCGATGTCCCAGGAGCTCTGGCCGCCGGGGTCGTGCAGCCAGACCAGCTTCACCTCCGGCGTCTGGTCCTCGGCATAGACCTCGGCGACCTTTTTCCAGATGCCGGCATAGAGGGCCGCGACCACCGGCCGGACCTCGGCCGGGTCGCCGGCGTCGGAGATGATGCGGACCAGGACGCCGTGGGTGGCGGGGTCACGCCCGACCTCGACGCCGATCATGGCGCGGCCGTCGTGCACCGCCTTCTCGGCCGTTCCCGCCGCGCCGACGCCGCTGATCAGGACCACCGAGGGGTTGCCGCGGATGGCGTCCATGGCCGGCGCGACCAGCCGCGGCTCGTCGGTGGCGATGGCCAGCTGCACGTTGCGCGGCTCAAGGCTGATGCCGTAGCCGTAGAGCAGGATCTGGAAGATCGGCAGCACGAAGATCAGGAACAGCGCCGCCCGGTCGGCGAGCAGCTGCAGCGATTCCACCCGGGCCACGGCCATGCAGCGCTTGAGACTGAAGCTCATGGCGCGGTTCCGTCCGGCAGGCTTTCCCTGACCAGGACGAAGGCGGCGTCCTCCAGGCGTTTCGGCGTGTCCTCGGCGGTGAGGCCGGCTTCGGCGGCGCGCGCGCGGACCTTGTCCAAAACGTCCGGCCGCATCAGCACCCGCAGGCGCTGGCCCTGGACGTAGGTGGCCATTACGCCTTCAAGGGCGTCGAAATGGTGAGCGGTGCGGTGCACGTCGCCGCCGTCGATGAGCACCGCCTTGAACGGCGCGGTCTCGGCCAGCACGTGCGGATCGCCGAGCGCCAGGACGCTGCCGCGCGAGAACAGGGCGACCCGGCCGCACTGCTCGGCCTCGGCCAGGTCGTGGGTGTTGATGACCACGCTGTCGCCGCGCGCGGCCAGGCCGGCGATCCGCCGCCAGACGTCCTGCCGCGACTCGGCGTCGAGGCCGGACGTCGGCTCGTCGAGCAGCACCAGCTTCGGCCGATGGATCAGCGCCGCCGCCAGCTGCAGCCGCCGCGCCCAGCCGCCGGAGAGGCTCGACGCCGGCTCCTTGCGAAACCGCCCGAGGTCGAAATCCTCGATCGCAGCGGTCACCGCGCGCCTGGCATCGGGGACCTCATAGACCTCAGCGCGAAAGCGCAGGTTCTCCGCCACGCTCAGCTCGCCATAGAGGGCCAGCTTCTGCGGCATGTAGCCGACCAGCTTCCGGTGGTCGCCGCCGCTGGCCATGATGTTGTGACCGAGCACCTGGCCCTCGCCGGAATCGGCGCGCAGCAGCCCGGCCAGGATGCGCAAGGTGGTGGTCTTGCCCGCTCCGTTGGGGCCGACGAAGCCCAGCACCTCAGCCGGTGCCAGATCGAGCGAGACGTCGACGACTGCCGGTCGCTGGCCGAATCGCTTGGCCAGCCGGCGAACCGACAGCACCGGCGGGGACAGCGTCGGCGCCTGTTCGGCAGCCGCCAGGATGGAGACCTCAGTCAAGCGAGAGGCGCCCCGCGCAAACCCGCGTCCGCTCGATCATCGCCTCGTCGTCCTCCCGCCGCTGTCGACCCAAGTGACAGGCGACTTAGGGCGCAAGCCGCCGGATCGCGCAACCCAGCTTGCGGATGTGGCGGGCGTGCGGTCGCGGCCACAACGCAAAAGGGCGACCCTGCGGGTCGCCCTTAAGTTCGGCTCAGTGCTGTTCCGCGGCCCGAAAAATACGTCCTTGGGACGCATCGTTCGGGAGCCTGCCCACGAAACTCCCCTCACCCCAACGAGGCCGTCTCAACGACCCCGCGAAGTTCAATTCAGTTGTATTTCTGACCGATCCGGGGCCTGCCGGGAAGCCGCCATCATGGTCACGGTTGCGATGCTGGCAAACTGTTGCGCTTCGAACACAGACGGTTGAGCCGTGAAATGGCCTAATTCCGGTCGCGGCGCGGCCTCATGGGGTGGCGATAAGACACTCGTCGGCTGATTGGTTGTTCGCGGGTCCCGGATCCTGAACAGCCCCCCCAGCCCCTCCTGGATCGGTGGACACCGATCGGCCGACACCTTCCCTCTTTCGACCAAGCCTCTTAGCCGCGCAGCCAGCGCCGCTTGTCGCATCCGGGCACGAACTATGGCATCTAGGCTCGCGCGTCGGCGGCAATGCCGCTTGAAAATGGATTGTTGAAGTGCCCGCCCTAGCCGATTCCAAGGTTCGCAGCGTCGATGCCGATGTCGCGGCCATCAAGGCCCAGATCGGCGCCAGCCTGGCCGCCGCGGCGATATCCGAGACCCCCTATCATCACTGGACCCTGACGAACGTCTTTCCGGATACGATCGTGGACGCGCTGTTCGAGCTGCCGTTCAAGGCGCCGGCGCTGGACGGCGTCTCCGGCAAGCGCGAACTGCACAACGATACCCGCACCTATTTCAACGACGAGACCATCGGAACCCGCCCGGTCTGCGCCGCGGTCGCACGCGCCTTCCACGATCCAGACACGGTGGCGATGTTCGCCAACGCCATCGGGGTCGATCTCGACGGCAGCTATCTGCGCGTCGAATTCGCCCAGGACATCGACGGCTTCTGGCTCCAGCCGCATACCGACGAGGGCGCGAAACTGGTGACCCTGCTCTACTATCTGGCCGAACCGGGCCAGGAGGATCTGGGCACCGATATCTACGCCGCCGCCGACCGTTGGGCCAAACGCGCGCCGTTTGTCCGCAATCAGGCGCTGATGTTCGTGCCGGGCGACCACACCTGGCACGGGTTCGAGAAGCGCAGGATCGACGGGGTGCGCAAGTCGGTGATCGTCAACTATGTCACCGACGCGTGGCGCGACCGCTCGCAGCTCGCCTACAACACCGCTCCGGTTCGCGCGTCCAGCAGCCTGCGCACCGCCTGAGCGGCAGAGTCGGTCGCGTCGACCGGCCGCCGGTCGCGCGCCGCGACGGGGCCGCCGGTGAAGGGGTCGATCAGCCGTTCGTCGAAAAGGGTGCGCAAGAACCGGGCATGCCGCGCGTTCTGCGGCTCGCCGAACACCTCGACCGGATGGCCGGAGGCCAGGGCCTCAGAGATCATCGACACGCTGTCGCTGGTGACCATCAGCCGATCGGCCAGCGCCAATATGCCGAGATAGGGATTGTCGCTCTGCCGATCCCAGATGAAAACGTGCGGATCGCCGGCGAAAGCCGTTTCGACGGCGGCGACCAGAGCCGGCGGCGTGCGGCGGGACGGCGCGATGGCCAACCGGGCGCCTGCGGTCCTCAGCCGCTTCAAGGCCGCGATGAAGGCAGCCGTCGGAAAGAGCCTGCCGCCGGTCGGTCCGCCGATCAGCACGCCCGCCAGCGGCGCGGGGCCGGCGCCGAGCCGGTCGCGCCAGGCCCCACCCGCCTCGGCCAGCTTTTCCGCCGTGACCCCGTGCAGGGCGGTGACCACCTTCAGGACGTTGGGGCCTGAGACCGCGTCGTGCTGCATGGCGATGACCAGGTCGAAGCCGTCCGGCCGGGCCAGCGGGTCCTGTACGTGGACGGCCAGGGTGCGGCGTTCGCTGGCGCGCCGGATGGCCATGGCCAGCGCCACCGTGCGCCGGCCGCAGGAGATCAGCAGGTCCGGCCATGGCGGCGCCGGCCGGTCGCGCGCCGGGTCGAGCAGGGCGAAGGGGTTGGGCGTCAGCGCGACCGGCAGCCGGTTCCAGGGAAACCGCAGGCCAACGACCAGCTCGCGCGGATCGGGGGTCAGCCGCTCGGCCAGCCCGCGGGCCTGGCTGCGGAAACCCGCCTCGCCTGTGGTCATGAACCAGGTGGTCAGCGGGGCCATGTCGCCCAAATCATCCGGATGCCGCACATAGGCCAGCCTATAGCCAAAGGAATTAGGCTTACGATATGGGACTGTTGCGTCGGGCGGGCGGAAAGGAGCGGAAATGGGTTTTCTCGACATCGATGCGCTGACCGCCGCGCCGCTGAACCACGATCCGTTCGACTATCTGGTGCTGCAACGCTTCGTGCGGCCGGAGACGCGGCTTGGGATCGCCGAGGCCTATCCGGCCATCGCCAAGCCGGGCTCGTTCGCACTTGAGGATGTCGAGGTCAAGGGCGCCCTGGCGGGGCTGATCGATGAGCTGAAGGGTGAGCCGTTTCGCCGCGCCATCGAGCAAAAGTTCGGCCTGGACCTGGCCGACAAGGCCACCACCTTCACCGTGCGCGGCATGTGCGGCGACAGCGACGGCGACATCCACACCGACTCGAAGTCGAAGATCGTCACCATCCTGATCTATCTGAACGACGACTGGGCGCCTGATGGCGGCCGCCTCAGGCTGCTCAGGAACGACCACGACCTGGAAGACTATGCCGCCGAGGCGCCGCCCGACTTCGGCGCCATGGTCGCCTTTCGCCGGTCCGACAACTCCTGGCACGGCCACAAGCGCTTCATCGGGCCCCGGCGGGTGCTGCAGATGAACTGGGTCACCTCCGAAGGCATCGCACAGTGGCAGAAGCTGCGGCATCGACTGTCCGCGGCGGTCAAGCGCCTCTCCCCCGCCCGTCCGGCCAGCGCCGGCGCCGCCTAGGCGGTCGCACCCTCGCATGGCCAGACCGCCGCGATCGCTGATCGTCTTCCTCGTCGCGGTGACCCTGGCCCGGCTGGCGGCCGCGGCCTTCATCCCCCTCAGCGAGGACGAGGCCTATTACCGACTGTGGGCCGGTAGCCTGCAGTTGGGTTATTTCGACCATCCGCCGATGATCGCCTGGTGGGTGCGCGCCGGCATGACCCTCGCCGGCGACAATCCGCTCGGTGTGCGGCTATTGCCGGTGCTTTCGTCAGGCTTGGCCAGCCTGGTGGTCTTCGACATCGCCGGCCGCATCGGCGCCGGCGAGCGGGCGGCGGTGCGCGCGGCGGTCTGGTTCAACGCCACCCTGCTGATTGGGGTCGGCGGCTTCCTGGCCATCCCGGACGCACCGAACATCCTGTTCTGGGCCCTGACGCTCGCCTGCCTCGCCCGCACCGGCGGGCCGAGAGGCGGCGCCTGGTGGCTGGCGGCGGGCGCGGCCGCCGGCATGGCGACGTTGTCGAAATACTCGGCCCTGTTCATCGCGCCCGGCGTGGTGCTCTGGCTCGTGCTGAAGCCGGGCGGCTGGCGGGTTCTGCTTCGGCCCTGGCCCTGGGCGGCGGTGCTGATCGCCGCCGGCCTGTTCGGCGTCAATGTCGCCTGGAACGCCGAGCATCACTGGGTCACCTTCATCAAGCAGTTCGGCCGCGCGGCGCCCGACGGCTTCGCGCCGATGAACCTGCTCTGGTTCGTCGGCGGCCAGCTGGTGTTGCTGAACCCGTACATCGCCTATTTCGCCACGCGCGGCGCGGTCGGGGTCTGGCGGACCAAGACGCCTGCGCCGGTCGATTTGGGCCTGGTGCTCAACACCAGCGTGCCCTTCATCGCCTATCTGCTGGTCCACTGCCTGCACGACCGGGCGGAGGCGCACTGGTCGGCGCCGCTCTATCCGGGCCTGGCCGTCCTCGCCGCCTGCGCCGCCGAGGCGGTGGCCGACAAGGGCTATCTGGCCGGGATTCGCCGGCGCGCCGCGGCGGTCGGCCTGGCCATATCGGGGCTGGTCCTGGTGCATCTGGCCGTCGCCGAGACCGATGTCGGCCTCGCCGATCCGGCGCTCGCCTTCCGCGGCTGGTCCAGCCTGGCCAGCCGGGTCGAGGCGCTGCGCCTAGCCAACCACGCCGCCTGGGTCGGGACCCTCAGCTATGCGACCACCGCGGAGCTGGCCGCGAGCGGCAGGATCCATGGCCCCGTCATCGAGTTGCGCGAGCGCGACCGCTATCCGCCCGGCGATCCCTCGTGGCGCGCCGACCTGACCAAGCCGGGCGTGGTGATCGATCTGGATCGCCGCACCGCCGACCTGGGCCTCGGCGGCTGTTTCACCGCGCTGACGCCTTTGCCCGTTCAGCTTCGCGGCGATCCAGGCCGCGCGGGGGTCGCTTATGCAGTGCTGCTGGCCAGCGGTCCGGCCCGCACCCCGGCCAACGCTGACTGCGACTCGCCGGCCGCTGGCCCATCAGCAAAGCACAAGTTTGCAAAATGAGGGCCGAACCGGCGGAAACCCAAGCGATCGGATGGCGCGACCTGGTGATCGAGGGCCGGCTGCCTCGCTTCGCCCTGGTCTGCGCCGGAACCTGGCTGGGCGCGGCGGACGAACTGGTGACCGCGACCATCATGCCCAGCGCCGCCCGGGAGATCGGCGGCTATTCGGCCTTTGGCTGGGCGGTGGCCATCTTCCTGCTCGGCTCCATCCTCGGCGGGGCGACGGCCGGGCGGCTGTCGCTGCGCGTAGGACTGAAGACCGCGATGGCGGTCGCCGGAGCCGCCTACGCGCTGGGCTGCGCGGGCAGCGCGCTTGCCCCCTCCATGGGCTTCTTTCTGGCCGGACGGCTGCTGCAGGGCCTCGGCGGCGGCTGGGTGATCGGCCTTTCCTATGTCGCGGTGAGCAGCCTCTTTCCGCAAGGCCTGTGGCCGCGGGTGTTGAGCGGACTGGCCGGAATCTGGGGCGTGGCCACCCTGTTCAGCCCGCTGATCGGCGGCCTGTTCGCCCAGGCCGGCTTCTGGCGCGGGGCCTTCTGGTTCTTCGCCCTGCAAGGGATCGGCTTCATCGCGGCGACCAGCCTGCTGGTGCCGGCGACCGCCGCCGCCGACCGGGACGCCGCTCGGCCGCCCTTCGTTCAGATCGCCGTGCTGGCGGTCGCCATCGCCGCGATCGGCGGGGCGGGGCTGTGGCGCTCGCCCACACTCGCTGCCGCATCGGCGTTGATCGGCGTGGTGCTGTTCGGGCTTTTCCTGCGCATCGACAGCCGCAGCCCGACCCACCTTTTGCCGCGCGCCATCGGCGACCCGAAAAGCGCCGCCGCCGCCGGGCTGTTCATGATCTTCAGCCTGAACGTGGCGACGGTCAGCTTCTCGGTCTACGGCGCCGCCTTGCTGCAGCGGCTCTACGGCGCCGCGCCGATCCTCGCGGGCTATATCCTGGCCAGCGGCGCCATGTCCTGGACGTTGGCCGCGCTGATCGTCGCCGGTCGCGGGTCGGGACGCGGCGCCATCCGCATCGGCGTGGTGCTGATCGCACTGGGCCAGGCCGGCCTGACGATCGCGGTGCCGCATGGATCGGTGGCGCTGATCGGCGCACTGACCCTGGCCTCAGGGGCCGGCTTCGGTCTGGCCTGGTCCTTTGTCGCCAGCCGCATTGTGGCCAACACCCCTGACGCCCAGCGCGCCCTGGCCTCGGCCTCGGTCCCGACCGCCTCGATGATCGGCGCCGCGGTCGGCGCGGCGGCCGCCGGCGCCATCGCCAGCGGCCTGGGCTTCGGACGCGAGATGAGCCTGGCGCACGCCAGCGCCGCCGGCTTCTGGCTGTTCGCAGCCTTCGTCCCGTTCAGCATCCTGGCCTGCATCGCCGCCTGGCGGCTGACCTCGAAGCGGTTCGTGGGCGCGGTCTGAGCCGCCTTCCCCGAGCGCTCAAATGGCGCCATCCTGGACTTATGGATCCCCCACGTTGATCTGACGCGGTCTTTCGCTGGCTGAGGCGCATCGCCCTTTGGGCGATCCCGTCTCTGCGCCGTGCGCCCCATGGGCTGGTGGCGGCCTTGGTGCTTGTCCGCTTCGCCGACGAGTGGGCGGCCTTCCTGCCGGCTGGGTCGCTCGAGCCGATCCGCGGCGAGCTCGGATTGACCTACGCCCAGGCGGCCGGTCTGCTGATCGCCCTGCCCGCCGGCGGCCTGCTCGGCAACGTCTTCGTGGTCGCCGCCGACTATGTCAGCCGCCGCATGCTGGCCAGCCTCGGCGCCCTGGCCTACGGCCTGGCGCTGATCGCCTTCGGGCTCGCCCATTCGTTGCCGATGTTGCTGGCCGCGGCCTTCATCTGGGGCGCGGCCAGCGACGCCTTCATTCATGGCTGCGAGGTGGCCCTGGTCGATCTGGCGGAGGAACAGTTGCCGCTGGTCATGGCCCGGATCAACGGCTGGGCCGCGGTCGGCGATCTGCTCGGTCCCCTGACCCTGGCGGGCGGCGCGGCGATCGGTTTCGGCTGGCGCGGCGCCTTCCTGGGCCTGGGCGTGCTGATGCTGGGCTACGCCGCCTGGCTGGGCAGCCAAAGACTGCCGCCACCGCGTCCGCGCGAGCACGCGCCGCATCCCCTGGTCGGGCTGTTGACCATCCTGAAGAACCGCCGCGTGCTGTTCCTGGCGCTGGTGCTGGGCCTGTTCGGCCTGCTCGACGAGCCGCTGGCAGGCTTCATGATCGCCTATCTGGAGCGGGTCCGGGGCCTGCGCGCCGACATCGCCACACTGGTGACCATGACCCTGCTGGTCGGCGGCATGGCCGGCTATGCCGTTTTCGAGCGGCTGGCCGGCGGTCGGTCGCCACGGCATGACGTCGTCGCCTGCGCCGCCATCATGGCTTGCGCCCTTCCGGCCGCCCTGTTCTTGCCCGTGATCCCTCTGCAAGCCGTCGCCGGCCTGGTGTTCGGCGCCGCCGCCTCGGTCTTCTACACCACGCTCGGGACCGCAACCCTGGCGCTGCGGCCGGGGCAGGCCGGCGCCACCAGCGCCGTCGTCTCGTCGATCGGCATGCTGGGCATCGGCTTCCCCGCCCTGGTCGGTCTGGTGGCCGACGCCCATGGCCTGACCGCCGCTGTCGGCCTCTATGCCGTCCTTCCGCTGATCGTCCTGCTGATGGTCGCGCTGGCCGGCCGCGGAGCTATCGCGTCAGGGTGACCCGGCCGGAGCGCGGACCGACGCCGCCGGGGACCGGCACGGTCGAGCCGCCATAGTTGGCGTTGATCACCAGGTTCGGGCTGCCCGCCAGGGTGATCGCCTTGGCGACTATGACGGTCCAGGCCGACTGGTCGGCGACCTGGTTGTTCGCGCCCGATACGGCCAGCGTTGCGCTCGGAATGTAGATGGTGCCCAGCAACTGCCGGGCGGCGCTGCTGGAGATGGTGAAGGTCTGGGTGTTGCTGCGGGTGGTGGCGATGACGAAACCGGCAAGCGCCGACTTGCCTTGGCGGCCCCGCAGCGAGATCTCGGCGCCGTCCTGGAAGGTGAAGTCGGACTTGTCGTCGAACACCAGGACCACGTTGGATCCGATCAGCTGCGAATTCTCCATCAGCTTCAGGTGGCTCTTGATGAAATAGTGCTCGCCGGGCAGCAGCTCGACGACGGCCTGCTTGTGCGCAGTGAGGTTGCCGCAGTGGATGCCCGGCGCCAGCACGTTGACGCCGAGGTCGAACACCAGGTCGAGCGGGTTGCAGAGCAGGCCATTGGGGTTGATCTGCATCGAGGCGAAGGGGTCGCCGATCGCCGGCGCGCCGACCTGCGGCGCCGGCGAAATGCTGCCGCTGGCCGACCCAACCGACTGCACCGCCCCCGCCTGCAACACCGCCGAATCCTGCACGGAGATGTCGGCGTTCGACTGGACCAGACAGCCCGGCGCCGTCACCTGGGCCAGGCCGCTCATGACGATATCGTCCGAGGCGCCCGAACCGGAACTCAGCACGCACAGCGGCATCATCCCCAGCGAGGCGGCGGTGGCGCTGGTATGGAGCGACCAGCCGCCCGGCGGCAGCAGGTTTCCGAAGAAGGACTCGCGGTGGCCGGTCAGGGTCACGGTCAGGTTGGAGTTGTCGGCGGCGAAGGTCGTCTGGGCGGTGACGCCGTCGTTCTTCGCCACTCGCGGGATCTGGCTGGCCATGAACTGGCTGGCGCGGGCGGCGATGCCGGCCTGGTCGGCGATGCCGAGCTGCTTGGCCGCATTCAGCGCCGTGGCATCGGCCGCATCTTGCATGGCGCTGTAGTCGCCGCGCACCGCCGACAGGTCGACCGCGCCGCACCCGATCACCAGGATGACCGGCACGAAGATGGCGGCGATCATCGCCACCCCGCCCCGCCGATCGCGGGCGGCGGCCAGAATGCGCGTCTTCATCACGCGGCCGCGCGGCGCGACAGCGGGTCGAGCATGGATTTGAGGTCGGCGGCCACGCGCGGGTTGAGCTCGCCCTCGGCGTCGGTCGCCAGCGACAGCAGGCGCGAGGTCTGGCGCGCCAGCTCGGCCAGCCGGCGATCGGCCGCCTGCACCGCCGCCCGCGCCGTCCGTTCGGCCTCACAGGCGCGAAGGACATAGCGTAACTGATAGCTGAGCAGCCGCCAGTTCAGCGGCTTGGAGACAAAGGAGGTCGCGCCCGCCGCATAGGCGCGGTCGATGGCGGCGATGTCCTCGCGCCCGGTGACCACGATCACCGGCAGGTCGGCAAGCCGGCCGGCCTCGCCAAGCCGCCGCAAGACCTCGAAGCCGTCGAGCCGCGGCATTTCCAGGTCGAGCAGGACGATATCGGCCGGCCAGTCGGCCAGCAGCGTCAGCGCCTCGTCGCCGTCGCCGACCGCCTTCACCTCTGCCTTGTCGGTGCTCAGGTGGACAAGCGCGAACTCCCGCAGAATCGGATCGTCGTCGACGAACAGAACGCGAAGCTCGTCCTGCAGGACATGAAAGAACGGCTGCTGTGGTGCGGACGACGCCGGCATGGCTTGCGGAGAGCCTCGAAAATTCACCCTCCAATTAAGCCGACAGTCATTAATCCCCGGTAACTCCTAGGGAATTAGCCATATTTTCAACCAGCACCCCGCTTGTCAGCCCCAACCCCGACCCGTCGCCGCAGCGGTTCGATCCGCGCCAAGCTGACCGTCCTGGTCCTGGCCTCGGTCGGCATGGCCGTGGCCGTGGTCTCGGGCGTCCAGGCCTGGCGCGACGGGCGGCACGAAGCCGCCCTGCAGGTCGACAGGCTGTCTGCCGAGGCATCGGTGCTGAGCTCCCTGACCAGCGAGGCGGCCTTCCAGGGCGACCGTGGACGGGCCTTCCAGGCTATCCGCTCGATCAGCCTGATGCCCGACGTGGCCTATGCCCGGGTCGAATCCGCTAATGGCGCGCTGCTGGCCGAGACCGGCTCGGGCGCGCGCCTGCTCACCGACGTCAAGGTCGACAAGAGGGCCAAGGCGCCGCCGATCTGGTCGATGCTGCGCTCGCGCACGGTCGAGGTGACCGCGCCGGTGGTCTTTGCCCGGCAGCCGGCCGGCCGCGTCGTGCTGGTCGGCCGACTGGCAGGCGCCGACCGGTTCGTCTCCAGCCTGTGGATCAGCCTGGCCGCGGCCCTGATCGCCTCGCTGGCGGGCCTAGGTGTGGCCTGGCTGGTCGGGCGGCGCGTCTCCGGCCCTATCGTCGCCCTGACCGACGCCATGGCCGAAATCGAGGCCAGCCACGACTATGCGCGCGTGGTCGAGGTGCAGGCGGACGGCGAGGTCGGCCAGCTGGTCGACGGCTTCAACCGCATGCTCGGCGAAATCCGCGGGCGCGACGAGGGGCTGGAGCGCACCGTCTCCATCCGCACCAGCGAACTGCGCGTCGCCAAGGATCAGGCCGAGAGCGCCAACCGCGCCAAGTCCGACTTCCTGGCCACCATGAGCCACGAGATCCGCACCCCGATGAACGGCGTGATGGTGATGGCCGAACTGCTGGCCGCCGGCGATCTGGCGCCGCGCCAGCGCCGCTTCGCCGAGGTGATCGCCAAGTCCGGCGCCAGCCTGATCGCCATCATCAACGACATCCTCGACTTTTCGAAGATCGAGGCCGGCAAGATGACCCTGGAAGCCGCGCCCACCGACGTGGCCGAGATCGTCGAGGATGTGGTCAGCCTGTTCTGGGAGCGGGCGCGGGAGAAGGGCCTGGATCTGGCCGCCTATATCGACCCCGACGTGCCCGTGCTGGTCGAGGCCGACCCGGTGCGTCTGCGCCAGGTGATCGGCAATCTGGTCAACAATGCGCTGAAGTTCACCGAGACCGGCGGGGTCTTGCTGAGCGTCGAGCCGACGCCCGAGGGCGGTCTGCGCATCGAGGTGCGGGACACCGGGGTCGGCGTCGCCAAGGACAAGATCGCCTCGCTGTTCAGCGCCTTCAGCCAGGCCGACGCCTCGACCACCCGGCGTTTCGGCGGCACCGGGCTTGGCCTGGCCATCTGCCGCAAGCTGGTCGAGGCCATGGGCGGCAAGCTGCTGGTCGCCAGCAATCCGGGCCGCGGCTCGACCTTCGGCTTCGAATTCAGGCCCAAGGTGCTGGCCGAGGCGGCGGAATGGCCGCTCTTCGACGGCGCCCAGATCGCCGTCGCCCTTGACGGTGTCGCCACCCGCTCGGCGGTCCGCCGCTATCTGCTCAGCGCCAGCGCGGAGATCTGCGCCAATGTCGGCGGCGACGGCCCGGTCCCACCGATGGCGATCATCGGCGATCCCGATGCGCTGTCAGCCCTCGCGCCAGGGCCGGTGCACACGGTCTGCATCGGCGAATATGGCGACCCGGCGCCCGCCGAGCTTCGCCGCGCGGGCCTCGCCCAGGTGGTGCTGATCCAACCCTTCCGTCGCCGCGACCTGGCCGCCATCCTGGGCAGCCTGGCCATCGGCGGCGGCCTTTCCGACGCCCTGGTCGAGGAGGCCCGCGCCGAGGACGACGCCCTGCCCAGCTTTGCCGGCCGCCGGGTCCTGATCGCCGACGACAGCGCGGTCAATCGCGAGGTGGCGATGGAGGCGCTGGCGCGGCTGGGGGTCAGCACCGCCGTCGCCGTCGACGGCCGCGAAGCCGCCGAGTTCGCCTTCACCGAGACATTCGACCTGATCCTGATGGACGGCGGCATGCCGGTGATGGACGGCTATCAGGCGGCCAGGGCCATCCGCGCCGGCGAGGCCGAATACCAGCGCGCGCCAACCCCGATCATCGCCCTCACCGCCGAGGTGCTGGGCGCGCGCGCCGACGCCTGGCGCGAGGCCGGCATGGACGGGGTGTTGCACAAGCCCTTCACGCTCGCGGCCCTGGCCCGCACCCTGGCCAGCGTGATGGAGCCGGCCTCCGCCGGCGCCGCATCGATCGAGGCCGAGCCGCTGGAGGCGCCTGCGGCCGCCAGCGCTGCATCGCCCGACCTGATCGATCCGGTCGTCGCCGCCGAGTTGGCCCAGATGGCCAATAGCGGCCGCGCGGATTTCGTCGAGCGGGTGACCCGGCTCTACCGCGAACACGCGCCGGTGGCGGTGCGGACCATGGTCGAGGCCGCCGCCGCCGGCGACCGCGCCGAAACCGGCCGCGCAGCGCACGCACTCAAGTCGATGAGCGGCAATATCGGCGCGCGCGCCGTCGCCGACATGGCCGGGCGCATCGAGGCCGCCGCCCGCGAGCGCGACGTCGCGCCGGCCGAGATCGAGAGCCTGCATCGCCGCCTGCTCGCCACCCTCAACGTGCTGGACCATCCGGACGGCGCTCCAACCGAGACCGAGGCGCGGGCAGCCGCCCCCGCCACCGACCAGTCGCGCCTACTGCAGGACCTGAAACTGGCCCGCGAGCGCGGCGAATTTTCCCTGGTCTATCAGAAGCAGGTCGACCGCGACGGCGAGGCGGTCCTCGGCGTCGAGGCCCTGCTGCGTTGGAACCACCCGACCCGCGGCGGCATCAGCCCGGCCCTGTTCGTGCCGCTGGCCGAGCAGAACGGCCTGATCCGCGACATCACCGGCTGGGTGCTCGACCGCGCCATGGCCGAAACCAAGGATCTCGACGGGCTCACCGTCGCCGTCAACGCCTCGGCCGTCGAGTTCGGCGACCCGGAGTTCGCCGACGAACTGGCGGTGATCCTGGCGCGGCACGATTTCGACCCCCGCCGCCTGGAGGTCGAGATCACCGAGACGGCCATCCTCTCCGAGGGCGACGAGGTGCGTCGCAGCATGGACCGGCTGCACGCCATGGGCGTCAAGGTCGCCCTGGACGACTTCGGCGTCGGCTATTCCAGCCTCAGCCACCTGCAGCTCTATCCCTTCGACAAGCTGAAGATCGACCGGATGTTCGTCACCCGCTGCAGCGACGACGTGCAGTCGGCCACCCTGGTGCACGCCCTGGTCTCGATCGGCCGCGCGCTCGGCATGAAGGTGGTGGCCGAGGGCGTCGAGGACGAGAACCAGCGCAAGTTCCTGCGCGCCACCGGCGCCCACGCCATGCAGGGCTTCCTGTTCGGCCGGCCGGCGCCCATCGCCGAGCTGAAACGCGAACTGGCCGAACCGATCGCCCCCGAGAGCCAAAAGGTCGCGGCCGGCGGCCGTTAACCAGTTCGGAACCGGGCGCCGCGAATGTCGAGCCTCAAGTTTCAGGGGCGCGTACACGTGGCGGCTGAGCACAGCCTCGATCCATCCGACTGGCGCGCATTCCGCGACCAGGGCCACCGCATGCTCGACGACATGTTCGATCACCTGCAGACCCTGCGCGAGCAGCCCGTGTGGCAGCCAACCCCGCCAGCCGTGCGGCAGCGCTTCCGCGGGCCGCCGCCGACGGCGCCCAGCCCGCTGGCCGAGGCCCATGCCAGCTTCATGCGCGACGTGCTGCCCTACGCCGGCGGCAACCTGCATCCGGGCTTCATGGGCTGGGTGCAGGGCGCCGGCACGCCGGTCGGCATGCTGGCCGAAATGCTCGCCGGCGGCTTGAACGCCAATCTCGGCGGCCGCGACCACATGCCGATCGAGGTCGAGCGCGAGGTGATCGGCTGGATGCAGCAGCTGTTCGGCTTCCCCGAGGGCGCGAGCGGGCTGCTGGTCACCGGCGCCTCGATGGCCAACTTCATCGGCGTGCTGGTCGCCCGCCAGCGCGCCCTTGGCGAGGCCGGGCGCCGGCAGGGCGCGAACGGCGCCCGGCTGACGGCCTACACTTCGACCGCCGCCCACGGCTGCGTCCCGCGCGCCATGGAGATGGCCGGGTTGGGCTCGGACGCGCTGCGCCTGATCGCGGTCAACGCCACCCAGCGCATCGACATCGAAGCGCTGAGCGCGGCGATCCGGGCCGACTGCCGCGACGGCGCGAGACCCTTCCTGCTGATCGGCAATGCCGGCACGGTGGACACCGGCGCCATCGACGACCTCGACGCCCTGGCCGACCTCGCCAGGGCCGAGAGCCTGCACTTCCACATCGACGGCGCCTTCGGGGCGCTCGGCGTGCTGGCCCCTGAGCTCAGGCCGATGCTGAAGGGGTTGGACCGCGCCGATTCCCTGGCCTTCGATTTCCACAAATGGGGCCAGGTCCCCTACGACGCCGGCTGCATCCTGGTGCGCGACCCGACCCTGCACCGGGAAACCTTCGCCGCCGACGCCGCCTATCTGCAGCGCGACCAGCGCGGCCTGGCCGGCGGCGAGTGGTGGCCGTGCGACTATGGCCCGGACCTGTCGCGCGGCTTCCGGGCGCTGAAGACCTGGTTCACGCTCACGGTGCACGGTACCGGCGCGCTCGGCGCGGCCATCGAACGCAGCTGCGCCCTGGCCCGCGCGCTGGAGCGTCGGGTCATCGCCGCGCCGGCGCTGGAGCTGCTGGCGCCGGTGACCCTGAACATCGTCTGCTTCCGCTATGCCTGCGACGACGCCGACCGGGTCAACCGCACGATTGTCGCCGACCTGCAGGAGGCAGGCGAGGTCGCGCCCTCCCTGACCACCATCGACGGCAAGGTCGCGATCAGGGCCGCCCTGTTCAACCACCGCACCGACCAGCGCGACCTCGAAGCCCTGGTGCACGGCGCCATCGCCTTCGGGGACACCGCCACGCGAGGCGCGGCATGAGCACGGCGCCCGCCGAGGTCATCGGCCTGGCTGTGCTCGGGCGCATGGTGTTCGAAGGCGTCGATGTGATCCCGGTCTGGGACCGGTTGATGGCCCGCACCCGCGCGGCGCCCGACGACGCCGGCGCAGTCATGGACCTGGCCACGCTTTTGCTGCTGTCCGGCCAGGGCGAGGCCGGGCTGCGCGTCCAGGCCCAGGCGCTGGAGATGCAGAAACTCTTTCGCCGGCCCGCCGCCGAAGCGAAGCCCCTGAAGCTGCTGACCATCGTCACGCCTGGCGACTTGATGGCCAATACGCCGCTCGACTTCCTGCTCGAGGACGCCGGGGTCGAACTGACCAGCCTCTATGTCGTCCCCGGCGAACCCATCCCCGCGCCGCCCGAGCACGATGTCGCCTTCCTGGGCATCGGCGAGTCGGAAGCCAACCGCGCCGCCCTCGACGCCATCGAACCGCTGCTGGCCAGCTGGCCCAGGCCGGTGCTGAACGGCCGGGCCGCCAACATCCGCGCCCTGACCCGCGACGGCGTCGCCGCGGCCATGGCCGGCGCCGCCGAGGTGCTGGCCCCGGCCGCCGCGCGCCTGAGCCGCGGCGAGCTGACCGCCATCGCGGCAGGCCGTTGCCCGCCTTGCGCCTTCCCAATGCTGGTCCGCCCGATCGCCTCCCATGCCGGCGCGGGCCTGGCCAAGCTGGATGACGCGTCGGCCCTGCCCGCCTATCTCGCCGAACAGGCCGACGACCGGTTCTACGTCACCCCCTTCTTCGACTATGCCGGCCTCGACGGCCTCTTTCGCAAGCAGCGCATCGTGCTGATCGCGGGCCGGCCCTTCATCTGCCACATGGCGGTCTCCGAGCGCTGGATGGTGCACTACATGAACGCCGGCATGACCGAGAGCGCCGAGAAACGCGCCGAAGAGGCCCGGTTCATGGCCGACTTCGATGTCGATTTCGCCGCAAGGCACGCGGCCGCCTTCGCCCAGCTGCACGACCGGCTCGGCCTTGACTATCTCGGCATCGACTGCGCCGAGACCCGCGACGGCCGGCTTCTGCTGTTCGAGGCCGACGTGGCGATGATCGTCCACGCCATGGATCCCCCCGACCCGTTCGCCTACAAAAAAGCCCCGATGCACAAGCTGCTCGGCGCCTTCGAGGCGATGCTGCGAACGGCGGCTTAGGCGTTACGCACTAAGCGCGGCCGTGGCAGGGCTCTGTGCGCCGGAGCCTCGATCAATTCGACAGCCTTCTCCGGACCAGGTTCATGGGCGACTTCCGAAAGCGCGCGGCCAGCAACAAGCTTCACCTTGCAATAAATTCGCCTTCGTGAGTCAATTGTCGGTCGGCCGGAACACCTTCGCGTCAACAAGGAAGGGGGCACTTATTGCTGTGTCGTCCTTCGACATTGAGACGTTTCACCCAATTTTTATCTTGCGCGGCTAAATACTCAATGTGGGCAGATGGGGCGATAGAGGTTCGGTGCGCGGGCGAGTGCGAAGCAACCGACTGGCCGGTTATAGTCTGGACCGGTCCGGCGGCGTCGCGGTGATCTTCGCGATGGTGATTCCGATTCTGGCCGTGCTCGGGCTGGGCGGTGTCGAGCTGTCGCAAATTCAATCCGATCGCTCGATGACTCAGGACGTCGCGGACGCTGCGGCTCTGTGGGGCGCGCGCCAGCTGAGTGTCGCGCCAAACGGCTCGGACCAGCGGACCCAGGCCTACGCCAACGCCCAGCTCGCCAGGATGTCCTCCGAGGACCAGGTTACCGTGACGGCCAACGTCATCGATGAGGCCACCATCAAGGTCTCGATCGACACCTACCGCATGTCCTTTTTTGGCAACATGCTGCCCGCCGGCGGCTTCCGAACGCACGTCGAGGCGACCGCCATGACCATGGGCAAGTCGCCGCTCTGCGTCCTTGTGATGGGGCCATCGGGCGGCGACGATCTGCACCTGACCGGCGGATCGCAGCTTCAGGCCCCGTGCCTGGTGCACGGCAATCAGAGCCTCAAGGTCGACGGGGGCGCGGCCCTGGCGGCGACCGAGAGCGAGGCCGGTCTCACCGCGAGCGGTCCCATCACGCCGTCCGCCAACATGGGCGCGCCGGTCATCGGCGACCCGTTTGCGGCGCTGAACACGTCCTTTCCGACCAACTGTCCGGGCTCTCCCAGCGGAAACAACGTCGATATCCAGGCTAACCAGACCCTTCCCGCCGGGGTGCACTGCGGCGCCATGACCGTAAAAGGAAACACGGTGCTGACGCTTGGCCCAGGCGAGCACTATTTCGGCGGCGACCTGTCACTGAAGGGCGGGGCGCAGATCGCCGGCACGGATGTCGTCATGATCTTCGCCAAGGGTGTGACGCTCGATTTCAAGGGCGCCTCAAGCATCAGCCTGGTCGGTCGCCAGTCCGGGCCGCTCGCCGGCTTCGTGCTCATCGACGACCGGGCCGACACCGGCACGTTCACCTTGCAGAGCGACCCGTTTGTCAATGTCACGGGGGCGATCTATGTCCCCAACGCGACCTTGAACATTCAGGGCGGCAAGAAGGCCGCGCAGGCGTCGGACTGGACCGTCATCGCGGCCAGCGCCCTGACCATGACCGGCTCACCCAATCTGGTCATCAACACCAACTACACCGGCTCGACGGTTCCCGTGCCGATCGGGGTTGGCCCGGCAAAGGGCGGAAAGCTGGTCTTGAAAAACTGATGTTTGTCGCCTCAGGAACGTCATCCTCCCCGTTCATCTTGATTGTAGATGACGATCCCGTATTTCGGGCGATCGCGCTGGAGGCGCTCGCCGAGCTGACGCCTGATCTCGCGGCCGCCTGCGACGGAAAAGAAGCCCTCGAATGGCTCCTGGCGAACGCGGCCGACCTGGTCGTAACCGATATCAATATGCCGAATCGTGACGGAATCGAGCTGATCGGAGAGATCCGCAAGCGTTGGCCTCACACGGTAATCGTCGCGGTGTCGGGCGGCTCCGCGGCCGCGGGCGCCGATCTGTTGCTGGCGACCGCAAAGCTGCTCGGTGCGTACTGCGTGTGCCATAAGCCTGTCAGCCCCAAGACGCTCGTCAAGGTCGCCGCCGCTGCTCTTGAGTCCTCCAGCCATGCGGGGGCGGCTACGGACCGGCGCAGATGGACTGCGCTTCTGGACAAGATGGTCGCCGAGGGCTTGGTGAGCCTGGACGTCCCCGCCGCCTAGAGCGGGTCGAGGATGAGCGGTATCCAGCGTTGACCGGATCGCGCCGGCGCCTGCAATTTTTATGAGTGGAGAACCCGGAGCGACGCGGCCGAGACGGCGTCGAGCACGCCAAGCGCCCGAGCGATGACCGCATCGGGCTCGCCCTCGCCCAGGGCTTCGGTGATCAGCCTGGCGCTGTTGCAGAGGCGCAGGGCGCTGACCGGCGCGCCGTCGCGGAGCCCGCAGCGGACGGGCTGGCCCAGGCGGGCGCCGTCGTCGGCCAGGGCGCGGTAAACCGCCTCGGTTTCGGCCAGGCTGAGGTAGCGCCGGCCCGGCACGCGGAGCAGGAAGGGGAAGATGCTGGGCGCGCGGTCCCAGGCGCCGGCGGCGCAGATCGCGGTGCGGTTCAGTCGACGGGTGGGCAACGGCACGAAGGCCGGATCGTCGACCAGCCGGGTGTGGATGGCGGCGGCGAAGGCGTCCATGAAAGCCTTCACTTCGCCCGCGGGCAGGGCGCGGAAGGCGCGCAGCTCGGCCAGGGCCGCTTCCCAGCGCAGCAGCAGGCCGAAATTGGCGGCCTCGGTCATGCTGGCGCCGGCGACCCACTCGGCGGGCCAGTCCGCGCGGGCGGAATAGGCGCGCAGGCCCGGCGGCAGCAGCCGGCTGTTCAGCCGCTCGCCGACCGACCGGGGCACGAAGAGCGCGCCGGAAAAGGTCGGGCCGGTGAGGAATTTCGAGCCGGTCACCGCGACCATGAAGCCCTGGTCGAGATAGGCCCGGAGCGTGTCAGGCGCGAGGCGGAACTGGCAGGCGTCGACCAGCACTTCCAGGGTCTTCGGAAACCGCCGGACCAGCGCCAGCACCACATCCAGAGGCGGCGAGATCAGGCCGGTCTTGGAGACGTCGGTCACGGTCAGCAACGCGCGCTGGCCCGACATGGCGGCGTCGAGAACCAGGGCGTCCAGCTCGACCTCGATGTCGGCGGTGGAACGCAAAGCGCCGCCTTCGTCGCGCACGGGAACCGCGGCAAACTCCGCATGGGCGCCGACGCCCGCGCCGGAGGCGACGGTCTCGCCGAGCGCGGTATGGCTGGAGAAGTGCCGGCCGGACAGGGCGTCGGGCACGCCGCTGCCGGTCTCCTCGGCCTCGACGTCGATCGAGACCAGCGGCCGGTCCGGCGTGCCGCCGACCAGGGCCGCGGCCAGCAGGTGAAGATCGGTGCCCGAGGCGGCGAAGACGACGTCCAGCCCGGCCATGTTGCTCAGGCCGCAGAGATCGGTCAGTTCGGTGCGCAGGCGATCAAGCTCGCGGCCATAGGTGGCGGCGCAGCGCTCGCGCCCCTGCATCGCCGCCAGCCGCTGGCGCAAGGCGTCGGCGGCGGCGAAACCCCGGGCTGAGATGGTCGACGCCGTCGAGGAGCTGAAATCGGCCATGCCGTCCGCCGGCGTCGCCGTACAGCCATACTTGTTGCGCGCCGTGGCGGGATCGAGCGTGATCCGGGCGTCGCCGCCCTGCGTAAGCAGGGTTGCGGTCGAGGGAAGGCCGTCAAGTCGCGGCGACAACGCCGCCGTAATGGCCCTGGCCGAATAGTCGAACGCCTCGGTCATCCGCGAGATGGTCCTGCCCCTTGGTCCGTCGCAACTGGACCTTGCGGCCCCGGTGCTTGCGAGACGATTAACCGCGAGGTGTCGCCGCGCGAAGCTTGGCGCTAGACTAGGCGCGTCGAAGGCGGAGAGACGGCGACGATGTCAGCTAGCGATACCGACCCGCCGCTCGAGCCAGAGGCTGTCGCGGCGGCCGAGTCTCCGGCGGTGCCCGAGACCCCGGCCCAGCCCGTCGCCGCAGCGACTGTGCCGCCCACCGCGGCGCCAGCGCCGGTGAAGCCGGCGCGCGAGGTGATCTATCGGCACAGCGTCATCGTGCGGCTGACACACTGGATCAACGTCCTGGCGATCAGCCTTCTGGTCATGAGCGGCGCGCAGATCTTCAACGCCCATCCCAGGCTTTACTGGGGCCAGTACGGCGCCGACGCCGACAAGCCGATCGCCGAGCTGGCGGCGATGAACTCGCCGCACGGCCTGGTCGGGGTCACTCATATTGGCGGCCTGAAGCTGACCACCACCGGATTCCTCGGCGTTTCCAAGGGCGCCAACGGCCAGCCGACCTTGCAGGGCTTTCCGGGCTGGCTGACCATTCCGAGCTATCGCGACCTGGCGACCGGCCGCAACTGGCACTTCTTCTTCGCCTGGCTGTTCGTGATCAACGGCCTGATCTATCTGGTCGCCGGCCTGCTCACCGGCCACTTCCGCCGCGACCTGGCGCCGAGCGGCGAACAGATCCGTCCGCGCAGCATCCTTGCGAGCATCTGGGACCATATCCGCCTGAAACACCCGACGGGCGAGGAGGCCAAGCGCTACAACGTGCTGCAGAAGCTGACCTATCTGATCGTCATCTTCATCCTCTTGCCGCTGATGGTCGGGACCGGCCTGACCATGTCGCCGGGCTTCGATTCGATCCTGCCTGGCCTGCTCACCCTGTTCGGCGGCCGGCAGTCGGCGCGGACGATCCATTTCATCAGCGCCAACCTGATCGTGCTCTTCATCCTGGTGCACGTGGTCGAGGTCTTCCTGGCCGGGGTGGTGAACGAGATCGGCTCGATGATCACCGGCCGCTATGTCGTGAAGGCGGAGGCGCAACCATGAGCGGGCTGATCGTTTCGCGCCGGGGCCTGGTGGCCAGCGCCGCGGCCGGGCTGGGCGGACTGCTGACCGGCTGCGACCAGGCGTCGAGGTCGCCGCAGGTTCTCAAGATCATCCGCTCCGCCGAGGGCCTGTCCTATCGCACCCAGCGCCTGCTGCAGTCCGGCCAGCCATTGGCGCGGGAATTCAGCCACGCCGACCTGTCGCCGGTCTTCAAGGTCAACGGCACCGAGCATCCCGGCGGTGACGCCTACAAGGCCATGCTGGACACCGGGTTCGCCGACTGGCGGCTGGCGGTGAACGGCCTGGTGACCCGGCCGCTCAGCCTGTCGCTGGCCCAGCTCAGGGCCATGCCCGGCCGCACCCAGATCACTCGCCACGACTGCGTCGAGGGCTGGAGCGCCATCGGCCAGTGGAGCGGGGTGCCGCTGAGCCAGGTCCTGCGGCTGTCGGGCCTGGCGGCAGGCGCCCGCTTCATCGTCTTCCACTGCGCCGACGAGCTGGCGGCGGGGTCGCCCTATTACGAGAGCATCGACCTGGTCGACGCCTTCCACCCACAGACCATCCTGGCCTACGACCTGAACGGCGCGCCGCTGGAGGTGGGCCACGGGGCGCCGCTGCGCCTGCGCGTCGAACGCCAGCTTGGCTACAAGCAGGCCAAGTACGTGATGAGCATCGAGGCGGTCGACCGGCTCGACAACATCCAGGGCGGCAAGGGCGGCTTCTGGGAAGACCGCGGCTACGAGTGGTACGCGGGGATTTAGCGCCAAAAAAAACCCGTCATCCCCCCCGGGGGCGAAGCGGAATGCGGGGGATCCATGAACACTCACGTTCGGCTGTGATCATCAGCGGATCGGCCAGGTCGTGAAAAACCACGTCGGCCGGTGTTCATGGATGGCCCGAACAAGTCGGGCCATGACGGTTATTAATTAGGGGCGTGGCGCCGAGCCTAACCCGCCACCCGATTAATCCACTTCATCAGGTTGGCGATCACCTCGTCGCGGTTGGTCTCGTTGAGCATCTCGTGGCGGCCGCCGGGATAGAAGTCGTAGGTCACGTCCTTCACGCCCGCGGCACGGTAGCGCTCGATCAGCACGTGCAGGAAGGCCAGGTCGCCGTTCAATGGGTCCTTGTCGCCGGCGAACAGGTAGATCGGCAGGTCCGGGCGGATGCGTTTGAGCTCAGCCGGATTGGCCGCCCTTTGCGCGCCAGCCTGTGTCGCCGGGCGATTGCGGCCCTGAAAGCCGCAATAGGGGTCGGCGATATAGGCGTCGACCGCAGCCTCGTCGCGGCTCAGCCAGTCATAGGCCGTGCGCGACGGCTCGAACGGTGTGTTCAGCGTACCGCCCGCCTCGGCGCGGGCCTTGGCCAAGACGTCGATGGCGGTCGAGCCGGACAGCACCAGTCCGTCGATCAGGTCGCTGTGGTCGAGCGCATAGACCTGGGCGGCGAAGGACCCCATGGAATGGCCGAGCAGGATGACCGGCAGGCCGGGCTGCTCGGTGCGTATCTGCCGGGTCAGAATGGCCATGTCCTCGGGCATGGCGTCGTAGCCGCCCTCGCCGAAATCACCCAGCTTATCGACCGAACCGGCGGTTCGGCCGTGACCGCGGTGGTCGTTGGCATAGACCAGGGCGCCGGCGGCGATCAGGTCGCGCGCCACCGGCATGTAGCGGCGGGCATGCTCGGCCATGCCGTGGGCGATCTGGACCACGAAGCGGGCGGGCTCGGCGCCGCTCCAGCGATAGGCGGCGACGCTGACGCCGTCCTTGCCGCCATAGATGAAGGCCCGTTCGGCCAAGTCGTCCCGGGTCATGGTCATGGCCGGCGTTCCCCGTAAGTGTCGCGTTCGGCGGCGACCACACGAAATGACTGGCGCCGCGTCAAGGGCTTGTGGAAACTGCGGCCGGTCGGATCTTGAGGAGATGCAATCTTGAAACGCGCTGGCGTGATCGCCCTGGCTTCCGTTGGAGTCGCGGCCCTGGCTGCTGGAGCGGCCGCTCTGGTGCGCGGCTCGCGATCGACCTCCACCGTCGAGATCGAGTCCGGCGCCCTGGTTGGCGTCGTCAAGGCCGGCGTGCTCGCCTTCAAGGGCGTGCCCTACGCCGCCGCTCCGATCGGCGATCTGCGCTGGCGGCCGCCGCAGCCCACCACGCCATGGCGAGGCCTGCGCCGGGCCCAATACAACGGCCCGATCTCGCTGCAGGTCCACAAGCCGGAGGACAACGGCGTCGGGCCGCTGCCGATGAGCGAGGACTGCCTGACCCTCAACATCTGGACCCCGGTGGAGCGCGGCGAGGCGGCCCTGCCGGTCATGGTCTGGATCCATGGCGGCGGCTTCGTCAACGGCTCGGCGACCGCGGCCCTCTATGACGGCGCCAATCTGGCCCGCGACGGAGTGGTGGTGGTCGGCGTCAACTACCGGCTGGGCCGGCTGGGCTTCTTCGCCCACCCGCTCTTGACCGCCGACCAGCCCGACGAGCTGAAGGGCAACTACGCCCTGATGGACCAGATCGCGGCGCTGGAATGGGTCAGGCGCAACATCGCGGCGTTCGGCGGCGATCCCGGCGACGTGACCATCTTCGGCGAATCGGCCGGCGGCATGTCGGTCAACCGGCTGATGGTCTCACCGCTGGCGCGCGGCCTGTTCCACAAGGCCATCAGCCAGTCGGGCGCCGGGCGCGAGCCGGGCACGCCGTTCGCCAAGGCCGAGCAGCAGGGTGAGGCCTTCGTCGAATCGCTGAACATCGCCGCCAGCAGCGCGGCGGCTCTGCGCGCCATAGACGCCAAGACGATCATGGAAGCCGGCGATCCGGACGTGGGGTCGGGTTGGGGCCCGATCCTCGACGGCAAGCTGCTGACCCAGGACGTGGTCGCCGCCTTCGAGAGCGGCGCCCAGGCGCGGGTTCCCTATTTGGCCGGATCGAATGCGCTGGAGTTCCGTATCCCCGCAAAGGCGTTCGACGGCGCGTTCAAACGCCTCACCCCTCTGTCCGAGGAGGCGCGCGCAGCCCTGGCCGCCGTCTATCCGAGCGAAGCGGCGTTCAAGGACCACGCAGTCAGCGACCTGATCTTCACCGAACCGGCGCGCCATCTGGCCGCCCTGCACGCCAGATGCGGCGAGCCGAGCTTTCTCTATCGCTTCTCGGTGCTGTCGGCCTCGATAATGGATCGCGTCAAGGCGACGCCGCACGCGGCCGAACGGCAATACGTGTTCCGCACCCTGAACGCCTCGACCTGGCCGACCGACGCGATGGACCAGGCGGCCTCAGACGTGGCGAGCGCCTATTGGCTCGCCTTCGCCAAGACGGGAGATCCGAACGGCGACGGCCGCCCGGCCTGGCCGGCCTATAAGGCGAAGACCGATCGGTTGCTCGACTTCACCAATATCGGTCCGATCGTCCGCAAGACCCCCAACGCGGCGGTGCTCGACGCGATTGGCGTTATCCGCAGCGCCAAACCGAACGTGAAGTCCGCAGCGTCCAAGCCGCGAACGCGCAAGGTAGCCGCAAGCTAAGACACCGCCGCGGCGACCGCTTCAGCCTGAGGTCCAGTCGCGCGTTCCTTCTCCCCTCGCGGGAGAAGGATCGCGGTTGCAGCGCTGCGATCCCAGCGGCTTCAGCACGAGAGCGGTTTGCCTAGTCCGTCACCGTGCTACGATAAGGCCGCACTCGCCGGCTGAGGAGAAACGCCCAATGATCGTCTACGGTTCGTCGCTGTCGCCCTTTGTCCGCAAGCTGCTCGCCGTGGCGGACGAAAAGGGGTTGGTGCTCGAGGTCCATCCGACCGCGCCCAACTCGACCGATCCGGCGTTTCGCGAGACCAGCCCTTTCGGCAAGATCCCGGGCTTTCGCGACGGCGCCTTCGCCATCTCTGATTCCAGCGCCATCATTGCCTATCTGGAAGCCGTGCAGCCACAGCCGGCCATGATTCCGCCCGAGCCGAAGCTGCGCGCGCGTACGGTCTGGTACGACGAGTTCGCCGACACCATTCTCACGCCAACGCTGGCCAAGATGTTTTTCAATCGCGTGGTGTCGCCGAAATTCTTTGGCCGGCCCGGTGACCTGGACGCCGCCGACAAGGCCGAGCATGAGGAGGCCCCGCCGCTGATGACCTATCTGGAGGGCGTCATCCCGGCATCGGGCTATCTGGTCGACGACCGGCTGACCTTGGCCGATCTCGCGGTCGCAAGCCCGTTCGTCAACGCCTTGCACGCCGGCTATCAGGTAGACGCCAAAACCTGGCCGAAGACCGCCGCCTATGTGGCCGCCCTTCACGCGCGGCCGTCATTCGCCGTCAACATCGCCGCCGAAAAGGCGATGCTTGGCGGCTAATGCGCCGGGCGGACGGTGAAGCGGGCCAGTTCGGTGCGCGGCGGCGTCCAGGTCGGCTTCAGCTCGGCGGCCCGGGAATAGTCGAAATAGGCCGCCTTGACGTCGTCCAGACCTTCATCCGCCAGGGCCCGGTTGAAATAGGCCTTTTCCGGCTCTTCCGGTCCAAGCGCCAGGCCACGATCGATGTCGGCTATGCCTTCGGCGAAATGCATCTGCGCGATCTTGACCCCGCCGAGATTGACGAAGGCCTCACCCAGGCTGGGGTCGAGCTTGACGCCTTTCTCGAAGTCCCGCTGGGCCGACACATAGTCGTTCAGGACCATGTAAAGGACGCCCTGGTTGATATAGGTGCCGGCCATGTCGCGATCCGAAAGCGGCTCGGTGTCGATGGCCTGGGCGCAGTCGGCGATCCCCGCCCGGATGTCGCCGCCGTACTTGGCGGTGTGGAAACATTGCGCCGCAAAGCCTGAACCATAGACGGTGACAGCCGCCTTGGCCTGGCTCGGGGCAAACAAACCGATAGAGCCGACGATAAGCGCGGCCGCACCCGCGGCCATGGTGATCCTGAGCATCTCAAGCCCTCCTGTCGCCTTGCGACAAGCATACGCTCGTTCATGCCGCTAGGGAAACGAAACGCTCGCCTATAGGCCGAGTGGCGGATAAGGGCCGAACGCCAGTTGTTCGAAGACCCCTAAGCCCGTCTGGTCGGGGCGCCCCTCCTGCTTCAGCGTCAGGGTCGAGATCGCCTGGATGTGCAGGTTCTCCACCGCGTTGAGGTCGAGATTGGTCAGCGAGATGTCCTCGCGCTCGACGTCCATCTCCCCATGCAGCCGGCCGTGGCCCCATTTTGGGTGGGTGTAGCCGATGCCGCGCATCACGAAGGTCGAGATCGGCTTGAACTCGATCTCCAGGGCGGGAGCGTTGGGCATGGGCACGGTCAGCCGGGCGGCCCGGGCATGACGGGTGCCTGGCTCAAGCGTCACCGCCATGTCGGCGTGCTCGATCTCGATCATCTCGGTAGCGCTCGCCCCATCCGGGGCCACCACGGCGCGGGTGTTCCAGGGGATACCGCTGGAATCGGCGGTGAAGTGGAAGAAGATGCTCTTGTCGGCGAAGTTCATCGGCGTCCACTGCCAGAAGAAGCCGGGCGGACCGGAGGACGGCGTCGGCTGCGGGTCCGGCGCGCCGATCGGGCGCACGCCCCAGGAGCGGTCGCGGGTGCCGACGCAGCCCTCCGCCAGCGCCTCGCGCCTGCCGTCGATCTCGATCCAGCCGGTATACCGGCCGTTCTGGGTCAGGCGCGTATAGTCCATGAAGGTGCGCGGGCCGTTGCGGCGGATGAAGCGCGGCTCCTCGATCGGGAAGGCGCGGCCTTCGAAGACGAACTCGGCGGCCAGGCCATCGGTGGCGGCGAGCGTCACCTTCAACCGCTTCAATGGCTCCAACACCTCGATCCTGATCGGCCCGACCTCGAGCTCGAACCGCTCCATGTACAGGATGCGCGAGGCGTGGACGCAGTGCTCGACCCCGTCGCGGATCACCGAGACATGGGCGTCGGCGACGTTCAGGTGCGGATAGACCCCGAAGGCCACCGCGAAGAAGCCCGACCCGTCCGGATTGTAGCCGTTGAAGAAATAGCGGTCGTAGAAGTTCCGATCGGTGCCGGAATAGGCGATCGGCTCCGGCGTCTGGTGGATGGGGAAATCGTCGGCTTTGCTGAGCATGATTTTACAGTTCCGCGAATTCGGCCCGGCGCGGGCCCATGTAGCCGAAGAGGAAGGCCGCCACCTTGCGCATCTGGATCTCCTCGGAGCCTTCGGTGATCCTATAGCGGCGATGGTGACGGTAGATGTGTTCGAACGGCTTGTGCCGTGAATAGCCGATGCCGCCATGCACCTGCATGGCCCGGTCGGCGGCCTCGCAGACCAGCCGGTTGGACCAGTAGTTGCACATCGAGACCTTGTCGGAGATCTGCCGCTCGACCTCCTTGTGGGGCATGTTGTCCATCTCCCAGGCGGTCTTGCGGATCAAGAGCCGCAGCATCTCGCACTGGGTGGCGAGCTCGACCAGCGGCCACTGGATGGCCTGGTTGTCGGAGAGCGGCTTGCCGAACGGCTTGCGCTGGCGGGCGTACTTGACGCTCTCCTCGACGCAGAACACCGCCGCCCCTAGGGATGAGGCGGCCTGGCGGATGCGGTTCTGGTGCACGAAGCTCTGGCCCAGCCGCAGGCCCTGACCCTCGACGCCCCAGATGGCTTCGTCCGAGACCCAGACATTGGTCAAGCTGACTCTCGGGTGGTCGGTCGGCATGTTGAAGGTCCAGAGATATTCCTCGATCTTCACGCCGGGATCGGACGCCGGCACCAGGAAGACCGTGATGCCGCTGGAGTCGCCGTCCTTCCCCGAGGTGCGGGCGAAGGTCATGATGTAGTTGGCCACGTGCATGCCGGTGGTCCACATCTTCTCGCCGTTGATGCGCCATCCGGCGACGCCGTCCTTTTCCTCGCGGACGGCGCGGGTCTCCATGAAGGTGGCGTCGGAGCCGTGGTTCGGCTCGGTCAGGCCGAAGCCGGTGCGGATTTCGCCCTTCTGCAGCCGTTCGCCATAGATCTCGTACTGGGCGTTGGTGGCGAACTCCTTGAACATGATGATGAAGGGGTTGTTGCCAACGATCGAATGCTCGGTCTGCAGGTCGTTGTGCAGGCCGAGCCCCTTGGCGGCCAGGTGCTCGCGGATCACCGCCATTGAAAGGTTGGAGCCGCCCTTGCCGCCCCATTCCACCGGCCAGGCGTAGCGCAGGTGGCCGGCGGCGTCGGCGGCGCGCCTGGCCTCGGCCAGCAGCGCCTCCCACTCATGCCGGGGCAGGCCCTGATTGTCCCAGTCGGTGCGGGCGTGTTCGCGCCGGTGGTCGAAGAAGCGGATATTGTCGTCCTTCTGCTCCAGCGGCTTGATCTCCGCCTCGATGAAGGCGTCGAGTACGGCCAGGTAGTCGACCAGGTCTTGCGGCAGGGCGAAGTCCATCGGAGGCGTCCTTCAGGAGGTTTCGCCGGCTCGGGAGGCGAGCTCGGCGCGGTAAGCGGCATAGGTGGGCTGGTCGACGGCGAGCTTCGCCATCGTCGTCGCCCAGAGGTGATCGGTGAGGCGGGGGGTCGTCAGGTCAAGTTCGCCGGCCGCGATGCGGCGCGCCAGCTCGACGTTGAGGTCGGCCAGCGAGCCGTAGGTCTTGAGCAGGTCCTTCAGCCGCGCCAGTTCGGCGGCGTCCTCGGCCGGCGCCAGGTCGAGCTGGCGGCGCATCATCTCCAGCGCATTGGCCGCGACCCTGGCCTGGAACGACGTGGCGCCAGTGGTCTGGGCGGCGACCACGGTCTTCAGGAAGATGGCGACCGCGCCGATGACTTCCGATGGGGTGGGCTGATCCTGCATGTCAGGCCGCCAACAGCCGCAAGAGGTCGATCTCGTTCTCCGAGGTGCGCCGGGCGATCACCGCGCGCTCAACCGAGGGGTCGGCGCTGCGGAAGGCCGCGACCATCGAGCCGCACATCACCCCCCAGCGCATCGAGCCGAACACCTCCCAGAACAGGGCGTGGTCGCGCTTCACCGGCGCGCCGCCGGCCGCTTCGTAGCCGGCCCAGAGGTCCTCGCGCTCGCCGAAGCCGCCGACCGGCTTGTCGACCATACCGAAGCGCCAGGCGTTGGTGCAGATCCAGCCCATGTCCTCCATCGGGTCGCCGACATGGGCGATCTCCCAGTCGAGCACGGCGCGCAGGCCGTCGGGGCCGATCATCAGGTTGCCGTTCCGGTAGTCGCCGTGCACCAGCTTCATCTCGTCTGGCGGTGGCGGGCAATGGTCGTCGAGCCAGCGGAAGGCCAGGTCGAACACCGGCCGCGGCCAGTTCGAGGCGCGGTAGGTGGCGCGGTACTGTTCGACCAGCTCGGCCGGGGTCGAGCGGCGCAGGCGCGGGAAGTCGTCCGGGTTCATGGTGTGGATGCGGGCCAACACCTCGCCGCACTGCCGCGCCAGGAAGGTGCGGGCCTGCGCCAGGTCCTCGGACCTGACGATGCGCCCGCCCAGGGTCTCGCCTTCGACAAAGCCCATGATGAAGCCGTGGCCGAGACCGTCCCCGGGCTCCAGCACGTGCCGCACCGGCGGCGCCGGCACGCCGGCGGCCGCGGCGGCCACGACCAGGGCGGCCTCGGTCTCCAGCCCGACGGCGGTTTCGGACACCCGCGTGCCGCCCGGCGCCCGGCGCAGGATCAGCGGCGTCACCGTCTCGCCCTCGACCAGCTCGAAGCGCCAGACTTCCTGGGTCGCGCCGGCGGTCAGGCGGCGCAGGTTGGCCATGACGCCGCCGGGCGCCAGGCGCGCCGCCAGCGCGTTCAGCCCGGTCTCAAGATCGTTCTCAGCCGATGCCGTCATAAGCCCTGATGTTTCCAAATCCGCGAGCGCCGCTCATTGCTCTGCGGCGGCGCCTCGCCTATCAAAACTGCCATAGATTATAAGGCAAGGAGGAGACGCGGCATTGCCGTAAAGGAAGGCAAGCCTTTCCTGGCGGCCCCGTCGAAAACGCCATGGCGACGCCCGAAATCCGCATTCCCGACGACGTCGCCGCGACGCTGGTCGACCCCGCCGCTTACGCCGGTCCGCGCATCCACGAGACCTATGCCTGGCTGCGCGCCAACAACCCGCTCGGGGTGGCGAAACCTGAGGGCTACGACCCGTTCTGGGTGGTGACCCGCCACGCCGACATCCTCGAGATCAGCCGCCAGAACGCCCTCTTCCACTCCGGCGATCGCTCGACCACCATCGTCAGCGCCGCCGGCGACGCTCGCATCCGCCAGATGACCGGCGGCAGCCCGCACCTGGTGCGCAGCCTGGTGCAGATGGATGCGCCCGATCATCCGAAATACCGCATCCTGACCCAGGCCTGGTTCCTGCCGCAGAACATCCGCAAGCTGGAGGACCGCATCCGCGGCATCGCGCGCGCCTCGGTCGACCGTATGCTGGCCTCCGGCGGCGAATGCGACTTCGTCAACGAGGTGGCGCTGCATTTCCCCCTGCACGTGATCATGGAGATCCTGGGCGTGCCGGAGGAGGACGAGCCGCGCATGCTGATGCTGACCCAGGAGCTGTTCGGCGCCGCCGACCCAGACCTCGGCCGCGAGGAAAAGGAGAGCGACCCCTTGGACATGGGCGCCATCCAAGGCGTGTTGGCCGACTTCTACCAGTACTTCGCCAAGATCAGCGCCGACCGCCGCACCCATCCGCGCGAGGACCTGGCCACCCTGATCGCCACCAGCGAGATCGACGGGCGGCCGATCTCCGAGTTCGAGGCGATGAGCTACTACGTCATCGTCGCCACCGCCGGCCACGACACCACCTCTTCGACCACTGCCGGCGCCATGCAGGCCCTGTGCGAACATCCCGACCAGCTGGCCTGGCTGCAGGCCGATCCGAGCCGCATTCCCGGCCTGATCGACGAGGCGATCCGCTGGACCACGCCGGTCAAGACCTTCATGCGCTCGGCCACCGAGGACGCCGAGGTCGGCGGCCGCGCCATCGCCAGGGACGACTGGCTGATGCTCTGCTACGCCTCGGGCAACCGCGACGAGGCGGTATTCGAGAACGCTGGTGAGTTCCACGCCGACCGCTCGCCCAACCGCCAGCTGGCCTTCGGCTACGGCGCGCACCTCTGTCTCGGCCAGCACCTGGCCAAGATGGAGATGCGCATCCTCTACGAGGAACTCCTGCCCCGGCTGAAGTCGATCGAGTTGGCGGGCGAGCCGCGCATGTCGCAAGCGGTCTTCGTCAACGGATTGAAGTCGCTGCCGGTTCGCTTCGTGGCGGCCTGAGGCCATGGCCGAACAGCCCCTGACGCCGGAGCGCATCGCCGCCTATATCGCCACGCGGCTGGGCGACGCGCGCGAGGTCGAGGTGGACCTGCTCTCGCGGATCACCGGCGGCGCGTCGCGAGAGACCTATCGGCTGCGGCTGCGCTACCATGGCGCGAGCGGGCCGGTGGAACGGCGGCTGATCCTCAGGCGCGACCCGCCGGACAGCCTGATCGAGACTCAGCGCGACGTTGAGTTCGCCGCCTATCATGCCTTCTACGGCTCGGCCGTGCCGGTGCCGGAGATGCTGTGGCTGGAAGAGGATTCCGCGCCCCTCGACCGGCCGTTCTTCATCGCCGAGGAGATCACCGGCTTCGAATCCAGCCCGACCGCGCTGCTCAGCCCGCCCTTCGCCGACAAGGCCGAGGCGCTGGGCAATCACAAATGGACCATTCTCGGCGAGATCAACCGCGCCGACCCGATCGCGCTCGGCCTCGACCGGCTAATGCCGGTCCCCGCGCCGGACGCCTGCTGGACCCGCGAGCTGGACTATTGGGAAGGCGTCATCGACGCCGACCAGATCGAGCCGCAGCCGATCATCCGCGCCGCCATCCGCTGGCTGCGCGCCAACCCGCCGCCGCCGGCGCAGAAGATCAGCGTCGTGCACGGCGACTATCGCACCGGCAACTTCCTCTATGACAAAGAGGGGGTCATCCATGGCGTCCTCGACTGGGAGATGGCGCATCTGGGCGACCCGCTGGAAGACCTGGGCTGGGGGCTGAACCGCATCTGGTGCTGGGGCGGCGACGACCGCCGCGGCGGGCTTTTGCCTCGCGAGCAGGCGATCGCCATCTGGGAGAAGGCCTCGGGCCTCGCGGCCGATCCGGCCGCCCTGCACTGGTGGGAGCTGTTCAACTGCGTCAAGGGCCAGGGCATCTGGGTCTCCAGCGCCAAGGCCTGGATGGACGGGCAGAACCGCGAGCCGATCCTGATCTTCTCGGCCTGGCGCATGCTGAACCTGCAGGACCGCGCCGCCCTCGAACTGATGGGCCGGCTATGACCCCGAACACCCGCGCCATCCTGATGGACCTCGCCCAGCGCATGGGCGGCGTCTACGCGCCGGACCTGAAGTCAGCCTACCTCGCCGGGTCCGCCGGCCTGACCGCGGCAGTGCTGATGATGGCCGCCGAGGAAGGCGACCGCACCGCCCACCGGCTGGTCGAGGAGAACCGCGCCATCCGCGCCCTCTTCGAGGACGCGGCCAGTCTGCCGCCCCCTGCCAACCTGGCCGAGCGGCTGCGCAACCTGGCGAGCGGCGACGACAGCGACCTGCACATCTCGGCGCTGCAAGGCGCCAACGACGCCCTGCGCGACGCCCTCACCGACCTGCACGCCTTCGCCGAGACCCAGCCCGGCGAAGCCGCCGCGGCCGTCAACACCGCCATCTGGTCCGAACTCGCCGCCTCAACCCGCCGCCGCGCCTTCGCGACCGCGTCCTTCTGAGGATTTCGACCGCCAAGCTCGCCAAGGACGCCAAGAAGAACCCAGGCGCGCGCGATGGCAGGGCAAGACTGCGCGCCTTGGCGCGCGACCGACACCACTCGTTCCCCAACCTCTTGGCGTCCTTGGCGACCTTGGCGGTCAATTTGCTGGCGGGCCGCGCGCGGATGCGCCCTTAAGGATTCAACCACGAAAAACACGAAAAGCACGAACGGGTGGGCGTTGAGGCCCGGGCGGGATCGTCGAAGGTGAACTCGAGCGGCGAAGCCTGACGTTCGTGCTTTTCGTGTTTTTCGGGGTTCAATTCTTTCTTGCTGGCCTGCGGCCACAAAGAAGCGGGCCGGTCTTGCGACCGGCCCGCGCC